>JAIXLO010000008.1:879-2316 GCA_026931325.1 Chitinophagales bacterium | reverse complement strand
TTTAAACAAAAACCCTATTTAATCGGAAGCGTTCTTCGTTTTATTGGATTTTGGATTGCTTACATTAAAAAAGAGAAAAGAGTCATTTCCAACGATTTGATAAAATTTATTAGAAAAGAGCAGATATATAGAATAATTAATTTTTAGTTTAAACATATGAATTTTAAAGTACTCATTGATTGTTTCGACATAACGTTGTGGGAAAATTATGGATCATTTTTTTTGATTACAATATCTATCAAACTTGGGCATACCAACAGATTAGAGCTGAAACAGATGCCACAAAATTAAGTAGGTTTATTGTTGTAGGTGATGATAATATTCCTTTTATAATGGGCCAAATCAGAATTAAATCTTTAATAAATTTTAAGATTGGCTATATTCAATTAGGTCCGATTTTTCAAAGAAGAGAAATGATGTTAGAGGAATTACCTGAAGCAATTAAGATTTTAATCCAAAATTTAATAGAAAAGTTAGGACTTGATATAATAAGAATCAATTTAAATTTATGGAAAGGTCAAAATGACTTTGCTGAACTTTTCAAGAGAGTTGGATTTACAGAAGCGAAATATTATAGAACATACAAAACATTTGTAGTTTCACTTGAACGGAGTGAACAAGAAATATTTAAAGATATTGACAGTGAAAATAGAAGACTCATACGTAAAGCTGAAAAGCTAGGATTAGAATTCGGGATCTCTTACAATGAAGAATATCAACCATATTGGATAAAATGTAACTTGAAGCAAAACATAGAAAGGGATTTACTGATATTGATTTTAATGGTCTCGAAAAACACAAATAAAACTTTACTCAAAGAATCACTTTCAAGTGAATTTGAAAATATTCTGCTTGATGAAAGTTCACATACGTATGAATTTCTAAAACCGAACGAAGTACAATCTTTGTATAAAGATCATACTGATGGAAAAACTTATAACCACAAAATTCTTTTTAGTTTGATTGTACTAGAAGAGTGGATTAGGGATAATTCTGTATAGAATATCTGATAAAAAATCCATTCTTAGGAAATACTTTGTTTCAAAGTGAAAATAACAAATAAAAAGTATAATTCTCTAATTTTAATCACGGATATTATTTTATGTTGAAGACTTATTTAAAGCGAACTCCTCTAGGAATAAAAATATTGTATAGCAACCTATATCAAAGAATTAAACACCCTGATGAATTTCAGAAACAGTTGGAAGAATATAACTTTTACAAAGACCTGATTCATAATATTAATTACCAGAAGGATTTGATTATTGATGTTGGAGCAAATGTCGGTAACAAAAGTGAATTATTTTCTAAACTAGCTAAAAAAGTCTTAGCTTTCGAACCTTCCACTGCAATGTTTCACATTCTTAAACATCGAAATAAAGGTTCTAATGTGGAGGTTTTTAATAATGCTTTAGGTAGTAGTAATACAACCTTAGA
>JAIXLO010000008.1:0-869 GCA_026931325.1 Chitinophagales bacterium | reverse complement strand
GAAAAATAAGAAAGTGACTGTTGAAAAAATTGAGAACTATATTAAGAAATATGGGGTACCAATTTACATAAAGATTGATGTTGAAGGTTATGAATATGAGGTAATCCAAGGGCTGGAAACAGCAGTTCCCTTAATAAGTCTGGAAGCGAATTTACCAGAGTTTAAACAAGAATCAGTTAATTGCATTACATATTTGTCTAACATTTCAAAAGATAAATATGTATTTAATTTTACTACAAATAATTCCTTCATATTGATAAATTTTGTACCTATGAATGAAGCTGTTAAGTTTATAACGACAACAGAATTAAGATATTTAGAAATATATGCTAAATTAGTTAAATGAACTTTTGTGAAAACAATATTCTTAATAGTTGTGTTATATTGTATTTGAATGGTAAAACTTATTTGAAGTTATTTTTTATACTGAGCCTTGTATTATTCTTGCTTCATTTTTGAAACGATTGTTGTTTGAACTTATAAGAAAAATAGTTAGAGATTTATGTTGATTAAAGAATGTTTAGAAAACTAACTTTTTATTATCAAGGTTTCATTAGAGTAAGATTAATTCTTTTTAATAACATATTTTTTTGTTAATACGTTGGGTTTGATTTGTGAAACCTCTGGATTAGATAATTAAAGAATTGTAATGATCAGATAAAGTAAAATTGTTTTAATTCATGTTGCTATTAAATGTTAAATCTATTAGAAAAACTTAAGGAACCTATTAATTTAATTGATCTGTTGGTCAAAATTAATTCATTTGTACTTATTTATGTTACATTTTTTACTACAAACATTCCCTTTGACCCTGCTAATTATGCTGATACTTTTGGAGCAGAAACTAGTAACATTAAAAATCAGGTTGT
>JAIXLO010000018.1:13666-16693 GCA_026931325.1 Chitinophagales bacterium | reverse complement strand
ATCCTAAAAACAATTAGCTTTTTAAAAATTAAATAAGCAATACTTCTTAGTTAATTGTGACTAAATAATTCTCTTTTCCACTCGATGTTGTTCTTTCAACTACTTGCCAAACAATTTCATGCGGAATATTATCAGTGATAAAATTAATATTGTCCTGGCAAAAGCGACTTCACTTTGTTTTTAAGTGTTTATTTTTCCGATAATCAACCAGTTCAAGTCTCCGTTTTCGGTGCGGATATTCGTGTTGATACTTAAAACAATATCTGTATTCTGGGTCGAAGAACACAAGCAATAATTTTCCTTTTTACTTACAGTAAAAGTCAAAATATTTTACCTAATTCTGGCATAACTTTCTTTTGTTATCTGACCTGACAACCGCTTTCTGATAAGCACAACTGCAACTTTTTCAGACAATCGCATAACTCTTAATATTAAATTAGAATTATTGAAGGTCATCTTTAGTTTATAATCGTGTGCATTAAAATAATCTACACAATAGTTCAGCCAAAGTCTGACAAGATTAATAAAATCCTTTTTTTTTCAAAAAGTTCTGCAAGCAGAACTGCTCAGCGGTTACTTCAATTAACTGCTCGTTAATTTTTGTAATTTCCATTAAGAACTATTCATTAAATAATCGGAATTAACAGGGCTATAAGATATTGTTTCTTTTGAATTTAATTATTTCTCAATTATTGTTATCAGATAAAAAATTATTTCAGTACCTCAGATAAAAACGATGTTGAATATTATTGTTGTTATGATGTGTATAACAAATAATTACCGTACAAATTCTATATCAGTTTCAAATGTCAGTAGATGTGAAATATAATTGGTTTGGGTATTGCTTGAGTTGAGGGATTTTTAACAATAACATCCGATAGAAGAACAGAAGTTAAGCCTTGTACTAATCTGTCATTAGGAAAGCTCATCTAATAATATGGAATACCTTGCTATTAGTTAAGCTTCTTCTCCGTATGTTATGGTTCAATTCCTAAAATTAATAATGGAACAGGTGGACTATTTCGTCCTTGTCTCATTACGTTGTAAACTTCTCCTTCAAAATATGCTACTCCGCTGCTCATTTGAGCTTGCATTTTTTTTGTCGGCAAAATTTCAATTCCTAAGTTGATAACACCACCAGAGTAAAACAACATATGTTTTACAAATAAGTCAAACGCAACGAAAGCATATTTCCCGAATTGAACTTCAACAGCAATTTTGTCCTTTACAAAGTCTGTTTGATTGTAACTATAAATCGGTTCTTTTTCTCCATTAGCAATAAGAAATTCCTTTTGTTCTTTAGCAGGCATAAGAACACTTTTTTCCATTAATTCTCTGTTGAGGGTAATGTAGTAATTGTATCTGCTTTCTATCCATCTTTTTTTGTTGAACTCTGTGTTAAATGCTTTATTCAAGTCAATCGGTGATAGAAGGCTGTTGCCAATTTTCTTTTTCTCCCTGCTGATTTTTGTTCTGAAATTATTAGCGTCAATACTTGTAATTACTTGCTTGATTTCTTTGTATAAATTATTGTGATGAACGATGAGATATTCTTCTCCATTCAAGTGTGAATATTTTTTTGCTATCTTCATTTGTGTCCGTTATCATTTACAAATGCAAGCTCAGCCCATTCCTTTGGAATTTGAGCTATCTTATCTTTTCTTGTCGGTTTGTGGATTGGTTTATTAATAGGTCTTATTTTTAATTTTCCTTTTTTAAGGTCTTCAATTCGTTTGTTAGCGATTTTACAATATTCTTTTTCCTTTTCTATTCCTATTCCGTTTCGGTTATTTTTAATTGCTCCTATTATAGTTGAGCCAACACCTGCAAATGGATCAAGAACCCAACTTCCTTCGTCTGTAAGTGCTAAAACACAACGCTCAACTAATTCAATTGGAAACTGACAAGGGTGCTCTGTTTTTTCAGGGTGATTAGATTTTACATTGGGAATGTTCCACATAGCTTTGTCCCAATCTTGTTCAACTATTTCCCAAATGTCGCTTGGATTTTTGCCAAGTGGATTTCCCGAGGGCTGTCCTTTTTTAGGGCCTTTAAAATGTCTTTTACCCGGATATTTTGAAGGAACTCTTACGTTATCAAGATTAAAGATGTAATCATCTGTCTTGCTAAACCAAAGTATGGTCTCATAACGTCCGCTAAAACGGTTGCTGGCATGTAATCCGTGTCCAAAATGCCAAACGATACGGTTGCGAAGTTTCAGTCCGTGCTTTTTAAATATTTGGTAATAGAATATATCAAGTGGAAAAATTTCACCTTTGTCAACATAGTTTCCAACCTGCCAACAAAGATTTCCCTTGTTGGAAAGTGTCCTTACAAGTTCAGAGATAATTTCTTCCTGTGTTTCAAGGTATTTCTCAATACTGGTTTTTGTCTCATAAGATTTTCCAACATTGTATGGTGGTGAAGTTAGTATAAGATCAAATTTACTGTCTTCAATTTTTTTCAAAACGGTCAAGCACTCACCGTTTTTAATTACATAGTCGGCGTTTGGAGTTATGTAGTCAAATAATGACTCTTTTACACTCATTCTTTTTGTTCTAAGTTATTTAGAAATTTATTTTTTAATGTTTTAATTCATTCAAAATTTTCTTGAAGTTGTCAACGATATCGCCCATGGTTGGGGTTTTATAAGCATATCTAAAACACAGGTCGTTATCCCGGTATTTATCATAAGAGAGTATAACCCTTTATAAAAACTATATCAACTTCAGAATAACTATAATTGTTAAGTTATTACATTTTAAAATAAAAAAATATCAGGGTAACTGAAAAGCCTTAACTGATTTCAGTTAAAAATCAGTCTGTTTTACAGCTAAGATATTTCAGCATTCCGGGATCTTAATTCTGAAAAAGTTCCGGAATGACCGTAACAATAATTCTTCAGTAACCAAATAAACAAATTAAAAACAAACATTCCTTCACCAATAATATTTAAGCTTATGATAATAGAAATTACTTTGCTATTAAATCAAAATCAAAACCAGCTCTGCTTAAAGCATTTTTAGC
>JAIXLO010000018.1:0-3458 GCA_026931325.1 Chitinophagales bacterium | reverse complement strand
TCAACAAAAACAAAAACTAAACTCTGCCCACACTGCGGTAAGCCAATCAGTATAAAAGCCTTAAGATGCAAATGGTGTAAGGTTTGGCTTGTTATGGTGTGAAATAAAAAAGTATATAAAGGTGTAAGGATATGAAAAGAACAATTTTAATAAAAAGTGTCTTTTTATTTTTTATCATTGGGTGTTCAGATAGCCCGGTTGATAATTTTTTAGATAAATTCGAGGAAACTGTAATTAAATGGGAAAAATTATCTGATTCTGGTGATATTACAGTTAACGACATCAGTGAAATGAGTAAAGATAATATAGAATTGTCTTCTGCTGGTGAAAAACTAAAGAGTGGTTCCGAATGGACAGAAAGTCAAAAGAAAAGATACATCGACTTATCAACTCGTTTTTCAAAAGCTATGATTAAGATGTCCAGAAATAAACCTTCATTTGGTTATTAGTCATTTTTATTAAATAATTAAAATTAAGACTATAAATGAAAAACATTATAACGTACTTTCTTGTATTGTGGGTTTTGATTAATGTTGGACTATTTATAGGAAGCGGTAATTTTTTATTGAAAAATGATAATAATGTATTTTTCCCGTTCGGTAAACAGATTGAATATGTTTATACATCTAAGGATGCAATTGATGTAAAAGATTATGATTATACGGAATTTTGGGTATGCGCTTTACTCATTCCAGCAATTGTCTTTACTGTTACAGAGCGAAAAATTCTAGCTAATTTATTTAATGGAATGAGCGAACAATTTAAAAATAGGACATCTTCAGAAAGCGAAAATAATTTTTCTGAATTAAATGATCAAAAACTTAAAGGGAGTAATAAAATGCATAAACAAAGAATAGCAATTTTAATAGTAGCAGGAATAGGAGCTCTTGGAACATTCTTACCTTGGGTTCACGCTCCTATTGTTGGATCTGTCCCAGGATCATCTGGAAGCGATGGATGGATTACATTTATTTTGTTCGTAATTACGATTGGATTGTGTTTTGTTGGTAATAGAACAAAGACTTTAAAGCTTGGATTTCTAGTGGGGGCGATAGTACCCAGCTTACTGGCCAGTATTATTGCCATTATAAAAATCATTGACTTTAACTCTAAAATGAGTAGTGCAGATGTAGATAATCCCTTTGCGAAGGCAATTACGCAAACTGTCGGGATAGGAATTGGGTTATATTTAATTGTTCTAGCAGGAATTGCTGTTTTGGTTTTGGGTATAATTCTCAAAAAATCAGACATACAACTAGAGCCAAATGTTGAAAATTAAAGAAAAAACAATTTATAATGTGCAAAAATCAAATTATTTATAGTAAGAGAGGGAGGTTTTAAATGTCGGAATTTGTTTTAAGTTATCTTATTCCAAGTATAATTGGTGTTATAATTTTTGGTGGTTGGGTGGTTCGTGATGCTAAAAAATATGGTGTGCAAGCAGTAACTCCAATTACCGGGCGGATTGTTTTATTGGTAGGATTGATAGCGAGCGATTTAATCATTTTTTTCTTAGGTGTTGAAAATTTTCTAATTAGCCTATTAGGAATTTGGATGACTGCTTTTATTGAACTTTTTATTGACTGGTTATTTTTGACTATAACTGGAGTAGTTATTTGGAAAACAACTTTTGATAAATCGTTTAAATCTTTTATGCTATTTACTTTAGGTTGGGCGATCCTTTTCATAATAGGTTTCATCGCCTTTAATAATTTAGATTCTGTAATTCCGAATATCCCTTAACTTCAATAATTATCTAGGAACAATAATATGAAAATTATTTCAACCATTTTAATCGTAATAATAATCTTTTCATTTTTAACTGGATGTGAAAAAAATAAAGAAAGTGGGAATGATGAAAACACTGATATGCAAAAGTCTTCAGAAATATCAGAATCCGATGTAGCTGGTTTTTATACGGGCAGAGGTTTATATAATGCAAGTGATGCAACAATTGAATTGTATTACGGCGGAAGTTTTGAAATGGAAGATCCATATCTTCCTGAAGGAGGTTCAGCATTTGGCAAATGGATGTTGAGAGGAAACTCCATAGACTTTTATATGAATGGACAAAAAACCTTTTCTGCTGAAATATCAGCAGGAAAAAAAATTCGGACCATTAATAATGCAGATGACGGTACAGATGACTTCATAGTAAGAGGAATCATAATCAAAGGGCAACTTTGGAAGAAAGCAAGATGATAAAAAATATTAATTTCATTTTTGTTTTTAGCACTTTACTAATTTCGTTTTTCTTTTCAGCGTGTAATGGTAGTGGTAAATATCCTGTGAATTTATCCGGTGATAAAATAATGGCAAATTATACACTACATGTGGGAGAATATCAAGAACAAGAAGTTGAAAATATTGGGCGACTTGTATATAGACTTGCTGCAGAGAATAAAGAGGCAAAAAAATTAGAGTTAACCCTGCAAATGAATAAAACAGAATTAGAGGATAAATACGGAAATAAAGGTGAGGGGATTTTTGAATTTCCAGATAAAATGAAATTTGATGGTTTGGATGAAATTCGGAAATATGCGAACGCAGATAAATATCTTGGCAACGATGAAGTTTACCTGGCTTTCGCGTATAAACTCCAGAGTATTCTTCAAAATGTTGATGCAGAAGGATTCTTTAAAAGGCTTAAGAATAGAACTTACTAGGTGATTAGGTGAGTGACTTTGATATTCACTAAAGTATTTGTTTTATAATTAAACTTTCAAAGGGTTTGTAATGAAATGGACATCCTTAGCTTTAGTTGCAACTGTATTTTTATGTTCTTGTTCAAACAAAGTAGAGGAAGCAAAAAAACTTTTAGCTGAGAATAAAAAAGAAGAAGCAATCTCAATTTTATCCCAAATGGAACCATCTGATAAACAATATTCTCAAGCTCAAAAACTAATAAAGCAGACAAAATCAGATATTTTATATTCTAACGGCTATGAAAGCTTAAAAAATTATAAATATGAAGAAGCTTTAAAATATTTGAACAAGTAAAAGATGAGGAAAATTTTTTCTCTAACCTGAAAAAATATAAGGAAGAAGCCAAAGCAGGTTTCGAATTATTTAAAAACTTACCTGGTACTTATGAAGGTTCAAACGCTCCCATTTTATCGGCTTTACAGAAATTAAACAGCAAATATTTATTGATGAGTTAGAAAAACTTGTTTAAGATGAATATAATTCATAAAAGCACCCAGTCAATTGAAAAGCAACTACGCAATGTAATTTATTTTTTGCTTTCCTTCTATTTTTCAACTCCCAAAGCTATTCTTCAATATTCTACACCCGCTCAGGTATAATTTCTTAAATAACTCTTGTATTTATACTCATACAGGTATATTTCATCTCCTGATAAATATAATTACACTCGCAAAGGTATAAAATGATCAAGCTATCTAACTTTGTAAAAGAAAAAAGAGAAAAATAGATTAACAATAGTAGGATTATGGGGA
>JAIXLO010000146.1 GCA_026931325.1 Chitinophagales bacterium | reverse complement strand
CTGTTCTTTTAATATTAGGATTGTAAGAAACAGGATTTGCTGAAAAACCAGTGTGGGCAATTCCTGATAAGTATTAGTTAGCAAGCAAGGTATAAATCGGTGGAAATAAAAGCATTTTTAATTATTGCATTTATAATGTTCATTGTTTCTCTTTTTATTCCTTTCATTAGAAAAACAATCGGATTGCTTTTCATTATTTTGGGTGCGATCGGAACATTCAGTTTAATTGGTGCAATCTTTGGAATTCCAATGATAATCTTGGGCGGTATTTTATTATTTATCGGAGATTCATCACCGAACATTGAAATAAAAAATGAAAATATAATAACGAAAGAATCAGATGAAATTAGAATAGAATGTCCATTTTGTGCAGAGCTTATAAAGCCAACTGCAAAGATTTGTAGATATTGTGGAAAAGAAATAACTGAAAGAAGTCTTGAACAAAGTGGATTCACAAAACAATGTCCTTCGTGCTTTAAAGTATTAAAACCAAACTTAGAGAACTGTTATTACTGCAATGCTGAACTATATATTTGTGAAGATTGTGATTCTTATGTTTTAAATAATCATAAAACTTGCCCAACCTGTGGAACTAATTTCGATGAGGAAAAAGAGTCTAAACTAAATAGGTTTTTTAAAAGAATTATAAGAGAATAAAATGAATTGTAAACCGATAAAAAATATTTCAAAAGATTTAATTTTTATGGTTGACGACTATATAAATAAATATAGAAGGTATAATAAACTTACTTTTAGGAAATATCAAAACTTGGGAAATATTGAAAAAGCTATTAACAATTCTGCTCTTGCTTTAGACATTAAGAATCAGAAATCAGACCATCAGTATAGAATTCAAGTAGAAGCTTTAGAATTAAGTCGTAAAATTTTGCTTCACAACAAAAAGAAAATATCATCTTGCAAAGATTTCGATACACTTCTAAAATTAATTGATTCCCTATTGAAAGATGTTAAAGGATTAGGCGAATTATATTATTATGATACTACTCTTAAACTTGGCTCTTATTTAAATATTTTCCCTGAATTTATTTATTTGCACAGAGGGACAAGAGAAGGTGCAAAATATTTGGGATTAAATTATAAGAAGGAGTATATTAAGAAAACTGATTTGCCAAATGAGTTACAGACGCTTGAACCATATGAGTTAGAAGATTTCCTATGTATATATAAAAACAGCTTTATTTAAAAATGCTTGCTAACAAGTGCTTCAACCCGGCAGCATATTCGCATTTGGGTTAAGTAAAATTTATGGCTGAGTTAATCCGTATTGGCTTTTGTGTTCGGGGCAGTCAAATTAATTAATCTGCGGGACGTTCTCGCAGCTAATAATAAACCTCCCGACAAGTCGGGATAATAATTTACGGCAGTTGTAATTAACGTGGCGAAGCTGTGCTGGGCTGCGGCTTAGTTGCAACGCCGTTATACTTACTCATATTATACGGGTGTAAAGATGAGTAGATTAAATAGGTTTTTCCCAGTCGGTTTTGTTTAACAATCAAATTATTTGATTTGCTAAAATTCATTAATTAATATTTATTTTTATAATTTAAGAGGCAATAAAATGAAATCATTAATCGTAGTTCTTTTATTATTTTTTAGTTCAAATTTATTTTCTCAATTACAAGACTCACCGGCAAGACTTATGACTAGTACCGAAATTGAAGATATGGTCAAACCTGCTCTAAGTGATGTAAATGTCATAGCTAAAAAACAAGAACTCGAAAGTAAGGGCTATCAGTATGTACCAAGTAACACTATCGGTGCAATAAGAGATGATGGCGCTTCTGTTATTAACCTAGGATTTAATAAAGGTGATGTTACTTTAACTACACATATAATGTATGCAAAAAATGGGTCGCAAGTTTTCGTCTCCTTTTTTGAAGCAACTATTGATGCAAGTTCTGGCCAACTTGGAAATATGGAAGCTTATGAGGTAGTTAATGGTGGTCAACGAGGAGCCAATAAATTTGCTCCAAGTGATAACGTGCTTGCCTGTTGGGCTGGTGGTTGCGTCGGAGCATTAGTTGCATGTTTGATTTCAAATTGTGGTTATTGGGCTTGCTGGGCTCTAGTCTGTGCTGGTTCTGGTCTTGGTTGTTGGGTTTCTAGTTGGTTCTAGTAGAAAGTAATATAATGAAACTTGAAAAAGAATTCTATATTTCAGTATTATCATCATTGCTTGGCTATATAGGTGGTATTATTACTATAAAACTATTTTTTTATAACCCAAGTAATGCAGAATATTTTGGCATTATATTTTTTAGTTTATCACCGATATTAAATTATAAAATTAAAAATATTAATCCTTTTATTCTCTTTCTTCTCAATTTCTGTGCTACTTTTATTCTTGGTTTAATTTTTAAATAGCCATACTTAAATGAAAGGTAAGTTTTTTTTACATAAAATTTACCTTTCTCTAAATAGTAAGTATAACCAGCCAATCAACCCGGCTGCTTTTTCGCATCTTTCTGCCGGCAGGTTCGATTGAATGAATTGCCATAAGGATTATAAAATGTGTTGA
>JAIXLO010000068.1 GCA_026931325.1 Chitinophagales bacterium | reverse complement strand
GCTAATCTACCTTATTTAATTAACACCAAATTCCATTTTCCGCTGAACCAATACATAATTCATTGTAGTCTTTAAACAATGAAATGTTATATGTATTGGTTTTTGTTGAATCTCTATCTGGCGGCCAGGTTTGACAGATTATAGAATAAATTGAGTTAAAGAAAAAAAAGCAAGCAAGCATTAAGTACTTCATTGAGAAATATTTTTTTTGATTGAATTTATTATTATTCCCCATTTTTTATAAAATGCGTCACGTTTTTCAAACCTGTTAGGTTGAGACTCATAAATGTCAGTAAATTTACTTTCATTTGAATAGACTAGAATACAAGGGGTTCTATAAACCTTTGAATTTATAAAGACAGACTGAAAATCTGTTACCTTTTTGTAATCAAATAATAAGTTGAATCTCTTAGCAACATCATTAGCACTCTCTTCTGAAATAAAATAGGAAAAGACATCAATATTATCTGTAACTTTAAGATAGTTTAAACTCTCAATTTCTTGTCTGATACAGTTAACACAATCATTTTCATTAAATAAAAAAAGAAAGTAAAAAGGACTTTGATTTACCCTGTTAATGTCCATATTGCGTAATTCAAAGTTATCATCTAATATATAATTATTTTCATTCTGAAAAGCTCTAAGTAACATATTGCAATTAGATAGGTTTTTAACATTTTCATTATAGTTTTTAATTAGCATAATTCTTTGATAGATAAAAAATGCAATAAAAAAAACAAAAAAAGATATAATCAAATAAATTATTCTTTTATCAATATTAATTTTATTTGAATCTAAATTCATAAATAATTATCTTTGAATTTTGATTTGGTTTTTCTTTTAAGAATACAATTTTATTTTCAAATGCATATATAATTTCATTTGGAACACATAGTGAACTGATTATCTTTTTCCCAGAAATATCCCACAATTCCAAATATGAGATTACAGTTTCCATTTCCTTGGGATTTCCCGTATAAATCTGCTGTAGAATTATCCCCGGCTCAATAAAGAAAAGTCCTGATACTCTAGAAACTTTCCAAGAATAATTAATAATATCCGATTCGCGATACTTTCTAGCTTCATCTTCATTTGTTTCTCGAAAATAGGATGGTTTATTTTCCCACTCTTGAATTCGATCACCATTACTGTCTGTCTTCAAAATCTTATGATCAGACATATAAGAATAATAGATGTTTGACTTGTTATCTATAGTAATTCCCCCTCCATATAGATATTCTTGCATAGTTGCTGTGGTTGGTATTTCTCCCCAGCGTCCTAGAATTTTCCCATTTTTATCATATTTTATTACTGCAGTAGATTTATCACCGAAGGAGCCTTCAAGCAAGGTATAAATGTTTCCTACACTATCAACAGCCATTTTTTTAAATCCACCTGGTCTTAGAACAAATGAATTAAGAAATGACCAAGTAGAATCGTACCTAATTATTTTTAACTTTGCACTATCAAAAACATATAAGTTTGATTTTGAGTCCCTAGCGATTGATCTTACAACGTTAAACTCTCCGGGGCCATCGCCAATAGAATTTAATTTATTTAATAATTTTCCTTTCCGTAAATTCATAAATTCATCCTTTATATTCACTCCAAATAATATTATTTGAATTAATAATTAGTCCACTGGGGGTAGAGAGCAAAACGTTTTCAGAAAAAGAGATTTGCGTTTTGTATGTAAAAAGAGAATCAAATGAATGATGACTTTGGATCTGATTTATAATTTCGGCATTCAGCTCAAACTTTTTATTATTCTCAGAACATCGAAGAAAAAAAAATAACACTAATAAGATTGGTAATATTTTCATTTTTAACCTTTTAAATTACTTACCAGGATTTACCCTGGTAAGTAAAAACTATGTATTATTATGGGCACTCGCAATATTTATTACTTGTATTTTCACAAATTTTTTCAGTGAGAGTACCAGAACCATTATACTTGCAAGTTACTTTCCACTCTTGCCATCCGGAAGCATAAGCACTGGGGACAAAAACTGAAAGTTTCAATCCAAATAAATTGAAATCATCATCCCCAGGTGAAATACTTGAGACTTTAACACTAAAGAACATAAGAAAAGCGAACAGAGCAATGCCCAAAAACTTGCCAACTTTCTGAGCACGTGTTTTTGTTTGTGCAGACATAGATCCTCCTATTAAAGTTAGTTGATTATTTTACATCCCTGCTTTTACAGGTGATGTATTTATTTTGTCAATTAGTTTTTTCATTTCAATTATGTCTATGACTTAACAACTAATAAATCCTTTATAATTTTCTTTACCTCTTCTATCTGTATGAGTGTTAACGGAAAACTATTATAATAATTCATATTATTATTCCTATCAAGAATTGCGATAGAAGTATTTAATACTTTTAGTTCAGAGAAAATATTCTTGCTATCAAGTTTAACTTGAAAACTGACTTTATTTTCTTTAACCCAGTTGCCAATAAGAAATTTATAATATTGTTCATTGTTATTTCGTTTTTTAACAAGTAACAAGATAGTGTCATTTTTAATGCTATCCAGATTCTCTTCAATCCATTTGCAT
>JAIXLO010000078.1 GCA_026931325.1 Chitinophagales bacterium | reverse complement strand
CTATATTATATCGTGTTATACAAGAATGTATTAATAATGCTTTAAAACATGCACAAGCAAAAAATTTAGATATTTCAATTATAAAAGATAATCAAGAAATAGCTATTACAATTGAAGATGATGGAAAAGGATTTAATACAAACACCAAAAACAACAATGAGGGTATTGGATTAAAAAATATTAAAACTCGTATAGCGTATTTAAAAGGAGTGGTAGAATGGAGTTCAGCACCAAATAAAGGAACTTTAGTTGCTATACATATTCCCTATGCTTAGTCATAATTAATGATAAATAAAAAACCTTTACTTTGACATTATTTTATTTCAAAAAAAATTATGAAATCCTCAAAAATAAATATTGCTATTGTAGATGATCATCAAATTGTAATTGATGGTATAACCTCTTTATTAGAAGGAAATCATAATATACATATTGTAGCTACTGCAACTTCAGGTTTTGATATATTGGAAATTCTTAAAAAAAATGATGTAGATATTTTACTTACAGATATTGCAATGCCAGCAATGAGTGGGCAAGATTTAGCCAAACAAGTAAAAGCAAATTTTCCTGCAATAAAAATTTTAGCTTTAAGTATGAGTGGACAAGGACATATTGTAAATGCAATGATAGAAGAATCCGAAATATCAGGTTATGTTTTAAAAAATATTGGAAAAGAAGAATTAATTCATGCTATTGAAAAAATTGCAAATGGGGGAATTTACTTTAGTGAAGAAGTGTTGAACGAATTACAACGCTTTAGTAATATGCAAAAAGAAAATGAAACTATTAATCTAACATCAAGAGAAATAGAAATTATTAAATTAATTGAAAAAGAATATTCTAATAAAGAAATAGCTAATCAATTATTTATTAGTGAAAGAACAGTAGAAACTCATCGTAAAAATATTTTCCGAAAAACAGATACTAATAGCGTTATAGGCTTAATAAAATATGCCTATGAACATAAACTTATTTAGCATTTCATGCAAATTCATAATACAAAAGGCATTGTAATAAGAACTGTAAAATATGGCGAAACAAGTATTATTGCTACAGTTTATACAGAGTTGTTTGGTATTCAAAGTTACATGGTTAAGGGTGTAAGGGCTTTTTCAAAAAAAATTCCCTTTAAAGCAAGTCACTTTCAGCCAGCTGCAATTTTAGAAATGCAGGTTTATCATAATACTCTTAAAAATATTCAATTCATAAAAAGCTACAATTGGAGTTTTCTTTATTCAAATATTTTTACTGATGTTATAAGAAATGCTGTTGCAATTTATATTATTGAAATAGTACAACATAGTTTAAAACAGCCAGAAGCAAATCCTGAATTGTTTTATATTATAGAAGACACATTAAAGCAAATAGATAAAGGAAATAATACTTTAGTAAGCAACTTGCCAATTTATTTCACATTACACTTTTGTAGTGAATTAGGTTTTAAAATTCAGGGTAGTTTTACAGAACAAACAAAAATTTTAGACTTACAGGAAGGGATATTTGTAAAAGAAATTCCAAATCATAATTACTACATAAATAATGATATTGCAAAAGTAATTAGCCAAATAAATAATATTAATTTCTACAACGATTTAGAAAATATACAACTCAATAGGCAAACAAGAAGATTATTATTGCAACATCTTCAACAATATTTTTCACTTCATATTCAAGATTATAATCAAATAAAAAGCTTACAAGTTTTACAAGATGTTTTAGGATAATATTTCATTATAAAAAAAATACATTTTCTAGCTATATTTTTAATTAAATCTGAATTATAAAAGAAATTTTCAGAATGCATTTTTGTCTGATTTTAGTTCTTTTGCACAGTATTTGGATAGATTTTTTCTAAAAAGTCAAAACACTTATCTTCAACGCAAAATTTATTTTATGAATTTAGAACAAGAGTTTAAAAAATTTGCCATAAAGCAACAAGGTATTAGTAGTGCTGTATTACATAATTATCAAACAAAATTTACACCAACCAATCTTACTCCATATATAATTGAAGAACGTCCTATGAATATTGCACAAATGGATGTGTTTAGTAGATTAATGATGGATAGAATTATTTTTTTAGGAGAAGCTATTGATGATTATGTTGCAAATATTATTACTGCACAATTATTATTTTTAGAAAGTGTAGATAGAACAAGAGATATTCAAATGTATATTAATAGCCCAGGAGGTAGTGTTTATGCAGGTTTAGGCGTTTACGATACTATGCAATTTATTAGTCCTGATGTAAGCACTATATGTACAGGTGTTGCTGCAAGTATGGGAGCAGTTTTATTATGTGCTGGTGTAAAAGGAAAAAGAACTGCATTAAAACATAGTCGTATTATGATGCACCAACCAAGTGGTGCTATTGGTGGGCAAGCAACAGATATAGGAATTACAGCCAAAGAAATTAAACAATTAAAACAAGAGTTATACGAAATTATTTCTTATCATTCAGGCAAAGATGTTGCTACAGTTGCTAAAGATTGTGATAGAGATTTTTGGATGAAAGCTCTTGATGCAAAAGAATATGGATTAGTAGATGAAGTATTATTAATT
>JAIXLO010000177.1 GCA_026931325.1 Chitinophagales bacterium | reverse complement strand
CTATTTATTTAATCAGAGCTTTTAATGAAGTAAATAAATCAGATACGTCATTAAAACTTTTAATTTTAGGAGATGGATATTTAATGAATGAATGTAAAGAATTAGCAAAAAATAATGCAAGTATAATTTTTGCAGGAAATGTTAATGATGTTTCAAATTACTATCAAATAAGTCATTATTATATCACAGCTTCATTATCAGAGGGAATGCCTGTTTCTGTTTTAGAAGCATTGAATCATAAATTACCTGTATTACTTTCTAACATTAATCAACATGCAGAAATTGTAGAAAGCATTAATAGTGCAGGGTTATTATTTGATTTGAATAATCAAATAGATTTACAAAATAAAATAAAGCAAATAGTTAATAGAGATTATCAACAAATGCAACAAGATGCATATAATGCTGTTAAGAACCAATTTAATGCTGATAGAATGTCTAAAGACTATCAAACTATATATAACCAAAATTAATTTTTTTCAACACCCCCAATTTGATATATAATGAGAGTTTCCATTTCTATTGTCTTATTTAACCCTGATAATAGAGTATTACATACAATTCAAAATGTACTTGATGCAACAAAAAACTTTGAATTTATTTTATACTTAATAGATAATTCAGCAACAAACAAATTTCAAAATGTAATTAATGAAAAGTTTAATTCAGATAAGATTGTTTACATTTTCAATAATAAAAATATTGGCTTTGGTGCAGCACATAATATTGCTTTAAGAAAAGAAATTGATAAAGCTACTTATCATTTAATCTTAAATCCAGATGTTAGTTTTGAAGAAGCTGTGTTGTCAACTTTAGTAAATTTTATGGAGACTAATAAAAATATAGGCTCTGTAATGCCAAAAATAATTTATCCAGATGGAAGCATTCAGTATGTTGCAAAATTACTTCCAACACCTGTAGATTTAATCTTTAAAAGATTTATTCCTTCATCGCTTATTGAAAAACGGATGGAACAATTTCAACTGAAATTTACAGGCTATAATAAACAAATGAATGTTCCTTATTTATCGGGCTGTTTTATGTTTTTAAGAATGAAAGCCTTGCAAAGTGTAGGTTTATTTGATGAACGTTTTTTTATGTATCCAGAAGATATTGATTTAACAAGACGTATTCATCAAAAATACAAAACAATATTTCTACCAGATGTAAGTGTTGTACATGAACACGAACAAGGCTCTTATAAAAGTTATAGGCTTTTAAAAATTCACATCTTAAACATGATTAAATACTTCAATAAATGGGGGTGGGTGTTTGATAAGGAAAGAAAAGTTGTAAATAAAAAAGTATTGGAACAGTTTAAGTAAATAATCAATATTCATTTCTAAAGATGCAAGCCCTCATTTTAGCAGGCGGTTTAGGTACTCGTTTAAAAACAGTAGTTGCAGATAAACCAAAAGTTTTATCTCCTGTTGCAGGCAAACCCTTTTTGTATTATATTATAGAATATTTACAAAAACAAGGTGTTACAAATTATGTTTTTGCATTAGGCTATTTATCAGAACAAGTATTAGATTTTTTACAACAATATTATCCTTCACTTTCTTATCAATACAGTATAGAAGAAACACCTCTTGGCACAGGAGGTGGTTTAAAAAAAGCTATCCAATTAGCTACTGATGAAAATGTTTTAGTGGTTAATGCAGATACTTTTTTTGATGTAGATTTAAACAAAATGTTTTCTGCACATCATAAGTCAAATGCTCAATGTACCATTGCTTTAAAACTAATGAAAAATTTTGATAGATATGGGAGTGTTATGATAAATGATAACAATAAAATTCTTTCATTTAAAGAAAAATCCTTTGTAAAAGAAGGTTATATTAATGGAGGATATTTAATTATTAATAAAAATTTTTACTTATCTACAACTCAAAATTTACCAGACATTTTTTCTTATGAAAAGGATTTTCTAGAAAAAGAATTAACGAACATGCTGGTTTTAGGGTTTATTTCTGATGGTTATTTTATTGATATTGGCATTCCAGACGACTATGATTTAGCACAAAAAGCTTTTGTAAATTTTGATAAATAATCAACTTATTTTTAATAAGAAAATAATAGCAATAAAAAAATAACTATTTATATCGCTCATTTCTTTATCTTGCCAACTTTAATTTTTGGATATTAAATGAATATTTGTGTAATAGGAGGCTCTGGATTTATTGGTTCACATCTGATTGATTCTATTGCTACCAAACATACTGTAACTAATATAGATAAAAGATTACCTCTATGGCAAAAGGATAATGTAACATCCTTACAAGCTGATGTAAGAAATTATGAAGAACTAAAAAATGCAATTCCTGATAAAACTGATTTCATAATTTTATTGGCAGCTGAACATACTGATGATGTTTCTCCAATTTCTTTATATTATGAAGTAAATGTTGAAGGAACACATAATGTTTTAAAAGTAATGGCAGAGAAGAATATTGAACATATTATTTTCACAAGTTCTGTCTCTGTTTATGGATTAAATAAAAAAAATCCTGATGAACTTTCTGGCACCGATCCTTTTAATCACTACGGGAAAAGTAAATTAGAAGCTGAGAAAGTTTTAAGACGTTGGTTTGATAATGATAGAAATGGAAAATCACTGATTATTATTAGACCAACTGTAACTTTTGGCCCAGGTAATAGAGGCAATGTATATAATTTATTAAAACAAATTGCAAGTAATCGTTTTGTTATGGTAGGTCGTGGACGTAATAAAAAATCTATGGCTTATGTTGAAAATGTTGCTGGATTTATAAGTCACTGTTTAGAATTTCCATTAAAAGGCTATCACTTATTTAATTATATTGATAAGCCAGATTTAGCCACTAAAGAATTAGTGCATCATGCAGAAGCTGCATTAGGCAAAAAATTATTTCCAATTCGTATTCCTTATTTTATTGGCTACTTAGGAGGAGCAACATTGGATATAATATCTAAAATTACTAAAAAGAAATTCGCTATAAGTGCAGTAAGAGTTAAAAAATTTTGTGCTACTACACAGTTCTCTTCTGTTACTATTCAAGCTACAAATTATACCCCCAAAAAATCTTTAGCCGAAGGTTTAGAAATTACTATTAAAAGTATAGTTAACGAAAAATAATTTCTTAAAATAATTGAACATGAAAAAAGCTTTAATAACTGGAATTACCGGTCAAGATGGTGCATATTTAACTGAGCTACTTCTTAAAAAAGGATATCAAGTTCATGGTATTAAACGTAGAAGTTCTCTTTTTAATACAGCACGTATTGATCATTTTTATGAAGATCCACATATTCCTAATCGTCATTTAATTTTACATCATGGAGATTTAACAGATAGCACCAATCTTATCAGAATAATTCAAGAAGTACAACCAGATGAAATTTATAACTTGGCTGCTATGAGCCATGTACATGTTAGTTTTGAAACACCAGAATATACAGCAAATGCAGATGGTATAGGAACTCTAAGAATATTAGAAGCTATTCGTTTATTAGGATTAATAAATAAAACAAAAGTTTATCAAGCATCAACATCTGAGCTTTATGGCTTAGTACAAGCAGTACCACAAAGTGAAACAACACCATTTTATCCAAGAAGCCCTTATGCTGTAGCTAAATTATATGCTTATTGGATTACTGTCAATTACAGAGAAGCCTATAATATGTTTGCATGTAATGGTATTTTATTTAATCATGAATCTCCAATAAGAGGTGAAACTTTTGTTACAAGAAAAATTACCAGAGCTACTGCAAAAATTGCACTTGGCTTACAAGATTGTTTATACTTAGGAAACCTAAATTCTAAAAGAGATTGGGGTCATGCTAAAGATTATGTAGAAGCTATGTGGCTCATTCTTCAACAAGAAGTAGCCGAAGATTTTGTTATTGCAACAGGCATAACAACGCCTATCAGAGATTTTGTAAAAATGTCTTTTAAAGAAGTTGGCATTGAATTAGATTTTAGAGGTGAAGCCGAAAATGAAGAGGGTTTTGTTGTTGCTTGTAATGGAGATTATAAGCTTGATATTGGTAAGGTTATTATTAAAGTAGATCCACGTTATTACAGACCTACTGAAGTTGATTTATTAATTGGTGATTCAACAAAGGCAAAAACTAAATTAGGCTGGAAGCCAAAATATGATCTGCCTGCATTGGTAAAAGATATGGTAAGCAGTGATTTGGATCTTTTTAGCAAAGAAAAATTCTTAAAAGAAAATGGCTATATTGTAAAAAATGAATTTGAATAAAAAATGAAACTCAATTCAAAAATATATGTAGCTGGACATAGAGGAATGGTTGGAAGTTCTATAGTTCGTAATCTTCAACAAAAAGGTTACAACAATATTATTTATAAAACATCTAAAGAACTTGATTTAAGAAACCAACAATCAGTAAATAATTTTTTTGAAAAAGAAAAGCCTGAATATGTTTTTTTAGCTGCTGCAAAAGTGGGTGGCATTGTAGCTAACAATACTTATCGTGCAGATTTTATTTATGAAAATTTAATGATAGAAGCAAACATTATTCATGCTTCTTTTGTACATAAAGTAGAAAAGCTTTTATTCTTAGGTTCTTCTTGCATTTATCCAAAATTAGCACCTCAACCTTTAAAAGAAGAATATCTTTTATCTGGTTATTTAGAAGAAACAAATCAACCTTATGCAATTGCAAAAATTGCTGGAATAGAGTTGTGTAATAGTTATAGAAGGCAATATGGCTGCAATTTTATTTCAGCGATGCCAACAAATTTATATGGTCCAAATGATAATTATGATTTAAACAATTCTCATGTATTACCTGCTTTATTAAGAAAATTTATTACAGCTAAAAGAAATAATATTTCATCTGTTGAATTATGGGGAACTGGTACTCCAAGAAGAGAATTTTTGCACGTTAATGATTTAGCAGAAGCTTGTTTTTTCTTAATGGAAAAATATAATGAAGAAGGTCTAGTAAATATTGGTGTTGGAGAAGATGTTACCATTTTAGAATTAGCTCAATTGGTTAAAAAAATTGTTGGTTATGATGGAAAAATTGAGTTGAATACCTCAAAGCCAGATGGAACACCTCGTAAACTATTAGATGTTTCTAAAATAAATAGTATAGGTTGGAAAGCAAAAATATCTTTAGAAGAAGGCATTAAAAGTGTGTATGAAGAAATTAAAAATAATGAGTGGAATTAAAAATAATGCTAACTCTCAATTAATAAATTTCTTTATTAAAGAATGAATAAACCCAACATAATAATCATCTTAAATAGATTAGTTATTGGTGGGCAAGCTGTTGATACAATTCCTTTAGCTTATTATTTACAGCAATATTTTAATGTATTAATTCTGTATGGAGAAAAAGAAGCTGATGAAGTAGAAGCTTCTTTTTTATTGCATCAATATACAGGGCTACAACTTAAAAAAATAAAATATTTAAGAAGAACAATTAATCCAATAACAGATTTTTTTGCATTCTTAGAAATCATCAAACACATCAAATTATATAAAGCCAATATTGTTCATACACATGGTTCAAAGAGTGGTTTATTAGGAAGATTAGCAGCAAAATATTTAGGTGTTAAAGTGATAGTGCATACATTTCATGGACATTTATTTCACTCTTATTTTAATTCATTTGGCTCATGGTTATTAATTCATATAGAAAAATATTTAGCTAAAATTTCTACATACATTATTGCATTAAGCGAAAAACAAAAAGATGAATTAGTGAATCAGTATAAAATTGTAACAGCAAATAAAATTCATATTATTCCACTCGGCATTGATGAAAATAATTTTATTCAAAATGATTCTTCTAAAAGAGAAAATTTTAGAGCTAAATTTCATTTAAAAGAAAATGATATTGCTGTAGGTTTAATTGGTAGAGTTGTACCTATAAAAAATCATCAACTATTTTTAGATATTGCCGAACAAGTAATTAAAGATAATTTAAACAAGCATATTTATTTTTTTATTATAGGCGATGGATCAGGAATGCAAAATTTAATGAATCACCTTGATAAAAAGAATATTCAATACAGCCCCAAAAACAATAACAGCCGTATAGTTTTTACTTCTTGGGTGGAAGATATGATTTGGGCTTATTATGGTTTAGATATTGTAATGCTTACTTCATTAAACGAAGGAACGCCATTATCAATTATAGAAGCACAGCTTTGTGGAAAGCCTGCAATAGCAACAGATGTAGGTGGTGTAAAAGATACTTTTTTGCCAAACAAATCTGGTTTTTTGGTTAAAGGTTATGAGATAGAAAATTATGTACAGCCCTTATTACAATTAGTAAATGATACACAACTAATGCAGCAAATGAGTGATGAAGCTGTTAAATTTGCAACCCATAATTTTACCAAACAAAAAGAGGTAGAAGCGATTAAAAATGTGTATTCACAGCAGTTAAAAAATAATTAATTCAATGAAAATTCTTATTACGGGCACAGCAGGTTTTATTGGGTTTCATGTAGCAGAAAAATTAGTTGCTGAAAAGCATACTATTATTGGTATTGATAGCATTAACAACTATTATGATGTTACCTTAAAAAGCAATCGTTTGGCAGAAGCAGGTTTTGATGCTAATTTAATTGCTTATAATTCTAAAGTACAAAGCACTAAACACAAAAACTATTCTTTTGTACAATTACAATTGGAGGATGCTGCTTCTTTGCAACTATTATTCTCCATCGAAAAATTTGATATAGTCATTAACCTTGCTGCACAAGCTGGTGTTCGTTATAGCCTTACACATCCAGCAGCATATATTAATAGCAATATTACAGGCTTTGCCAATTTATTAGAATGTTGTCGCCATTTCAATATTAAACATTTAGTTTTTGCAAGTAGTAGTAGCGTTTATGGATTAAATGAAAAAATTCCTTTTGGCACAAAAGATTCAACTAATCATCCAGCATCATTATATGCTGCTACAAAAAAAAGCAATGAACTTTTGGCTCATGTTTATAGTCATTTGTTTAAAATTCCTTCAACAGGCTTACGCTTTTTTACAGTTTATGGACCTTGGGGAAGACCAGATATGGCTCCATTTTTATTTACTGAAGCTATCATACATAACAAACCAATCAAAGTATTTAACAATGGAAATATGATGAGAGATTTTACTTTTATTGATGATGTTGTAGAAGTAATAGCAAAAGTAATTCATCAACCACCAAAAGAAAATATTGAGTGGAATGCTAAACAACCTGATGCAAGTTCTTCATCTGCCCCATATAAAATTTATAACATAGGAAATAATCAACCTGCTTCACTTACAGATTTTATTGCTTGTATTGAAAATGCAACAGGTAAAAAATCTAATAAAGAAATGCTACCTATTCAACCTGGTGATGTTCCTATTACTTTTGCAGATGTATCGGACTTAGAAAAAGATTTTAATTACAAACCATATACACCATTACAAGAAGGTATAAATAAATTTGTAAGCTGGTATAAAACTTATTATAAACTCTAAATAACAAAATGAAAAAAAATATTTTAATAACTGGTGGTGCAGGTTTTATAGGCTCTCATGTGGTAAGATTATTTGTTACAAAATATCTTTCTTATAACATTATAAACCTTGATGCACTAACCTATGCAGGAAATTTGGAAAACTTAAAAGATATTGATCATTGTAGTAATTATTTTTTTGAAAAAGTAAATATTTTAGAAGCAGATAAACTAAAACAAGTTTTTGAAAAACATCAAATAACCGATGTTATTCATCTTGCAGCAGAATCTCATGTTGATCGTTCAATTTTATCTCCATTAGATTTTGTTTATACAAATGTGATAGGTACTGTCAATTTATTAAACACTGCTAAAGAATTTTGGAAAGACGATTTTTCTAAACATCTTTTCTATCATGTATCAACAGATGAAGTGTATGGTGCATTAGGAAACACAGGTTTTTTCACTGAAACAACTCCTTATCATCCTAACTCACCTTATAGTGCAAGTAAAGCTTCTTCAGATCATTTTGTAAGAGCTTATGCAGAAACATATCATTTACAAACAGTAATTTCTAATTGTAGCAATAATTATGGACCTTACCATTTTCCTGAAAAATTAATTCCATTATTTATCAATAATATTATCAATAAAAAACCTTTACCTGTTTATGGAGATGGTTTATATACAAGAGATTGGTTGTTTGTAAAAGACCATGCAACTGCTATTGATACAGTTTTTCACAATGGAAAAATAAATGATACATACAATATTGGTGGATTTAATGAATGGAAAAATATTGATTTGGTAAAACTACTTTGTAAATTAATGGATGAAAAATTAGGTAGAAATGAAGGTGAAAGTGAGCAACTAATTACTTATGTAAAAGATAGGCCAGGGCATGATAGACGTTATGCTATTGATGCTACGAAAATTAATAAAGAATTAGGATGGAAGCCAAGTGTAACATTTGAAGAAGGACTTGCTCAAACAATAGATTGGTATTTAGAAAATACAGAATGGTTAAATAATGTTACAAGTGGTGCTTATGAAAAATATTATGACAATATGTATGCTAATAGAGGCTAAAAAGGTTAAGACGTTGAATAACGTTTCAACCGTTTCAACGTTATTTGGTTTTAGTAATCCTAATACGTTCTAACGACTTAAACCCTTTAAACAAATAAAACATTCAATCAAATAAAATGCAAGTAGAACAAACACCATTAAAAGATTGTTTTATTATTAGAGATACTGTTATAAAAGATAGTAGAGGTTATTTTTTTGAAAGCTTTAATAAAAAAAAGTTTTTTGAATTAACAGGATTAGATATAGATTTTGTTCAGGATAATCAATCAAAATCTTCTAAAGGTGTTGTTCGTGGATTACACTATCAAAAAGGAGAATTTTCTCAAGCAAAATTAGTTAGAGTTTTAAAAGGCAAAGTGTTAGATGTAGCAGTTGATTTAAGAAGGTCTTCTCCAACTTTTGGTAAACACATTTCTGTAGAATTAACAGAAGATAATAACACACAACTTTTTGTGCCAAGAGGTTTTGCTCATGGCTTTGCTGTATTGAGTGATGAAGCAATTTTCTTTTATAAATGTGATAACTATTATAACAAAGAACAAGACACTGGAATTTTTTATAACGACTTAGAGCTAAATATCAATTGGCAATTAAATAAAGATGAAATTATAGTTTCAGAAAAAGATACCAATCTTCCTTTGTTTAAAGATGCTGTATATTTTCAATAAACTTGTTTTTTAAAAAAAATTTAAAGAAATATGAAAGGAATCATTTTAGCAGGAGGTAGTGGTACAAGGCTTTATCCAATTACCAAAGGGATTAGTAAGCAATTAATGCCTATTTATGATAAGCCAATGATTTATTATCCTCTTTCAGTTTTAATGTTAGCAGGAATTAAAGAAGTTTTAATCATCACTACCCCTGAAGATTCCTTCCAATTTCAAAGATTATTAGGAGATGGTAAAGAATTAGGTTGTAATTTTTCTTATGCAGTACAACAGGTTCCTAATGGCTTAGCTCAAGCATTTGTTATAGGAGAAAAGTTTATTGGTAACGATAAAGTGGCTTTGGTTTTAGGAGATAATATTTTTTATGGTGCAGGCTTTAGCAAATTAGTTCAATCTTTTAATGATGTAACAGGAGCTGCTGTTTTTGCTTATGAAGTACATGACCCTGAACGTTATGGTGTAGTTGAGTTTGATGAAAATTTTAAAGCTATTTCAATAGAAGAAAAGCCTAAACAACCTAAATCAAATTATGCAGTACCAGGCTTATATTTTTATGATAATTCTGTTGTAGAAATTGCTAAAAATATTGCACCAAGTGCAAGAGGTGAATATGAAATTACTGATGTTAATCGTGTATATTTAGAATCAGGAAAATTACAAGTAGGAGTCATGAGCAGAGGAACTGCTTGGTTAGATACAGGTACTTTTGATTCACTTAGTGATGCATCTGAGTTTGTACGTGTTATTGAAAAAAGACAAAGCCAAAAAATTGGTTGTATTGAAGAAATAGCTTATCGCATGGGCTTTATCAATCATCAGCAATTAATGGATTTAGCAGAGAGATACGCTAAAAGCGGTTATGGAGAATATTTAAAACGAGTAAAAAAATAAAAAACTTTAAACCGCCGTTAGGCGGTTTTTTGTTTCATAAACTTTCTATTAACCAACCTTATCTTTGCAATTCAAAACTTTCATAAAACCATGAATACAAAATTTTCAGAAAGAATAAAAGCTGAATTAGCTGAAATAGAAGCTGCTGGCTTATTTAAAAAAGAAAGAATAATAACCAGTGAACAAGGTGTAGAAATTATAGTAAATGGAAAAACTGTTTTAAATTTTTGTGCCAATAATTATTTGGGTTTATCATCTCATCCAAAAGTTATTGAAGCTGCACACAAAGCAATTGATACTCATGGTTATGGTATGAGTAGTGTACGTTTTATTTGTGGTACACAAGATATTCATAAAGAGCTAGAACAAAAGATTGCAAATTTTTTAGGTACAGAAGATACCATTTTATATGCAGCAGCTTTTGATGCAAATGGTGGTGTATTTGAACCTTTGTTTAATGAGCAAGATGCTATTATTAGTGATGCTCTGAATCATGCAAGTATTATTGATGGTGTTCGTTTATGTAAAGCTCAACGATACAGATACGAACATAACAATATGGAAGATTTAGAAAATAAATTAAAAGAAACGCAAGATTTAAGAAGTAGAATTATTGTTACAGATGGTAGCTTTAGTATGGATGGAACAATAGCACAATTAGATAAAATTTGCGACTTAGCAGATAAATATGATGCTGTTGTTATGATTGATGAATGTCATTCATCTGGCTTTCTTGGTAAAACAGGAAGAGGCACACATGAGTATAGAAATGTAATGGGAAGAATAGATATTATTACAGGAACTTTAGGAAAAGCATTAGGTGGTGCAAGTGGTGGTTTTACAAGTGGTAAAAAAGAAATTATTGAAATGCTTCGTCAGCGTTCACGCCCTTATTTATTTTCAAATACAGTAGCTCCAAGCATTGTAGGAGCAAGCATTGCAGTATTTGATATGCTTACACAAACAACAGAACTAAGAGATACATTAGAATACAATACCAAATACTTTAGAACTAAAATGACAGAGGCTGGTTTTGATATAAAACCTGGTGATCATCCTATTGTTCCAATAATGTTATATGATGCTGTTGTTGCTCAAACCTTTGCTGCAAAGTTATTAGAGGAAGGTATTTATGTTATAGGTTTCTTTTATCCTGTTGTTGCAAAAGGATTGGCTCGTATTCGTGTACAATTAAGTGCAGCACATAAACAACATCATTTAGATAAAGCTATTGCTGCATTTACAAAAGTAGGTAAGGAGTTAGGCGTTTTAAAAGGATAATTTTTTATTTCTTTTCTTATTTTAAATATTTTTTCAACATTTTAAACGTAAAATTGGACAAATCAGGAATCCGATTCCTGATTCGTCCAACTAATTTTCCTACATTTGTGGTATTATGATACCTCGTATTGCTACAACAAGACTTAAAAAATTGGGATATTCTTTTAGAGCAGTTGCAGTTGTTGGTCCTCGTCAAAGTGGAAAAACAACGCTATGTCGTTTAGTATTTCCTAACAAACCATATATCAGTTTAGAAAACCCAGATGTGTGGGAGTTTAGTAAAACAGACCCACGTGGTTTTTTAAATCAATTTCCTAATGGTGCTATATTAGATGAAGTACAAAAAGCTCCACACCTTTTCAGTTACTTACAACAAATATTAGATGAAACTAAAAAGAAAGGATTATTTATTTTAACAGGTTCTAATAATTTTTTATTGCAAGAAAATATTAGCCAATCATTAGCAGGTCGTATTGGCTATATGCAATTATTGCCATTAAGCTTAGCAGAAATTAACAGTTATAAAAAATTACCTGAAACTTTTGCAGTACCTGCTTTTAAAGGAGGTTATCCAGAATTGTATGCAGGTAAAGTAACTCCTTTAGATTGGTATCCTAATTACATAAACACTTATTTAGAAAGGGATGTAAGGCAGCTGAAAAATATTGCTAATATGGGTTTGTTCTTGCGTTTTTTACGTTTGTGTGCTGGTCGTACAGGGCAAATATTAAATATGACTTCTTTAGGAAATGATGCAGGTGTAGATGCAAAAACCATCAACAGCTGGTTAAGTATTTTACAAAGCAGCTTTATTGTTTATTTGCTAAAGCCTTATTACGAAAATTTTAATAAACGAGTTATAAAATCTCCTAAGCTATATTTTTATGATACTGGTTTAGCTTGTAGTTTATTAGGCATTGAAAAATACAGCCAACTAAATTCACATGCTGCTAAAGGTGTATTATTTGAAAATATGATAGTTGCCGACTTATTAAAACATAGAATGAATAAAGGCTTAACCGATAACTTGTATTATTGGAGAGATAAAACAGGAAATGAAATTGATGTAGTTATGGATAATGCTGGTAAACTTACTGCTATTGAATTAAAAGCAGGAGAAACTATTAATACTGATTATTTTAAGGGTATGAATTATTTTGATAGTATTACTAAAGGCTCTCTAAACAAAATAGTAGTATTTAATGGTAAAGGAAAACAAGTTCGTAGCAACAAAACTACTATTATTTCATGGAAAGATTTTACTCAATAATAATTTAATCAACTGGACAAATCAGGAATTCAATTCCTGATTTGTCCAAATTTTATATTTTATTTCTTCAATTAAAATAACTAATTTTCTTAATCAAAATATCAGTTTCTTTTAAGCATCAAGTATTATTTGAACGCTCTTTTTAGTATTAAATCAATTATGAGGTATTTAAAAGTAAAAGTTGTTATAAGAAATTATTACTATTAGCAAATCATTGATTATTTAACTTAATAAATAGCCTACATTCGCAATTTAAATTTTGTTGTTATTATGAATATGAGAAATGTTTCTGTAATATTTATTTCTATTTTATTTTTTGCTTGCTCACCCAATAATGTAAAGGAAGATAATAACCTGAAAAAATATTTTACAGATAATAATGTTGATGGAACATTTGCAATTTTTGATAATAATAAAGGAGAGTTTACCATTTATAATCTTATGAGATATAAAGATTCTTCATTCTTACCAGCATCTACTTTTAAAATTGTTAATGCTTTAATTGGCTTACAAACAGGCATTATTGATAATGAAAAAATGGTAATTAAATGGGATGGTATTAAAAGATGGAATGAGGATTGGAATAAAGACTTAACAATGGAAGAAGCTTTTAAAATTTCTGCTGTTCCATATTTCCAAGAAGTTGCAAGAAGAATTGGTAAAGATACTATGCAATTGTGGTTAGATAGTTTAGGATATGGTACAAAAAAAATTACTACAAGAATTGATAGCTTTTGGTTAGATAATTCTTTGAAAATTACACCTGATGAACAATTAGGCTTAGTGAAAAAACTATATTTTGATCAATTACCTTTTAATAAAACAACTCAAGAAATTGTAAAAAAAATAATGATTCAAGAAAAAAATACTAACTATACAATAGCTTACAAAACAGGATATGGTATAAAAGAAAATGGAAAAAAGTTAGCTTGGATTGTTGGATGGATTGAAGAAAATAAACATCCATATATTTTTGTTTTGAATTTAGAAGGAGAAAATAATATTGAAGTTGTAACTATTAGAAAGAAAATCTTAAACGATATTTTAAAATACTTAGGCTTCTTTGAAGGTAAGAAATAGTGAAAGGCTTTTATAAATAAATATTTTGAAGTAAGAAAGTGAATAAGCAATTAACAAATTTTTTTAACAGAAGAAAGAGAGGAAAAGTTGATGATTCTGAAATGACCTTTGTAGATCATTTGGAAGAACTTCGTTCACATATTATAAGAAGCATTTTAGCTATTTTAATTTTTGCAGTTGTAATTTTTATTTATAGAGATTGGTTCTTTGATAAAATTATTACTGGTCCCATTAACCCAGATTTTATTAGCTATAGAGCATTATGCAAATTAAGTCATTGGTTAAGAATAGGTGATACTTTATGTATGCCTCCTGTAGAAATTGTAATGCAAACAACTACTTTTGGTGGGCAATTTATAAGCAGTATTACTATTGCTTTTGTTGGAGGATTTTTAGTTGCATTTCCTTATATTTTTTGGGAGTTTTGGCGTTTTGTAAAACCAGCATTACACGAAAAGGAAGTTAAAAATACTCGTTTTGCAATTTTTTGGGTATCATTTTTCTTTTTTTTAGGAGCAGCATTTGGCTTCTTTTTATTAGGACCTTTTACATTTAATTTCTTAGCAGGATTTCAGTTAGGTACAGAACACATGCTTGTTACAAGACCAACTTTAGATGACTATATTGATAATTTAGTAAATTTAATTTTAGGCTGTGGTATAGCATTTGAATTACCTGTACTAGCTTATGTTTTAACAAGAATGGGAATTCTAACACCAACTTTTTTAAGAAAAACAAGAAAATATGCTATAGTAATTATTTTAGTTGCTGCAGCAGTAATAACTCCCAGCCCAGATTGGATGAGTCAAATGTTAGTATTTATTCCTCTTTGGATGTTATACGAAATAAGTATTATTATTTCTGCAAGAGTTTTTAAAGAAGAACAAAGAAAAGAAATGGAAGAATGGAGTTAGTATTGAAGTAAATAATTTTGTGCAAGAAATCATTACTCTTATAAAATTTATTTTTTAAAATAAAAATAGTTTAGTCATGACAAAGAACTTTGATTTATCAAAACCAATTGCTATTGGTTGCGATCATGCAGGAGTTGAATATAAAGATGCTTTAAAAAATTATTTAGAGCAAAAAGGATATTCTGTAAAAGATTTTGGTACACATTCTACAGCATCTGTAGATTATCCTGACTATGCACATGCAGTATCAAAAAGTGTAGAAATTGGCGAAACTTGCTTTGGAATTTTATTTTGTGGAAGTGCCAATGGTGTATGTATTACAGCTAATAAGCATCAAGGTATTAGAGCAGGTTTAGCTTGGGAAAATGATGTAGCAAAACTCATCAGAAAACATAATAATGCAAATGTTATTTGTATGCCTGCAAGGTTTGTAGCTTTGCCACTTGTTTTTGAAATGACTGATAATTTTATTACTACAGAATTTGAAGGAGGCAGGCACGAAAACAGAGTAAATAAAATTGCTTGTAGTTAGTACAACCCTAAATTTTTATTCCTATCTTATTTTGAAAAAATATTTTTTTTCAAAATAGCTATTATTTCTAACGAAATTGCTTTAATATTACACTTATCTTTTCACAATAAAAAGATATAGCCGTATGCAAAAATATCCTAATTATAGACTGTTTGATGCTATTGAATTTCAGCAAAAGAAATTCCCTAAAAGCGATATGCTTAATGCCAAGGAAAATGGTACTTGGGTTCATTATAGTACATCAACAGTTGCAGATATTGTCAATAAATTTTCAGCAGGGTTATTAAAATTAGGTGTACAATGCAATGATTGTACAGCAGAAGGAAGCGATAAAATTGCAATCATCAGTAATAACAGACCAGAGTGGGTTTTTACTGATTTAGCAGTACAACAAGTTGGAGCAATTCTTGTTCCTGTTTATCCTACTACTAATCCAATAGAGTTAGAATTTATTTTAAATGATGCTCAAATAAAATACATTTTTGCAAGTGATGAAGAATTATATCATAAAGCAAAAGCAGCAGCTAAAAATGTTGCTTCTGTAAAAAATATTTTTACTTTTAATAAAGTTGAAGTAGCAGAACATTATTCAAAAGTTTTAGAATTAGCAGATGAAGAAAGTTTATCTAAAGTAGAAGAAATTAAAAAATCAATTTCAATTAATCATACTGCAACTATTATTTACACATCTGGTACAACTGGCACTCCTAAAGGAGTTGTTTTAAGTCATGAAAATATTGTAAGTTGTGTTTTTTTATCAAAAATTAGTTTTCCTTTTGAAGATGCTCCACAATGCAAAGTTTTGAGTTTTTTACCACTCAATCACATTTTTGAAAAGTGTGTAACATACATTTATTTATTTAGTGCTATTAGTATTTATTATGCTGAAAGTATTGAATCTATTGGAGATAATTTAAAAGAAGTACAACCTGATGGCTTTATAACTGTACCAAGATTGTTAGAAAAAGTGTATGAAAAAATAATGTCTAAAGGAAGTGAACTTACAGGATTTAAAAAGAAATTATTTTTTTGGAGTGTAAAACTTGCCTCTAAATATGATAATCTAAAAAGTGGTGGCTTCATTTATAACATACAATTAGCTATTGCCAGAAAATTAGTATTTAGTAAATGGAGAGAAGCATTAGGAGGCAATATTCAATTTATTATTACAGGAGGTGCAGCTTGTCAAGAAAAATTATTAAGAATATTTAATGCTGCTGGTATTCCTGTTTATGAAGGTTATGGACCTACAGAAAACAGTCCAGTAATTTGTGTAAGCAGAAAAACAGAAGGAGGAACAATGTACGGAACAGTTGGTCCTAAAATTGAAGGAATAGAAGTGAAGTTAGCAGAAGATGGAGAAATTTTAGTGAAAGGTCCAACAGTTATGCAAGGCTATTATAAACGACCAGATTTAACTGCTGAAGTTTTAAAAGATGGTTGGTTATATACTGGTGATATTGGTGTTTGGGTTGATAATAAATTTTTAAAAATTACCGACAGAAAAAAAGAATTATTTAAAACAAGTGGAGGTAAATATGTAGCTCCACAACCTATAGAAAATAAGTTTAAAGAAAGCAGATTTATTGAGCAAGTAATTGTTGTAGGTTCTGAAAAGAAATTTGTAGGTGCATTAATTGTTCCAACATTTTCTGCATTAAAAGATTGGATGAAATCAAACAATATTCCATTTACAACTAATGAAGATGCTATTACAAACCCACAAGTATTAAGCATGTATCAAAAAATAATTGAAGGGTATAATCAATATTTTAATCATGTAGAGCAAGTGAAAAAATTTGAATTGTTGCCCAAAGAATGGAGTATTGAAACTGGAGAAATGACACCTAAAATGAGTTTGAAACGAAAAATAATTTTGGAAAAATATAAAGATGCTATTGAAAGAATTTATGCTTAAAAAAATAACAACATGAGAAACAACCATGAAATAGATTATAGAATTTTTGGTGAAGAGATGCAATATGTAGAAATTGAATTAGATCCAAATGAAACTGCTGTTGCAGAACCTGGTGCATTTATGATGATGGATGATGGCATTCAAATGGAAACAATGTTTGGAGATGGTAGTCATCAACAAGGAGGACTGTTAGGAAAATTATTTAGTGCTGGAAAAAGAATTTTAGTAGGTGAAAGTTTATTTATGACTGCTTTTACCAATATCAGTTCTACTAAAAAACATGTGAGTTTTGCATCGCCATACCCTGGCAAAATAATTATGCTTGACTTATTGAGATTAAATGGTAAAATTATTTGTCAGAAAGATGCGTTCTTATGTGCAGCAAAAGGAGTAAGCATTGGCATTGAGTTTCAAAGAAAATTAGGGACAGGCTTATTTGGTGGTGAAGGTTTTATTATGGAAAAATTAGAAGGAGATGGATTAGCTTTTTTGCATGCAAGTGGTTATGTGCAAGAAAAAGAATTACAACAAGGAGAACTTTTAAAAATAGATACAGGTTGTATTGTTGGTTTTACAGCAACTGTAGATTATGACATTCAATTTGTAGGTGGGATAAAAAATACTTTGTTTGGTGGTGAAGGATTATTTTTTGCAACATTAAGAGGTCCTGGAAAAGTTTGGATTCAAAGTTTACCTGTAAGTCGTTTGGCAGGTAGAATTTTAGCTTATGGAACGTATAAAAGAAAAGAAGAAGGAAGTGTATTAGGGGGCTTAGGAAATTTATTAGATGGCGATGGTTGGAAATAAATTACCCGAACTATATAAAGTATAATAGCCATTATTCTTTTGTTTGTTCATTCCAATAATAACTATCAGGATACATTCTTTCTCCAAAAATAGCTGTGCCAACTCTTACAATGGTTGAGCCTTCTTCAATAGCAATTTCTACATCATTACTCATACCCATTGATAGCTCTTGCATGATAATATTTGGTATGTTTTGTTGTATCACTTCTTGCTGAATATTTTTAAGAAGTTTAAAACATTTTCTTACCTTTTCTTCTTCAGAGCTAAATAAGCCAATTGTCATCAAACCTTTTATTTGCAAGGTTTCTAAAGCAGCTACTTGTTTTATAAAGTCAATAGTTTTTTCTGGTGCTACACCAAATTTACTTTCTTCAGCAGAAGTGTTTACTTGTATAAACACATCTAATTTTTGTTGTGTTGTTAAAAGTCTTTGATGCAGTTTTTCTGCTAACTCAATTCTATCAATAGTTTCAATACAAGAAACATTGTATTTAAGAATATCTTTTATTTTATTGGTTTGCAAATGACCAATAAAATGAGTTTTGTGATGTATTGATTTTAGTTCTTCAAATTTTGATTTTACTTCCTGTACTTTATTTTCCCCAATTAAATTATAACCTGCTTCAATAGCAATTTTAATTCTATCAGGAGTTACAGTTTTTGTTGCTAATAATAACTTTACTTCATTAGAATTTCTATTTGCTTTTTTACAAGCATTATCAATTCTTTGTTGCAATACTTGCAAGTTGTGAAGTATGTTATTGTTGTTATTCATTTTATTACTGAAAATAATTAAACTGTTTTTCCTTTCATTGCAACACTAATTGCATTATCCATAATTCTTTCAGCATAGGGGCGACTAATATTATTTAACTCTTCTGTTTTAGTTTGAATTAAATTTTTATCATTCATTGTAAGTGCTAACTGTAATGCTTGCATAGCTTGAGCTGTAGCTGTTATTTCTTCTTTAGTTAATTGTGTAGCATTTTTTGCAATAAATTTTTCTGTAGTTACTAATAGTTGTTCTCCTTCTGTTTGTGCTTCAACCAAAGCTCTTGTTGCAATATCATCTTTTGCATGAGTAATACTATCCATCAACATTTTTTCTACTTCTTCATCAGTAAGTCCATATTGAGGTTTTACTTCAATAGTTTGCTCTACACCACTTCTTAATTCTTGTGCTTTTACTTTTAAAATACCATCAGCATTAACCATAAAACTTACTTCTACTTTTGGCAAACCTGCAGGCATACCAGGTATATTGGTTAAATTAAATTCTGCTAATTTTCTATTGTCTTTTACCAAATCTCTTTCTCCTTGAAAAACAGAAATACGCATACTACCTTGTCCATCTTTTTGTGTCGTATATTGTCTTGAAGCTTTAGAAGGTACTTTAGAATTTCTTGGAATAAGCACATCCATCAAACCTCCCATAGTTTCTATACCTAAACTAAGTGGAGTAATGTCTAACAATAAAAAATCTTTATTATTACCTGCTAAAATATCTGCTTGAATAGCTGCTCCTAAAGCAACTACTTCATCTGGGTTTACAGAATTATTGACTGGTTTTCCAAAAAAATTACTTACTGCTTTATTAACTAATGGAACTCTTGTACTACCACCAACCATAACAATTGTATCTATTTCATCTACAGAAATATTTGCATCTTTTATTGCATTCTTACAGTGTTGTATTGTTGTATCAATTAATGGTTGAATTAAATTTTCAAACTTTTCTTTTGTTATACTTAGTGTGTAATTAAGGTAAGTTGCTGTATATTCATCTGCATTGCTTAATTGCTTTTTAGCTTCTTCTGCTCTTATTCGTAGGCTTTGAGTTAATTGTTTATTTTGTTTTAATTCTTCCTTAGAAATATTATTTTCATTCATCCAATATTCTATAATACTTCTATCAAAATCATCTCCACCTAAATAAGTATTTCCATTAGTGCTTAATACTTCAAATATGCCATTACTAATTTTTAAAATAGAAACATCAAAAGTGCCACCACCCAAATCATACACAGCAATTGTTTGCTCTGCCAGATTTGTAGAAGCTCCAATACCATAAGCAAGACTTGCAGCAGTTGGTTCATTAATAATTCTCAACACATCTAAACCAGCTAATTTTCCTGCATCTCTTGTGGCTTGTCTTTGTGCATCATTAAAGTATGCAGGTACAGTAATGACAGCTTTAGTAACTGGTGTTTTTAAAATATGTTCAGCTCTATTTTTTAATTCTTTTAAAATGAAAGATGATAACTCAATAGGAGAATAAAATTTATTACCTACTTGCACTTTAACCAAACTTTCAGTATTGTCATCAATTATTTTGTATGAAAAAAAATCTTCGTTTTGTTTTACATCGTTATAGCTTTTTCCCATTAATCTTTTTGCTGAAAAAATTGTATTCTGAGGAGATGTTTCTAAATGTTGTTTTGCAATATCGCCTACAACAACATTATTTAACTCATCAAAATAAATAATACTTGGCACAAGGCTACTACTATCATGTTCTTGCAATGCAATAGCTTTTTTACTTTCAGGATGAATAATAGCTATTAAACTATTGGTTGTGCCTAAATCAATACCTACAATCATTTCTGCTTGTTGTAAACTTCCTGTGGCTATATTAATAGATATTTTAGACATAATTTTTTAAACTAATAATTGCAGCGAAAGTACAACTACCTATTTAAACAAATGAAACACTATGTTATGATAATGGGAAAAATGGAGAAGGAAAATATTGAATAAAACTTTACAGTATTGTTATACGAAAGGATTTATAATAGTCATTTGCTTTTCAATTACTAAGCCATGATGCATATCTTCGGAATATAAAATAGTGCAACCTGCATCAAATGCAGCAGCTACAATAATTGCATCAAAAATTTGAAATTTATATTGCTGAATAAAGTTAAAAGCCAATTTCAAATGTTTTAATTCAACGCTGATAATATTACACTGAGTAAAAACTTCTATACATTTCTCCAAAACAACTTCTTTGGAAAGATGATTTAAGTTTCATTTTGTTACATTAATAAATTCAGACATTACTTGTGAGGAAACAAAAGGAGCATTGGCTACTATATTTTCACTTTTGGAGCGTTTTTCTTTATTCAGCAAATCGTATAAGTAAATTAATACATTGGTATCTACAGCTTTTTTATTCATAGTAATTATTTGCTTCATCACGGTTAAACTTGTAATTACTCATATCTATAAGATTATCTTGAAATATTTTTTTAATACTTCTTAACCGATTTTCAGTGTTATTTGTTCCATTATTTTCTGTTGTTACATTTTCAATTTCAAATACTATTACTTCCACTTTTTTGCCAACCATTTCATCGGGTAGTTCAAGTGTGTAATTGTTTTGAGTAGGAACAACTATTTGGCGTATCATAATTTCTGAAATTTATTTCACAAGATAAGCTATAATTGGCAATTGTTGAAATTTGACTTTACAAAAAACTTACATACCACTAAGTTCTACTTTTCGATGGATATCCTCCAAAATATTGAACTGAAAACAGGTTTTTGTGTTGCAATGTCAAAAAAATATAATCAACTCCCCTCATCATGGCACATATCTGCACGTACCATAATAGTAAAATTAGTGTTTCGTGAAGAAACGAAACATGGCTATAGATATTCGTTTCAGCTTTCTACCACTTCTGTTTTACTTAAATAATCATGTAAAGTTTTATCAAGAAAAGGAATAAAAAACATATCAATAATTGTTACTCTTACAAGGCTTCTGATAATGATTGATAGAAAGGGTGGCTTAAATCCTTGCTGATTAACTACTTTACTTTGTGTGAACCATTTACCTGGTGTTCTTGCAAAAATTGATTCTAAAATAGTGTAGTAAACAAACATAGAAGCAAAGAAGAACCAGCCAAAATTAAAATAACTTATTCTGTAATAAAACACATACCATTTGTGAATTTTAAAAGCTATGTAAGCAATTATAAAAACAAGTATTGTATCAATAATAAAATTTAATACACGTGTTCCTGTGCCTACATATTTTAACTTCATCATATTTTTATTAATAGAAAACTATTTTGCTTTAAAAGCATTTTTACCGCATTGCAACCATTCAAGATATTTTTTATAATCTGGTGTATAGCCAACTGAATGATTTAACAAACGTTCTTCATTATCTAAAATAACATAGAGTGGTTGTGTTGCTTGCCCAAAATTTTCTGTTTGAAAAGTAGCCCATTTATCACCAACAGTAACAATTTCTTTTTCAAAACCTTTTTTGGTTTTGTAAGTAAATCTTTCTGTGACTGGTAATTTTTCTTTATCATCAACATATAAAGAAAGCAGTATAAAATTTTGCTGAATATATTCCTTCACTTCTGGCACTGTCCAAACATTTTCTTCCATCTTTCTACAATTTACACAAGCCCATCCTGTAAAGTCTATTAACAAAGGTTTATTTTGTTCTTTAGCCATTTGTAATGCTTTGTTGTAATCGTTTGTTACATTAGCTTCAAGCCCTTTGTGCTGAGCACTTTCTTTGCCATAAATACTATAATGCATAGGTGGAGGGAAGCCACTTAGCAATTTTAAATTGGCATAATTTGTATTTGTTAAACCAGGAATTAAATAGATAGTAAATGCTAAAGCAATTAAGCCTGTTATTTTTCTTCCTTTACTAATTTTTGCATTATTGTCGTGTGGTAGTTTTAAATAACCAAATAAAAATAAAACTAAGCCTACACCAACCAATATCCATAAAGCAATAAATACTTCACGTTTTAATAAACCCCAATGCATTACTAAGTCTGCATTTGATAAAAATTTAATAGCAAAAGCCACTTCTAAAAATGCTAAAACTTTTTTTACTGTATCAAGCCAACCACCACTTTTTGGTAATGAATTTAACCAATTAGGAAATATTGCAAACAAAGCAAAAGGCAATGCTAATGCAACGCCAAAACCAGCTAAACCTGCTGTTAAACTCCAAGCCCCTCCTCCTGCTGTACCAACTAATAAAGAGCCTAAAATAGGACCAGTACAAGAAAATGAAACAATAGTAAGTGTAAGAGCCATAAAGAAAATACCACCTATGCTACCTAAACTACTTTTACTATCTGCTTTTCCTGCAATATTTGATGGAAGAGTAATTTCAAAAAAGCCAAAAAATGAAATAGCAAAAAATAAAAAGATAGCAAAGAATAAAATATTAAGCCAAGCATTGGTAGAAATATTATTAAAAATTTCGGGCTGTACATTATTTAATAAATGAAATGGAATACTTGCTGCTAAATAAATTAAGAAAATAAATCCTCCATATAAAATTCCATTTCTTACTGCAATTTTATGATTAGGAGAACGCTTAGTAAAAAATGAAACTGTAACAGGTATCATAGGAAAAACACAAGGTGTAAGCAATGCAATTAATCCACCTAAAATACCTAATAAAAATACTTTTAATTTACTGGAACTTTCTACAAACTCGGCATTGCCACATTGTGCAACTGGTTTTTCTAAATCAATTGATTTTAGTAATAAACTTTGTGCATCAACAGTTGCTGCAACACCACCTTCTAAACTTACATCAAAAGGAAATGAAGCAGAAACAAACTCATCACCTTTAGCAATAAAGGCTTCTATAACACCTTTTAATTTTGCTGGAACTGTACCAGAAATTTTTACTTGTTGTGTTACAGTAATTGCTCCTGTATAAATATTTACTTGTTGATTTTCAAAAAATGGATCTGAAATTATTGTTGCTGTTTTATTAAATTTTGGTTCTCCTTGTAACTCATCATTTTCAAAATCTGCTGTAATAAATTGTACAGAAGTTAGTCCTTCAATAGCAGAATTATTGCCATATAAATGCCAACCATCAGGTATAGTAGTACTTGCTGTTATTGTATAAGTTTGAGGTGCTGTTTTTTTATACTCAATTTTCCATTGAAGTAAATTTTCATTTTGTGAAAAACTCCAAAAACTAATACAGCATAAAATGAATAACAGGAATACTTTTTTCATTGTATATTTTTGTTTTCTGCCAAGCAGTATAAGTAGTAATACTAAGTGATGTTATATCTTAACTTCAAAGGTTTGTTTTTTGGCTGGCAAACACATTTCGTCATCACAAACCATATATTCAATAGTACCATGAATAGAAGTTTTAACACCAGATTTTACTTTAAAGTTTTGTATAAAATTTACGCTATTGCTATAATACATCACATTTACACCAAAAGCTTTATCAAATACTTTTTCTAATTTTCCTTTTTCAGTTACTTTACCAGAAACTTTAGCTAATGGATTTGGTTTAAATTTAACTGTTGTTGGTACAGGACCTCCTTTGTCTGTATTTTGAGAGTAAATATGCCAACCCTTTTCTATGGTTGCTTTTACAATAATATCATAAGTACCATCAGCTTTTTTAACTGCTTCGTAAGAAAAGCTAACTGGATTTTTTGATTGTGCAAAAGCGATGGTTGCTAAAAAAATAGTAGCTAATGTTAATACAATTTTCTTCATAACTATTTTATTTTAATTAAGATTTAATAATTCAAAAATTTTAATACCATCAGAGTTATTTAATGATTTAGATGTAGCTCTTTCAGGATGTGGCATCATCCCAAAAACATTGCCAAAGTTATTGGTAATTCCTGCAATATTTCTTAAAGTTCCGTTAGGATTGGTTTGTTGATTAATATTTCCATTTTCATCGCAATAGCGAAAAATAATTTGATTATTTTTTTCTAAATTATCCAATGTGTTTTCATCAGCATAAAAACGTCCTTCACCATGTGCAATAGGAATTTTTAATGGTGTACTTTCTTTGCTTTTAATAAAAATATTTTTGCAAATAAATTGTCTGTTTTCATTTTGTAATAACACACCAGGCAATAAACCACTTTCACATAAAATTTGAAAACCATTACAAACGCCTAAAACTTTTCCTCCTTTATTGGCAAATTCAATAACACTTTGCATCATAGGGCTAAAACGTGCAATAGCACCACAACGTAAATAATCGCCATAAGAAAAGCCACCAGGCAATACAATACAATCGTTAGTAGAAAACATACTTATGTCTTTGTCTTTATGCCAAAGCATAATTACTTCTTTATTCAGGTCGTTTTCTAAAGCAAATTGCATATCTCTATCGCAATTAGAGCCTGGAAAAACTACAACACCAAACTTCATAAGTATTTATTTTTTTTGAAAGGCAAAGGTAGCCAAGATAAACTATTCTTGTTCACTTTTTACTTACAACATTTTCTAAAATCGTTAAACAAATTGAAAAGAGAAATTATGCTCTGTTTTTATGATACTTTTTAATATAGCAAACTTGATTTTTGAAGCTTATTGATACCTAATGTAAGATTTCTTAAATCTTGTTTCATAAGTTTAATAGTAGATTCAATTTGGTCATACATATTTGCCCTATTTTCAAGTTGGTCAGAAGAGTATTTTCCACCTTGACTAAAATATATATCTATTGATTGAAGTGTAGATTTTTGTTTTGTAGCACTAATTTGATTAAAACTTTTCCAATTATTAATCAGTTGTTCTCTTAAAGAAATTTCATTAGGATTATTAGGATTAAAATAGTTTAAATAATACCAAATAGAAGGTGGGTAAACAGAGGATGTTTCTGTTGCATTCCATACTTCTGATAAAATATTTCTTGAATGCTTTAATTCAATATTTCTTTGATTGGTTAAAATCATAATACCTAATACTGCATCTGCAACTCCAACACCAACACCAATATAATCTGAAATATTATTTTCATTTTTTCCTGCAACCAAAATGCCTGTAACTATTGCAGATACTGAGCCTAAAATAATTGAACCAACAGTTAATTTTGTTTCTTTATTCTTTTCTTTTTCTTTTAAGTAAGATGCTATTTGATTAATTCTTTCTTCTTCACAATCAAGTTCAGCAGCTACTGATGAAATTTCTAAAGATGCTAAATCAATTTTATTATTAATGGCTTGTTGTAGTTTTATAACATCAATTTGGTTTTGTAAAGAGTTGTTTTCATGTATCATTCTTAGTTTAAGAACATAGTTTTGAAGTAATGGTAAAATGCCAATAGCATTGGCTACATTTAATTCTTTAAACTGAAAATGATTAGATAGTGAAGTATCAATTTTTAATTCGTGAATAGGAGTTGGAATATCATTTTTTGAGTAATGAAAATTATTTTCTTGATTACAATTACTTTTTTCAATTTGGGTAAGTACAGTTGCATCTTTTGTAGTAGCACAAGAAATAAATAGCAATGATGTTATTATGATAAAACTATACTTCATTGATAGAAAATATTTAATTGATTAAGTAATAGAATTTTTTCATCAATTTATTATTGATAGAATAATTTTTTATTACTTACTTTTTTAGAAACAAATTTAAACTACGAATTATAATTAAACAATACTATGCTTCTTTTTGTTTTATAAGTTTAGATGCCATGATACCACTACCTAAAGAAAGTATAATAACACCTAATGATAACCAATCTGGAATATCTACATGATGAGAAAGTAACATTTTAACACCTACAAAAGCAAGTATAACTATTAAGCTATAACTGATATACTTAAATTTATCTAACATACCAGCTACTAAGAAAAACATTGACCTTAAACCCATTACTGCTAAAATGTTTGAACTAAAAACAATGAAAGGATCTGTTGTAATAGCTAATATGGCAGGAATGCTGTCAATAGCAAAAAATATATCTGTCAATTCAATAATAATTAATGAAACAAATAATGGAGTTGCAAATTTTATTTTACCTTTTTTTATAAAAAATTTATCGCTATAAACAGATTTTGATACAGGGTAAAACTTCTTTATCCATTTATAAACTTTTGAATCTCTTGGGTTGCTTGGCTTATCGTGGCTAATAAGCATTTTAATTGCTGTGAAAATTAAAAACACGCCAAAAATATAAATTACCCAGCTAAATTTATTGATAAGTGCTACACCAAAAACAATCATAATAGCTCTAAAAACAATAGCTCCTAACACACCATAAAACAAAACTTCATGTTGATATTTTTTGGGTATAGCAAATGAGGAGAAAATAAGAGCAATAACAAAAATATTATCTACACTTAAAGAAAGTTCTATTAAATAACCTGTAATATATTTTATTACTGCATTAGTAGGAGAGAGGTTTGTAGGATTGTCAATCCAATTATTTTTAAAAGCTAAAAAAATAATACCAGAAAATAGCAATGCAATAGTTACCCAAACGGTTGTCCAAATTGCAGCTTCTTTTGTTTTTATTTCGTGAGGGGATTTATTAAAAATACCTAAATCTATCACTAATGCAAGAATAATAAAAGCAATAAATGTTATCCAAAGTATCATATAATATTTAATTATTAAGTTGGACTATTTTTTTAATCAACTTATTTAAAATGTATTTGTGTTTATAAAGAACTAAACTTAAAAATTAATTTAGATGCTAATTACAGTGTAAACTATTAATTAATATAAAAACATTATTAACCTCTACTAAACAATGCTTTAATAATCATTCCTGTCATTTTAGGATTTTCTTTTAATCTTCTTGTGCAATAAGCAAACCATTTAATTCCATAAGGAACATAAACCCTCATTTTATGACCAGCATCTACAATAGTTTTTCTTAACTCAGGTGTTACGCCATACAACATTTGAAATTCGTACATATTCTTAGGTACATTATATTTTTCAATTAGTTTTAATGCACCATCAACAACTGGTTTATCATGTGTAGCAATACCAACATAAATTTTTTGTTGAAACATATATTCGAGGTCATCTAAAAAATGCTCAATAATTTCTTCATAACCTTTGTAGGCAATTTCAGCAGGCTCTACATAAATTCCTTTGCATAAACGATAGTTTACAGGTATTTCAGCAGAGTTTAAGTCAAGCATATTTTCAATATCTTTTTTGGTTCTTTTTAAGTATGCTTGTAAAACTAAACCTACATTTTTAGGAAATTCTTTTTTTAATCTTCTAAAAAGTTCAATTTCTAAATCAGTGCATGGAGAGTCTTCCATATCAATTCTTACAAAGTTGTTATAAGATGCAGCTTTGGCAACAATAGTTCTTATATGGTTATAGCAAACTTCTTTATCTAACAATAACCCAAACATGGTTGGCTTTAAAGAATAGTTGCCTTTTATGTTTTGTTTTTCTGCTTTTTCAATAGCATCTAAATATTCTTTTGTATTAGCTTCTGCTTCATAAAGTGTGCTAATAAATTCTCCTAAAATATCTAATGTTACTACAATTCCTTCTTTGTTTAATGCTTTACAATTTTCTAAAGCATCATTAATATTTAATCCTGCAACATATCTTTTAGAAAAAATCCAAACAAATTTTTGAGGCATATAAGGAAGTAATGCTGCTATAAATTTATTAAACATAATAAAAAGCTAAGGTTGATTAAAGAGTACAAAAGTATTGGTAATTAATAAAACTAATAAACCCTTTATCATTTTTATTCTTTATTTATACAGAAATATCAAAATGTAAATTGCTTATAATACATTTGCAGCAAAAATTTTCAACTTTTTAATGTTTTAAAATTAACTTATTATGGATGTTAATAGAAGCGTTTTAACCCTTGATGAATTTACCATTCAACAATTAAGAGATTTTCCTTCTGCAACTGGTGAGCTAAGTTCTTTATTAAGAGATATTGGTTTAGCTGCAAAACGTATTAATGTAGAAGTTAATAAAGCTGGGCTAATAGATATTTTAGGTGCTTTTGGTACAACCAATGTACAAGGAGAAGAAGTAATGAAGTTAGATGTTTTTGCCAATAACCAAATGATGGGAGTTTTAAAACATGGTATTAGCTGTGCAGGCATTGGAAGTGAAGAGATGGATGATATCGAAATATTTGATGATCCTATAAGTAATAATAGTAAATATGTTTGCTTATTTGATCCTTTAGATGGTAGTAGTAATATAGATGTAAATGTTTCTATCGGTACTATTTTTAGCATTTACAGAAGAGTAAGTGAATTAGGAAAACCATGCACTAAGGAAGATTTTTTACAATCAGGCAATAAGCAAGTAGCTGCTGGATATGTAATTTATGGAAGTAGTACAATGTTGGTTTATGCTACAAAGAGAGGAGTGAATGGTTTTACTTTAGACCAACAAATAGGAGAGTTTTGTTTAAGTCATCCAAATATCCAATGCCCTGAAAAAGGAAAAATATATTCTGTAAATCATGGAAACTTTTTTCAATACGAACAAGGTGTGAAAGAATATATTACTGCTTGTCAAAAGAAAACAAAAGCAGATGGTGGTCCTTACACTCAACGTTATATTGGTAGTATGGTTTCTGATGTTCATAGAAATTTAATTAAAGGAGGAATTTTTGCATACCCTGGCACAACTGATAAACCAAATGGTAAATTGCGTTTGTTGTATGAGTGTAATCCATTTGCGTTTATTGTAGAAAAAGCTGGAGGAAGAGCAACCAATGGTAAGCAAAGAATTTTAGATATTCAACCTAAAGAATTACATCAAAGAACACCATTATTTATTGGTAGCACAAAAATGATGGATGAGTTAGATACTTATTTACAAACTTCAAAATAATTTTTATTAATTCTTATTTATGAAACATTTACTTTTTATAGCATTTTTAGCTTCAACATTATTATTTTCAAATTCAGCAGATGCCCAAAAATGGAAAATGGGTGTAGGAATTTTACCTGGTGTAGCATCTAATGGTGGTTATGGTTTAACACTTGGTGCAGATGTAAGACTCCAGACTAAAATTGTAGATAAAACACAATTTATTTTAACAACAGGAGTTTCTGAATTCTTCAAGAAAAATAATATTCCAAGTATGGGTTATATTCCTTTAAAAACTGGTGTAAAACAATTTTGGGGAGATAATTTATATACTGCTGGAGAAATAGGAATTGGTTTTGGATTAGTAAAAGGCAGTGGTCGTTCATTTATTTGGTCTCCATCTGTTGGGCTATCATTTAAAACAATTGACTTTAGTGTGAAGTATGAAGATGCAACTGATTTTGGTAGATATTGTAAGCAATTTGCATTAAGAGTTGCTTATGGTTTTGATTTAAAATAATACCTAGATAATAGCACCACTATGGCAAGAATAATGTGTATAGACTATGGTGCAAAAAGAACAGGCATAGCAGTTACAGACCCATTTCAAATTATTGCTACAGCTCTAACAACTGTTAATACACCTGAATTATTTTCATTTCTTGAAAAATATTTTTTACAAGAACAAGTAGAGTTGTTGTTACTTGGAGAGCCCTTAAACTTAGATGACACTGCAACGCATGCAACACCATTAGTATATTCTTTTGCAGAAAAATTTAAAAAGAAATTTCCTTCTATCCCTATACAAATGATAGATGAACGTTTTACTTCTAAAATGGCAGCTCAGGCTATGATACAAATGGGAATGAAAAAAAAGCAAAGACAAATTAAAAGCAATACAGACCAAATAGCTGCTACTATTATGTTGCAAGAGTTTCTTACAAATAAATCTTGAAAAATTGTTTAAACCAAATTAAGCGATAGAATCTCGAAAAACTAAAAACTAAAAACTAAATCCGAAATCCGAAAAACTAATTTATATTCCTAATGTAGAGTCTGGCTTTAACAGATTTATATCTATAACACAATACTGAACATCATGTTTTTAGCCATACATTTGCTACTTCATTTTTTCATTTTAATAATTATTAATAATGATACTTCCTATTGTAGCTTATGGTGCAGCAATTCTTAGAAAAAAAGCTACCAATATTGATGCTAATTATCCTAAGCTACATACATTAATTAGTGATATGTGGGAAACAATGTATGCTAGCAATGGTGTAGGTTTGGCTGCTCCTCAAATCAATAAAGAAATTCGTTTGTTTATCGTAGATACTACTCAGATATATGAAAATATGGATGATGCAGAAAGGAAACAATATTCTGATGCACCAGGTATAAAAAGAACTTTTATAAATGCACAAATAAAAGACTTAGATGGAGATGAATGGTTTTATAACGAAGGTTGTCTTTCAATTCCTAAAATAAGAGAAGATATTTTAAGACCAGAAATGGTAGTGCTTGAATATATGGATGAAAATTTTAAAACACATATTGAAGCATTTCATGGAATTACTGCAAGAGTAATTTTACACGAATATGACCATATTGAAGGCAAATTATTTATTGACTATTTAAAACCTCTTAGAAAAAAATTATTGCAAGGAAAATTAAATGATATTTCTAAAGGCAAAGTAAAAGTTGATTACAAAATGATTTTTATGAAATGAGATTAATTGCTTTTATACTTTTTATTCTTTTCTATAATTTATTACAGGCACAAGATTCTGTTGTTGTTATTGATAACAAAAAATTTACCCTTACCGAAGTAGTAGTAAGAAATGGATTTGATTATAACACGCTGCTAAAACAAATTAAAGAAGATACCAGTTTTTACAAGGCATTTAAAAACCTTCGTATATTAAGTTTTACAGCTTATAACGATATTAAAATGTTGGATAAAAAAGGAAAAGTAAAAGCATCTTTATTCAGTAGAACAAAGCAAGAAAGAGTCAACCATTGCAGAACTATGCAAGTGTTAGAAGAAACAACTACCGGAGATTTTTATGATAAAAACAAAGATTATAATTATACTACTGCACGTATGTATGCTTCATTATTTTTTACTAAAGGAAAAGTTTGTAATGAAACAAATATTGTTGCAGGAAATACTTTATCTGTCTCTGGTAAAAAAGGAATGGATAAACATAGAGAACAATTGAAGATGTTATTTTTCAACCCAGGAAAAAAAATTCCAGGTATTCCTTTTATTGGTGGAAAGTTAGATTTATATGATGATGCAGCACATAAAATTTATGACTACAAATTAGACTTGCAAGAAAAAGAAAATAAATTATATTATGTGTTTTCAATTGTACCAAAAGAAGGCTTAGGTTTTTTTAAGAAAGATAAAGTTGTGGTAGATGAAATGACCACTTGGTTTGACCCTAAAACATTAGAAGTAGCTTATAGAAGTTACTCATTAAGTTATAGTGCAGGTGTTTACGATTTTGATGTAAGTATAGAAGTACAAATGACCAACTTTAAAGGATACACAGTACCTAAACTTTTAAGATATATTGGTAATTGGAATGTTATGTTTAAGAAAAGAGAAAGGGCTTTATTTACAGCAACTCTTTTTGATTTTAAAGAAGAAGAACAATAAAAATTATCCTTTCTGTAAGCTACGATTTACCGAAATCATTTTTAAAGCAGATAGTGCAAATTCTTCTCCTTTGTTTCCATGTTTTCCAATAGTTCTGTCTTTAGCTTCTTCTTCAGAATTTACAGTTAATACACCAAAAATTACAGGCACATTCATAGATAAATTTAATTGTAATACTCCATCTGTAACAAACTTGCACACATAATCAAAATGAGGTGTATCTCCTTTAATTACTGTACCTAAAGTAATGTAAGCATCTGGCAATTTATTAGCAAAAGTATAATGTTGCTTAACTGCAAAAGGTATTTCAACAGCACCAGGAATTGTAATTGTTTTATAAGAAATATTAGCAGTTTGTAAAACTTTTTTTACTCCCTCTTCTAATTTATTAACAATACTACTATTCCATTCTGTTTTTACAATTATTATAAAGGCATCCTTTATTTTTGGGATGCCTTTAAATAAGTTTTTATTTCCTTTAGTTGCCATAATTAGTTAATGCTAAAATCGTTTTTTTCTATACTTAATCTATAAATATATTTATCAGCTTCGTTGCCTTTTTGTGTTTGAGGAAATTTTTGTTTGATGGTTTTATATAACTCTAATGCTTCTTTATTTTTATTCATTGTTTCTAATAATTGAGCAGCTAAAAATAAATTTTCAGCAGAGTTATCTTTATCATCTTCAAAAGTGCTACCAGCTTTTTTATAATAATTTACAGCATCATCTTTTTTACCTGACTCAGCATAAGCATGACCTAATGCAGTATAAGCAGCCATTTGTACAGGTAAAGATTTTGTGTTGAAATCTTTCAAATATTTAATAGCATTTGAAAAATCTTTTAGTTTTAAATAACTAACACCAACATAAAATTTTGCAAGATTTGCTGATTTTGTACCACTATAATTTTTAATAATATACAAAGCACCTTTTGCTCCTGTTGTATCTCCATTAATTACATAGTTAGATGAATCTTCTGCATACCACTGTTGCACTTTATATAGTGCTTCTGCTGCTTTTTCTTCTTTGGGTAATACTACAAATTCTTTATAGCCATATAATGCTGCTGCAATTAAAACGATAGCAGAAACTACTATAATAATAATTTTACTATTTTTTTGCCAAAGGCTTTCTAACTGTAGCCAAAATTCTTTCTTTACTGCTTGTTCACTCATTGTATTATTTGTTGTTTATAAAATGCGTGCAAAATTGGGGATTTTTACTATTAGTTCAAGTTTTTTATTTTATTAATCAATAATAAAAGGATAATTTTCATCAATATAAATATCTTTTAAAACTTCACTATCATCTGGTAATGGGCTATTTTCAGCAAATTGAACACTTGCTTCTACTACATTAGCAACTTTTGCATCTATAGCTGCAAGGTCTTCCATATTGGCAAAATTATTTTCTAATATGGTATTATATACAAGCCCTATTGGATCTTTTTCTTTATACTCTTCAACCTCTTCTTTGGTACGATATTTTTGAGGGTCGCTAATTGAGTGTCCTTTATAACGATAAGTTTTCATTTCAATTAATGTTGGCCCTCCTTTTTCTCTTGCACGTTTTACTGCTCTTGCAACACTTTCATGTACTGATTCAGGGTTCATTCCATTAATTTGGTCTGCTGGCATTTCATAAGCATCTGCTAATTTGTAAATATCAGTAATGTTACTTGCACGTTCTATTGAAGTACCCATTGCATAATTATTATTTTCGCAGATATAAATTACTGGCAACTTCCAAGTCATTGCCATATTAAAAGCTTCATGAAGAATACCTTGTCTTGCAGCACCATCACCAAAAAAACAAAGAACCACATTATCCGTTTCTTTGTATTTTTCTGCAAAAGCTAAACCTGCACCTGTACCTATTTGTGCTCCTACAATTCCATGTCCACCAAAAAAATTATTTTTAACATCAAAAAAGTGCATACTACCACCTTTACCTTTTGCACAACCTGTAGCTTTTCCATAAAGTTCTGCCATACATGCATTAGCAGAAGTGCCTTTTGCTAAGGATAATCCATGATCTCTATAAGCAGTTATAAAAATATCTTCTTGTTTAGTAGCAGTCATACAACCTGCTGCTATAGCTTCTTGCCCAGCATAAGAATGAAAAAATCCACGAATTTTTCCATGCATTTTATACATTTCTTCAGCTTTTAGTTCAAATTGGCGAATTAATTGCATTAATTCATACCAATATAAATAGGTTTCCTTTGAAAATTTAGTTGCCACTTATGTAAAAATTTTGGAGGGCAAATATAAGATATAAGATTAAGTAAACTTAAAAAATGAAAATGTCTATCTTTTAAAGACAAAATTGACTTATTATTTGAAAAGTGCAATAAAAAGATAGCAATAAGAGTTATTTAAAATGTCTATATTGCTTGGTTATTTATGAAATATTGTAAGCACTAGAAGAATTCTAATATCTTTTTTAAAATTTTTACATATTTACTTATTTTTATAACATAATTTTATTGACTTTGAGTCTAAAATTAAAGAGTAAAAATTTTTATGGACTATTAGTTGTTCTTTAAAATATTAAAACAAAATATTTTTTTAATTTCGAATAAATAACTGATTAAAATAATATAAAATTGCTTTACTTTGCACTATATGTTTTTATATAAGTGAGGATACCATTTTTTATGATAAGTATGAGTTGTAAACTTTATTTTGTATATAAAACAATTTTTAAAAAATAATTTTGATTATGAAAGTTTTAAAATTTACTCTATTTTTAATAGTGTTGTTTATTGGCAATTTTTTAAAATCGCAAACAGCAATAGGTTATTATGATTTTGAAGATAATAATGCAAGAAATACAACAGTAGAAACTACAATTGAAACAGCTGTTTCTACAATTGGCACACCTGCTGTATCAACTTATTCTTTAACTGATGCCCATGGAGCTGGTAATGCTGCAAATTATGGAGGTTCAATTGATGGTATGGCTATAGGATATTATGGATTTACTACAGGAGGAAGACCAGCTGCTACTGCTGCTCTTACAACACCTCATATAAAATTTGGACCATTTAATACACAAGGCCTTTCTACTATTACATTAACTATGGACGTAATGGGTATAGGAACTAAAATGCCAAGCCATGTAAATGTATATGTTAGTGATGATGATGTTACTTATACAAGAATATCTGCTAATCCTGCTTTGACTGGTAGCTTTCAAACAGTTTCTTTTTCTTTAGGAACTATTGCTAATAACAAAAGTGATGTATATATAATTGTATTAGGTTATGGTGCTGGTTCAAACCCTGATGCAACAGATGGTGTACTTAGAATTGATAATTTTACTTTAAATGCTGTAACTTTTACTCAATCTTTAACAATGACTAATGCTTCATTGCATGGTACAGGGCTTACATCAGGAACTTCTAACATAGCAGAATATAAAGGATTTACCTTAAATAATGCACTTGCTACTTTAACAGCTTCAAGTGATTTATCTTTTAATGGAAGAATAACTTTAACCAATGGAATCTTTAATATAGGAAATAATACACTTACTTTTCAAAATAGTACTTTATCTCCATTTGCAAGAACAAGTGGAACTTTAACAGTTGGTGCATCTGCTAATATTGTATTTGGTTCTTCTACTGTTGCCAGTAGTACATTACCTAATGCATTGTTTACTTCAAACCCAGCTAATTTTGCAAGTTTAACAATTGATAGAGGTTCAGGTAATACTGTTTCGTTTAGTAATAATCCAATACAATTATCAGGAAATTTAGTTGTAAATTCTGGCATTTTTTCAATCAATAATGCAAGCGGTGATGTAGAGGTAAATGGAACAGTAAACGTAAATAATTCTGGTGAACTTAGAATTGCAGCAGCTAATAACTTTGTTGCTAATGGTGATGTTAATGTTAATAATTCAGCTTTATTCAATATTACAGGTGCGAGTGCAAATGCTGCTATAAATGGAAATTTGAATATCAATAATACAAGTGAAGTTAGAACAACAGGAAGAGTTTCTGGTGCAAATACAAGTATATTACTTGCAGGTAATCTTCATATTGCAGGAACATTAAATCTTTATTCTACTACTGGTACTGTAACTGTTGATGGCAATATAACAGGTAGTGGTTCTGTAACTGGTACAATATCTACAAGAAATAGAATTATTCTTACTGGTGGAAGCAATTCAATCTCATCAAGTATAACTTATGGTAATCTTGAAATTAATTCTACTGGAACCATTAGTTTAAATGGAAGTACAACAATTAATGGTTTTTTAAGATTAACTTTAGGTGAATTTGTTATTGGCAACAATACTTTATCATTATTTTATACTGCAACACCTATACAAAGAAATGGAACTTCACAAACAGGGACTATTACAACAGTTGCTGGGTCAAACATAGTTATAGGTGATGGTACACAAACTACAAATGTTACAATACCTAATGAAACTTTTACTGCACCAACAACTGCTGGTAGCCTTACAATAGATAGGGCTTCTGCGTATGTACTTTGGGGAAACAATCCTATAACCTTAACAGGCAATTTAAATATTAACCAAGGCACTGGATATTTTTCTGTCAATAATGCTTCAGGCACAATTGATGTTGGTGGAAACTTAAATATTAATGATGGAGAATTTAGAGTTAGTACTGCTGTGGATGTTAGTGTGAATGGAAATGTATTAATTAATGGTAATTTAGGATTGATTAATAGTAGTGCAACATTAACTATTAATGGAAATATCTTAGGTACTGGTACTCAAACAAATTCAACTGGAGTAATAGTAATGGTTGGTTCTGGTACTACAATAATCAATAATATTGAATTTGATAATTTAGAAATTAATTCTAATGGAAATGTTAGTTTAGTTGGTAACACATCTTTTGTAGGATTTATAAGATTAACTAAAGGAAATTTTGTTATAGGAAATAATTCATTAACTCTTTTATATAATGGTGCTCTATTTCAAAGAGATGGAGTAGCTCAAGTAGGCAAAATAGTTACTTCATCTGGAACTAATATTTTAATTGGTGATGGTACTCAAACAGCTACTATGACAATAGCAAATGAAATTTTTACTACTCCTACCACAATATACAATCTCACAATAAATAAATCTTCAGGAGCTACTAATTGGGGAAATAATCCTATCACAATTTCTGGAGATTTCAATTTACATGCAGGTACAAGTTATTTTTCAGTTAATAATGCTTCGGGCACAATTGATGTTGGTGGTGATTTAAATATTAATTCAGGTGAATTTAGAATATATAATGTTGCGGTTAATGTAAATGTTGGTGGAGATTTAAATATGACTAACTCAACAATTTATTTACGTGGGGCAAATGCTACAGTTACTATTAGTGGAGATGTTACAGGCTCTGGCACACAAACAGCTTCAACAGGAAGAATAATAATGGTTGGTTCTGGAACAACCTTATCAAGTGCAATTGAATATAACAATGTAGAAATAAACTCTACAGGTAATGTAAGTTTAACAGGAAATACTTCTTTTTCTGGTAGAATAACTTTAACTGCTGGTTCATTAGTAGTTGGTTCTAATACTTTAACTCTTCATACTTATAATTCACCTCTTGTGAGGTCATCAGGTACTATTACTTTAAGTAGCAATTCAAGCCTTTCTTTTGGTACTGCAGGTTTTACAGGTGGTAATGCATTTACAATTCCTAATAATGTATTTAATGGAACTGAGTTTAAAAACTTTACAATTAATAGAACCAATCAACTAACATTAAATAATCAAAACTTTTTCTTAAGAGGTTTATTATCTATAGAAGCTGGTACATTGCGATTACCTAATAACTATTTATTTACTTTACGTTCAACTTCTTTAGCTAATACAGCACAAGTAGGGCCAATTGGTGCAACAGGAAATATTACTTATGGAACAAATGCAGCATTTAGATTAGAAAGATATATACCACAAACAGGAGGTACTGGTATAAGGCAATATAGAGATTTAGCAGCAGGGCTTCACCCAGGTACTGGAACTATTTATGATAATTGGCAAGAAGGTGGAGGTAATGGATTAGATAATGGTGTTTATTATGGTACACATATTTCAGGGAAACAAGGAGGCTATCCAGGTGGAGTAGATGCTACAACGGGCTTTGATATAACTCAATCTGGTGCTGGTTCTTTAAGTACTTTTGATGTTAATGGCTCTGGTGCAAGTGTATGGACTACTTGGAGTACAGCAACTTCTAAAAATACAAAAACAACACTTTCACCTTTTAAAGGGTATAGAGTTTTAATACGTGGAAATAGATTGGTTGATTTATATCAAAACCCTACACCTACAGGTATGAATGCACCTGCAATTATTCGTACAAAAGGAAAATTAATTACAGGAGATGTTGCATTTACAACAACAGGAGTTACAGCTAATGGAGTTACAGATAATTCGGTAAAATTAAATAGTGCTTCAGCTACAGGCTTTACAATTATTCCTAATCCTTATGCTTGTTTAGTAGATTGGAGTTTAGTTTATGCTGATGCTTCTAATATTTCATCAGCATATTATTTATATGATCCTAATATAGTACAACTAAGTGGTGTTTATGTAACATATAATTCTGTAGGAGATATTACAGTACCAGCTGCATCTGCTGCAAATAAATATATACAACCAGGTCAGGCAATATTTGTTAGAAATTCAACTACTTCTCCATCAGTTACCTTTAAAGAATCTCATAAGGCTCCAACTGGAGACTTTACTGAAACATTCCGTTCTGCAAATTCTTCATCAACATCAAGAATATATATTAACTTGAATAAGAAAGAAGGGAATTCTTCAGTTTATACTTTAAGAGATGGAGCAGCAGTTGCATTTAGAAGTGATTTTAATGATGGAGATGGTCCAGAAGATGCAGCAAAAATTAGTAATAGCCTTGAAAATATTAGTATTATTAGTAAAAGCAATAAGCAATGGTGTATTGAAGGAAGACAACAAGCAGTTGCTGATGACACTGTTACTCTTCGTATGTATTATGGTACTGGAGCAACAGTAGGTGGTAATTATCAAATAGAAATAAATACAGAACATTTTGAAAACAATGGACTACAGGCATACTTGTTAGATAAATATACTAATACACTAACTCAATTAACTATGGGTAGTTCTTCAACCTATAATTATACAGTTACCAATAATGCCAACACTTACAATCTTCGTTTTGCTATAGTATTTAAAACAAATAATGCATTACCTGTAACATTTATTAATGTTGCTGCTACTCAAACTGAAAAGAAAGTAAATGTTGGTTGGAGCGTTGCAGAAAGCAATATTTCAAATTATGAAATTGAAAGAGGTAGTAATGTAAATGAACTTTCTGTTGTTGGAAATACTCTTGCAGTAGGTACTGCTATATCATCAGAACAAAAATATAATTGGTTAGATGTATCACCTTTATCAGGCAATAATTACTATCGTATTAAAGCAATTGGTAAAGATGGAAAAATAACATATAGTTCTACTGTATTAGTAAGAATGAGTGAAAAAGGATCATCAATAACTGTATATCCTAATCCAATAAAAGATAGAAAAATGAATATACTTTCAGAAAACCTTGCAAAAGGAAACTATGAAATTCAAATATATAATCTATCAGGACAATTAATGTATAGTTCAACTATAAACCATAATGGTGGAACAGCTTCTTATAGTGTTTCTTTACCAAATTCTATAATATCTGGTATGTATCAATTAGCAATAAAAGGTAAAGATTATAACAATACTCAAAGTATTATAGTAGAATAGAAATTTAAAATAATTTTTAAAATAGAGGATACAATTTTATGTATCCTCTATTTTTTTATAATGCTCAAATTAAAGCCCATATTTTCAATGCTAAAATGACTTTTATTAAGGAAGATTTTTGCTAATAAAAAACTGCCTTTTATAGGCAGTTTAAGATATTTAGTAATAAATTTTTGTTTGTTGTTAATCCCAAATTTCATCTTTACCTTCTAACCAAAGTTTTACACTGTTTGTGGTAACGCTTTTTGGTCTTTCTAATGGTAAGCCTAAGGCCCTGTCCCAGCAAAGACTTGCCATTACACCCAATGCTCTACTTACAGCAAATAAAACAGTATAAAATTCATATTCAACCAATCCATAATGCACTAATAATGCACCACTATGAGCATCTACATTTGGCCAAGGATTTTTTATTTTTCCTAATGATTGTAAAATAGGAGGAACTGTTTCATAAATATTCCAAACTGTTTGACAAAGTTTATCATCAGGCATGTGTTTTTTACCAAACTTCATTTGAGCAGTAAAACGAGGATCTGTTTTTCTTAAAACAGCATGACCATAACCTGGTACAACTTTACCTGATGCTAAAGTATCTTTTACATATTGTGCTATTTGATCTTTAGATGGAGTATCTGTAGCTAATTGTTCTTGCATTTCAAAAATCCATTTTATCACTTCTTGATTTGCTAAGCCATGCAATGGACCAGCTAAACCATTCATACCAGCAGCATAACTTAAATAAGGATCACTTAATGCACTACCAACTAAATGAGTTGTGTGTGCAGATACATTGCCTCCTTCATGGTCAGCATGAATAGTCATATACAAACGCATCAATTCTTTAAAACTTTCATCATTATAGCCCATCATGTGTGCAAGATTCCCTGCCCAATCTAATAAACCATTTGGTTGTATGTGTTGATTATTTCTATACTTTCTTCTATAAACATAAGCTGCAATTCTTGGCAGTCTTGCAATTAAATCCATTGCATCATCATACATAGGATTCCAATAGTCTTTTTTACTGATGCCTTTTGCATATTCAGCAGCAAAATGGCTTTCTGTTTGTAAAGCCATAATACCAGTAACAAACATCGTCATTGGATGTGCAGTAACTGGTAGTGCATCTATTGTATCAAAAACATGAGAAGGTACATGACTTCTACGTTGCCATACACTTGTTATATGTTGTACATCTTCATCTTTTGGTAATTCTCCAAGTAACATTAAGTAAAAAATTCCTTCTGGTAATGGTTCATCACCACCTTCTGCTTTTGGTAATTTTTCTTGTAATTCAGGTATTGAGTAACCTCTAAATCTAATTCCTTCTTGGGGATCTAATAAACTTGTTTCAGAAACTAATCCTGTTATGCCACGCATTCCCTGATAAATTTGTGATAGCTTTACTTCTCCAATAGTTTTAGAACCATGTTCACTTAATATTGCTTTTATTTCGCTATTAGCTATATCCGCTTTTTGTTTGAATGTGTTTTTAATAATGCCCATGAGTTAATATTTAATGTATTTTTCTAAATTTTTTTAAGTATGTATTCAACAATCACTAATTTGTTTAAAGTTTAATTATTTTTTAAGATTAAAAGAAAACAATTAATTACAATTACAGATTACTGAAAGTGGCTAAAGGTAAAACAAGTTATTTGTTCAACAAAACTCATTAAGGAAAAATTATTTTGGTGCTTTCTTATATAAATAAATTACAACCAAGCAAAAGAAAATATTAGGCAACCATGCTGCAATTAAAGGAGAAAAATTTCCTTTAGTAGAAAAAATAGTTGAAAATTTATCTGTAACAATGTAAAGTGCAGCAATTGCAATTCCAACAGCCAAATGAATGCCACTTCCTCCTCTCACTTTTCTTCCAGCTATAATAGCTCCAATAATGGTAAGCATAAAAACTGTAAAAGCACCTGCATCTCTTTTGTATCTTTCTATCTTAAAATCATTAATAGTTTCAGAACCTCTCATCTCTTCTAATTTAATATACCTTTTAAGTTCTGGAGTTGTTAGTTTACCTGTTGTATAATTATCTTTTTGTAAATCGTTAGGTTTAAAATTAAAATTCATTTCTTTTTCATCATATCGTTCAACTTGTTCTTTAAGCCCATTAATATTTCTAATAAAAACAGTAGTTAAAATCCATTTGTTTTTATTAGCATCCCATTTTATTCCTTCACTTCTAATGTTTTGAATAATTTTTGTATCATTAAATTTATCTAAGAAAAATCTACCGCCTTGTTTATACAAAGTGTCATAACTAATAATTCCAGCATAAGAAAAAGAATCTAACTTAAAATAAAGGTCATTTCTTTTTCTACTATTCATCAATGCTTCATAAGACGAATTTCTATCAACATATTTTGTAAGAAAGTTTGAATGAATAACATTTGCCTTTGGAATAATTTGTTGATTGGCTATCCAAAGAATGAGTGATAAAATTGCCCCACCAATAATATAAGGTCTTAACCATCTATTATAATTTATACCACTTGCTAGTATAGCAATTATTTCACTTTTACTTGCCATTTTAGAAGTAAAAAAAATAACAGCAATAAAAACAAATAAGGGAAATAGTAGTGCAATAATGTGAGGAATAAAGCCAAAATAATATTCAGTAATAATTTGTTGAAAAGATAATTTAGACTGTACAAAATCATCAGCCTTTTCACTTGCATCAATTACAATAGCAATAATTGCAAATAAAAAAACTGAAAAGAAAAAAGTAAAAAAAAACTTTTTAAGTATATATAAGTCTAATTTTTTCATATCATGCTTAATGCCTTAGCAAATATACTTGCTGATATTAAGTATTGTGAATTAGTTTATTTTAAGAAAAGTTATTTTTTAGTAGAAGAGGTATTTATGAAAATAAAAGCCTCGAAATTTCGAGGCTTTTATTTTTTTCTTATTGAAGAAATTATTTTTTCTTCTTAGGAGCTGCCTTTTTTGCTGCTTTTTTAGGAGCTGCCTTTTTTGCTGCTTTTTTTGCTGCTTTTTTAGGAGCTGCCTTTTTTGGAGCTGCCTTTTTTGGAGCTGCCTTTTTTGGAGCTGCTTTCTTAGGAGCTGCTTTCTTTGTTGCTTTTTTTGCAGTTGCCATGTTTTTAAAATTTAATGGTTAGTTAATGCCATAAAATTATAAACATTTTTGTAACTACAAAATTTTTTTTATTCAGCAGTATTAACTTCTGTTATAGACACAACTGTTTTTGCATTTTTAGTTTTTCTAAATTCTACAATTCCATCTGTTAATGCAAATAGTGTAAAGTCTTTTCCAACACCAATATTTTTTCCTGGATGATAAACAGTACCTCTTTGACGAACAATAATATTACCAGCTAATGCAGGCTGTCCACCAAAAATTTTTACACCCAAACGTTTACTGTTTGAATCACGACCATTTTTTACACTGCCTTCACCTTTTTTGTGTGCCATAATTTTTTTATTTTAACTACTTAATATTTTTTTTAAATTTTGAAATACAATAATTAATCATTGTACTTTTTTATAAAAAGTATTATGCTATACTTTCAATTTTTATATGAGTATATTGAGTTCTATGACCATGCTTTTTTCTAAAGCCTTTTCTTCTTTTCATTTTAAAAGCAATTACTTTATCGCCTTTCACTAAATCTTCTACAATTTCAGCTTTTACTTTTGCTTTTACATCACTACCTGTTGATATAACTCCATTATTATCTAAAAATAATACTTCATTAAACTCAACTTTATCTCCTGTATTTCCTTCAATATGTGGTACATAAAGATTATCTCCAGCTTGTACCTTAAATTGTTGACCTGCAATTTTTACTACTGCTAACATGACTTTTTAAAAATTTGGACGGCAAAAGTAAGTTTATTATTTTAAATGAAGCAAACTTTTTTTAATAATTTGTATAAAAAAGCAATAGAATTATTAAATAGGGTGTAAGATGTTACAAATGAAGTGCTTATAGCTAAAAATAAAATATTTATAAAGTGTAAGTTTGTAAAGATTTTAGCTACTATCTACCATATTTTTCTTGCCAGGCAATAACACCACCTATTACGTTTACAGTATTAGTAAATCCTAAATGTTCTAAAATTAAACAAGCCATAGCACTTCTTTGCCCACTACGACAATAACATATTACTTCTTCGTTTTTTAAATGTTCTATTTCTTCAATAGCCATATCTTGCATACGCCTTAATTTAAAATTTATACCACCAATATTAAAGTCTGCATGTTCAGGCTCTTCTCTTACATCTATCAAATTTATATGCACTCCAGAGTCTAATTTTTCTTTTAACTCTTCTACTGAAATATTTTTCATAAAAATTAATTATTGATTAAAGAATCTTTTGAAACAATTGAAAAAGTATTTTTAATAAATAAGTCTACCACTTGGCCTGCTCTTATTTTGTTTTGTACTTTTTGGTCTGGTAAAGGCTCACTATAAACACTTGGCCTTTGTTCTACAACAAAAGCATTAAGTGTATCAGTAACATTTTCTAATGCAATAATTGGCCCTACATTTAAATGTAAGGCTTGTAATTGAGCAATTGCATCAGATACTTTTAAACCAACAAGATTTGGCACATTCATTTCAACATTACCAATACCACTACCTAAAACCAAACTTATTGTACTACTCATAGGAATTTTTGTACCTGCTTTAATTGGTTTATCATTATATAATTGTTCTAATACAGAATTTCTAGCAAAGTCTGGTCTATAGCTTGTGTCGCCCATTTTTAAACTTAAACTTTGGAGCATCAGTTGTGCACTTTTAAAAGAGTAACCAATAAGTGAAGGCATTTCAACTTCAGGAGCAATAGCTTTATTAATTGTAAGATAAATTGTACGTCCTTCCTTAGTTACAGCATTACTTTCAGGTATTTGTTTTATTACAGATAATCTAGCAAGGCTATCTATAAAAACAGAATCAATAATTTCTACTTTAAAATTATTATTTTCTAAAATTTTTATTGCAGCTGTAATATTTTGCCCCACAACATCAGGAACATTTTTTGTTTTTCCATGATGGGTTATAGCGTCTAATGAGGCAAAGAAAATAAATACAATGATTAATATTAATGCTATTGCTGCAATAATATTTACCCAAAGTGGTTTATCAGTTAAAAACTTAAACAATGTTTTCTTTTTTATAGAAATACAAAAATGAAGATTTTTTTAATATCTAATGTTTATATTATTAAATAAAACATTCTTCTATTAATGTTGTATAAAACTCTTTTAAACTCCAGCCAAAAGCTTTTACTTGTTGAGGTATAATACTTGCTTCACTTTGTCCAGGAACTGTATTTACCTCTAACATATATGGCTCTTTATTTTGTTCGTTATAAATAAAATCAATTCTAACTATACCACGACAATTCAATAGTTGATAAATCTTTTTTGCTGCATTTCTTATTTGCTCTGTAATTTGATTATCTACAATTGCTGGTGTAATTTCATCACTTTGCCCTAAATATTTTGCTTCATAATCAAAAAAATCATTTTTACTTATTATTTCGGTTATTGGTAAAGTAATTATTTTGTTTTTTACTTTAAATACACCAATTGTAAATTCTCTTCCTTGTATAAATTCTTCTATCAGTACTTGATTATCTTCTTTGAAAGCTTTATGAATTGCTTGTATTAAAAATTGTTCTTCATTTACTTTACTCATACCAATACTGCTACCTCCATTATTAGGTTTTACAAATAATGGGAATTTAAGTGTATTGGCAATTTCAGCTATATCATCATTAAAATTGTTTTTTAATAACATTACAGATTTAGCAACTTTAATTCCGCCAAAAGAAGCAACAGCTACTGTAAATCTTTTATTAAATGTAAGTGCAGAAGTTGCAGCATTACAACTTGTGTATGGTATATTTAGCATATCAAAATAGCCTTGTAATTTTCCATCTTCACCAGGTGTACCATGTATGCACATTAATGCTGCATCAAATTTGATTGTTTGATTGTTGATGTTAATTGAAAAATTATCTTTATTAACAATAACTTTTTCCTCATGATCATTTTTATACCACCATCCTTCAGGATTAATATCAATGGTATAAATATTGAATTTTTCTTTATCTACATTATTAAAAACTGTGATGGCACTCTTATAGCTTATTTCAGCTTCTCCACTAAAACCACCAACAATTAAAGCAATATTTTTTTTCATTGTAATAAAATATATACCTACAAAGAACGAATAAATATTTCAGTTAAATGTAAAAGGTTATTTTTTTTTGAGTTTATTAAGAAAGATTTTTTATTGGGGTGTGTATAAAAAAATAAAACTCTTGAATTACAAGAGCTTTATTTTTTGCGGTGAGAGAGGGATTCGAACCCTCGGTACAGTTTAACCCGTACGACAGTTTAGCAAACTGTTGATTTCAGCCACTCATCCATCTCACCAACTTATTTTCCTTTCTGCTAAAACGAAAGGGCTGCAAATATAATAGCTAAACAGAAATAGAAAAAACAATTTGTATTTATTTAAAAAGTTTTTTTGAATTGGAATTTCTATTTGTTTCATACTATAGTTTTTTAATAAAAAAGGAGTTGCTGTTAAGCAACTCCTTAATTTTATTTTTATAAATAAAAATTATTTATTCATCATCATCAAAGCTCATAGCTTCACGTGCTGCAGAAAGTAATTTATATTCTTCCTTGTTACCAACAATTAGATTTTCAAAATCTCTTAAGCCGGTTCCAGCAGGAATTAAATGACCAGTAATTACATTTTCTTTTAATCCTGTCATATAATCTACTTTTCCATTAATAGCTGCAGTGCTTAATACTTTTGTTGTTTCTTGGAATGAAGCTGCAGAAATCCAACTTTGTACACCTAATGAAGCTTTAGTAATACCAAGTAAAACTGGTGTTGCTGTAGCTGGTTTTGCATCACGAACTTCTACAAGTTTTTTATCTGCTCTGCGAAGAACTGAATTTTCTTCTCTTAATTCACGTAAAGTAATAATTTGCCCAGCTCTCATTTTTGTACTATCTCCAGGTTCTGTAACAACTTTTTTGTCAAATATTCTATCATTTTCTGCTATGAAATCAATTCTATCTTCTAAATCTTCTTCTAAGAATTTTGTATCACCAGCATCAACTATTTCAACTTTCTTCATCATTTGACGAACAATTACTTCAATGTGTTTGTCATTTATTTTTACACCTTGTAAACGATAAACTTCTTGAATTTCATTTACAACATATTCCTGTACAGCAAATGGTCCTTTAATGGCAAGAATAGTTGCAGGCGAAATTTGTCCATCTGATAATGGTGTGCCAGCTTTTACAAAATCGCTATCTTGTACAAGCATTTGACGAGAAGTAGGAACCAAATATTTCTTAATCATTCCATCTTTAGATTCAACAATGATTTCTTTGTTACCACGTTTTACAGAACCTAAAGTTACTATACCATCAATTTCAGAAACGATAGCTGGGTTACCTGGATTTCTTGCTTCAAATAGTTCAGTTACACGAGGTAAGCCCCCTGTAATATCTCTTAGTTTTCCTAATATACGTGGTATTTTAACTAAAACTTGACCTGCTCTTACTTCATCATCTTCATCAACTGATAAATGGCTACCTACTGGTAAGTTATATTGTTTATTTTCTTTTCCAGAAATAATGATAGTAGGAATTTTAGTTTTATCTTTTGTTTCTATGATTACTTTTTCATGGTGACCTGTTTGATCATCGCTTTCATCTCTATAAGTGATACCTTCAATAATTCCTTCATATTTAATAGTACCATTATGCTCAGCAATAATTACATTATTAAATGGATCCCATGTACAAATAACATCACCTTTCTTTACCTCTTGTTTATCTTTTACCCTCAATGTAGAGCCATAAGGTACATTATTACTAATTAATAGTCTATCATTTTTATCATCCATAATTCTAACTTCACCTGTTCTACCAATGACTATATTTACTTTATTACCCTCATTATCTACAGAAGAAACTGTACGTAATCCATCGAAATGAATTGTACCATCAAATTTTGCAGTTAAAGAAGATTCAACTGCTGCACCTCCAGCAACACCACCAACGTGGAATGTACGTAAGGTAAGCTGTGTACCAGGCTCACCAATTGATTGAGCAGCAATAATTCCTACAGCATCGCCTCTTTGTGCAATATAGCCAGTAGCTAAATTTTTACCATAACATTTTACACAAACTCCTCTTTTTGATTCACAAGTGAGTACTGAACGAATTTCAACAGTTTCAATGCCACTTTCTTCTATTTTTTTAGCAATGCTTGGTTTTATTCCTTCTCCTGCTTTAATAATTAATTCATCTGTAACTGGATGATAAATATCATGCAATGAAGTACGGCCTTCAATTCTATCTGCTAAAGGTTCAATAATATCTTCGTTATCTTTAAGTGAACTTATTGCTATTCCTCTTAATGTACCACAATCTTCTTCTGTGATTACAACATCCTGAGCAACGTCAACTAATCTACGAGTTAAATAACCTGCATCTGCAGTTTTTAAAGCTGTATCTGCTAAACCTTTACGAGCACCATGCGTAGAAATGAAATAATCCAATACGTTCAATCCACCTTTAAAGTTTGATAAGATTGGATTTTCAATAACTTCAGAACCACTAGAGCCACTTTTACGTGGTTTAGCCATTAATCCTCTTATTCCTACTAACTGTTTAACTTGGGTTTTGTTTCCACGAGCACCACTATCTAACATCATAAATACTGAATTGAATCCTTGTTTATCAGTAGTCATTTTCTGAATTAAGGATTCTGTAATTCTCATATCTGCACGATTCCAAATATCTACAATTTGATTGTAGCGTTCATTATTGGTAATAAGTCCCATGTTATAGTTATCCCAAATTTCATCAACGTCTGCTTGAGCCATTTCTAATAATTCATCTCTTTCTTCTGGCACTACCAAATCATTAATGCTAAATGATAATCCTCCTTTGAAAGCCATTCGGAAACCAAGAGTTTTAATATCATCTAAGAATTTAGCAGTTTTAGGAACATTTGTTATCTTAATAATATCGCCAATAATTTCTTTTAAATTCTTTTTGGTTAAAAGTGCATCTATATAACCAACTTCTGATGGTACAAATTGATTAAATAAAACACGACCAACAGTTGTATCAACTAATTTTTTAACTAATTGACCTTTTTCTAAAACCTGAGTACGTAGTTTTATTTTTGCATGTAAATCAACTGCTTTTTCATTGTAAGCAATAATTACTTCATCTAAACTATAAAAAACTTTTCCTTCGCCTTTTATTGGCTCTTCTTTAGTTGATTTTTTTGCTTTTGTTATATAGTATAAACCTAATACCATGTCTTGAGAAGGAAGAGTAATAGGTGTACCGCTTTGAGGGTTAAGAATGTTATGAGATGATAGCATTAATAACTGAGCCTCTAAAATTGCAGCATTACTTAATGGTACGTGTACAGCCATTTGGTCACCATCAAAGTCTGCATTGAAAGCTGCTGTTACTAATGGGTGTAATTGTATGGCTTTGCCTTCAATTAATTTTGGCTGGAAAGCTTGAATAGATAATCTGTGTAATGTTGGGGCACGATTTAGTAAAACAGGATGCCCTTTTAAAATATTTTCTAAAATATCCCAAACAACAGCTTCTTTTTTATCAACTAATTTTTTTGCTGACTTTACCGTTTTTACAATACCTCTTTCAATTAATTTTCTAATGATAAATGGCTTAAATAATTCTGCAGCCATATCTTTTGGTAAACCACATTCATGCATTTTTAATTCAGGTCCTACAACAATTACAGAACGACCAGAATAATCCACACGTTTACCTAATAAGTTTTGACGAAAACGTCCTTGCTTACCTTTTAAAACATCACTTAAAGATTTTAAAGCTCTACCACCTTCTGCTTTTACAGCATTTGATTTACGGCTATTATCAAACAAACTATCAATAGCTTCTTGTAACATACGTTTTTCATTACGTAAGATTACTTCAGGTGCTTTAATTTCTAATAAACGTTTTAAACGATTATTTCTAATAATTACACGACGATATAAATCGTTTAAGTCAGATGAAGCAAATCTTCCACCATCTAATGGTACTAATGGTCTTAATTCTGGTGGAATAACAGGGATATGTTGCATAACCATCCATTCAGGACGATTTGAAATTCTATCAGTTGAATCTCTAAATGCTTCAACAACACTTAATCGTTTTAAAGCATCTGCCTTACGTTGTTGAGAAGTTTCATTAGCAGCTGCATTTCTAAGTTGATAACTTATTTCATCTAAGTTTAAATTTGCTAATAAATCATAAACTGCTTCTGCCCCCATTTTTGCAATAAATTTTTGAGGGTCATCGTCTGGTAAATATTGATTGTCTTTAGGTAATGAATCTATGGTATTTAAGTATTCTTCTTCTGTAAGTAAATCTCCTGTACCTAAGCTTTCAACAACTCCACCTTTAATAACAACATAACGTTCATAATAAATAATGTTTTCTAATTTCTTAGAACTCATTCCTAATAAATAACCTATTTTATTTGGTAAACTTTTGAAATACCAAATATGCACAACTGGAACCACCAGTTTAATATGCCCCATTCTTTCTCTTCTAACTTTTTTTTCTGTTACTTCAACACCACAACGATCGCAAACTATACCTTTATAACGAATACGTTTGTATTTGCCACAAGCACATTCATAATCTTTAACAGGTCCAAAAATTCTTTCACAAAATAATCCATCTCTTTCAGGCTTGTAAGTACGATAGTTGATAGTTTCTGGTTTTAGTACTTCACCAAAACTTCTTTCTAAGATAGAATCTGGAGAAGCAAGACTAATAGTAATTTTAGAAAAACCAGGTTTGATTTTGTTAATGTCTTTTTTTGTAGCCATAACGTTTATACGAAGTTTTTATAATGAAATATTGTAAATAACTTTTTACTTCTATTATTATGTTTCCATAGCTTAGTTAAGTGTTGGTGAAGCACATAACATTACTTGTTCGTTCTTACTATAAAAATAGTAAGACAAGCTGCTGTATAACTTTAAATGAAGGTGAAAAGGGAACAATATTCCAAATTATTTAAGGCGGCGAAGGTAGAGATTTTATTTGAAATTGAAAAGGAAAATTTTGATTCATATGTAAAAAGTATATATAATCTTATATTCATAGTATATCTTTTGATTATTTATAGTTTTAAATTCTTTGATTTTAATTTATTTATTTATTGCTTAAAGCTATTATGTTGTTATTTTCATTTAGCATTGGCTATTAAACCAAATAAGCAAAATGTGAATATTAACTGAAAACGCATAGTAAAATTTTTAAATAAGATTACTAAATTTTATTTCTTCAGTTTCTCACATATTGGATTGATATTTTAATCAAATAAAAATTTTATGCAATTTATTAGGTATAATTTTATAAATTATATTTTATTGATTATCAGCAAATACACTTTTATTATAGTCTGAAAATTAAATTTTATACATTTGAGTATTCCTAATTTGAAATTAGGCTTCCCAAAATTAGAGAAAATTAAAAATATTATTTAAATTATTTTTCAAAATATGCAATTGTGCCGCCAACCCATTCTTTGTTTTCATTATATCTAACACCAATCATTTTTCCTTTACTTAATCTTGCTAAATTTAAAGTTGCTACAGGTCTTTCTTTTCCTTTTTCCCAAAAATAAAAAATTCTTATTTCAGCTTTTGCTGGAATATCAGGTGTTTCAATGATTTCAGCATAATTTACTTTTCGCTGCAGTATCCAATTATGAGGATCAGTTATATTTTCAATATCTTTCTTTGTTACATCAATAAAAACTCCTTGACCTGCAAAAGAAAATAAAGGCTTTAAGACATAGTTTTCTAAATCTTTTGGTATTTCTTTTATATCATTAAGAAAAGTAGTTTTAGGAACATAAGGGTTATTTATATAAGGTAATGTGTATTTACTAATTCTATAAAACCAATTAGGATGTGGTACCCATTCTACATCTAATTCTTCTAATAAAATTTTTCCTTTATCTTGAACTTGTGCTGATTGTTGTTGTAGGTCATCGAAAATTAAACGGTTGTAAATTCTTTTAATTTCAATTTTTCTATTATCCTTTTTATAATAAAGTTTTTTACCTTCTTTTATAAGTTCTGTGATGCAAACAATATTTATTCCTAAATAATCTTGTGTACAAAAGAAATCAATTTTAGTTTTTTGTTCATGAGGAAATACTTCTAATAAAACAACATTTTCTGAATTGTGATTTCCTATAATAATATTTTTCAGTAATTGTAAATAACTTTCTTCAGTATAATTGTTTAAATATGCAGAATAGTTTTGAGGAATGTTAAAGTGAGCTCTATATGCTTTATCTAAAAAGGTTTGATAAGCAAAAAGAGTAGGGAAGCCTTGCATTTCAATTAACTGAGGTTTAAGAGTTCCATCTTCATTTTTACAAACACCAAAATCAAAAGCTATAAAGTGAGAATAATTATTTTCGTTGGGTACACGAACATTGTTTGGTATGCCATGAGAAGTTAAAGTTTTGAAATTAAAACCAGTTATAACATCTACGATACTCTCACAAGTATGAAGCATTTTATTTGTAAATTCTTTATCAACAAAAACAGGAGTTTCAGCTACTCTAAAGCCTAAGGTATTAGGATATTTATTTTCAAATTCTTGTAAAAATGCTTTGTATTTATTAGAGCTAAAATTTGCATTATAATCTTTTCTGATAGATGGAATCATATTATAAACTATTTATTAATTTCTGAAAGATAAAAAATCCTCTTCAAACAAAGAGGAATTTTTTGATTTTAAAAGTAGTTGAAAGTTTTTTATACTTCTGTAAAAACTGCTACAGCATTATTTAAAAAATTAGGAAGTATGCAAGAATATGTCCATAAAATTTTATCAGGATCATTTAATTGTTCTACCATACTTTTCCATTTTTCTTCACCATAATTAGCAATAACAGTTGCTTTTCTTTCTTCTGTTTGTAAGTATAAACTCATACCAATTGCATCAGCTTCAGGATGAAATTGTGTGCCTATAAAATAATCATTAAATCTTATTGCCATTACAGCTCTTTCGTAAGGTACATGTGGTCTATTTTTTTCAATAGCTAAAATTTTAGCTCCCATTTCTCTAAGCTTTGCATGGTTTGGTTCTATTACTTGATAATCTCTACTATCTACAACATAGAAAGGATCTTTCAATCCTTCAAAAATAATTTCATCATACCCTTCTTGAATTTTATGTACTGGAAAAACACCAAATGAAGTTGATTTTCTTTTACAAACATTTCCAACTTCATAATGTCTGCATGCTAATTGAAAACTATGGCAAATAAAAAAAACATGTTTAGGGTGATTGGATGTATTTTTATTCCAATCCTCAATAGATTGCAACCAGTGAAAATATTTTTTCTCCCAAGAACTACCAATTGTATCTAAAGGAGAGCCTGGGCCACCAGTTGAAATATAAATATCATAAGAGGTATCGGGCACTTCTTCTTTTAATCTTACATCAAATTCATCAAAACTTACATTATACTGATTTTGTTCTGCCCATGTATTTATAATTTCTCTTATACACCTCATTCCTTGATTTACATGACCCTCATATAAATCTAAAATTGCTATTTTAATTTTTTGATCTGTCCATTCAGCCATGCAACAAACATAATAATTTTTAAAAAAAATAAAGCAAATGTTATTATTTTTAGCCTAAATTGTACTATAATTGGTAAATAGTGATTATTTACTAAACATAATTTTTTTTCAAAAAATCTTGTAAATACCAAATAGTTTTACTTACTTTAACACTTAATTGCTTATTTGAAAAATATAACTTATGAGAAAATCAGACCTAATAAACAACATTTCAGAAAAAACTGGTATTCCAAAAGTAGATGTATTAGTAGCCGTTGAATCTTTTATAAAAGAAGTAAAAGAAAATCTTTCATCTGGCGAAAACATTTACATAAGAGGTTTTGGAAGTTTTATTACTAAAAAAAGAGCAGCTAAAATTGGAAGAAATATTAAAAAAAATACAGCTGTTCATATTCCTGAACATTATATTCCTGCATTTAAACCTGCTAAAGAATTTGTTGCAGAAGTAAAATCAAGATATAAACCATAACAAGTACATTTGCACTAAAATTTATTAGTGAAAAAGCAACAACTTATTTTAGCAGTAGGAGGGGTTTTATTATTTTCTGCCTTATTTTTTTTTGGCAAAACAATTAATCCTAAAAAAACAAAACAATTAACTACTCAACATCAAGCTAATGATGAGCATAGTAATGCAATAAACTTTACTGATATATTATCAAAAGCAAAGTCTAAATTGTCTGTTGATAAATTGCATAAATTAGAAGCAATTGAAAATAAGTTAGAAAAAAGTTCAAAAGATGAACAAATACACGTGTTTCATAGATTAGCATCTTTTTGGAAAGATAGTGTTGGTGTATATGAGCCATATATATATTACACAGCAGAAGCAGCAAAGTTGGAGAATTCAGAAAAAAGCCTCACTTTTGCTGCCCAATTGTTTATAGATAACCTTTTTGATGAAGCAAATCCTTCAATGCAAAACTGGTTAGCAACAAATGGGAAAGTTCTTTTAGAAAAAGCTTTGGAAATAAATCCAAATAATGATAGCAGTAAAATTGGTATTGGTGCATGTTATCTTTTTGGAAATATTTCTGATAACCCAATGGAAGGAATTATGCAGGTAAAAGCTATTGTAGATAAAAAACCTGATAATTTATATGCTCAATGGGTTTTAGCATTAGGAAGCAAAAAAAGTGGTCAATATGAAAAAGCAATTGAACGATTACTAATTATTGTAAATAAGCAACCTACTAACCTTGCTGCTATATTACATTTAGCAGAATGTTATGAGTTAAACAATGATTATATTGATGCTATAAAATGGTATAAACAAATAAAAAGTATGATACCAAATAAAGAAGCTAAAAAAGAACTTCAAAAAAGAATAGAACAATTGCAACATTAAAAACTGCTGATTAAGTATTTATACTTGATACAGGTTTTATAATTTATTTTATTTTTTAACAGGTTAAAATTATTATTAGTATGCCTTGTGGTAAAAAGAGAAAACGTCATAAAATTGCTACACACAAACGCAAGAAACGTTTAAGAAAAAATCGTCATAAGAAAAAATAAACAATAAGTTTTCTTTTTACGAATAATGGATTAATATCCTTTATGTATAAGTCTGCATATTATAAATTTATCAGACTTATACATATTTAAAACACTGAAAAGTAATTACCTCTTTCTTTGCTGCAACTTTTCCTTTCCTTCTTTTATTTATTTCAGAGGCAATTACTCCAATAGTGATATTGATTTACTACCTGATTTCAGGAGTAATATTTTGTATTTTAAAAAGTTGCAAATTTTGTGAACAAAGAATTAATTATTAATACAACACCAACAGGTGTAGAAATTGCCTTGTTGGAAGAAAAGAAATTAGTAGAACTACATAACGAAAAAGCAGATGCAAGTTTTGGAGTTGGTGATTTATATTTAGGTAAAGTAAAAAAACTTATACCAGGGTTAAATGCAGCATTTGTAGATGTAGGCTTTGAAAAAGATGCTTTTTTACATTATACAGATTTATCGCCTTATGCAAAATCTATTCTAAAATATACGCAACAAGCAATAAATTCTAAAGGTACTCCCTTTGACTTCTCTAAGTTTGAAATAGAACCTGAAATTGTAAAAACAGGAAAAATAAATGAAGTATTAAATGGAAAACCAACCATCTTAGTACAAATTTTAAAAGAACCAATTGCTGCTAAAGGTCCAAGATTAAGTTGTGAAATAAGTTTACCAGGACGCTTTATTGTTCTTACTCCATTCAATGAAATTGTTGCTGTATCTAAAAAAATTCATTCAAGTGAAGAACGTAAAAGGCTGCATAAAATAGTTGAAGCAATAAGACCAAAAAATTTTGGTATTATTGTACGCACTGCTGCAGAAGGAAAGTCAACTGCAGAACTTCATCAAGATTTACTGGATTTAACAGAAACTTGGAAAACCATACAAGCAAATATTAGTGGTGCAGAAGCACCAGCTAAAATATTAAGTGAGCAAAATAAAACTACCAGCATTTTAAGAGATTTGTTGAATGAATCGTTTAATAAAATAGTTGTAAATGATAAAAATATTTACAATGAAATAAAATCCTACATACAACGTATTGCACCAGATAAAGTAGATATTGTTAGCTATCTAAATAATGGCACACCAATTTTTGATCAGTTTGGAATTACAAAACAAGTAAAAGGAGCTTTTGGTAAAACTGTAAATTTAGATAGTGGTGCTTATCTTATTATTGAACATACTGAAGCTTTGCATGTAATTGATGTAAATAGTGGTTATAAAAGTGTAAGCAATAGTCAAGAAGAAAATGCATTAGAAACAAATTTAGAAGCTGCTGAAGAAATTGCACGTCAATTAAGATTAAGAGATATTGGTGGAATTATTGTTGTAGATTTTATAGATATGAAATTGCCTGATAATAGAAAAAAATTACAAGAGGCAATGGAATTATTTTTAAAAGCAGATAGAGCTAAACACGCTGTATTACCAATTTCTAAGTTTGGATTAATGCAAATTACCAGACAAAGAATGAGACCAGAAGTAAATATTAATACAGCTGAAAATTGCCCAACTTGTGGAGGTACAGGAAAAATTACAAGCACTTTATTATTAGAAGATGAAATTGAAAAACGAGTTTATTATTTATCATCAAATGGGCATAAAAATCTTACATTAATGGTTCATCCAATTGTTTATTCTCATTTAACTAAAGGATTATTTACTTCTATTGCAAAAAAATGGAAAAGAAAATATAAGATTAAACTTTCTGTTCATCCAAATACAAATTATGGAATTGTAGAGTTTCATTTCTTAGATCAAAATGAAGAAGAAATTAAATTTTAATAGACAACTTGACATAAATATTTTAATTAGTATTAAAATTTTACGCCAAAATGGCTTTTTGTTTTGAGAATATTATATACAAATAATTTTTTTATTTATTTGATAAAGTAAGTTTTCACATTGTCAAAAAATATTTTGAAATATGCTCTAAATTGTAATTTAGCACATAGAATTTATGGGTTAGTAAGTAAGAGGGTTGGCATTTTTGCTGACCCTTTTGCATTTAAAAAATAATTAGTTTTTTATCTATTAATAATTTTCTTTTTTGTAAATAAATTGTTGAATTAAGAAAACAAATTCGTACAATCAGAACTATTTTGAATTAAAAATTCTAAACTTCACATTCTCAACTCTCAAGGAATGTTATCTTTACTTTATGGCAAAAATTAAAACATCATTCTTTTGTAATAATTGTGGATATGAAAGTGCTAAATGGTTAGGCAAATGCCCAAGCTGTAACGAGTGGAATACTTTTGTAGAAGAAGTAGTAGAAAAAAATAAATTGCAAGAGTGGAAAGGTTATACTAATGAACCAAAACAAAATAAAGTAATAGCATTACATAATATTGCAACTACAGAAGAAAGAAGAATAGAAACTTATGATGCTGAATTAAATAGAGTATTAGGTGGTGGAATTGTTTTAGGAAGTTTGGTTTTAGTAGCTGGAGAACCTGGTATTGGCAAAAGCACTTTGTTTTTACAACATGGTTTAATGATGAAAGGCTTTAAAGTGTTGTATATAAGTGGAGAAGAAAGTGAACAACAAATTAAAATGCGTGCAGATAGATTAAAAATTGCTAATAACGATTTTTATCTGCTAACAGAAACAAGCACACAAACAATTTTTCAAGAAATTAAAAAATTAAAACCACAAATCGTAATTGTGGATTCTGTGCAAACATTGCAAAGTAATATTATTGATTCTGGTGCAGGTAGTGTAAGTCAAATAAGAGAATGTGCAGCAGAATTTCAACGTTTTGCTAAAGAAACTAATACACCTGTTTTTTTAATTGGTCATATCACTAAAGATGGTACTATTGCTGGACCAAAAATTTTAGAACACATGGTGGACACTGTGTTGCAATTTGAAGGAGACAGACATTATGCTTATAGAATTTTAAGAACCTTAAAAAATAGATTTGGCAGCACTGCAGAATTAGGCATTTATGAAATGACTTCAGAAGGAATGAAAGCTGTAACAAACCCAAGTGAAATTTTAATTACTCAAAAAGAAGAACAATTAAGTGGTAGTGCTATTGCAGCAACAATGGAAGGTATGCGACCTTTGTTAATTGAAGTTCAGGCATTGGTAACACAAAGTGTTTATGGCACTCCACAAAGAACTGTTACAGGCTTTGATTTAAGAAGATTACAATTATTATTAGCTGTTTTGGAAAAACGTGGAGGCTTTTTGTTTGGAACAAAAGATGTATTTGTAAACATAGCAGGAGGATTAAAAGTAGAAGACCCATCAATTGATTTAGCAGTTATTTGTGCTTTACTTTCAAGCTATGAAGATGTGCCGTTGCCACAACAAATTTGCTTTGCAGGCGAAGTAGGTTTAAATGGAGAAATAAGAGCAGTAAACAGAATAGAACAACGTATTGCAGAAGCAGAAAAATTAGGCTTTGAAAAAATATTTGTAAGTAAGTTTAATAAAAAAACATTAAACACAAAAGGATTTAAAATAGAAATTATTCCTGTTGGACAAGTGCATGAAGTTTATCAAAAATTGTTTTAGAATGTGGAGTACTATTCAATCATACATCAAAGATTTTTCTCACCTTATTTTCCCTCATTATTGTGAAGGATGTGGTACTGATGCTATACTCCAACACGAATTTTTATGTATGAAATGTTTAGCACAACTTCCAGAAACTGGATTTGAAAAAATATCAAACAACCCTGTTGAAAAACTTTTTTATGGTAGATTAAAAATACAATCTGCAACAGCAGCATTTTATTTTTCAAAACAATCTTTAATACAACATATTATACATCAACTAAAATATAAGGGCAATAAAGAAGCAGGAATTTTTTTAGGAAAATTGTTGGGCAATCAGTTGATTAAATCTGAAAAATTTAATTCTGTTGATGTAATAATTCCACTTCCTTTAAATGCAAAGAAGGAAGCTAAACGTGGCTACAATCAAGCTGCATTAATTGCAAATGGGTTAGCCACAATTTTTAATAAACCTATTGATGTAAAATCAGTTATTAGAACTGTTTTTACAGAAACACAAACACACAATAACCGTATTGCACGTTGGCAAAATATGGATGGCGTTTTTGCTGTTAAAAATGCTGAAGCAATTAAAAATAAACATGTATTATTAGTTGATGATATTGTAACCACTGGCTCTACATTAGATGCTTGTGGAAATATTATTTTAGAAAGTGGATGTAGTGCTTTAAGTATTGCAACTGTTGCTTGTGCTATGAGTTGATAAAAGATAAAACGAAAAATCAATTTCCATTAAAGGCAATATCATCACTATCCAATAATTCACGTTCTATTTCTTCCATTTGTACAATATCCCAAGCTTCACTTTCAGTAGGAGTAACATTCATTACCTCTAACAATTCTAATTCTTCTAGTTTTTCTTCAATATGTTTATTTATATTACAAATAACAAAACTTGCATTTGCTGCATAAAATGCTTGTTGTAATTCAACAATTTTATAAGCAGCATGTTCTTCCATATCTTCTACACTACCTAAATGCAGAATAATATTTTTTACTTGCTTAGATAAATAAGGCATACAAAATTCATTTAACTTTTCAGCCACATTGACATTAACAATTTGCTCATTAAGCATAATAGTCGTAAATTTTTCTTTGGTATCAACTTTGAATTTCATAATAAATTTTCATTAACATTGTGTGAATAAAAGTGTATTAACTTAGCTCAAAAATATTCTTTATCATTGTATAAACCCAAACATATTATGGACAATAATTTTTCAGCACAGGTAAAAGAGGTTATATCTTTCAGTAGAGAAGAAGCTTTAAGATTGGGTAACGATTTTATAGGTACAGAACATTTGTTATTAGGACTTATAAGAGATGGTGAAAATCTTGCTATTAAAGTTTTAAAAAATTTAAACGTAAACTTATACGATTTAAGAAAAGAAATTGAACTTGCAGTGAAAGATAAATCAGGAAAAAATATTGCTAACATCAATAGCCTCCCTTTAACCAAACAAGCAGAAAAAGTAATACGAATTACTGTACTCGTTGCAAAAGAATTAAAAAGCCCTTTAGTAGAAACAGAACATTTATTACTGAGTATTTTAAGAAATAAAGAAAATATTGCTACACAAATTCTAAACCAGTTTGATGTAGATTATGATATTTTTAGAACAGAGTTAGGTATGGTTGGAATTTCTCCAAATTCTCCTTCGACTCCTCCAAAATCAGAATATACAGATAATGATGATGACGATGAGTTTGAAGATGAAAAAAAGAGTAGTGGATATCAGCATCAACGAGGTGCAACCAAACAAACTACTAATCAAAAAAGCAAAACTCCTGTATTAGATAATTTTGGTAGAGATGTAACCAAGCTTGCAGAAATGGGTGCTTTAGACCCAATAGTTGGAAGAGAAAATGAAATAGAAAGAGTATCACAAATTTTATCAAGAAGAAAGAAAAATAATCCAATTTTAATTGGAGAACCTGGTGTTGGTAAAACAGCTATTGTAGAAGGATTAGCTCTAAAAATTGTGCAAAGAAAAGTAAGCAGAGTTTTGTTTGATAAACGTGTTATTTCTTTAGACTTAGCAGCATTGGTTGCTGGTACAAAATATAGAGGACAGTTTGAAGAAAGAATGAAAGCCATTATGAATGAATTAGAAAAAAACAGAGATGTCATTCTGTTTATAGATGAAATTCATACCATAGTAGGTGCAGGTGGAGCAAGTGGTAGTTTAGATGCAAGTAATATTTTTAAACCAGCATTATCAAGAGGAGAATTACAATGTATTGGTGCTAGTACTTTAGATGAATATAGAATGTATATAGAAAAAGATGGAGCATTAGATAGACGTTTTCAAAAAGTTTTAGTTGAACCTCCAAGTGTAGATGAAACCATTCAAATTTTAAATAACATTAAAAGTAAGTACGAAGATTATCATAGCGTATCATTTGATGATCTTGCTATTGAGGCTTGTGTTAAATTAAGTGATAGATATATTACTGATAGATTATTACCAGATAAAGCAATAGATGTTTTAGATGAAGTTGGAGCAAGAGTACATTTAAAAAATATTAATGTACCTAATGAAATAGTAGAATTAGAAAAACAAATTGAAGAAATTAAAAACGAAAAAAATAAAGTTGTAAAAAGCCAAAGATTTGAAGAGGCCGCATCTTTAAGAGATACTGAAAAAAGATTAGGAGAAGAATTAGAAAAAGCAAAAAATAATTGGGAAGAAGAAAGCAAACACAAACGCTATCCAATTACCGAAGAAAATATTGCAGAAGTAATAAGTATGATGACAGGGATCCCTGTAAAAAGAATGGTAGAAGCAGAAACAGAAAAACTTCGTAAGATGAGTGATGATATGAAAGAAATGGTTATAGGGCAAGATGAAGCAATATTAAAAGTTGTAAAAGCAATTCAACGAAATAGAGTTGGTTTAAAAGACCCTAAAAAACCAATAGGCTCATTTATTTTTTTAGGCCCAACAGGAGTAGGGAAAACTGAATTAGCAAGAAGTTTGGCCAAACATTTATTTGATAGTGAAGATGCACTTATTAGAATTGATATGAGTGAATATATGGAAAAATTTACTGTAAGTCGTTTGGTTGGTGCACCTCCAGGATATGTTGGCTATGAAGAAGGAGGACAATTAACTGAAAAAGTTCGTCGTAAACCTTACAGTGTTATTTTATTAGATGAAATTGAAAAAGCACATCCGGATATTTATAATATTCTTTTACAAGTATTAGATGATGGCATTTTAACTGATGGTGCAGGAAGAAAAATTAATTTTAAGAATACATTAATTATAATGACATCTAATATTGGTGTAAGACAATTAAAAGAGTTTGGCGATGGTGTTGGTTTTGCTACAGCAACTCGTATGCAAAATCAAGAAGAAAATCAAAAAGCTGTTATAGAAAAAGCATTGAAGAAAACTTTTTCTCCTGAGTTTTTAAATAGAATTGATGACATTATTATTTTCAACTCTTTATCAAAAGAAAATATTTTCAAGATTATTGATATTTTAATGAAAGGAGTTACACAACGTCTTAGCAATATTGGATTTACTTTAGAATTATCAGAAGAAGCAAAAGAATTTATTGCAGATAAAGGATATGATGTACAATATGGTGCAAGACCATTGCACAGAGCCATTCAAAAATATTTAGAAGATCCTTTAGCAGATGAAATTTTAAACACCAACGTAAAAAATGGAGACGTATTATTAGCAAAATTTGATAAAGAAAATAGTAAAATAATTTTTGAACTAAAGCAACATGAAGAAAAACAAAAAGTATAACTTTTGATATTTCAATCTTCATAATTTTTGTTTATTTATATAAAAATTATACACTTGAGTAATTCAATCATTCATTTAGAAAATATTCAGAAAAGTTATTTTATGGGTAGTCAAGAACTACCAGTATTAAAAGGTATTTCATTAGATATTTTCAAAAACGAGTATGTAGCTTTAATGGGGCCAAGTGGTAGCGGAAAAAGTACCTTAATGAATATTATTGGCTGTTTAGATACACCAACAAATGGTAAATATGTTCTTAATGGTAGTGATGTAAGTAAAATGACTGATGATGCTTTAGCAGAAGTAAGAAATAAGGAAATAGGATTTGTATTTCAACAATTTAATTTATTACCAAGATTAACTGCAATAGAAAATGTTGCATTGCCTCTGATTTATGCAGGTATTGCAAAAAAAGAAAGAACTGAAAGAGCAATAGAAGCTTTAGAAAGAGTTGGATTAGCAGAGAGAGGACATCATAAAAGCAATGAATTAAGTGGAGGACAAATACAACGTGTAGCTATTGCAAGAGCTTTAGTTAATAATCCTGCACTATTATTAGCAGATGAACCAACAGGAAATTTAGATACAAAAACTTCTATTGAAGTAATGGAAATTTTTGGAAAAATTCAAGAAGCAGGAAATACTGTTGTGCTTGTAACACATGAAGAAGATATTGCTAACTATGCAAAGCGTATTGTAAGGTTAAGAGATGGTATAGTAGAAACAGATATAATAAAAGAGGGAGCATTTGTTGGTTAAATTTATTTTTAGCCTCTTTAGTTCTAAAACTCTCAAATAAATTTATTTATGGCAATTAAAATTTATACTAAAACTGGCGATGCTGGTAAAACAGCTTTAATTGGTGGAACCAAAGTTCCTAAAAGTCATCTTCGTATTGAAAGTTATGGAACAATTGATGAACTAAATTCTTACATTGGTTTAGTAAGTGATTATGCAACAGAGGAACATACAAAAATTATTTTAAAAGAAATTCAAGACAGATTATTTACCATTGGTTCAGCATTAGCTACTGATCCTGATAAAGATCCAATAATGAAGTTGCCAGATTTAAAGGAAGAAGATGTTTTACTTTTAGAAAATGAAATTGATAAGATGAATGAAGTATTACCTAAAATGAAAAATTTTATTTTACCTGGTGGTCATGTAGCAGTTTCTACAGCACATATTGCACGATGTGTTTGTAGAAGAGCTGAAAGAAACTGTGTTGCAATGCAAGAACACGAAATGTTTATCAGCCCCTTAATTATTAAATATATCAATCGATTAAGCGATTATTTATTTATGCTTGCTCGTTATACAGGGCATATATTAGGAGTTGAAGAAATTGCTTGGAAAGCAAGAATATAAAATCTTCTCTCTCAAAATATTTCATCAATAATCTTCTTTATATATTTAGTCAAAACAGTTACTTTTGTTTACAAAGTTTTATATCCATCTCTATGAAAGTTATTTTATAAAATTCAATAACCTTCATTATTTTAATAAATAAATTTATTACTAAAAGTAAAATTAAATTTTATGAGTACATCAGTATCTGAAAGAGTAGCAAAAGAAACTGCTAATGATTTTTTACCATTACAAGGTACAGATTATGTAGAATTTTATGTGGGCAATGCTAAACAAGCAGCACATTTTTATAAAACTGCTTTTGGCTTTCAAAGTGTAGCTTATGCTGGACCAGAAACAGGTGTAAGAGAAAAAGCAAGTTATGTTATTCGTCAAAACAAATTAACTTTTGTCTTAACTACTCCTTTACAAATAGATAATCACATAGCTGGCCATATTTATAGACATGGAGATGGAGTTAAAGTTTTAGCACTTCGTGTAGATGATGCAAAAGATGCTTGGGAACAAACAACTAAACGTGGAGGAAAAAGTTATTTAGAACCAACAACTTTAAAAGATAATGATGGAGAAGTAGTATTAAGTGGTATTCATACTTATGGCGATACTGTCCACATTTTTGTAGAAAGAAAAAATTATAAAGGTTCATTTATGCCAGGGTTTAGAAAATGGGAAACTGCTTATAATCCTACTGAAACTGGCTTGTTATATGTAGATCATTGTGTTGGTAATGTTGGTTGGTATCAAATGAATAGATGGGTAAAATTTTATGAAGATGTAATGGGTTTTAGAAATATTTTAAGTTTTGATGATAAAGATATTTCAACTGAATACTCTGCATTAATGAGTAAAGTTATGAGTAATGGAAATGGTTATGTAAAATTTCCTATCAACGAACCAGCAGAAGGAAAAAAGAAAAGCCAAGTAGAAGAGTATCTTGATTTTTATAATGGTGAAGGAGTACAACATGTTGCTATTGCTACAAATAATATTATTCAAACTGTTACTGATTTAAAAAATAGAGGAGTAGAATTTTTAAAAGTGCCAGCAACATATTATGAAACTATTTTAGATAGAGTAGGAAAAATAGATGAAGACATAAAACCATTAAGTGAATTAGGAATTTTAATTGATAAAGATGATGAAGGATATTTATTACAAATCTTTACCAAACCATTAGAAGATAGACCAACACTTTTCTTTGAAATTATACAACGTAAAGGTGCAAAAAGTTTTGGTAAAGGAAATTTTAAAGCATTATTTGAAGCCTTAGAAAGAGAACAAGCTTTAAGAGGTAATTTATAAAACTAAATTACTTTGATATTGCAATGAAACAGTTTGTTTTAATTTTATTATTTTTCAACTTAACAATAAACTCCTTTGCACAAAGTGTAGATGAACTTTTAAAAGAAGCTCAGAGTTTAGAATACAAATTGCAAGAGCCTGAAGCTTTAGAAAAGTATAAATCTGTTTTATTAGTTGATGCAAATAATATGAAAGCATTAATTAAAACAACAGAGTTAAGTATTGCTATTGGTGCAAGACAAACTGATAAAAAAAATAAATCATTGTACTATCAATCTGCTATGAGTTTTGCAGAAAGGGCTTTAGCTATTGATTCTAATAATGCAGATGCAAATTATATAACAGCATTAGTATTTAGCAAGTTGAATGATATTGAAAAAAAAAATAAAAAAATATCAGCTAATATAAAATCTACAAAACTCTATGTAGATAAATCTTTGCAACTAAATCCTAATCATGCTAAGGCAAATTTTCTTATAGGATATTGGCACTATGAAATGGTTAATTTATCAGGCATAAAAAAAACTGCTGTAAAATTATTTTATGGTAGTTTACCAAATAGCAGTTTAGATTCAGCAATATTTTTTATGGAAAAATGTAAAGCCTTAGACCAATATTATATGTTGAATTATATGGTTTTGGCAAAAGCATATATACAAGATAATAAACCAACAAAAGCAATAGCAGTATTACAAAAATTAATAAAACTTCCACTTCGTACTGCAGATGATGCTACTATGAAAGAAGAAGGCAAAAAAATGTTAGAAGAATTACAATAAAAAATACAACATATATGGAATTACAACAATTATTTGAAAAGGCTGTAGCTAATAGCAAACTATTGTCTCAAAAACCAGATAATGATACTTTGCTACAACTATATAGTTTGTACAAACAAGCAACAGTAGGAGATAATAATGAAGATGCTCCATCAAACCCATTTGATTTTGTTGCAAAATTTAAACATGAGGCTTGGATTAGACTAAAAGGTATGACCAAAGAAAGTGCTATGAAACAATATATAGATTTAATAGAAAAATTAAAAGGTTAAGCAATAAACTAATAATATACAACAACCTTTAAAAATTATGTATCTATTAAATTGATTAAGAAAAATATGAAGCCAAAATTCTTTTAAATTCAATTATATTTGCCTCAAACCAATTTTATGATAAAGAAAATCATACTTACAACAGCTATTATTCTACAGTTTACATGCTTATTTTCTCAAGCATTATATCAAGTAGATAATGAAGAAAAAGCTATCAATTCTACCTTAATTATAGAAGGAAAAGTAGTTGATAAAGTTTCTTTTTGGAATGAAACTCAAACTATGATTTATACTTCTAATAAAATTAAAGTTTATAAAGTTTTTAAAGGTGAAATAAAACTCTGATTATATAGAAATAATTACAGAAGGAGGAACAATTGGTGAACATGCAGTTCATGTAACTGAATTATTAGATTTAGTTCAAGATCAGGAAGGTATTTTCTTTTGCTTCCCAAATTTAAAAGGAAGAAAATCTCCTGTTACAAATAATGTATTATATGATGTTTACTCAAGTTCTCAAGGATTTTGGGTTTATAATCTTTATGAAGATAAAGCAACAGACCCTTTTAATGTATATACTGGAATCACAACTACTGTATATCCTTTATTAAAAGAGTTAACAGGTAGAGATTATGTAGTAAAAGATAATTCTTTTAATGTAAATCAAAATAAATCATCAGCTCAAACTCAATCTCAAAAACCACAATTTCCAGTTATTAATTCATTTTCTCCAACAACAGTTTATGGAGGTGCTATAAGAGATTATGCAAATAATGTTTTAACAATTACGGGTAGTGGATTTGGAACTTTTACAGGAACTGCTGCAGTTTTATTTAATGATGGAAATACTTCACCAGGTACAGATTATCCTGTTGCTGCTAATAATGCTCAATTAGCACCATTGGTAATTTCTTGGACAGATACAGAAATTAAAGTAAGAGTTCCAGCAAGAGGTAGTACTGGATTTTTTAAAGTAAGAGATCAATCAGGAAATATTGCTTATTCTCCAGATTTATTAACTGTATTTTATGGAGTGATAAACTTTACTATTCAATCAGGAGGTACTTATCATACAAAGGAATTTAATTTAATGAATATGGATGGAACCGGTGGTTATACAATTTATTATAGTAATAGTACTGCTGGTAATGGTGTTGATTTCGATGGAGGAACTTCTAAACTTGCATTTCAAAGAGCATTAAATACTTGGAGAGAAGTTGCTGGTTTTAATGTATCTGAAGGTGGTTCAACTACAAATCAGTTGGTAGGCTCAAATACACCTTGTACAGTAATGTATGATAATCAGAATACAGGTAATAGCCCTTTACCTGCTGGTGTTTTAGCTGTTTGCTACTCATACCCTGAAATTTGTAATTCCAATGTTGCCAATATTCAAGGAAGAAGGAAAAAGTTTGATATTGTTGTAAGAAATAATGCAGTATCTCAAGGTTCTACAAATTTTAATAATGGTCCATGTCCTTCACTATCATCAGTAGGTGTTAATATAAATTCTCCAATAGATTTAGAAACAGTTTTATTACATGAATTAGGTCATGCAGTAAATCTTGCTCACGTAAATAAAGGACCTGTTGGTTCAGGATTAGGAACAACAAACCCTGGCTCTGTTATGCACTATGCAGTTTCTGGTAGTAATAGACGTACTTCACCTGATGCATCTCCAAAAACTGGAGCAATTTATAGTATTCAACCACAAAGTAATAGCTATGGAAGTTGTACACAAGCAACAGAAATGATTCCTTTAACTACTATTACAGAACCTAAAGATGAATGTCCATTAAGTTTCCCAAGTACTGCAACTCCAAACTTTACTACTGTAAGTTTTGATATGGTACACTCTACAAGTAATGTAAATACAGATCCTGACTTAACACAAGTTAGATGTGATGGAATTGCTACAGCATTAACAAACAATACATATTATGTAGTTAAAACAAATGATAATGCAGGTAATGCAAATCTTTCTATTACTGTTACAAATTATGAAACAAATCCTTTTGCTTTAGCAAGTTGTACTCATCCTACTTTACCTGCAACAGGTTTCAGATTGAGTGTTTATAAAGTAAATAGCTGTCCTACACCAGGAAACTTCCCTAATCCAGTAGCATGTAGAACTTTTGCAGCAAATGGCCCAATAGCTGATATAACAGGATTAGAATCAAATACTACTTATCTAATTTATATTGGTGCAATAGAAAATACAAAAGCTACATTTGATTTAACTTTTAGTGGCTCATCATTAGTACCTATTAAATTAAGCTCATTTACTGGTACAGTACAAGCTGACCATAATAATTTAGATTGGGTTGCAGAACAAGTAATTAATGTTGATAAAATTGTAATTGAAAGAAGTGCTAACGGAACAGAATTTAATGCAATAGGTGAGGTTAAAGGTACTGATGTATATCTTAAAAAAGGAAATTTTAAAGATTACAAACCATATCTAAATAATTATTATCGTTTGAAAATCATTAATTCAGATGGTAGTGTTGAATATTCAAAAATAATTGTATTAAAAAGAACAGATAAAGTATTATTTACTGTAACACCTAACCCTGCTTCTACAAATACAGATATTCAAATTTCTTCTGAAACTAAAGGAAAATATAGTTTAGTAGTTTACAACATAAATGGACAAATTGTTTATAGAAAGGATATTGCGGTAAATTCAGGAATGAATATACATAAAATTAATACATCATCTTTTGCAAAAGGTGTGTATAGAATAGCTTTAATCAATGAGCAAAATAATAATGCTTATACTAATACTCTGATTATTCAATAATCGTAAAAAACTAATAAATTCTATTAAAAAGTACATCTATTCAAAGGTGTACTTTTTAATTTTCGAGATAAGTGATTGAATTTCAAGAGGAATAGAAAGCTAATTTTTTCTTTTGAAAAAAGAAATATTCTCTTACTTTTGCACTCCAAAAATTTATTACCCACAAGGCTCAATAAGTGTCTCGTCTGTTCGAGAACGCCAGCAGGGTGTAATCTTAAAAAAGATTATTTATGCCTAAAGTAAAAACAAATTCAAGTGCCAAAAAAAGATTTAAGGTAACCGGCACAGGTGAAATTACTTTTCAAAAAGCTTTCAAGCGTCACATCTTAACTAAAAAATCTAAAAAACGTAAACGTAATCTTCGTAAAGCAGGTATTGTTGGACCAGCTAACAAAGATTTTGTTCAAAGATTATTAAGATTAAAATAAATCAATACTAATTAGAAAAGTAAAAAATTATTTCACCAAAATTCAAATTATTAAAATATGCCACGTTCAGTAAATGCAGTAGCTTCAAGAGCTCGCAGAAAAAGAATATTAAAACAAGCAAAAGGCTTTTATGGTAAACGAAAAAACGTTTATACCGTTGCAAAAAATATTGTTGAAAAAGGTCTTACATATAGCTATGTAGGTCGTAAACTCAAGAAAAGAGAATATCGTCAATTATGGATTGTACGTATTAATGCAGCTGTAAGAGAAGAAGGCTTAACTTATAGTCAATTCATAAACAAACTATCTACCAAAGGAATTGAGTTAGATAGAAAAGTTTTAGCAGATTTAGCAATGAATCATCCAGAAAGTTTTAAAGCATTAGTTGCTTCTGTTAAGTAATTTTTATCATTCAAATTTTGGAAAAAGTCGGAGAAAAAATTCTCTGACTTTTTTATTATCATTGCATATTACAAATAACTAATTTTGTTTACTCAAAAAAATATCTTTTAATATTTTAATCGTTAGTTAAAAGAATGACAAATAGCTATACTTCCTTAGTGAATCAAACCTTTCACTTTCCTCAAGAAGGATTTGCATTAAATGAAGAAAATGATTATCTGGAATTTAATGGCATCAATTTAAAACCTATTATAGAAAAATATGGAACACCATTAAAGCTTACTTATTTACCTAAAATAGGAATGCAAATAAATAAAGCAAAGCAAATGTTTGCTAATGCTTTTAAAAAACATAAGTATGAAGGAAAATATAATTATTGCTATTGCACTAAAAGCTCTCACTTTTCTTTTATTGTAGAAGAAGCTTTGAAGTATGGAATAAATTTAGAAACTTCTTATGCTTACGATATTGAAATAATTAATCAGCTTTATAAAAGAAGAAAAATTAATAAAGAAACTTTTATTATTTGCAATGGATTTAAACAAAGAGCATATACTTCAAGAATAATTAAATTAATAAATTCTGGCTTTAAAAATGTTATACCAGTATTAGATAATAAAGAAGAATTAAAAGCATATAAAAGAGGCGTAAAACAACCTTTTGGAATAGGTATAAGAATTGCAGCAGAAGAAGAACCAACTTTTCCTTTTTACACTTCAAGATTAGGTATTAGAGCTAAGGATATTTTAGAATTTTATGTAGATGAAATAGAAGGAAATGAAGATAAATTTTATTTAAAGATGCTTCATGTATTTTTAAACAAAGGCATAAAAGATGATATTTATTATTGGAGTGAGTTAAATAAAATCATCAACTTATATTGCCAGTTAAAAAAGATTTGCCCTGAATTAGATTCAATCAATATTGGTGGAGGTTTTCCTATTAAACATTCATTAGGCTTTGAATATGATTATCAATTTATGATTAATGAAATAGTTGGTAATATTAAAAAAGCATGTAAAAAAGCCAAAGTTCCAATACCAAATATTTTTACAGAGTTTGGAAGTTTTACTGTAGGAGAAAGTATGGCACATATTTATAGTGTAATAGGAGAGAAAAGACAGAATGATAGAGAAACATGGTATATGATTGACTCATCTTTTATAACTACATTACCAGATACTTGGGGTATTGGTGAAAAATTTTTATTACTACCAATTAATAAATGGGATAACGAATATCATAGAGTTGTATTAGGAGGTATAACTTGTGATAGCCATGATTACTACGATAGTGAAGAGCATATTAAAGAAGTATTTCTTCCTAAAAGAGTTTCAAAAAATAAAGAAGACAAAGAAAATAAAGAACCACTTTATATAGGTTTTTTTCATACTGGTGCTTATCAAGATCAAATTAGTGGCTATGGAGGTATTAAACATTGTTTAATACCATCCCCAAAGCATGTTATCATTGAATATGATAAAAATGGGAACCTAATAGATTGGGTTTATGCTAAAGAACAATCAGCAGCAAGTATGCTGAAAATTTTAGGATACTTACGTTAAAAATATCACTTAAAAATTTATTGAATGAAAAAACTAATTACCGTTTTATTGCTTTTACCAATTGCTGTAATAGCACAACAAAAAAAGACAACCACAAAACCTCAACCAAAGCATAAAACAATAACTACAAATGTTATTAAAACAGGATTAGATTCTTTAAGCTATGCTTTAGGTACAAGAATTGCATTAAACTTAGCTGCAAATAATATTGATAGTTTAAGCTATAATGCTTTTGTTGAAGGACTAAAAGATGTTTTAAAAAAATCTACACTTAAATTTGACGACCAAACTACAAACAACATTATTAATACTAAACTACAAGAATTGGCAACTCAAAAAGCAAATAAAGAAAAAGAAATTAGTAAAAAATTTTTAGAAGAAAATAAAAAGAAAACAGGAATTACTGTTACACCAAGTGGGTTACAATATGAGGTAATTACAATGGGTAATGGTGATAAACCAACTTTGCAGGATACAGTAGTTTGTCATTATCGTGGCACATTAATAAATGGCCATGAATTTGATAATAGTTATTCAAGAGGAGAACCAATTAGCTTTCCTGTAACTGGTGTTATTAAAGGTTGGACAGAAGCTTTGCAATTAATGCCACAAGGCAGTAAATGGAAATTATACATCCCATCAGATTTAGGATATGGAGATAGAGGTGCAGGAAATGATATACCTGGTGGAACTGCTTTAATTTTTGAAGTAGAATTATTAAATATTAAAAAAGCTGCTCACTAATTTTAGTTCATTAAATTTTGTAATAATTAAACAAAATTATATTTCTCAAGTTTGCTGAGTTAATCAGCAAACTTTTTTGTTTTAGTAGTTTAGTTTAATGTTTCAGCATATAGTTATATTCTAAAAATATGCACTTATTTTTGCTGAAATTATTTTCTACTTTAAACAATTTATTTATGTCTGTTTTTACTAATAAAGTTGTAGTTGTTACTGGAGGTTCAGAAGGAATTGGAAAAGCTTTAGTAGATACATTTTTAGACTTAGGAGCTAAAGTAGCAACTTGTGGAAGAAACTATGATAAACTTTATCAGTTACAATCAACTCATTCTGGGAAACCTTTATTGATTCATGCAACAGATGTAAGTAAAGAGCAAGAATGTAAAAATTTTATAGATATTGTTATAAAAAATTTCGGTTCAATAGATGTATTAATTAATAATGCTGGTATTTCTATGAGAGCATTAGTAAAAGATGTAGAATTAGATACTATTAGAAAAGTAATGGATATTAATTTTTGGGGAACTGTTTATTGCTCAAAATTTGCATTGCCACATATTTTAAAAACTAAAGGAACTATTGTAGGAGTATCTTCTATTGCAGGCTTTAGAGGATTACCTGGCAGAAGTGGTTACTCTGCTTCTAAGTTTGCTGTTAATGGTTTTATGGAAGTTTTAAGAACAGAAATGTTGCACTCTGGAGTAAATGTCATGTGGGTTTGTCCAGGATTTACCACATCAAATATTAGGAAGGCTTCTTTAAATGCTCAAGGAAATTCTCAAGGCGAATCATCAATGAATGAACAAGAAATGATGAGTGCAGAAGAATGTGCTCGTCATATAATAAAAGCAATTGAAAAAAGAAAACGTACTTTAATATTAACATCTACAGGAAAGAAAACAGTATTCTTAAATAAATTTTTTCCAAACATAGCTGATAAGTTTACTTATAAATTTTTTTATAAGAACAATGAATTGATTAAATAACAAATTATATTTTTAATCGTTAAAAAGTATAATGCCATTACTGACTTTAAGTACTGATATTGGACAACAAGATTTTATTGTTGGTGCTGTTAAAGGACAGTTACTATCTGCAATTCCTAACTTAACTATTGCAGATATTACACACTACTTACCAAGAGAAAATTTTGCTCATGCTGCATATATCTGTAAAAATGCTTTTGCATATTATCCTGAAAATACTTTTCATATTATTTTATTAAATGTTTTTGATACACCATCAACACATTTTGTTTTAAGTAAATACAAAAATCAATTTATCATTTGCCCTAATAATGGCATTATAACCATGATGGCTGGGGAAATTCCAAAAGATTCTATAGTATTACCAATTATTAATGCTCATACACTTATTCAAATTACAGAACAATTAACCAATGTTATTCAAAAATTAATTAAAACAAATAGTATAGAAAACTTAGGCACAACAGGCTTAGTTATTGAAGAAAAATATATGATGAAACCAATTGTTTCAGATAATTGGATGCAGGCTCAAATACTTTTTATTGACAATTTTGAGAATGCAGTGGTAAATGTTTCTTTTGAAGAATTTGAAAGAGAAAGAAAAGGTCGCAACTTTAAAATTGTTTTTAAAAGAAATGAAACTGTTTCAATGATTTCTAAAAATTATGCTGATGTAACTGAAGGTCAATATTTAGCTTGGTTTAATTCTGCTGGTTATTTAGAAGTGGCAGTGAATAAAGGAAAAGCTGCTGAACTTTTTGGTTTAGAAAATTATAAAGACAAAATGTTGGAAAGTGGTATTGCACCAGAAAATAAATTGTTTTATACCACAGTTCGTATTTTTTTTGAATAAGTCTTAATTAAAAAAGGAGCATTTATATATTATATCATTAAGCTAATAATTATCTCTTATCTCTAACATTTTCAAAATACTATATTTGCTGCATGATTAATAATAAACGAACAGTGGCCTTTCATACTTTGGGCTGTAAATTAAATTTTTCTGAAACTTCTACCTTATCAAGAATGATGGAAGCTGAAGGATATGAAAAGAAAAACTTTGATGAAGTTTCAGATGTTTATGTAATTAATACTTGCTCTGTTACAGATAGTGCAGATAAAGAATGTAGGCAAATAATAAGACGAATTCAAAAAAAAGCACCAGAAAGTTTAGTAGTTGTTACTGGTTGTTATGCTCAATTAAAGCCAAAAGAAATTGCAGAAATACCAGGTGTAGATTTAGTTTTAGGTGCTGCTGAAAAATTTAATATTGTAAAACATATAGCAGAATGGACTCAAGGCGATAGTACAAAAATTTGTAGTTGTGATACTGAAGATATTAATGGTTTTAATGCTTCATTTTCTGCACATGATAGAACAAGAACATTTTTAAAAGTACAAGATGGCTGCGATTATAATTGTAGTTATTGTACTATACCAATGGCAAGAGGTAAAAGTAGAAGTGATAGTATTGATAATGTTATAAAAAATGCAAAAGAGCTTGCATCAAAAGGGGTAAAAGAAATTGTTTTAACTGGTGTTAATCTTGGAGATTTTGGTAAAGGAAATGATGGAAATTTTTCTGTTGGTATAAATCAAAGAGAAGAAAATTTTTATGAACTCATACAAGCATTAGATGAAGTAGAAGGCATACAGCGTTATAGAATTTCTTCTATTGAGCCTAATCTATTAACAAACGATATTATTTCTTTTGTTGCTAATAGTAAGAAGTTTATGCCACATTTTCATATTCCTTTACAAAGTGGTTGCAATCATATTTTAAAATTAATGCGTAGAAGATATTTAAGAGAATTATATGCTGATAGAGTTACATTCATCAAACAATTAATACCTCATTGCTCCATTGGTGTTGATGTAATTGTTGGCTTCCCAGGAGAAACAGAAGAATACTTTAAAGAAACATATAATTTTTTACACGATTTAGATATTAGCTATTTGCATGTATTTACTTATAGCGAAAGAGCTAATACTGTTGCTTTAGATATTAAACCTGTTGTTCCTGTTAATATAAGGCATGAAAGAAATAAAATTTTACGCAATCTTAGTTATATGAAATCTCAATACTTTACAGAACAACATAAAGGTCAAACACGTAAAGTATTATTTGAAACTTCAGATAAAAATGGAAAAATGGAAGGCTATACAGATAATTATATTAGAGTTGCTACACCTTATAAACAAGAATGGGTTAATGAAATTATTGACTGGAAAATATAATGCTTCAATTAAACAATATATCATTCATTCAGTTTAAAAATTATTTGCAACAGCAATTTATATTCGAACAAAAAGTAATTGGTATTTGTGGCAACAATGGAACAGGAAAAACAAATTTGTTAGATGCCATTTATTATTTATCTTTTACCAAAAGTTACTTTTCTACTACCGATGCTCAAAATGTATATCATGGGAAAATGGGTATGAGAATTGAAGGAAATTATTCTACTAATAATAATGAAGCTACACAATTAGTTTGCATATTCAGAGAAAATAATAAAAAAGAATTTTTACAAAATAATGAAATCATAAAAAAATTTTCAGAACACATTGGTCGTTATCCTTGTGTAATGATTGCTCCAGACGATACTGAATTATTAATTGGTAGTAGTGAATTAAGAAGAAAATATATTGATACAATTATTTCTCAGTTAAACAAACAATATTTACTGTATTTAATTGATTACACAAAACTTTTACAACAAAGAAATAGTTTATTAAAACAAGCAGCAGAAACAAATAATTTGAATGAAGATTTATTAAGTATTATTGATAAACAATTATCAGACAAGGCAACATTTATATATCAAACAAGAAAAAATTTTTTCAATTCATATCTTACATTAACATTAGAATATTATAAAAAAATTGCTGAGAGTACTGATGATATTTTTTTAAATTATCTAAGCCCTTTACATCATCAATCAATGCAGGAGCTATTAAAAAATTCTTTACAAAAAGATATTGTTTTGCAAAGAACTTCATCAGGCATTCATAAAGATGATATTGATGTAACAATGAATCAATCTTCTTTTAAAACAACAGCCTCTCAAGGGCAAAGAAAAAGTTTACTATTTGCCTTAAAATTAGCTGAATGGCAAACCTTAAAAACAAATAAAGGTTTTGCACCAATACTATTGTTAGATGATGTGTTTGAAAAATTAGATTCCAAAAGAATGTATAATTTATTGCAATGGGTTTGCAAAGAAGATGATGGACAAGTTTTTATTACTGATACACACAAAGATAGATTACAGCAAACTTTAGAAAAAGCAGATATTACATTTCAGCTAATAGAATTATAACATAAAAAAGGAGAGTAAAAATTACTCCCCTGGATAAACATTAATAACAATTTCGCAATCTGGTAACAGTTCTTGTAATTTTAAATAGTCTTCCTGCGGATATAGATAAGGCAAATTCAGCCTTCTTAGGTTTTTCAGTTTCTTTAAACATTTAATTGATTGTTCTGTTAGTAAGCCAAGTTGTCTAAAACTCATTCTTAATTCCAATACTTCTAACTGTTTTAATTTAGACAAGTTACAAAAAAAGTTTTCCTGTTTAAAATCATAAGGACAACCATTTAGCCTAAAAGTTTTTAAATTATTCAACTCAGGCAACTTATCAAAAGATGCATCTGGAGTAGGTTTCCCTTGTTCAATATCGAAAATCATTCCTCGTGTATAATAAACACTAATAGTAGAAATGTTTTCTGGCTCTTTCAAAGCATCTCTTAGTGATGTAGCATAACCCATAGGGTTAAAACTATTTTGAGCATTTGCTACACCAATCGTTAAAAGAAACATCCATACGAAATGGATGTAATGTTTTTTGGACATCATAGATAAAGGGATTAGTAAGCTGATGTAAAAATAAAATTCATTTTTTTTAAAAGTTTAAAAAATGGATAGTTGTGAATAAAGAAAAATTTTTATCAATGTTATGCACAGAATCTAATTTTCTTTATAAAATAAAAAATGTTTTTCTGTCTGCATTCCTTATTTTGCACACATGGAACAATATCAAAAATTATTACAACACATTTTAGATAATGGTATAAAAAAACAAGATAGAACAGGCACAGGAACTATCAGTTGCTTTGGTTATCAAATGCGTTTTGATTTGCAAAAAGGGTTTCCATTACTAACTACTAAAAAACTACATTTAAAAAGCATTATTTACGAATTACTTTGGTTTTTAAAAGGCGATACTAATACTAAATATTTGAATGAGCATGGTGTAAGTATTTGGAATGAATGGGCAAATGAACAAGGAGAACTTGGACCAGTGTATGGAAAACAATGGAGAAGTTGGGAAGGTGCAAATGGTGTAGTGGTAGATCAAATTAAAGACGTTATTCAACAGCTAAAAACAAACCCAGATAGTAGAAGAATAATTGTTAGTGCTTGGAATGTTGCAGATTTACCAAAGATGGCTTTAATGCCTTGTCATGCTTTGTTTCAATTTTATGTAGCTGATGGAAAATTAAGTTGCCAATTATATCAAAGAAGTGCAGATGTTTTTTTAGGCGTTCCATTTAACATTGCATCTTATGCTTTGCTTACAATGATGATGGCACAAGTTTGTAATTTACAATTAGGAGATTTTGTTCATAGCTTTGGTGATGTGCATTTATACAGCAATCATATTGAGCAAGCAAAATTGCAATTACAACGAACTCCTTATCCTTTACCAACTTTAAAAATTAATTCAGCAGTAAAAGATATTTTTGATTTTAAGTTTGAGGATTTTGAAATAGAAAATTATCAAGCACATCCACATATTAAAGCTCCAGTAGCCATTTAATATTTGTAAATAAATTTTTTTGAAATGATTATTTCATTATTAGTTGCTGCATCTGAAAATAATGTTATTGGTATAAACAATACGCTACCTTGGCATTTACCAAACGATTTAAAATTTTTTAAAAATACTACTTGGGCAATGCCTATTGTAATGGGAAGAAAAACTTTTGAAAGCATGGGTAGTAAACCTTTAAAAGGAAGATTAAATATTGTAATTACAAAACAAAAAAAATTTAAAGCTGAAGGTGTTGTTGTAGTAAACAGTTTTGACGATGCAATATTTGTTGCAAAAAGCCATTACTATAAAGAAATTTTTGTTGTAGGTGGTGGCGAAATTTTTAATCAAACAATTAATAAGGCACAAAAAATTTATCTAACACGTGTGCATACAACCTTAGATGGCGATATCTTCTTTCCTGAAATTGATACTAATAAATGGCAAAAAAAAACATCAGATTTAAACCCAGCCGATGAAAAACATTTGTATAGTTACAGCTTTGAGTTTTGGGAAAGAAAATAAATGATACTGTGAGAATTAGATATTATATCAATTAATTTTCTTTACAAATCTATGCTACTAAATAAAATACTTGTTCAGTAATTATTACTATTATTATTTAATAAACAGTTATCTTGCCGCTGTAATATTAATTAATAAAAATGAGTGCTTCCATCACCCCCAAATTTCCAGCAGTTAAAAATTCATTACACTCAGAATTAAAGAAAAGAGTACAAGAATATTTTGATGAAAAAGGAATTTCTATTACAGGCAATTTGAATTTATTTTCAAAAGCTATTATACTTGTTACAGCATTTATTGCTATTTATATTCATCTAATATTTTTTACTCCAGAATGGTATTTTGCTATTCCAGAGTGTATTCTTTTAGGCTGCTTAATTGCTTCTATTGGTTTTAATGTAATGCATGATGGTAGTCATGGAAGCTTTAGTAAAAATAAATGGAAAAATAAATTAGCTGCAGCATCACTAAGTATGTTAGGTGCTAACCATTTTATGTGGAATATGAAACACAATATTCTTCATCATAGTTATACTAATGTAGATGGTGTTGATGATGATATTGAAATTGGTGTTTTAATGAGAATGGCACCTACACAAAAACGTTTGTGGATGCATCGTTTTCAACACTTTTATTTTTGGTTTTTGTATATGATGTTGTATGTGTTTTGGATATTCTTTACAGATTATAGAAAATATTTTTCAAGAAAAATTGGAAATGTGCCATTAAAAAAAATGCAACTTAAAGATCATTTAGAATTTTGGATAGTAAAACTTTATCATGGTTTTATTTTTATTGCATTACCAATAATAATGATTGGATGGTTTCATTGGTTAATGGGCTTTTTATTAGTTACATTAGTATCTGGCTTGGTTCTTAGCATTGTTTTTCAATTAGCACACACTGTAGAGGATACACATTTTCCTATTGCCAATTCAGATAATAATAAATTACCAGATGAGTTTGCTGCACATCAACTAAAAACAACAGCAAATTTTGCTACAAGAAATAAAACAATAAGTTGGCTTTTAGGAGGATTAAATTTTCAAATAGAACATCATTTATTTCCTAAAATATCTCATGTACATTATCCTGCAATTAGTAATATTATAAAAAATGTTTGCATGGAATATCAAATTCAATATATTGAATATCCAACAATGTATAGAGCTGTAGTAGCACACATTCACTTTTTAAAAAGATTGGGTAAATACGATTAAAATAAATACTATTGTAACGTGTAATATTGAATCAAAATAATTTCTCACAACAAAGAAAGAGTATTAGAATAATTCAAAGTTATTTAAGCGAATGAAAAAAATAGTTATAGCTGGAGTTGCAACTGTTATTATGTTTATTGTTTTACGCTTTTTTTCTGAAGGATTAGTAACAGATTATAGTCCTTCTGGAATTATTAGTTTTGAACTTGCAAAAAATATGAGAGACGCCAATGCAATGATGAAAGCTGTTGGTGTAAAGCCTTTTCAAATAAATATTGCTGTAGATTTTTTATTTATTATAGCTTATTGCATTTTTCTTTTTTTATGTTGTAAAGCAATAATGAATAAATATTTAACAAGTATTTCAAAAACTATTGGTCTTATTTTTTTAGAGTTAAGTGTACTTGTTGGGGTATTAGATTTAGTAGAAAATATTGCTATGCTAATTACATTGGGTGGCTATGGAAGCAATGTAAGTGTTGGTATTAGCAGATGGTCGGCTATTATTAAATTTTCATTAGCTTCATTTGTTATTTTATATATTATTATTACCTCACTTTATTTTTCATTTTTATCAAAGAAAAAAAGCTAATGTTTATTGCTAAAAAAAATATTATAGCAGGAAGAAACCCTATTATTGAAGCCTTAAAACAACACCAAGCTATTGATAAAATATTGATAGCAAAAACAGCTTCTGGAAATATTATTCATGAAATAAAATCTTTGGCTAAAGAAAATAATGTACCAATACAATTTGTTCCTTCCGAAAAAATAAATAGCTTAACCAATATTCAACATCAAGGAGTAATTGCATATAAAAGTGCAGTACAATATCAAAACTTACAGCAAGTAATAGATTTTATAAACGAGAAAGGAGAGACCCCTTTATTTTTAATATTAGATGGAATTACTGATGTAAGAAATATTGGGGCAATTGCTCGTACAGCAGTTTGTTGTGGAGCACAAGCAATTATTATTCCAGATAAAGGAGTTGGTGCATTAAATGAAGATGCTGTAAAAACAAGTGCTGGTGCTTTAGAAAAAATTCATATATGCAGGGTAAATAGTTTAATGAAAACTGTAGATGAACTACACTTAAATGGCATAAAAGTTTATGCAAGTGAAATGACAGCAACAACAAAACTACATAACTTAAACTTGCAAGAACCTTGTGCAATAATTATGGGCAGCGAAGGAAGAGGCGTTTTTACAGGATTAATAAAAATATGTGATGATACTTTTGCTATACCAATGGCAAATAATTTTGAAAGCCTAAATGTTAGTGTTGCTACAGGAATGATTTTGTATGAGGCTATGAAGCAAAGAACTTTATAAAAACACTACTGCACTTTAAAAAGAAATTAAAATAAGCAACGAATTGTCATTATACAATGTAGCAACTGTTGAGTTTGTACCTTTATTAATTTCAATTTTTCTTTTCTCTGTTTTATTATTAGTAACAATTGGTGTATTATTTATTTTATAAGTGTTCCAAGCGTCTCTATTAAAATTATAAAATGCTTCTACCACTTGAGAATATATTTGCTCATTGTTAGTACTACTTTCTCTATATGCTAATACATAATTTTTCTTACTAACATCATAGCCATTCTTTGTTACTTGACTTACAAAAACTACAGAAAATCCTTGTAATTCTTTTTTGCAATTGTAATAAGTAGCAGTTGTTGTGCCACTTTCTTCTTTTTTTAAAACATTATCTCCTTTTACCTGATACCATTGACTATTAAGAATATCTTTAAACTGATTGTAAAAATTGGTAGATGATTGTTGTGCTTGAATGGTATTTGTACTAAACATCAACAAGATGCTTAAAAATAATAAGGATGCTTTCATACTTCTATTTTTTTTGATTTGATAATTTAGGTAAAACATTGTCAGGTATTTCAGTTCCTGTAAGTTGACTTGGTTTGTTTACTCTAATTGATTTAACTAAATAAAACCCTAAGTAAGCGATGGCAACCAGTTTTATAAAGAAGTAAAGCTTAGAATAATTTCCAGGAAGAAAAGAAAAAATTAAAAGCAGAAATATTACTGCAACAACTACAAACAAAATATTTCCATAATAAGTTAAAGAAGTTTGACCAGTACGAATTTCACAATTTGGATTTGCTGATTTTGCTTTTTGTACTAATTCTTTTACGAAAGGGGTATATGTTTCAGCTTGATCTAAGAAATTTGCAAAACCTTCGTAAGTGCTTGAGTAAATATCAAAAACTGCTTGATTTCTTGTAGTTATTTTGCAACAATAATTATTTACACGATAGCGACTATTTGCATAATAAAACAATCTTATTTTTTGAATATCTTGAAAAGCAATTTGTACATTAATTCCTTTTTCTTGGCTACATGAAATGGCTTGTTCTGAAAGTTCTCAATTTTGAGGCTTATCAAGTGCTGATTTTCTTAAAGTATAACAACTATTCATAAGTAAATGTATGTATTAATATTTGATACAACTTTGTACAATAGATGCTTACAATATCAAATATACATAACATTAATATTTACTTTTAAGCGAAATCATTAACCATAACTACATATCCTTATAAGAAGAAATTGATTTTCTATACATAAAATAAAAATGGCTTGTAACAATTACAAACCATTTTAAAGAATATTTCTCTTAAATCTTATAACACCTTAACCAATTCTTTAAACAATAGTGTTAGTTTAGGTTCTGCTTCTTTAGCAGCTTGCAAAACTTCTTCATGTGTAATAACATTGTTATCTTCTCTTATACCTAAATCTGTAACAACACTTACTGCAAAAACTTTCATACCACAATGCACAGCAGCAATATTTTCTTGTACTGTACTCATACCAACAACATCACTACCAATTGCTTTTATTAATCTATATTCAGCATGTGTTTCAAATGTAGGCCCTGTTACAGCAGTATAAACACCTTCGTGCACATGAATATTATTAGCTGCTGCAATAGCTTTTGCTTTTGCAAGTATTTCAAAATTATATGGTTCACTCATATCAGGAAAACGAGTACCTAAATCTTCTTCATTTTTTCCTATTAAAGGGTTGGTTGTAAAGAAACTTATATGGTCATTAATCAACATTAAGTCGCCCACTTTATAATTTGGGTTTACAGCACCTGCTGCATTGGATAATAATAAATTTTGTACACCCAACATTTTCATTACACGAACAGGATAAATAACTTGTTGTGCAGAGTAGCCTTCATAAAAATGAAAACGCCCACTCATTACTATTACTTTTGTACCACCTAATTTTCCAAAAATTAATTTACCGCCATGCCCTTTTACAGTACTTACAGGAAAATGAGGAATATCTGTGTATGATAAAGCAACATCTGTTTCAATAACAGAGGCTAAATTGCCTAATCCACTACCTAATATAATACCTGTTGTAGCTTCTGGTGTTACTTTACTTTTAATGTAAGAAACTGTCTCATTCAATTTGTTCATTAATTCACTCATATAAAAATAATTAAGAGAGCAAATATATAGCCATACACTTTTGCTTCCTAAAATGTGAATATGTTTTAATAGTCTGTTTTATCTTGTTTATTATTCCAAGCATTAAAAATTTTTAATGCTTCTTCTCTACCTAAGGCTTCTAAAACAATTTTTCTTTGATGAAGAGGAAGCACAAGTTCTTCATAAATCATAGAATCATCAAAACCAATATCAGCAGCATCTTGTCTTGTATTGGCATAAAAAACTTTATCTGGTCTTGCCCAATAAATTGCACCCATACACATAGGGCAAGGTTCACAAGAAGTATAAATTTCACAACCATCTAATTGAAAACTACCTAAGTTTTTACAAGCATCTCTAATAGCTACAACTTCTGCATGTGCAGTAGGATCGTTTGTTCCTGTAACTCTATTCCATCCTTTACCTACAATTTTTCCATCTTTTACAATTACACAACCAAAAGGTCCACCATCATTATTATTCATTCCATGCTCAGATAGTTTAATGGCTTCTAACATAAAATGTAATTTGTTTTCCATATATTTTTTTTTAGATTGTTACAAATATAATAAAGATAAAAAGGGATGAAGAGTTTATTTTATAATTGTATTTTTATCAAAAACATTTATGATAAGTTGGCAAGATTTTGAAAAAATAGAAATTCGTACAGGAACTATTATTGAAGTATTACATTTTTCCGAAGCAAAAAAATCTGCCTATAAATTAAAGATTGATTTTGGAGAATTAGGAATAAAGCAATCATCTGCACAAATAACACATCATTATACATTAGATGAATTAATAGGTAAACAAATTATTGCTGTTGTAAATTTTCCTACAAAACAAATAGCCAATTTTATGAGTGAGTGTTTAGTGCTTGGTGTTTATGATGAAAATAAAAATGTTGTTTTATTAACTACTGATAAAAAAGTAAATAATGGTTTATTGATAGGTTAATGAACAAATTTTATTACATCAAATTCTTATAATTTTACCACTCAAATTTTATTTATGCAAGATTTGTACTATACATATTATGAAAGCCCAGTAGGCTTAATTAAAATTGGAGGTACAGATATATATATTGCAGAACTTAGCTTTATAGATAATAAAGAACAAATAAAATATGGAGAACCTGGCGTAAGTGATATGATACATTATTGTACAGAACAATTAATAGAATTTTTTGCTGGTAGAAGAAAACAATTTACAATACCTATACATCAAGAAGGAACAGCTTTTCAACAAAACGTTTGGAATGAATTAATACAAGTACCATTTGGTAAAACAATGAGCTACTTAGAACTTGCTAAAAAAATAGGTGATGCTAAAGCTACAAGAGCAGTTGCTAATGCAAATGCAAAAAATAAAATTTCAATCATAGTTCCTTGTCATAGAATTATTGGTAGTGATAAAAGTTTAATTGGTTATTCTGGAGGGATGTGGAGAAAAAAATGGTTATTACAACATGAGTTTAGGGTATCTCATGGCATACAAACTTTGTTTAATTAGCTTCAAGTCATAAAACTTTCTTTGTTTATTTTTTTGTTAATAAAATACTGTTTGTAAAAAAGATATTTTTAAATCAATTTTTGTTCTTAAATTGGCAAACAAAATTATACGACTATGAAAAAGATAACTCTACCAATTATGTTAATTACTGCATTATTTACAGTAAAATCTCAAGCACAAACTACTAATAAAGCTTATGCTATTACATCAGAAACAAAAGGCACATACAATTGGACTGCAATTAGAGAAATAGATTTAAGTAATGGCAATATTATTAGAACTTTGTATAGCAATACAAATCCAACAACTGTAAATTATAATTTTATTAATTCAGAAGGAGTAGCCAATAGAAGTTTACAAACTTCTTCACCAACTGTTAATGGTGTTGCAGCAGCTGCTTATGATGCTAAAACAAACCGTTTATATTTTACACCAATGTGGGGTACAGATTTACGTTATGTAGATTTGAATACAAATGAAATGAGTGTTGTAATAAATAATGATGCTCGTTTTTCAACAGGTAAACGTGTAGATGAAAGTAACGTTATTACTCGTATGGTAATTGCTGCAAATGGAAATGGTTATGCACTAACCAATGATGGTAATCAGTTAATACAATTTACTACAGACAGAAATCCTGTTATTACAAACTTAGGAGCATTAATAGATAGTAAGAATAATCAAAACATTAGTGTTCATGCACAATGCACCAGTTGGGGAGGTGATTTAATTGGTGATGCTTATGGTAATTTATATTTATTTACCTATCGTAATCATGTATTTAAAATTAATCCAGCTACAAGAATTGCAGAGCATATTGGCGTAATTAAAAACTTACCTGCAAACTTTACAACAAATGGTGCTGCTGTAGATACAAATGGAGATGTTTTTATTACTAGTGCTGTTGTAAATGAAAATTATTATAAAGTAAACTTATCTACTTTAAATGCTACTGAAATTATTAAAGCTGATAATGAAGTAGTTTATAATACATCAGATTTAGCAAATAGCAATTTAGCTTATAGTGCTGCAAAAAATGTAGTAGTAAGTAATGAGGTTATTACTAAAAATAATATTTCTGTTTATCCAAATCCAGTAGTTAATAAAACATTTGCTATTCAATTTGATAAATTAACAACTGGTAATTATTCTGTTGAAATAAGTGATGTAAATGGCAGACGTGTTATTACAAAAACAGTAGCTATTAATGGCACACAAAATGAAAAGATTAATTTACCAAGAGCATCTGTAAGTGGTTTATACTTTATTAAAGTGTTAAACTCAAATGGTAAATCTGTTTATTATGATAAAGTAGTTGTGCAATAATGATGCAAATAAAGTTCTGTTAAAGACTGATTAACCATAATTTTTTTTGTTTGATTGCATTTTAGATTTGTGTTCTAAATTTTTACTTTATGAAAAAGATTTGGTTTTTATTATTAGCTGTATTTATTACAACAACAGCTATTAACAGTCAAACAAAACAATCTGAGAAGAAAGCAACAACTACTCAGAAAGCAGAAACTACAAAAACAAAAAAGCCTGCAAAAAAAGAAGTAACGCACACTAAAAAAGATGGTACACCAGATATGCGTTATAAAGAAAATAAAGCAGACAAAAAAACTAAAGTAACGCACACTAAAAAAGATGGTACACCAGATATGCGTTACAAAGAAAACAAACAAACTCCTAAGAAAAACTAAGTAAGTTTTGCTTATTAAAGTTTTTCAAAATTTAGGAGTAAGTTTTTAAATTTAGTAATACATAAACAAAAGAGGTTATCTTAACAATTAAGGTAGCCTCTTTTATTTTTTGTTATATTTTATTCTTTACTAAAAATATGACTATAAGTTTTTATTAGCCTAAATGTAAGAACAATATGTATTGCTAAAACTATTGAATAAATAAGCATAAAATAGCCAATAAATTTTAGTAGCTTATGTATTAATTCAGGTGTAAACTGTGCAGGTAAATTACTTTGTTGAGCATTTACATCTGCTATTAATTGTTGAGAAATAATAGAAGGATTTTTGATGATAATTGTTGTTTGTGCAAACATTAATCCTATAAAAACAATTGTAACAAAAGCATTAACTTTTATCCAATCTTTTAAAGATCTTTTACAAGCAATTTCTTGCTTAATTCCTTTTTGTAAAAAAATAAAACAACTAACAATATAAATGATGATACATAAAATCATAAATAAAGGAAATAATGCAGCAGGAGAAATAAAAGATGCTAAAAGCATCGGCAAACTTGTAAATAACATTAATAAACCAAACGGTAATAATAGAAAACTTAAAATAGTATAAAGGCTTGTAGATTTCATAAGTTTATATAATTGTAATTCAACAAAAATATAAGAATCAATATATCAATATTCAAAAATATCATCAGGGTATTGAACAGAGCATAAAAATAAACCTTGAGAGGGGGCAGTAAAATCGGCTAATAAATTATTTTTAGATTCTATAATTTTTTTAAACTCTTGTTCTGAAATTTTATTTCTACCAACAAGTAACATAGTGCTTACTATACCTTTAACCATACCTCTTAAAAAACGATTTGCTTTTACACGATAAATTAAAGCATCATTTTCTTTATCAATATACCACTCAGAAATTTGAAGGTTGCATAAATAATTATTAACCTGTGTATGTTTTTTAGAAAATGATTGAAAGTTGGAATATTGAAGTAAAATATCTGCTGCTTGTTGTAGTTTTTGAATATTTAATTTATAAGGGTAATGCCAAGACTTACCCTCTAAAAATGGATTTTTTTGTTGAGATATAAAATATTTATATTCTCTTGTAGTTGCAGTAAAACGTGCATGAACATTGAGTTTAACAGCTTTGATGGATTTTATAGCTATATCAAAAGGTAAAACAGCATTCATGTTGTAAACTCTTTTTTTATCTATTACATCATCAATATCAAAATGAAAAAAATTTTGAAATGCATGAACACCTGCATCTGTTCTGGAAGAGCCAGTTAAATTAATTTCTTTTTTTAAAACAATATATAAAGCTTTTTCAATTTCACTTTGAATGCTGTTTGCATTTTTCTGTTTTTGAAAACCACTATAATTTGTTCCTAAATATGCTACTTCAATAAAATAACGTGGCATTAATTATAAAGATTGACGAAATTGATTAATAACTGAAGATAAAGTAAACTGCATTTCCAATGATGGATAATTAAATTTATCGTAAATAAAAGGATAGGCAGTTGTAAAAAACTTTAATCTATTTTGTTCTGATAAAAATAATAGCCCTAACTTTTGAATTTGTTCTACATAAAAGCATTTATTAGCAAAAGATTTTTTTGCAATTTGTATCATACTTTCATCTGTAGATTCTGAAGACATAAGTTTTCTAATTCTAAGTACATCTGATTCTGTGGCAAGGTTTACACAAGCAGTATTATATTCGTTTTTATTATTAGTATTATTAGTTTCTTCTGTAGTATTTGTTTTATAAGAGGTTGCTATATATTCAGTTTGTAAAGGAATAAAAACAATAATAGTATCAAATGGTGTTATGGTATAATCAATATACATTTCATCTAATCCATTAACTCCATTTTTTTGATAGCTTCTTATAATACCTTTCTTATTATTATTTACTACTTCTGTTTTTGTTGAAGTTGTTTTTTTATCATCTTGTTGAGGTGAAGTAGTTATTGTAGTTTTGGAAGTAGAAGTTGTTGAGGTAGTTGAAGTTGCTGTTGTTTCTATTTCTTCTTTTTCTTCTTTTTCTTTCTTTTCAGTTGCAGTTTCTTTTTGTTGATTAGTAGTTACTTTATTTTCTTTTTCATTGTTAGTAGCAACAGTTTCTGTTTTTTTTGTTGGTTCTTCTTTAGAAGTGATAGAAGTTTTTTCTGTAGTTTTTATTATTGGAGAAATAGAATAAGTATCATCAATAGTAGTAGTATCATTTTGCATTTTATCAGTTTCCCAATCTTGAGCATTAGCCATAATTTTTGTGAAGTCTATAATATTAAATAAACCCCAACCTTCTTTACCAAATTGTTTAAAAACAAATCCTACATCTTTATCATTAATAACATAAGAAAATTTTTGTTCAGGATATTTATTTTTTGGGAAGCCTGCAATAAAAAAATATTTTCCATTTTTTAATCTTGGAATTACCAAATAACCCGAAAGTGATGAGCTAAAGTTTTTATTATTAATAATTACATAAAATGGTTCTTTATTCTCAGATTGAATGTACATGAAATATTTTCTTTGTGCTTGTACATTTACAATTACAAAAAATAAAATAGCTAATAATAAAATTATCCTTTTATAAAAGTATTTCATTGAAATTGGTTGAATCGTTGCACGAATTTATATTTTTTATAATTAACAATACCGATAAACATTCTAACAATTATGTAAAAATATTTTTTTAACCTTTTATAAAAATATCTATACATTTATTTTGCACCAATAATACCTTTATTAAAACATAAAATACACTTCATGAAAAAATTTCTTCTTATTACATTTCTATTTAGTTCTGTAATTACTTATAGTCAGCATTCAAACAACAAAAAATCAAACGATGATAGTTGGAAAACTCAATACAGAGCTTTCCCAGAAAAAATAAATGATTTAGTACACACGAAACTTCAAGCAAGTTTTGATTATAACAACAGTTATTTGAATGGAAAAGTCTGGATAACACTAAAACCACATTTTTATAAAACAGATTCTCTTGAATTAGATGCAAAGGGAATGGATATTCATAAAGTAGAAATTGTAAAAGCTAATAAGAACCATGCTTTAAAATATGATTATGATGGAATGTTTTTAAAAATTTCTCTGGATAGATTTTATAACAGAAATGAGAATTATACTATTTATATTGATTATACTGCAAAGCCTAATGAATTAAAAGTTGAAGGAAGTTCTGCAATAACTGATGCTAAAGGATTATACTTTATTAATCCTAAAGGAGAAGAAAAAAATAAACCAACTCAAATTTGGACTCAAGGCGAAACAGAAGCTACATCTGTTTGGGTGCCTACTATAGATAAGCCCAATCAAAAAACAACACAAGAAATTTATATGACTGTACCTGCTAAATATGTTACACTTAGCAATGGTGCATTAGTTAGTCAAGTAAAAAATGCAGATGGCACAAGAACAGATTATTGGAAAATGGATTTGCCACATGCTCCTTATTTATTTTTTATGGGTGTAGGAGATTTTGCTGTTGTTAAAGATTATTATAATAAAAAAGAAGTAAGCTATTATGTAGAAAAAGAGTATGAAAAAGTAGCAAGGAAAATATTTGGTAATACACCAGAAATGATGAAATATTTTTCTACTGTTTTAGGTATAGAATATCCTTGGAATAAATATGCACAAATTGTAGGAAGAGATTATGTAAGTGGTGCAATGGAAAATACAACAGCAACATTACACCAAGAATCTGCACAACAAGATGCAAGACAACTTATTGATGGTAATCATTGGGAATCTACAATTGCACACGAATTATTTCATCATTGGTTTGGAGATTATGTAACTGCAGAAAGCTGGAGTAATTTAACAGTTAATGAAAGTTTTGCAAATTATAGTCAAACATTATGGAATGAATATAAATATGGGAAAGATGCAGGTGATGATGAAAATTATACAGAAATGCAAGGTTATTTAATGAGTGGAAGTCAAAGTAAAGATTTAGTGAGATACTATTACAGAGATAAAGAAGATATGTTTGATGCTGTTAGCTATAACAAAGGAGGAAGAATTTTACACATGTTGAGAAATTATGTTGGAGATGATGCATTTTTTAAATCTTTAAATAAATATTTAACTGATAATAAATTTGGAACAGGAAATGCCGACAAACTTCGTCTTGCTTTTGAAACTGTTACTGGCAAAGATTTGAATTGGTTTTGGAATCAATGGTTTTTTGGTAGTGGTCATCCTCAGTTAGATATTAGTTATGCTTATAGCTCAGAAAGTAAAATAACATCTGTATATATAAAACAAACACAAAGTGGCAATAAAGTATTTAAACTTCCAATTGCTATTGATGTTTATTTTGGGAAAGAAAAACATCGTTATAATGTTTGGATGAATAATAAAGCAGATACTTTTAGTTTTCATGCACCAACTAAACCAGATTTGATAAATGTAGATGGAGATAAAGTTTTATTATGTTCTAAAAAAGATGCTAAAACTTTAAGTGAATACATTCATCAATATAAATATGCTGGTAAATATTTAGATAGAAAAGAAGCAATTGATTTTGCATCTAAAAAAACATCTGAATCAGAAGCAATACAATTTTTAATTGAAGCCCTGAATGATACTTATGCTCCTTTAAGAAGTAAAGCAATTCAAGCATTAGCTAAGTCTGATATGAGTGAAGCTACGATAAAGAAAATAGAATTACTTTCTAAAACAGATAAAAGCCCACTTGTAAGAGCTGCTGCTATTGATGTTTTAGGAAAATTTGAAGATATTCAATATGCTTCTTTATTTGAAGTTGGCACAAAAGATTCATCTTATAGTGTTGCAGGTGCAAGTTTAGAAGCATTGGCAAATATAGATTCTTCAAGTGCTATAAAAATTGCCTATAAGCTTTCTAAAGAGCCAGCTAAAGGGCGTTTAGCAACTTCTATTTCAAGTGTGTTGGTTAAATATGGTGGCGAAGATGCTTTTGATTTTATTGCAAATAGTTTTGAACAAATGCCTTTATCACAAGGTAAATTTGAATCATTACAAGCTTTGGCTGATATATTAGTGAAAGTAAAAGATGTAACTAAATTTAAAAGAGGTATTGATTTAATTGTAGATTTTAGAGATGGAATACCTGAAATGTATAGAAGTCAAATTAAAATGTATGTAAACAATATGCTTTTAAAAGGGATTGCTGATAAAAAAGATAAAGCCGGTGAAACCGAATTGGCAAATTATGTAAGAAGTAAAATGTAATTTTTAAAAGAAAAATATAATCATTAAACGAAATGCTATCTGATTTTCAGATAGCATTTTTATTTTAAAACGACATTACCACTTACTAAAAAAAAAATACCACTTACTAAAAAAATGTCTTTTTTAATTACTAAAAGATTAAATTTATTTTCTTAAATGTTTTTTAAAACTTTAAGGAAGTATAATGTGTATTTATAAGTAGTTGAAAATTAGTCTATTTCATAACCTCTTTAAAATATTTTTTATGAAAAGTTCATTACCCAATTTTCTTAAAAAAAGAGCATTAAAATTTTCATTCTCTCTTTTTTGCCTTTTTTTATTAGTATCATCAGTTAAAGCACAAACAACTTTTTATGTAAATGATGGCTCATTAGTTGGTGATGTTATTACAGGAGCAATAGGAGATGATTTGAATTCAGGTACTTCAACTTCTGCTCCATTTGCTACAATTACAAAAGCAATGTCAATGGCTGCAAATGGAGATATTATTTATGTTGATGCAGGAACTTTTCCTGAAAATGTTAGTGTAAATAAATCTGTAACCATCATTGGTGCTGATAGTGCTACAACCATTTTAGATAAAGGTAATTTGAATTATGCTCTATCTGGAGGAGATGGATTTACTATAACAGTTGATAATGTTTCCATTCAAAAACTAAAACTTAGAAACTATAATATTGGTATTAATGTTACTGTTAATATTAGTAATTTATCAATAGATAAAGTTTCAATGTTAGAAAACTTTAATGCTGGTGTTTATACCAATAAAAGTATCAATGGCTTTAACTTAACAAACAGTATTTTAAAAAATAATGGATTTAAAGGTAATGTAAATTCTGGAGGAAGTTATAGAAGAGGTTTATTATTCCAATCAAGTGCAAGTGATTATACCAACATTGTAATAACAGATAATATTGTAACAGATAATAGTTTAGTAGGAATAGATATAAACTTAAACCATTATACCAATGGAATAAACATATCAAATAATACCTTAGCAAGAAATGGAGATGCAGAAATGGGCTTATGGTTAGGAAGAAATGCTGATACAACAAGTGCTGCTGTAATTGTTAACAACAACAATATTACTTTAAGTAATGCTGTAAGATTTGGAATAGAAATTAAAAATCCATTAGGAACAGGAAAAACATCAGGGACTGGAAGTATAGTAGTGTCTAACAATACTATAAGTACAGCTTCACATACAGGAGTAAATAGAGATATGGGTGGTATAGTAGTAATAAGAAGAAAAGATGGAATGTCAGATATTGTTGATCAACCAAAAGGTGTAGTTATAACAGGCAATACAGTAAATGTAGAAAATGCTCATAGTAATACAGATGATGCTTATGGCATAGTAGTAGGAGGAACCAATCATAGTATTACGAATAATACCATAAACAACACAGAAATATCTATACAACTACAAAAAGGCAATGATAATTTTAATACAGATAATAACTCAGATCAAAACAGTAATGATTATTACTTTAGTAGAGATAATTCAAAAGAAGTATGTGCATATTTAGATGGTAATACAATAAATACTTCAGGAGCACCAAGATTAGTAACAGGTGTTGCTACAGCATCTGCTACTTTACCTAATAACGTATATAATACATCTACTCAAATGGCATTTTGTACTATTCAAGATGCAATAGACAATGAATTTACAGTTGATGGTAATATTATTAATGTTAGTGCTGGAGTGTTTACAGAAGAAATATATTTATATAAGAGTTTATCACTTCGTGGAGCTAACTTTGGTATTAATCCAAACACTGGCTCAAGAGTAGCAGAAACAATCATTCATCCATCAACCTCAGGTCCAGATCCTACAGATAATAGTGCAGTAGTTTCAATTTATATGAACTCAGATGGAAGTGGTTCAACAATTGATGGATTTACATTAGATGGAGATAATCCATTATTAACAAGTGGCACTTTAATAAATGAAGGCACAACCGATGTAGATGCAATTGAAGCTATTAGTGCTTATGAAGGATTAGCAGGCGTTACTATATCAAACAACATTATTAAAAATTATAGTTATAGCGGTTTAGATTTGTATAATTATTATAATGGAGGTACAGCTACAACAGGTAATATTGTTACAAACAATTTATTTGAAGGAATAAGACCATCTGATGCTTTTGGAGTTGGCGTTTTAATTTATAATAACTGTTATACAAGTATTACAAATAACATATTTAATGGAATTAGAATTGGTGTACAAACTGGTAATTTTTATAGACCTGACCCCGGAAATAGCCATTCAATATCAAATAACGAAATAAAATCAGTTCGTCATGGTATTTGGTATAATCAATCTTATGGAACAGCTTCAGAATATCAAATTTGGGATAATAATATAACAAGTTTTACAGGAGCAACAAGGAATATAGGTATTAAAGTTACTACTGTTCAAGGTAATGTAGGTGTTTCAATTGATCAAAATAATATTTCTAATGTAAGATATGGCTATCATTTATGGAGCAATCCAACTACAGAATATGTAACTATTTCAAGAGGTACAGTAATAGATGCAATCAAAGGAGTTGTTGCAGATAATTATGAAGGTTATTCTGATAATGCCTCTTCAAGTACTTATGATATTGTTGGAGTAAAAATAAAGAAATGCGATACAGGTGTTGCTGTTATAGATAATATTGAAAATACCAACAATGCTACTGTTACTATGAGATTTGGTAATTCAACAAAAATTGATAGTTCAAATGTTGCTTCTATTGTTATTGATGGAGGTGATGCTTATGGTGTTGTAAGTACAGATGATTTTCAAACCTTACAATTATCTGGAAAAATTATCAATAATAGCGGAAACCCAATTAATGCAACAGATGGAGATATCTATTTATTTGGCGAACATAAAATTACGATAGCAGGTGGTGCAACTATTAGAAAATTATTTATGGATAATTCTGATGAATTTGAAATAGCTGCTGGTGCAGGAAATACCATAAATATATTAAGTAGCATTGCTCCTTGGAATGGTGTAATTACTACCAATAATAATTTAATTTTAAAATCAACAGCAACTACAACAGCTTCAATAGGTGAAGGTAATGCAGCAGGCAACTATATTAATGGAAACGTAACACAAGAACGTTATATACCAGCCAAAGCTGCAAGAAGCTGGAGCCTTATTAGTAGTCCAATTTATCAAACACTTGCAGATGGTTGGCAACAACAAATTCATATAACTGGTGCTGGTACAGGTGGTACAGTATGCCCTACTTTAACGCCTCATACCAATGGATTTGATGCTACTGTAAGTAATGCACCAAGTGCTTATACTTATGATGCTTCTTATCCAAGTGGCTCTCGTTGGAGAGTAGTAACTAATACCAATGCTACTTATGTTGGTAAAGGTGTTGGTTATAGAATGAATATTAGAGGAGATAGAAGTTTAGGTTGTAGTTTATTAAATGGCTCTCAAAGTGGTTTAGTGCCTACTGCAGTAACTTTAAAATCTGTTGGTACTGTTAGCTTAGCAAATAAAAATGCTGGTAATTTTAGTATTACATACAACAATGCAAAAACAAGCAATAGTACTGATAAGTATGTAATGATAGGTAATCCTTACCCTTCACCAATTATATTTGACATTTTTGGAACTGATAATAATACTAAGATAGAAACTGAACACTATGCTTTATATATACCAGGAAATATACCAGGTGTTTATACCTATTGGGATTATAATAATTTTGAATTTACTGGTGGTAATCCTTCTCTTTATAATGGAAAATTTGGTGATGTAATTGCTAATGGTCAGGCATTCTTTGTAGAATCTACCTTGGGTGAAGACGATTTTCTAACATTAAACTTTAATGAAACTCAGAAATCTTTTGATGATACTTATAATGGCTTTTTACGTACTCCAAGAGCATTTAATGAGAAAATTAAAGTAACATATATGTTAGAGAATGGAACTAAAGTAGATGAAGCTGTCATTCGTTTTGCTAATGATGCAGGAATCAGTAATACAGAAAAAGGCAAATTAGATATAGTATCTATAAATAGTGGTACTTTCATCAGTAGTTTAAAAGCTGATAAAAGAATGGCTGTACAAACCAGAAGTCTAAAAACATTAAGTAATGATGAAGTATGGTTAAATATAGGAGCAACAGCAAGTGGTACTTATCAATTAAACTTTAGTGAATTTGAAAACTTTGCGGGCACAGAAATTTATTTAACTGACCATTATACCAATACTACTATCAATGTTAAACAATATAATAATTATGTATTTGGTGTAGATAAAAATAATGCAGCTACTAAAGGTTCATCAAGATTTAGTTTAACATTCAGCAGAACATTTGATAATGTTTATTTGAATAGTACAATTAAAATGTATCCTAACCCTGCAAGAAAGCAAGTAACATTGGAATTACCACAATTAGCAGACAATACAATTAGTTACAGTATTAAAATAACAGATATTGCAGGCAAGGTTATCATGCAGCAAAAAGTAAATGGAGGCACTCAACAATTAAGTGTAGATAAATTAGTAACAGGAACTTATATTGTAGAAGTGATAGACAGCAAAGGCAATAGAACAACAGAGAAGTTAATTAAGAATTAAGAATTATGAGTTATTTACCACATAGGCACAATAGACACATAGGATATAAAATTTATTTTTCTCTGAGTTCTCTGTGCCTCTGTGGTTAAAAAAAATTCAAACAATCAAATATTTGAATATTTAAATCTATTAGTTATGAAAAAAAATATTTTAAAAACGTTAGGAATATTATCCTTAATAATGGTTTTATCTTTTCCAGTTAAAGCCCAAGATGATTTTGATCCACCAGAAGATGATATACCAGTAGATGGCGGTATTACTTTATTATTAGCAGCAGGAGTAGGTTATGGTGCTAAGAAGTTAAGAGACAATAAGAAGAAAAAAATAAATTGATGAAATCATAATGTGTTAATAAAAATTAAATGCTCACGAAAAAAAAATCTTTGAAATTTCAAAGAATTTTTTTTATTCGGATAAATCTCCATAAATTCACGCTAAATTTGAAAACCAAAATTGAATATCCTATCTTAAAACGATATCCTTAGTCTTTAACATTTTTTAATAACCTAAAACTTATTGCTATGAGAAAGTTATTACTATTTTTTTCTATTCTTAGTTTA
>JAIXLO010000165.1:6981-16952 GCA_026931325.1 Chitinophagales bacterium | reverse complement strand
TATACAATGAAAAACTTTACGATATAACTGATTTGTTTTATAGAGATAGTAAAAAATTTGAAGATAGTTTATTGAAAGCTGGAGCAAATGATGTTTTTGAAACATATTATTCTTTAAAAGAAGATAGTAGTTTTAAATATTTATATAATCCATTATCAGATGGTCGTTATCAAGGAAGAAGTGTGTTTGGAGTAATGAAAGAATGTAATGCAAGAGATATATATACTTTTTTACACTTTGTATTAAATTATCCAGGTAAATATATTGGTCATACTTGGAAGTTGAATGAAACTTTTGCTACATGGGTAATAAATAAAGCTCCTTATAGTAAAAAAGAAATTTATGATAGTGTTGTAACTTATAAAAATAATCCAACCTTACTTAAAAGTTTTATTACAAAAAATTTATCTCTTATTAAAGAAAAAGAATTTGTAACTGAGTGGATTGATGATGCAAGAAATGCAATTAGCAATGAAGAAGAAGAAAAAGCTATTGCATATTTAGATGCAGCAAAATTAGTATTGCCTTATTTAAAAGAAGATTGTGTTACTGGCTATTACTTTTATACTTATGCTTCATTGTATAAAATGAAAGAGCAATATTCTAAAGTTTTTATTAGTTATGATACAGCATACAAATATTTTTCTTTGTGTGAGAATGATTATTTCAAAGCAAACACGTTATTACAAAAAGGTCTTATTTATATTTCAATGGAAAAAGTTGATGATGCTTTAAATGAATTTGAGAAAATGAAAACCGAATTAAATAGAAATGAAAGTAAACTTTCCATTAATCAAAAAGCATTATTAATGGCGAGCTATCATCATTTTACTGGATTTATTTTGGCTGAAAAAAAAGGAGAATTAAATAAAGCAGTTCAGCATTATAAAAATGCAATTGAACTATATAGTGGAATGAAAAATTATTCTTCTATTCAATCAACAATTAATGTACAAGGAAGATTAGCAAGATTATATAAAAGACAAGGTGAATTACAAAAAGCATTAGTAATTTATGAAGAACAATTAAAGCAATACACAGAAATAAATGATAGAAAAAATATTGCAAATACTTTAGACAATATTGCTGACATAGAATTTAAGTTAGCAAATTATCGTAAAGCTATTAATCAATTTTCAACAGCAAGAGATATTTATTTGTCTTATGATGAGTATAATGATGCAGGTTTTTCTCAATCAAATATTGGACAAGCCTATTGGAATTTAGGAAAATACGATTCTGCAATAATGGGACATTTATTAGCAATTGAATATAGAAGAGTAGCAAAAAACAATGCTGGCTTAGCATATTCATGGAAAAAAATAGGAGGCTTATATAAAGAAACAGGTGAAAAACAAAAAGCCTTTTTTGCTTATGATAGTTCTGCTTATTATTATTCTTTAGCAAAAGATAGTATCAATCTTGGAAACCTTTTAGAAGATTATGGAGATGTTTATTACAACGATAAACAATATCAAAAAGCATTTGATAAATATATGCAATGGCACAAGATAAATTTAGCATCTGGTAATAAATCTAAAATTGCAAGCAGTTTATATCAACTCGCAAACGCAACATTTTATTATGATGTTCCATCTTCTAAAAAATATGCAATTGAGTGTTTAAATCTTTCTAAAAGTATTGGAGATAAAAGCAATGAATACTATGCTAATACACTTTTAGGCTTTTTGGTTTTTAAAGATTTTAATTATGAAGATGGAGTAAATTATTTTGCCAATGCTTTACAAATTGCTATAGAACAAAAAAATAAAAGCCAGGAAGCATTTTGTTATAGAATGATGGGAAGTGCATACTCTGATAAAATGGATTTTACAAATGCAATAAATTATACTAATAAAGCCATTCATATTTATGATTCATTAGGGGAGAAAACTTCTTTACCTATTAGCTATAGAATTTTAGGAGGTGCTTATCAGAGCAAAGGAGATTTTTATGAAGCAAGAAAACAATATCAAAAATCTATTGATATTGCTTATGCTATAAATAGTAGAGCAGATGTAGGTTATGGTTATAGCTCATTAACTTTTTTATATACAATTCAAGGAGAATTAGCTAAAGCAGAACAAGTAACAGATAGCTGCTATAATATTTTTAAAGACTTAGATAATAATTGGCAAATAGCTCAAGTATATTTTAATAAAGGGTTAGTTTATTCTGCTAAAGATGATGGAGTAAATGCTATAAAATATTATTTAATGGCTGATAGTATTTATACAAAAGAAAATGATTTGTTTAGTATAAGCACATGTAATACAAATATTGGTTCTGTATTTTATTATCAGGCAGATTATGATAAAGCATTAAAATATTTTTATGCAGCAGATTCTATTTTAAATAAAATAAACTTTATCACAGAAGCACATATTCTTGCACCTATTAATATTGGAGAAGCTTATTATTATAAAAAAGATTATGCTAAAGCAGAACCTTATCTTTTAAAAGGATATAAAATGGCTGTTGAAAAAAATGCAGGAAGAATGAAAACAATTGGCTCATCTTTTTTAGGTACACTTTATTATGATTTGAAAAAATATGATTTATCAGAAAAATATTTATTAGAAAGTTTTTCTTTAGCACAAAAAAGCAATGAAACAGATTTATACATCAACTCTGGAATGTATTTAGGCAAACTATACACTGCTAAAAACGATTCAAAAAAAGCAGAAGAATATTATAGAAAAACCATTGACTTTATTAAAACAATAGATAATAGTAAATACACTTGGATGGCTTATTATGAGTATGGTTTAAATCAATATAACTTAAATAAATTAGATAGTGCAGTAGTATATTTTAAGAAAGCTGTAGAAATTGTAGAAGAAGGTTCAAAAAATTTATTTGGAGGAGCAGAAGCAAAAAAAATATATAATGCTGATGAAAGAAAAGTTGATTTATACAACAAATTAGTTGCTGCATTAGCCAAACAAAATAAAACAGATGAAGCTTTGTATTATGCTAATAAAGGCAATGTACAAGCAGTAAAAGAAAAAACAGAAAATGCTGGTATTAGCACAACAGATAAAGAAAAAGAAGATGCAATAAAAAAAGGAGGAGAATTATTGCAAAAGAAAAATGCAGTAACAGAAGCTATTGCAAAAGAAAAAGCTAAACCAGAGAAAGAACAAAACAAACAATTAATTGCTTCATTAGAAAGTGTAAAAAATGTAGCAGAAACAGACTATGCAAATTATATAGATGGATTGGTTAAAAAATATCCAGATATGCAATCTTATTTTTCTAATACCAATCCAAATGATTTTAGAAATTATATAGAATATATACCAGATAATACTTTAGTTGCTTTATACATAGTAAACGATAATCAGTTATTTATTTTTACTGTTACAAGTAAAGAAACATCCATTAAAACTGTTCCATTAAATCAAGATATCAATAAGCAAGCGTCAAGATTATTAAGCATTTTAAGAAACCCTAATAATGTTACTGGTACAAGAAGCATTTCATTAAGAAGTACTTTAAAGCCAACAGATGATGTTAGAGGAGATTTTAAGAAAGAAGCAACTGAGTTGTACAACTTATTAATTACTCCCATTGCAGATGATTTAAAAGGAAAAGAAAATTTATGCATCATCACAAATGGTAGATTAAGTAGCATTCCTTTTCAATCATTGGGTAAAGTAGATGAAAATAATAATTTTCATTTCCTAATGGAAGATTATGCAATATTTTATACAAGTAAGATTGACATTTTTGCAAAAATGTATAAGAATAGAAAGATGGAATCTTCTTTAGCAATTTTTGGTAATCCTGATAAAAGCTTACCTGGTGCTACAATAGAAGCTGAAGAAATTTCAAAAATTGTTCCTGCATCTACTGTATATATTGAAGATAAAGCCACAGAAAGTAAAGCAAAAGAAAGTTTACAGAAATATAATTATGTACACTTTGCTACACATGGTATTTTAGATTATACAGATTTTAATGAATCATATTTATTGTTTGCTCCAGATGTTGATGGAAGTAGTGATGGTAAATTAACCATTAAAGAAATTAATGGCTTAAGCAAACAAACTAATAGCATGGTTGTTTTATCAGCTTGTGAAACTGCTGTTTCAAAAGAAGAAGTAAAGGGTTGGTATATATCTCCAGCAAATGCTTTTTTAACCAATAGAGTAGATGCTGTTTTAGGAAGTTTATGGAAAGTGCCAGATGAAACAACTAACTTATTGCTTCAAGAATTTTATAAAAATATTGAACAGAAAAAAATGAGTAAAGTAGAGGCTTTACGTCATGCACAAGCTACTGTTAGTCAAAACCCAAAGTATAGCCATCCTTTTTATTGGAGTGCATTTGTTTTGTATGGCGAGTGGAGATAAAATTATTTTTTATTTACCAAAGGTTTCTCAACCAATAAATAAAAAATACTACAAGCAATAAGCATTAAAGGAAGTACAATAATTCCTTGTATTATTAAGTCTTTATAATAATTAAATGTTAGAAAAGATTTAGTGATATGTTCTGTAATAAATGCTATTAAAGCATAATGCAATAAGTATATTGAGTAGCACATACAACCTATTGCCATAAAAATATTTCTGGTAAAAATTTTATTTAAAATAATTCCTTTAAAAACTCCTGTAAATAATAAAACATAACCTGCATACTCTAAACATTGTTTATAAAAAATTGTATAGCCAGCAAAATAAATAATCAAGAGAAAACCTATAGTACCAAGCACATCCCACAAAAATGATTTATGGTTAAATATATTTGAATTACTTAAATAAATATCAGCAAATAAAATTCCTAAAAAGAATACAGGAAAATATGGAACAATAGAATATTGCAAATGTGCAGCCATAAAAAAATCTTCAAACACTGCATAAACAATCCCTGTTAAAAGCACCAGGGTTTTCAATAAAATTCTACGATACTGAATATTTTTTAAAATAAAAAGCTTTAATAAAAAAGGTAATAGTAAATAAAATTGTATTTCAATTTCTAAGGTCCAAGCAACAGGATTAATAGTGCTTCTTCTGTCATAAATAATATTATGACTGTAAAAGACACTGCCAACAAAGTGTGGTATTTCTTCTTCCCAAAATTCACCTTGTATAAAAATTCTAAAAAGCAATAAAATGGTTAGCACTAACAAATAAGGTATTTCCAATCTTTTAATTCTTCTGGCATAATATTTTTTTAAACTTACTTGTTCTGCATTATATAAGATATTTTTTAAAAATGGAATAGATAAAATAAAAGCACTAATACAAAAAAATATTCTTACTCCATAGCCACCCAACTCTAAAAACAAGGCTAAAGAATTACTATAAACAAAATCTGTTTCAAAAGGGCTAAGTTTAATAACTTGTAAATTAAAATGACTAAGAACTACTGCTGCAATAGCAATAAAACGTAATCCATCTATTTCTTTAATAATAGGACGATTATTTTCTTTTCGTAGAAATAGATCAATCATATTTTTCATTGCTATAAAAGTAATATTATTTAAACATTAGTGCATAAATAAAGAATGATTGTAGCAAAGCAACTAATAAAATGATACTTGATATTTTCCATAAAATAAATACTTTTTACCGTTCATTTATTTTTAACATTAAAAATATTAAGGTTACATTTTTTCTATTATTTTTGTTTAAATGAAACAACTTTTTACTCTTATAACTTGTTTATTTTCCTTTGTAGCATTATCTCAGCAAATAACAGAAAAATGGGATTTGAGAAAAATGGTAGATTATGCGATGAAGAATAATATTTCTGTTAAGCAATCTGAGATTCAAGCTAGAATTACAGCATTACAACATCAAGGCAATAAATTAGCTACTTACCCTACAGCAAATTTTAATACAGGAATAGGAATGCAGTTTGGGCGTTCTGTAGATCCTACAACAAACCAATTTACAACAACACAACTTTTATTTAATAATTTTAATTTTAGTACAGGTATTGTTTTATATAACTGGGGAAAATTAAAAAATAATATTGCTGCATCTGACTATGCAACTAAGGCAGCAGTTACAGATATTGAAAGAGCAGCCAATGATGTAGCCTTAAATGTTGCAACATTTTATTTAGCTGTATTAAGTAGCAAACAACAAGTAGAAATTGCTCAAACACAAATAGAATCTACTTCTGAACAATTAACTAATACAAGAAAAAAAGTAAATGCAGGTTCTTTACCAGAATTAAATGCAGCAGAATTAGAAGCAAAACTTGCATCTGATAGTATTAGTTATTACAATGCAGTAAGTAATTATGAACAAAATATTATTAACCTTAAAGGATTATTAAATATTGGTATGGCAACAGCATTTGATATTGAAATGCCAACATTAGATAAAATACCATTATTGCCATTAGCCGATTTAGAACCTGCTTTAGTTTTACAGCAGGCACTAACATCTTTACCTCAGCATAAAGTTGCAGAACTAAAATATAAAAGTGCAACCTATGCAGTAAAAGCAGCTAAAGGAAATTTATATCCTACAATAACTTTTGGTGGAGGCTTAGGAACAAACTTTGCCAATAGCACAAATAAAATAAAAGATATAATTATTGGCCCACCAGTAGCAACAGGAAATTATGTAACTGTTGGTGGTACAAATTATTTAGTATATCAACCAACTTTTCAAATAACACAAGGAAAAAAATCTTTTGGTGAAATGTGGGATGGTTATGGTGTTCAGTTAAATAATAATTTTCGCCAGAATATAGGATTTCAAATTAATGTCCCCATTTTTAATAATGGAAGTGCAAAGCTAAATTATGAAAACAGTAAACTACAAGTGAAGCAAGCAGAAATAGCTATTGAACAATCAAAACAAAAATTAGAACAGGATATTTATTTAGCATACAATAATGCTATTGCTAGTTTACAAAGATTTAATGCAAGTAAAAAAACTGTTGAAACTGCAGAACGTTCATATTACTATGCTAAAAAAAGATATGACGTAGGATTAATCACTACATTAGATTTAATTACTAACCAAAATAATTTATTACAGGCTAAACTAACACAACTCAACAATCATTTTGAATATGTATTTAGAATGAAGTTGCTTGAATTTTATAAAGGTCAAGGCTTGAAATTATAAACTAATAAACGAAAGTGTATGAGTAAGAATTTGAAATGGATTATTACTGGATTAATAGCAATTATTATACTTTTAATTGTGCTGAAAAAAATGGGTATTTTAGGAAAAGAAGAAGGCACAAAAGTAACAATTGAAAAAGTAACTAAAAGAACTATTACAGAAACAGTAACTGCAAGTGGAAAAATTTCACCAGAGGTAGAAGTAAAAATAAGCCCAGATATCAGTGGTGAAATTGTAGAGTTAACAGTTAATGAAGGTGATACTGTAAGAAAAGGTCAAGTGTTAGCAAAAATCTATGCAGATATTTATGCTTCTCAAAGAGATCAAGCAGCTGCTGGTGTAAAGCAAAGTGAAGCATCTGATGCAAATGCTAAAGCTGCATTATTAGCTTTAGAAGCAACTTTAAATCAGGCAAAAGCAAATTACGATAGACAAAAAAAATTGTATAATGAAAAAGTAATTTCTCAAGCAGAATTTGAACAAGCAGAGCAAACATATAAAACTGCTTTAGCAAATTATAATGCAGCCAAAGAAGGCATAAAAGGAAATGATGCAGCAATACAAAGTGCTCAAGCAAATTTAAGCAGAGCAAATAAAGATATTAGTCGTACAATTATTACAGCTCCTATGAGTGGTGTTATAAATGTATTAAGTGTGAAAAAAGGAGAACGTGTTGCTGGTAATAGTTTTAGTATTGGTACAGAAATGATGCGTATTGCTGATTTGAATAGTATGGTTGCAATAGTTGATGTTGGCGAAAACGATATTCCAAAAGTTAGTTATGGCGATACTGCTATTGTTACTATTGATGCTTATGGTAATAGAAAATTTAAAGGCATTGTTTTTAAAATTGCTAATCCAACAGTTGCAATAAATGTATCAAGTAGCACAAGTACAGAAGTTGCAAATTATAAAGTACATGTAAGATTATTGTCAGAAAGTTATAAAGATTTAATTGTAAAAGGTAAACCTTTTCCTTTTAGACCAAATATGAGTGCTACAGCAGATATTCAAACTGAAACTGTTATAGATGCTTTATCTGTTCCTCTTGCTGCTGTTACAACAAGAGATGCAAATGATAATTCATCAACTCATAAAAACACAATTGATAAAAAAAATAATAATCAAAGTGAAGCTAATGATGATGATGAAATAGAAGAAGTAGTTTTTGTTAGACAACCAAATAACACTATTAAGAAAGTTAAAGTAACTACAGCTATTCAAGATTTGGATTATATACAAATAACAAGTGGATTAAAAGAAAATGATGAAGTTATAACAGGACCTTATAGTTTACTAAGTAAAACTTTAAAAGAAGGAGATATGATTAAAGTTGTTTCAAAGGAAGAATTGTATGATTCAAAAAATAAAGACTTTTTAAACTAAACTTTTTTCCATTATGTAATGAGGAATAGAAATTTCTTTAAACTCATCACTAACAACTTGATATCCTAATTTTTCATAAAAACCCATTGCATTTTTTCGGGCATGCATGGTTATTTTTTTATAGCCTTTGTCACGTGCAATATTTTCTGCAAAATTCATCAAAACTCTCCCAATGCCTTTTCCTTGCAATCCATTAAGAACAGCCATTTGTCTTAATCTTAAAGTATCGTCTTCAGCAGTTTTTGTTAATAAACAACAGCCTTCCAATCTATCATCATCAAAACATCCAATTAAAATATCTTCTTTCTCTCTTGCTAATTCCTCTTCTGAAAATTGTAAGCCCAATGGTTTGCGTAAAATAGTATAACGCATTGCCACCATTTGTTTATAATCGTTAGAGTTATGGTCAATTATTTTTAAACCCATACAATTTTTGTTAGTTTGGTTAATGAATAGCAGTTATACTAATCAGATAAAAAATATCTTACTTGCTAAAGATAATAATTGTTTTAATTACATTATTGTCCGACAAATGTTCGATTTGCTGAATAAGTGTCGCTACACACCTTGATATTGCTGTATTTTGTTTTTATTTTTCAATAGCAGGGGGCTATGAAGAATTGAACATAGTAGTTTGATTAGTTTTTGCTGGCTTCTTTTTCTTGTATTCAGTCAGTAGTTGCTTGATGCTGATATAGTTGAACAAGTGCAGTTTAAAGATTGTTACAAACACACTAAAAGCCATCTTGGTTTTATTGTTTTGGTGTATCACTGATAGTAATAGTAGTGCTATTAAAGCCATCCAAATTTGAATCTCAATAGCGTTTTGATTGTCTCCAACAAAGTATTGCAAGGGAAAGTTTTGCTTTAACTTCTTAAAAAACAATTCAATTTTCCATCTGTATTTGTATAATAAAGCTATCGTTTCAGCATCCAATTCAAAGTTGTTGGTAATAAATTCATAGCTTCTATTTTGCTTTTCATCATACCAAGCAATACGCCTCAACTTCAATGTTTGTGGGTTGTTTAACTCGTCTTTATAAGTTTGTGTGATGATGGTTTCTTGTAAAATATTAGATGAAGTGCTGTTATCGTGCAAACATTCTATGGCAATATCATACACAGCATTTTCTTTTTGTCGAGTAACAAAAAAAACACCTTGCTCTGTAAGTTTTGCATACTGTTTGTAGTTGTTGTATCCTTTATCAAACACCAAATAAGAACCTTGTGGTAGCTGTAATTTACTGTAAATATTTTGGTCATTATCGGCTGCTGCCGAAAAGTCTATAAAGTGGGGCATTAATGAGGTGCCGTGCAAAACAGTATTCTTTTTAATACCACCTTTCTTTTTTCCATTATCACTATGCCTCCCATTGGTTTTAAGAATGGCTTTAAAGAGTCCGAAAACAGTAGCATCCATTAAAAACAGCTTGTCTAAGATGGGTTTTGATAAAGTGCTGTCCGAGAAATTTGGTTTGTATAAAGCAT
>JAIXLO010000165.1:0-6971 GCA_026931325.1 Chitinophagales bacterium | reverse complement strand
CAGGGCTTCATAAATAGATTTGAATACACCGGCTGGTCTATTTTTATTGCCATCGCTTAAAGTGCTACGAGGTGGCACATAATCAATACCTAAATGATTCATCTTGCCTTGGGCAATGCCAAGCCCAGCTTCAATCTCACGAAGTGAAGTGCTACCTGTAACCACACAATAGAGCATTGCTACAAAATGTTCGTAAGTCTTTAAGTGTTTGTAGTAATGATTGGCTTTGCACTTTGCTATTACTGGGCTTAAAATAGACTTGTTGCACAAAGAAATTAACTGAGAAAATAAATGCTGTCCGAAATAATTGTTACTTTGATTCATAGTTTTAAAGCGTAGTAACTTCAAAACAACAAAAAGGGTAACAGAAATGCTACCCTTTTATTTTTTTGTCGGACAATAATGTTTTAATTACGATAAATAAATTTTATTTTCTACTATTTATATTATTCTACTTTAAACATATAAATCTCAACCCTACCTTTGCCACAAATTTTAAAAATATGGAATACAGAATAGAAAAAGACACAATGGGTGAGGTTAAAGTTCCTGCTCATGTTTATTGGGGTGCACAAACCCAAAGAAGTATTGAAAATTTTAAAATAGCACAAGATATAAATAGAATGCCTAAAGAAATTATTCAGGCATTTGCATATTTAAAAAAAGCAGCAGCTTTAGCTAATAATGAATTGGGTGTTTTACCTGATAATAAAAAAACTGCTATTGTTAATGTATGTGATGAAATTTTAGAAGGCAAATTAAATGATCAATTTCCTTTAGTTGTTTGGCAAACTGGTAGCGGCACACAAAGTAATATGAATGTGAATGAAGTTGTAGCTTATAAGGCTCATGTAAATAACGGAGGAAGTTTAACTGATAAAGAAAAGTTTATTCATCCAAATGATGATGTAAATAAAAGCCAAAGTAGCAACGATACATTTCCTACTGCAATGCATATAGCTGCTTATAAAATGCTAATGGATACTACAATACCTGGAATTGAAAAATTAAGAGATACACTTCAAGCTAAGAGTAAGGCTTTTATGAATGTAGTAAAAATTGGTCGTACACATTTTATGGATGCTACACCTCTTACATTAGGACAAGAATTTAGTGGTTATGTTTCTCAATTAAATCATGGGTTAAAAGCTATAAAAAATTCTTTAGCACACTTAAGTGAACTTGCTTTAGGAGGCACTGCTGTTGGTACAGGAATTAATACACCAAAAAATTATGATGATACTGTAGCAAAACATATTGCTGCTTTAACAGGCTTACCATTTATTACAGCAGAAAATAAATTTGAAGCATTAGCTGCTCATGATGCAATTGTAGAAGCTCATGGGGCATTGAAAACAGTTGCAGTAAGTTTAATGAAAATTGCAAACGATATAAGAATGTTATCAAGTGGCCCTCGTAGCGGTATTGGAGAAATTTTTATACCTGATAATGAGCCAGGAAGTTCTATTATGCCAGGTAAAGTAAATCCTACACAATGTGAAGCATTGACAATGATTGCTGCACAAGTAATGGGTAATGATGTTGCAATAAATATTGGTGGCAGCACAGGACATTTTGAATTAAATGTTTTTAAACCTGTAATGATTTATAACTTTTTACATAGTGCTCGTTTAATTGGAGAAGGTTGTATAAGCTTTAATGATAAATGTGCTGTTGGTATTGAACCTTTAGAAGATAACATTAAAAAGCATGTTGATAATAGCTTGATGCTTGTAACAGCACTAAACACAAAAATTGGTTATTACAAAGCAGCTGAAATTGCACAAACTGCACACAAGAATAAAAGCACTTTAAAAGAAACTGCAATTAAATTAGGCTATCTTACAGCAGAACAATTTGATGAATGGGTTGTTCCTGCTAATATGGTTGGAGAATTAAAATAGTAATTATAACAGTTAAACTTTAGCAAGTTTGATTTTAATAATAAATTGAATTTGCTAAAGTTTTTTTACTCTATTTATGAGCCTTTGAGATGATGAGTATGATTATGTTATTTTTATTTTTATTTTAAGATTAATTTTTTCTAAAAAAGAAATAAGTCTGTCGAAACTAACAGTTTTAAAACCCGTTGCTTCATAGCGTTGAAGTTGTTGTTCCTTCAACTCTAATTGTTTAGAAAATTCTTTATTTGAAAGATGATTTACGATTTTATATTCAGTTATCAATTGGGGTAATTGTTCAATAGAAGCTTCTTTTAATTGTATTTGTTTTGTAGTTTTTAATTTTTCGTAAGATTTAATTTCTGCTTCTAATTCATCTTTAATATTTTGCATGGATGCAATTACCACGTTTTGTGATAAAGTCTTTTTTGTATTGGATTCTAAAACAGTTAGCTTATCGTTTAGTTCTGAAAGCTTGTTTTTAGAAATTCTATATTGTTTTTCGTTCTTTATCATAATTGTCTAAGTCTTTCATATTTAGTTGAATAATACCTCGTTTATTACCATCTCTATCTTGCCTAAACCAATCTAAAAAGTCTCTATTATTATTATCAAATATTATTAGTTGTATATTTTTTTGCTTCTTTATTCATGCCAACTCATATTTATCCAAACTTGCTAATTCACTTTTTGCTAATTTCTTTTTATCAATGCCTGAAAAATTGATACAAACATCAATATCGTTGGGCAGTTCCTTAGTTGTTATAAAACTTCCTACAACATACAATTCCTTGCAACCTAAATTTTTAAACAATAATGCTAATTCAAAAAAATTTTTTAAATAACTTTTCCTTTGATTATTATAGCCAAATTTTTCAATTAACTCTTTTGTTGTAAAAAGATGATTATTTTCAAGATTTCCTTTAACTGTAAATTTTATAATACTCATTGTTTAATAATTTAAAATAACGAAGACTCTTCTTTTTGTTAAAGAGATTTTTGTTTTCTTGCTCATATATCTCAATGGTAATAGTCATCGCTATTTCAAAAAATTGAAACAACTTGTTTTTTATAAAATTGGATTTATAATGCAAATATAGGAATAATTTATAAAACACAACAATTTTGTTGTGTTTTATTTTTGTTTATTTTTATTCTACAGTTGAATAGTGCAACGCAACTATAGCTCAACTTTTATTCTATAGTTGGTAACAAAAAAATAAAAAAAATACAGGTTAGGAGAGAATATATACAAGTGTTTTTAAATCATAAAATAGATTTTAACTAAATAAATATTCTACATCTTCTTTAGTGAGAGATTTTATAAAACCTTCATCGTCTGTAATTAAATCTTTTGCTAAGGCTTTTTTCTTTTCTTGCAGTTTTAAAATTTTATCTTCTACTGTATCAGTACAAATCATTCTATAAGCAAAAATATTTTTAGTTTGTCCTATTCTATGTGTTCTATCTATTGCTTGTTGTTCTACAGCAGGATTCCACCAAGGGTCCACTATATATACATAGTCTGCTGCTGTAAGGTTTAGTCCAATACCTCCAGCTTTTAGCGAAATTAAAAATACCCTACAATTTTCATCATTCTGAAAACGATTGATAGCTTTTTCTCTGTCATTGGCAGAAGTGCTTCCATCAAAATATTCAAAGTCAATTGCTAACTCTTTCATCTTATCTTTTATCAATGCAAGCATTCCTAAAAATTGAGAAAAAATAAGGGCTTTATGGTTACTTATATTTTCAGAAATTTCTCTTCCTAACTCTTCTAATTTAACAGATGTATTTGGAAATTTTTTTCCATCTTGTTCTTTAATAATTGCAGGGCTATCGCAAATTTGTCTTAACTTCATTAAACCTTGCAAAATAGTTAATTGGCTTTTTTGAATTCCTTGCTCTTGTACAGTACCTAATATCTTATCTCTAAAATCATCTCTATAAGCATCATAAATTTTTCTTTGTTCAGTATCCATTTCGCAATACAAAATCATTTCTTGTTTTTCTGGCAAATCTTTAGCTACTTGTTCTTTTGTTCTTCTTAAAATAAATGGATATAATAATTTTCGTAAATGCTCTTTTTGATCTTTTTCTCCAAACTTATCAATAGGTATTGCAAATTCATTTTTAAAAAATTCCTGACTACCCAACATTCCTGGGTTTAAAAAATTCATTTGAGCAAAAATGTCAAACGTATTATTTTGTAAAGGAGTACCACTTAGGCATAAACGATTTTTTGTTTTTAAAACACAAACAGCTTTTGTTATTTTACTTGCTGGGTTTTTTATTGCTTGGCTTTCATCTAAAATAACATAATCAAAATGAGTATCTGCAAAATGTTTTATATCAGACCTAAGTGTTCCATAAGTTGTAATAATAATATCTATTTTATTGCTTGCAATAATTTCTCTTTCTCTTGCTCCTCCATGATGAATATAAAAGCTTAATGATGGTGTAAATTTTTTTATTTCATTTTGCCAATTGAACATTAATGTTGTTGGACAAATAACCAATGCTTTTAAAGTTTTATTTTCTTGTTTTAAATGATGTAAAAAACTAAGGGCTTGCACTGTTTTACCCAAACCCATATCATCAGCTAAAATGCCTCCCCAATTTACTTCTATTAAATAATTGAGCCATTGAAAACCACTTTCCTGATAAGGACGAAGAATAGAAGTTAAATGCTTTGGTGGTTTTATTTTTTTTATTTCATGATTGTAGCGAAGCTTATCATATTTTTCTTCTAACTGCACAAAAAGTTCTTCTTCATTTCGTTGGTTATATAAATCTTCAACAACACTATACTGATATTTACTCAGTTTCATGTTGTTTGCTTTTCCTTCTCCAACTTTAAAAAGTAAAGAATATTTTCTTATCCATTCTTCTGGTAAAATACCTAAAGTGCCATCTGCTAAAGGAACAAATTGCTGCTTATTGGCTAACGCTTTTTTTACATCATCAACAGTTATTTTCTGTTCACCAAAACTTATTTCAACTTTTGCATCAAACCAATCAGTATTACTGCTGATATAAATTTTTGTAGATGGCTTTGAAGTATTGAAACGAAAATTCTTTAAAGCATCCATGCCATATACAGATACATTCATATCCTTCATTGCATCTACAAACAAAAAGAACCAATTATTTTTTAAAACATCTGCACCTCTTAATGCTAAAGTATTATTATCAACAGGTTTTATAAAATGTGAGTGTAAGTTTTCTATTTTTTGTAACCACTCTTTTTCAGCTTTTATATTTCTATATACTACTAAAAGTTTTCCTTCTGCAAATAATGTGATAGTTTCTTTATCGTTAATTTGAATATCATAACCTTTATAAGAAAACATAGGTTGAAAAATTAAATAATCACCTCGTTCTTGCATGACTATTTTTAATTCTGGTTTTTCATCTTTTATTTCTAATTTTTGAAGATTACCAAAATCAACACAGTATTCTTTTGATAAAGGAATTACTAATTGATGTAAATATTTTTCCCATTCATTTAGTTGAGCAATAATTTTTCCTTCGTATAAAAATTTTTCAATAACCTGAATATCCTCAACTCTTTTCCATGTAAATAATTGATGATGATATTTGAAAAATAATGGTGTACTAATATCATTATTTTGTATATCAATTTCTGTTAAAGGTAGTTTTGCTTTACAAGAAATTTCGTATGTATTATTAATAAAATTTACAAAAAATATTGGTGAAATAGTTTGATTACAAAACTCTACATGCTCAAGGTTTGAAGTAATAAATTTTTTCCCTTCGGGCAAATAAAATGTAAAATTGCTACCATATAAATCTTCAAAAAGTTTTTTTATTTTAGGGTGTAAATATTCATTGATAAGATGTTTTGTTTCATCTGGCAATTCAGCATTATTCTGATGAATAATATTATCCCATATTCCACTAAATGGTGAATTTCTTGTTAAATACTTATCAATCTCAGAAGGTAAAAATTTTCTAAGTTGCTGAAATAAAATTCTATCATCTTCACTAAAAGGTACTGTGTTTACAAATTTATTTAAGTCTAATTTTTCTATTTTACTGATGTATTTACTAAAATCATCAGCCGGCTCTCCTTGTATTGTTTCAACTTGTATATATGGGTATTGTATTTGATGATTTATAACAACTCCTAATTTAATATCACTCTTTTGAATTGTATTAAGATTATTTTTTTCTATAACAACTTCTTCTGTTTTTTTAATAGTTTCAACAAGTGGTTCATTCCATAATGGCTTAGGTTTTAGTTCTGTATTAATAGGTGTATCAATACGCTTTATTGATGGGTCAATTACTCTTAAAAAAGGCTTTCCATTTTGATATGAAAATTCAAATTTTCCTGTTAAATCATCATCTAATGAGTAACCATAAATTCCTAATAATTTATTTTTTACAGCATCCCAATTTCTAATACTATCAAAATAATTTGCTCCATAATTATTCAGCAATTGAAGAAATACAATTATTTTTTGAGTGCATAAAGGATAATTTGTTTCACTTAAATCATTACAGCTTGTATCAAAATTTCTTTCTTCATTTTTACGAATAATTACTTTCCATGTTTCTCCTTTCCATTTCAGTTCAGCAAATACACGTTCATCCTTTGCTTCTAAAATAGTTGCTTTATTTGTTCTTAAAAATTCTTCAGCATCAGCATAAGCTTTATGAGATGACAACATTTTAATAAGTTTTAAATCTATTTGTTTCATCTTTAAAACTGTATGCTGTTGATTGTAACGTGTATTAGTATTTTCTAATAAATTTCTTTCTAATAAATCTTGCAAAAAAAATAACGCACCTGCTTTATGCCTGCATATTTCACTAAGGTTATAAGGGCATGTACATTTAAGATTTAATTTTTTTTCGTCTTGATAATTATTGATATAAACCTTATAAAAAGTTGTATAAACATCATCTTTAACTCTAAAAACAATATTGTTTAAGAAAGAATTATTTTCTATAAGCTCTACATTTCCAGAAGTGTGTATTTTTTTACCTCTTCTTATTGTTTCTTCAGAACCATTGTTGTAAATACATTTTATTAAATAGGGT
>JAIXLO010000052.1:13357-16970 GCA_026931325.1 Chitinophagales bacterium | reverse complement strand
CAAATAATCAGGTACTTTATACCAATAGTAAAACTATGATGATAGTACCTTAATCTATAATTAAATTTTCAACCATTAAATTTCTATAAAGCCCCTGATATGGGGCTTTATTTTATAAAAAAATCCATAAAATTTTTTTTTAAAAAAATTGTCATTTTCAATTTTATTCTATCTTTACTAAATAATTAATCATCTATTAAAAAACTCGTTATGAAAAAAAGTTTACTTTTTTCAATATTGACAGCCCTAACTACAATAGTTTGGGGTCAATCTGTATCTCTTGTAACAACTTATGCAGGCTCATCTCCCAATGTTGTTGTTGGAGCTTCTGCAGCACATGCTATAGAGGCTGTATATACCAATAGTGAAATTGGTGCTAGCAACTTTGTAGGCTCTGGTAATGGTATTACACAAATTCAATTTGCTTTAAACAATACCTCAACAGGTACATTACCAGCTACAATTCCTAACTATAGCATTTATATGAAGAATGTACCATCTTCAGTAACAACTCTTGCTACAGGTACTTTTTCTTTAACAGGATATACTTTAGTTTATTCAGGTAGTTTATCTTTAGTATCTGCTGGTCCTCAATATTCTTTTACTTTTTCTGGGGGCGTTACTTTAACAACACCTTTTGAAAGAGCTTCTGGAACTAATTTACAAGTCTTAATAATTAGAAGTGGTGGAGCAGCAGCTCCAGGCTATGTATTTGACTGTGCAAATGGTATTGAAGGTGATGGTAATGGAGCAACTCTTTCTTCAAGAAGATATAATGGCAATACAGTTGTTGCTGAAAATAGTACAACTTTAACTGCTTCAGCATTTAGACCAGCTATTAAATTAATTAGACCAGTAGCTATAGATGCTTCTGTTACAGGCTTTGCAAGTCTTCCTTCACCAACTTGCTTTAGTACACCACAATCAGTTTCTGTTACTTTAAAGAATGAAGGTACAACTGCTATTGCACCTTCTGCTGCACAAGTTAAGTTGGAAATTTCAGGAGCAAATAGCACTACTCAAACAATTTTAAATACAACTTCTTTGGCTGCTGGTGCAACAGAAACAATTGTATTTAGTGGATTAAACTTAAATACTGCAGGTACTAATAACCTTAAAGCTTATGTTACTTTAGCTGGAGATGCTTCTACAGGTAATGATACTGCAAAAACATCATTATCAACAACAGAAAGCTACACAAGCTATCCTGTAAGTACAAGTGCAGAAATTACAGATCCTTTAGTTTTTCAATATTTAAAAACATTATCTGGCTCAAACCATTGGGGTTTAAGTTTAGCTTCTCCTGGCACAAATACTACAACTGGTGCATATAAAAATGCAGATTTTAGCGATTCTCTTCGTCCTCATACAGGATTAGACTTTTATTTATATGATAGTTATTCTGGCTCAAGCTCAGCAGGGCACAGAAGTGTATTATATGCTGGTTGCTTTACATTTACTGCACCTGCAAATATTTCATTTTGGATGAGCCAAGATCCTTCTTATCCTTCAAGTGATGATAGCGTTTATGTTGTTATTTCTGGCGATGGAGGCAATACTTGGGTAAGAGTTGGTGGAGGTGGATTTACAAGAGCTAATACAGCCTTTACAGCACCAGGTTGGGTACAAAAAACAGTAGATTTATCACTTTATGCTAACACAACTATTCATATTGGTTTAGAAGGGGTAAGTAAATATGGTAATATTATAGGTATCGATGACATAGTTGTTACTGGTGGTGCAATGCCTATTACTTTAGGAGAATTTACTGGTAAAAAAGAAAATAATAAAAACATTTTAAGTTGGAATACTTTATCTGAAATGAATAATAAAGGTTTTGAATTACAACGTAGTGCTAATGGCTCTGAATTTACAACAATTGCATTTATTGCAACTAAAGCAGAAAATGGAACCAGCAGTTCTGAAATAAAATATAGCTATTCAGATAAAGCAAGTGTTACAAACACTTATTACAGATTAAAACAAATAGATAAGGATGGCAAAACTTCTTACTCTGGTATTGTTTTAATTAAAGGTGAAAAACCAAATAGATTTGAATTAGTTAATATTTATCCAAACCCAGCTAAAGAAAGATTAAGTGTAACAGTTACTGCTCCTAAAGCAGTCCAAGCAACTTTAACTATAACAGATATGACAGGAAAGGTTGTGATGCAACAAAACAATCAATTAGCAGTAGGAGAAAATAATATTTCTATCAATGTTGCTGCATTAAATACAGGTAATTATATTATTAAATTATCTTGTGCAAATGGTTGTGAATCTTCTGTTCAGAAATTTATCAAACAATAAATTTATAGATTGATTTTACAGAAAGGAGTTATTTTTCAATAACTCCTTTCTTTTTATATACTATTAAAACTTTTTCAAAACACTAATAAAAATCGCTTTATTTATTAAGCTTTCTAACAATTTTTGAAATTTTTTAAAAATTGCTTTAAAAAGTTTTGCTTACAATGTATTGCACCCTTATTTTTGCTGCCCCGAAAGGGAATTAGGGATTCCTCAGTAGCTCAGCTGGTTAGAGCATCTGACTGTTAATCAGAGGGTCACTGGTTCAAGTCCAGTCTGAGGAGCTAAAGGTTAGTAATAATAGTACTAACCTTTTTTTATGTTATTTATTCATTATTGTCCGACAAATGTTCGATTTGCTGAATAAGTGTCGCTACACACCTTGATATTGCTGTATTTTGTTTTTATTTTTCAATAGCAGGGGGCTATGAAGAATTGAACATAGTAGTTTGATTAGTTTTTGCTGGCTTCTTTTTCTTGTATTCAGTCAGTAGTTGCTTGATGCTGATATAGTTGAACAAGTGCAGTTTAAAGATTGTTACAAACACACTAAAAGCCATCTTGGTTTTATTGTTTTGGTGTATCACTGATAGTAATAGTAGTGCTATTAAAGCCATCCAAATTTGAATCTCAATAGCGTTTTGATTGTCTCCAACAAAGTATTGCAAGGGAAAGTTTTGCTTTAACTTCTTAAAAAACAATTCAATTTTCCATCTGTATTTGTATAATAAAGCTATCGTTTCAGCATCCAATTCAAAGTTGTTGGTAATAAATTCATAGCTTCTATTTTGCTTTTCATCATACCAAGCAATACGCCTCAACTTCAATGTTTGTGGGTTGTTTAACTCGTCTTTATAAGTTTGTGTGATGATGGTTTCTTGTAAAATATTAGATGAAGTGCTGTTATCGTGCAAACATTCTATGGCAATATCATACACAGCATTTTCTTTTTGTCGAGTAACAAAAAAAACACCTTGCTCTGTAAGTTTTGCATACTGTTTGTAGTTGTTGTATCCTTTATCAAACACCAAATAAGAACCTTGTGGTAGCTGTAATTTACTGTAAATATTTTGGTCATTATCGGCTGCTGCCGAAAAGTCTATAAAGTGGGGCATTAATGAGGTGCCGTGCAAAACAGTATTCTTTTTAATACCACCTTTCTTTTTTCCATTATCACTATGCCTCCCATTGGTTTTAAGAATGGCTTTAAAGAGTCCGAAAACAGTAGCATCCATTAAAAACAGCTTGTCTAAGATGGGTTTTGATAAAGTGCTGTCCGAGAAATTTGGTTTGTATAAAGCAT
>JAIXLO010000052.1:0-13347 GCA_026931325.1 Chitinophagales bacterium | reverse complement strand
CAGGGCTTCATAAATAGATTTGAATACACCGGCTGGTCTATTTTTATTGCCATCGCTTAAAGTGCTACGAGGTGGCACATAATCAATACCTAAATGATTCATCTTGCCTTGGGCAATGCCAAGCCCAGCTTCAATCTCACGAAGTGAAGTGCTACCTGTAACCACACAATAGAGCATTGCTACAAAATGTTCGTAAGTCTTTAAGTGTTTGTAGTAATGATTGGCTTTGCACTTTGCTATTACTGGGCTTAAAATAGACTTGTTGCACAAAGAAATTAACTGAGAAAATAAATGCTGTCCGAAATAATTGTTACTTTGATTCATAGTTTTAAAGCGTAGTAACTTCAAAACAACAAAAAGGGTAACAGAAATGCTACCCTTTTATTTTTTTGTCGGACAATAATGTTATTTATTTAAAAATGAATTGTTTTATAAGGGTAGCGTATTAAATACATTTCTCTAACTTTTGATAAAATAAAAGTTCTTAATTCTTCAATATTTCTTTTTTCTAATGCCGAAATAAAAACACAATTTCCTTGTGTATTATTTTCCCATTTTTCTTTTAGTTCATTAAAAATGTGTTGCTTCACTTCATCATTAAGCCATTCATCAAAATGAAGTTTTTCGTATAAATCTACTTTATTAAAAATGGTAAGAATTGGTTTATCAAATGCGTTTAATTCTTGCAATGTTTTATTTACAGTATTTATCTGATCTTCATGTTGAGGATGAGCAATATCTACAACATGTAATAAAATATCAGCTTCCCTAACCTCATCTAAAGTACTTTTAAAACTTTCAACTAAATGATGAGGTAATTTTCTTATAAAGCCAACAGTATCACTTAATAAAAATGGGGTATTTTCAAAAACAACTTTTCTTGTAGTAGTATCTAATGTTGCAAACAATTTATTTTCTGCAAACACATCACTTTTACTAAGTAAATTCATAATAGTACTTTTACCAACATTGGTATAGCCAACTAAAGAAACTCTTATAAATTCTCCTCTATCCTTTCGTTGAGTAAAAGATTGTTTATCTATTTCAACAAGTCTTTTTCTTAATAGAGAAATTTTATCTTTTACAATTCGGCGGTCTGTTTCAATTTCTGTTTCTCCTGGACCTCTTGTACCAATCCCACCACCTTGCCTTTCTAAGTGTTTCCACATACCTTTTAATCTGGGTAAAATATACTGATATTGAGCAAGCTCTACTTGTACTTTAGCTTGAGCAGTTCTTGCACGACGTGCAAAAATGTCTAAAATTAAATCACTTCTATCAATAATTGGTACTCCTAAAATAGTTTGAATATTGGATATTTGAGAGCCTGAAAGTTCATCATCAAAAATAACCATGTCTATATTACGACCAGTTAAATATTCTTTTATTTCATCAACTTTTCCTTTGCCAATATATGTTCTACTGTCTGGAAATTGCATTTTTTGCATAAATCTTTTCACAGTAACAGCCCCAGCGGTTTCTGCTAAAAATGCTAGTTCATCTAAATATTCTGTTACTTGTTCTGTAGTTTGATCTTTTTGAATAAGTCCAACTAAAATAACTCTTTCTTGCTCTTTTATTTTTTGTTGTTTATCTATCAATTGAAAAAATTTAAGAAGGCAAAAATAAACACATTAGATATGATTAAATAGTTCAGTATTTAAATATCATTATCATGAAATAATTTTTATAAAATAAAACAGCGAAAATTGACATTTTTGTGTCTGTAATTGTTGTATTATTGCACATTCTTTTATTTAAAGGAAATTTCTAATTAAAAATTTCAAGCCTGAACAAAAATTATTGAATGTATTGATTTCTACATAGATTAAATATTTCTGCTAACCATATTTGACTTGGCTACATGAAATATTCTTTTATTTTTACAACCATTTTTTAAAACAATTTTCTTTAGATGAGACAATCAACATTGAAGGGTGCATTATTATTTTTATTTTCAGGTTTTTTTTGTAATGGATTATTAGCACAAAGTAGTAGCGATATTAATGTAGTTACAACTGCTGTTCCTTTTTTAAGAATTTCTCCAGATGCACGTGCTGGTGGTATGGGAGATGTAGGAATAGCAACACCACCAGATGCAGGAGCTTCTTTTTGGAATTTATCAAAAGCTACATTCAATACAAAAAATTCTGAGATAGGACTTACTTATACTCCTTGGTTAAAAGATTTAGGATTAAGTGATGTTTATTTATTAAGCTTTTCAGGTTATTATAAAATTGGAGAAGAACAAGCAATAGCATCATCTATTCGTTATTTTAGTTTAGGTAATATACAGTTTACAGACTTTGCAGGGAATCCATTACAACAAAATCGTCCAAGAGAATTTTCAATTGATTTTGGTTATACTCGTAAAATGAATTCTAAATTAGCATTAGGCGTTGCATTACGTTATATCAATTCAAGTTTAGCAAATGGTTCTATTGGTGGTGTAAGCTATAAAGCAGGTAATGCAATTGCAGGTGATATTTCATTATATCATTCTGGCTTAAATGAAAAAGGAGAAGGGTTAGGTTGGGGAATTGTTTTATCTAACTTAGGTTCAAAAATTAGTTATACCAATGATGCTGCCAATAAAGATTATATACCAGCAAATATGGGTTTAGGTATTGCTTATACAACTGTATTTGATGAAACAAGTAAACTAACTTTTGGCTTAGATGTAAATAAACTAATGGTTCCCGTACCTCCAACTCCTGTAGACCCATCAGATCCTGATGCTGATGCAAAAAATGCTGCATTATTACAAGAATATAGAAGTATGGGTGTTTTAAAAAGTTGGTTTAAAAGTTTTGGCGATTCTGGTGGTTTTGGAAATGAGCTAAAAGAATTTCAAATATCAGCAGGTGCAGAATATACTTATAACGACCAATTTTCTTTACGTGCAGGTTATTTTTATGAAGATAAAACAAAAGGAAATCGCAAATATTTTACTGTAGGTGCAGGATTAAAGTATAATATGATTGGAATTAATTTTTCTTATTTAATTCCTTCTGGTAGTGGCGTTACAAGAAATCCATTATCTAACACCCTTCGTTTTGGGGTAACATTTGATATAGCTGATAAAAAATAAAATTCTTTTGTTTATTTTGCAAAAATTTAAAATATAATAACCCTAAGATGAATAGGAATATAGAAGAAGTAAAAATTGCAATAATAGGATTGGGATATGTAGGATTACCCTTAGCTGTAGAGTTTGGAAAAAAATATGCAGTACTTGGATTTGACATTAATCAATCTCGTATAAATGAACTTTCGGAAGGAAAAGATAGGACTAATGAAGCAGATTTAGAAGGGCTAAGAAGAGCCACAGAATTATATCAATCAACTAATGGAGAAAAAGGATTAAGCTTTTCTTCTGATACTGAAAAATTAAAGAACTGTAATATTTATATTGTAACAGTTCCTACACCAATCAATAATTTCAAAGCACCAGATTTAACACCATTAATATCTGCCTCAACAATGATTGGTAAAGTGTTGAAGGAAAATGATATTGTTATTTACGAATCTACAGTATATCCAGGATGTACAGAAGAAGATTGTGTACCTATATTAGAAAAATATTCAAACTTAAAATTTAATAAAAACTTTTATTGTGGTTACTCTCCAGAAAGAATAAATCCTGGCGATAAAGTAAATACACTAACAAAAATTAAAAAAGTAACTTCTGGTTCAACACCTGAAATTGCAGATTTTGTAGATAGTTTGTATGCAAGCATTATTACTGCTGGTACTCACAAAGCCCCTAGTTTAAAAGTAGCTGAAGCATCTAAAGCCATTGAAAATGCACAACGAGATGTAAATATTTCTTTTGTAAATGAATTGGCTTTAATATTTGATAAAATGGGTATAGATACCAATGATGTAATAGAAGCAGCAGGAACTAAATGGAATTTTTTAAAGTATAAACCAGGATTAGTAGGAGGACATTGTATAGGAGTTGATCCTTATTACTTAGCACATAAAGCAGAAAGTTTAGGACACCATCCAGATGTAATTTTAAGTGGAAGAAGAGTAAATGATAATATGGGTTTATTCGTTGCTAGTAAAGTTGTAAAATTAATGATAACAAAAGGACAAAAAGTAAATGAAGCTAAAGCATTGATACTTGGTATTACATTTAAAGAAAATTGTCCCGATATTAGAAACTCAAAAGTTATTGATATTTACAATGAATTAAGGCAATATGGAATGCAAGTGGATGTTTATGACCCTCATGCAATAAAGGAAGAAGTACACGAAGAGTTTGGAATAAAATTGATAGATAACTTACAGTCTAATTATAGTGCTTTAATATTAGCAGTATCTCATAATGAGTTTGCTGAATTAAACATAAAAAAACTTACAAAGTCAGATGCTGTAATTTTTGATACTAAAGCATTTTTAGATAGAAGCATTGTTGATGCAAGATTGTAAAAGAGAAATAAAAACAACCGCTTTTATACAAAATATTGTATAAAGTATAAAAATAATTTAGGCAACTTAACCCCCTATATTTGCCAGAATTTTATGGAGTTATTTTCAAACTCCTTTTTGAATTATAAATATAAAATTCTCATTCCTTTGATGTGAGTGAGTAGGCAGAGCTGTACAATAAACAATTAATTTATGAAAAGTGAAATAGCTATGTTTTCTAAAGTTCGTTTACTACTAACAATAGTATTATTATGTATTACTTCAATAGTAATAGCACAATTACCCAACAATCTAAGCAATGTAAAATCATCAGATATTACAGATGCACAATTACAAGAATTTATTTCTAAAGCACAAAGTTCTGGTTTATCTGAAAAGCAAGTTATACAAGAATTAGAAAAAAGAAATATGCCTGTAGTTGAGATTGAAGCATTAAAAGATCGTATTGCTGCATTACTCTCACCAAGTAAAACTCATAATTCAAGTGCTTCAATTCATGAAAGTAGAACAAGCATCCCTATTCAAACACCTGAAGAACAAATTACTAAAAATCCGATTTTTGGCTCTGAATTATTTTCAAATCCAAGCCTAAGTTTTGAACCAGACTTAAGACTACCTACTCCAAAAAATTATACTTTAGGGCCTGATGATAGACTATTACTAGATATTTACGGGATTAATTTATCTCAACAAAGCTTAACTGTAAGTGCAGAGGGAACAGTTTATGTAAAATATGCTGGACCTATACAAGTAAATGGCTTAACTATTGAAGAAGCTACTAAAATAATTAACTCAAAATTATCAAAATATTATCCTGCAATTTCCAATGGACAAACAAAAACTATTTTAACCTTAACAGGAATCAGAGCTATAAAAGTAATGATATTAGGTGCTGTAAAAAAACCTGGAACATATAGTTTAAGCTCATTAGCTACTTTATTTAACGCATTATATGTTAGTGGTGGTCCAGCAGAAAATGGTTCATTTAGAAATATAGAGTTAGTTCGTAATAACAAAACAATTGTTGTTGCTGACTTATATGATTTTCTATTAAACAGTAATCAAAAAGCTAATGTACGTTTAATGGATAATGATGTTATAAAAATCCCTTTTGCTAAAGTTCAAATTGATATTACTGGAGAAGTAAATAGGCAAGGAGTTTTTGAAATACAACCAAGTGAAACTTTAGAAAATGCAATAAATTTTGCTGGTGGTTATAAAAGCAGTGCCTTTAAAGCAAGAATTACAGGAATTAGAAATACTGACTTTGATAGATTAATTTTAGATATTTCAAAAGATTCTATTGCAAAGTTTATCCCTCAAAATGGTGATAGTTATACAATAGGAAGTATTATCAATAAATTTCAAAACAGATTAGTAATTGAAGGAGCTGTTTATAAACCTGGTAATTATTCTTTAGAAAATAACAACTTTACAGTATCTGAATTAATAAAGAAAGCAGAAGGTTTACGTGAAGATGCTTTTACAGGAAGAGCAATTGTAGTTAGAACAAAAGAAGATTTAACGAAAGAAATAATAAACATAAACTTAAATACAGACTCTGGCAAAAACTTTCTTTTACAAAAGGAAGACATGTTACAGGTTTCATCCATTTTTGATATTAAAGATAAATTTGCAGTAACTATTAATGGTGCAGTTCGCAGCCCTGGCTCATATACTTTTGAAGACAGTTTATCTTTAAAAACTTTAATACTCAAAGCAGGAGGATTTGCTTACAATGCCTTAGGAACAGATATAGAAATAGCAAGAAGAACAAGAAATTTAGATATCAATAATCCTCAAAGTTCTATTGTAGAAATTATTAGAATTAATGATGATAAAGATTTATCGAACCCTGCAAGCGATATACAATTAAAGCCTTTCGATATTATTACAATTAAAGAAGATCCCTATTATAAAGTACAAATTAATGTAGCTATTTCTGGGCAGGTATTAAGTCCAGGGTCTTATACATTAATGAGCAGGTCAGAAAAGATAAGTGATTTAATAAAAAGGTCTGGAGGCACATTATATACAGCAAACATAGATGGAGCAAGGCTTTTAAGAAAAAATACAGTAAGCAATAATGAGCTTGCATTAATAGATAAAATTGCAGAATCTTCTGCTCACGATTCATCTGGTGTTACAACAAGCTCACAAAATAAAACCTATAAAGAAATAGCAATAGATTTAAGAAAAATAATAAACACCCCAGGTAGCAAGGAGGATATTTTTTTAGAAGAAGGGGATATTATTGAAATACCACTTATAAATAATATGGTATCTATTGCTGGCGAAGTTTTTTACCCCATTACAATTAGCTACGATGAAAAAAAGAGTGTAAGAGATTATTTAGCCGATGCAGGAGGTGTTGCAAAATCGGGCATGAAAGGAAAAGTTTTTGTAGTTTACCCCAATGGAAAAGCAGCAAAAACAAAAAAAGTTTTAGGGATTTTTAGACAATATCCCATTGTAACTGCAGGCAGTAAAATATTTGTTCCAAAAGAATCAGAGAAAAAGCCTACAGATTATGCAAAAGCAGGTATAATAATTACTGGCTTATCTGCCTTAATAACAGCAGTTGCAATAGCCTATCAAATTACTAAATAAACTACTTAAAAATGCAGCAAACTGAAATAAATGAATATGAAATTTCAATAAAGGAAATATTACTTTCTTTCAAAAACTGGTTTGTATATATACTAAAACAATGGTGGAAAATATTTTTAGTAGGTTTATTAGGAATTTTATTAGCTGTAAGTTATAGAATGTGGGTACCTATTGTATATACAGCTAAAAGTTCATTTGTTGTAGAGGAAGGTAAAACTTCTGCAGGAGGTTTAGCATCATTGGCTAGTCAATTTGGTTTTGATATTAATGGAGCGTCAAGTGCTACACTTTTTTCGGGCGATAATATTTTAATTTTTTTTAAAAGTAATAGCTTAACTAAAGAAACATTATTAACAGAATATGATTCTATAACCAAATATTCATTGGCAGATAAATATGCAGAAGTTTATGGGTTAAGAGAAAAATGGGCAGAAAGTAAAAGAATAGGTAAAGAAATATTTTTTAAAACCAACCAAACTACTCCTCTCACAAGACTTCAAGATAGTCTTTTACAAACTATTGTTGTCAAAATTCTGAAAAAAGAATTAGCAGTAGATAGACCAGAAAAAAAAGCAACTTTTATTACTGTACAATGTGGGTTAAGAGATGAAAAACTTAGTGAGTTATTTTGTAGAAGAATTGTAAAGAAAGCTACTGAATGGTATGTTGAATCGAAAACAAGAAGGCATAGAATAAATGTAGAAAGGTTACAGAAAAGAGCCGATAGCCTTGAATTAATTTTAAATGGAAGAACTTTTTATACAGCTGCAACTCAAGAAAGAACATTAGATGTAAATCCAGCAGCTACTACTGCTGCTGTAAGCTTAGAAGTTAGCAATAGAAATAAATTAATGCTATCGTCTGTTTATGCAGAGGTTATTAAAAACTTAGAAATTGGTAAAGTACAATTAAGTCAAGAAACACCTACAATATTAGAAGTAGATACTCCTGAATTGCCCTTAACTAAAACCAAAAGGCAATTAATTTTATATTCTTTAATTGGGTTCATAATATTTTCTATTTTTTCAGTTTTTTATTATACAGTTAAAAGAATGATAAATTAAATAGCCTTTATCTTACTTAAAGTTAATCATGAAAAATATATTATTAGTTATTGGCACAAGACCAGAAGCCATAAAAATGGCTCCATTAATTATTAAATTAAAAAATCAACATCAATTCTTTAATACCAAAGTTTGTTTAACTGCACAACACAGGCAAATGTTGGATCAGGTACTTGATTTTTTTGAAATTAAAGCAGATTATGATTTAGATTTAATGAAACCTAATCAAAATTTACATACCTTAACTTCTGATATAATTACTGCTATAAAACCTGTTTATGATGAATTTAAACCAGATTGGGTTTTAGTACATGGCGATACTACAACATCTACTGCTGCTGCATTAGCAGCTTTTTATTCTGGTGCAAAAGTGGCTCATGTTGAAGCTGGATTAAGAACATTTAATAAGTTAGCACCTTTTCCAGAGGAAATGAACAGAAGTATTACAGGACGAATTGCAGATTTACATTTTGCTCCTACTAAAGCTTCTAAACAAAATTTATTAAACGAGGCAGTTGCTAAAGAAACTATTTCTATTACAGGCAATACAGTTATTGATGCTCTTAAATTAGGTATTACTAAAGTAAATGAACAAAGCAATGAAATAGTTAATCTAAAATCAATTATTAATCTAAATAAAAAAATAATTTTAGTAACTGGGCATAGAAGAGAAAATTTTGGAGATGGGTTTGAAAACATTTGTAAAGCATTAAAAGTAATTGCTGAAAATAATTTTGATGATGTAGAAATTATTTATCCGGTTCACTTAAATCCAAATGTTCAAAATCCGGTAAATAAATTTCTATCTAATCAACCCAATATTAAATTAATTCAACCATTAAATTACGAGTCTTTTATTTGGTTAATGAACAAGAGTTATCTTATCATTACCGATAGTGGTGGTGTGCAAGAAGAAGCTCCATCATTAGGTAAACCTGTTTTAGTAATGAGAGATGTTACAGAACGACCAGAAGCAGTAGATGCAGGAACAGTATTATTAGTGGGTACTGACACCCAAAAAATTATTACAGAAACAGAACAATTATTACACGATGACAATGCTTATACATTAATGAGCAATAAACACAATCCTTATGGCGATGGCTTAGCATGTGATAGAATTATTTCCATTTTAAAAGAAGAGATAGTAATAGAATATGAATAAAGAAATAGAAAAAATTTGTATTGTTGGTTTAGGTTATATTGGCTTACCAACTGCAGCATTATTAGCCAATAATGGTTATAAAGTACATGGCGTAGATGTAAAAGAAAATGTAGTAAACACTATTAACAAAGGAGAAATTCATATTGTTGAACCAGACTTAGATAAGTATGTGAAAACTGCTGTAAATAATGGCAATTTAAAAGCAAGTTTACAAGCACAGGAAGCCGAAGTGTTTATTATTGCAGTACCTACACCTTTTCATGCAGGCTTTAAACCAAATATAGATTATGTATTAGATGCTGCTAAAAAAATAGCACCCTTTGTAAAAGAGGGTAATATTGTAATTTTAGAATCAACCTCACCTGTAGGTACAACAGAAAAAGTAGCAGAAGTTTTAAGCAATAATGGGGTTAATATCAATAATGTTTATGTAGCATATTGCCCTGAGCGTGTTTTGCCTGGAAAAATAATGAAAGAATTAGTAGAGAATGATAGAATTGTAGGTGGTATTAATACTCAAAGTACAAATACAGTTGTGAGCTTTTATAAAACATTTGTAAAAGGCGAAGTATTAGCAACCAATGCCAGAACTGCTGAAATGTGTAAGCTTACAGAAAACTCTTATAGAGATGTAAACATTGCATTTGCCAACGAATTAAGCATGATTTGCGATAGAGCAGGAATTAATGTTTGGGAGTTAATAGAATTAGCCAATCATCATCCAAGAGTAAAAATATTACAACCAGGTGCAGGTGTTGGTGGTCATTGTATTGCTGTAGATCCTTGGTTTATTGTATCCGATTTTCCTACAGATGCAAAACTTATAAAAGCAGGCAGAGAAGTAAATGATTTTAAAACAGAATGGGTTGTAGAAAAAATAAAAAACACAGCTTTGCAATTTGAATTAAGTAATAAACGCAAACCTGTTATAGCTTGTATGGGTTTAGCATTTAAGCCAGATATAGATGATTTAAGAGAAAGCCCTGCTTTAGAAATTGCAAGAAATTTACACAACAGCCAATTGAATATTATTTGTGTAGAACCCAATGTACACCAATTAAAAGATTTAACATTAGTTACAACAAAAGATGCTATAGAACAAGCAGATATTATTTGCTTTTTAGTAAAACATAGCTCCTTTAAAGGATTAAAAAATAATATCAATAAAATTGAGTTAGATTTTTGTGATGTTAATTGATAGAGTAAAAAGAAACATAATAAAGTATAGTTTATAATGAGCAAACTGTTGAATATTGCAAAATTCAAGGATATAAACTGGTTGTTATTTTTTTACTTGTTGCTTTTAACTCAAGGTGTTTTCTTTTTAAAATTTTAGCATTTCCGCTTTTCTTTTTATTGAATAAAGATAAGTTTATGTAGTAACACTTTTTGGTAAGCAGTATAAATTTTATTTATTAATTATTTTTTATGTAGTTCTTTCAAGTGCTGTATTGTTATTTGTAAATTTTTCAGTACAGTATTTAGTAATGATTTTACTTGGGTTAATTACTTGGATGCTATGCCTTACAAATAATCTAATTATAAATCTTAATGTTAAGAAAAACTCTTTAATAAAGCTGTATAAAACTATAAATTTTTTATTCGATTTTAATATTCTGGTTTCTATTGCTCAATACTTGATTATGATGATTGAGTATAAAACAATTAATCCATTTACTTCACAGTTAGGTACAAGTGCAGGAGATTCTATAAAAGGCATTTTTGCAAACTCATCTGTTAATATGATTATTTGTTCTTTTGCTTTTATATTTTACTATTCAAATAAAAAAACCATTAAAGCTGTTCTTAACATTGTAGTTATGTTTTTAACTACTTATATGTCTGGTATATTGATATTCTTTTCCATATTTTCAATATTCATTTTTTTTGCCTCTAAAATGGTTTTATATAAAAAAATGCTTATTGTATTGGCAGCAATATTAATTGGTGGAATATTTTATTCTATCTCTAAAGAAAATATTGATTATGCTATAATAATAGGTAATACAGTATTAGAAGATATACCACCAAGAAAAATTACTTCATTTGAGCAAACTTTTCAAAATGCAACTTCAAATATTCCAACTTTAATTTTTGGAAGTGGAATGCGAAATTTTTCATCTCGTTTAGCATTTATTGCTGGTGGCGAATATGTTTCTTGGTATCCTCCTTCATTGGTAAGACTTTCTGATGTTTTTTATAATAATCATTTTCGGCTTTGGAATTACGAAGTTCTAAGTGTGCCTTTTTCAGACGGAACTGCAAATCAGCCTTTTTCCGTTTTTAATCAAATTGTTGGAGAATATGGTATAATTGGGTCATTAATACTTCTTGTTTTTTATATAGGAGGTTATTTTTTTAATTCATTAAGAAATAAATATTCAAGGTTCTTCTTATTCCTACTTTTAGGCTTTATGTTTTTAGATTATTGGTTTGAATATTTTTCTGTTATTGTTTTTTTTGAACTTATAAATTCTTATTGGCAAAAGAAAACTTTAGATGCCAAATTATCATTGATAAAGCAAAAATGATATATTGAATAGGAAGATACTTTTTAGCAATATTTTTCATGCATTTCTTACAAAAGGTATTAATTTTTTGGTGCCTTTATTGTTAATGCCTTTTATTTTAAGAATGTTTGGTGTAGAAAAATTTGGCGAATATTTCTACGCTCAATCGGTATTACAAACTTATGCTTTATTTATTGATTTTGGATTTGTTGTAACTGCTGTAAAAGCTATTTCTAATAGCGAAGAAGATAATAACGAAAGAAATAAAACGGCTTCTTTTGTAATAGTATTCAAACTGTTTTTAACGTTTATTTCAACTGTGTTTTTTTTAGGTTATTTTTTTTTTGAAGGATATAATGCAAATAATTTTCACCTGTTCTTATTTGTTTTTTTAAGCTTTTGTTTTCAAATAAATTTACCAATTTGGTTTTTTCAGGGGATACAAAAAAATTCAATTTTTAGTTTAGTTAATTTAATTTCAAAGATTATCTTACTATGTTTTGTTTTTCTTACAATTAATAAAAATTCACCACTTTTTCTTATCCCTTTGTATGAAGCAGTTGCTTATTTTGCTGCATTAATTTTATCATTTTTGATAATGGTTTATTTTCAAAAATTTTCCTTTATAAAGTTTAAGGTTAAACAGTTTAAAGAGTTATTGGCAGAATCTTTCCAAATATTTTTCATCTCAATTCTTAATTGGGCAATTGTGTCAGGTTCAACTATAATTTTAAAAAAGAGAGTATCAGAAAATGAGTTTGGTATTTTTTCGGCATATTCAAGATTAGCTTATTATGTATTTGCAATCGTGCAACCTTTAAACCAAGCATTATTGCCATTTTTTGCAAAGCTTTTTTCTAAAAAATCTAAAGAAGAGGCATTTAAAATTTTTAAGAAATCTCTTTTGGCATTAGTAGCTTTTATAGTTATTATTTTAATTACCTCAGGTTTAGGCATTAATTATATTAATATATATTTGTTCGGAAATTTAAATAATGAACAATTGCTTGGGTATAGAGTTGTATTTTTTACTCTAATTATTTGGGTTGGCTTTGTTTTAATAAATAGTTTTATTAGCACACAGTTTTTAGTAACTCAAAATAAGTCGGTTGTATATAAAAGGTTGTATTTGATAAATGCAATTATTGCTGTTACTTGTTCTTTTATTCTATCAATTCAATACGGGAGCTTAGGTATTGCATTTGCTTTAATAATTGGTGAGCTGTTTATGTTTTTCTTCCTAATTAACCAAATGCTACAGTTTAAAAAATATGCAGCAACTTAAAGAGTTTTTAGCTTTCCCGTTTAAAATAATTTTGTTATTACGGTTTAAAAAATTAATTAAAAATGCCTTTACTATTTTAAAACCCAATGGTATCATTTTTATCTCTACCCCTAATAGAGAAAGAGTTTGGCTTTCTATTGGTGAAAAAACAGATATACCACCACACCATTTTTTGAGATATAATCTTAATTTCTTTATAAAAAATTTTGCAGATAAACTAATGTATAAAGGTTACTATTATTTTAATCATAGCAATATTATAGATTATTCAAAAGC
>JAIXLO010000048.1 GCA_026931325.1 Chitinophagales bacterium | reverse complement strand
AATATTCATACTCTACATTATGTAGCCTTACAATTTTTTTTCTATTATCAAATCGTTTATCATTCAATAAATAACTACTATGTACACCTTCCATTAAAATAGGATAATCATCTTTCAATAAATTATCTAACAACTCATTATTTTTTCTGGAAGAAACAATATAAGGCATTGAAAAGTTGATGCCACTTATACCAGTTTTTCTTTGATAGTATTGAACAGTTGTACAATATTTATTTAATTCATTTTGTTGTCCTCTACCATAATCAAAACAATGTAAATGAATTTGAACACCAGCTTTTTTAAGTGCAGGCAATTTCCAAAATAAATCTATTACTCCACCATAATCAGGTGGATAAGGAACAGTAAAGCAGATAATATGTAAGTGCTTCAAGTATTTGAAAGTTGTTTATTGTAAACTATCAATAAAAATAATTACTTATTTAAAAGCATTAATTCCTGTAACATCCATTCCTGTAATTAACAAATGAATATCGTGTGTGCCTTCATAAGTAATTACACTTTCAAGGTTCATCATGTGTCTCATTATACTATATTCTCCTGTAATGCCCATTCCCCCAAGCATTTGCCTTGCATCTCTTGCAATATTCGTAGCAATTTCACAACTATTTCTTTTAGCCATACTTACTTGTTGAGGAGTAGCTCTACCTTCATTCATTAATACTGCAACACGCCAAACTAATAACTGAGCTTTTGTAATTTCAGTTATCATTTCTGCTAATTTTTTTTGTTGAAGTTGAAAACCACCAATTGGTTTTCCAAATTGTATTCTTTCTTTACTATAACGTAATGCAGTATCATAACAATCCATTGCAGCACCTAATGCACCCCAAGATATTCCAAATCTTGCTTTGGTTAAGCAACTCAATGGTCCTTTTAATCCTTGTATATTTGGTAAAATATTTTCTTTAGGAACTTTTACATTATCAAAAACCAATTCACCTGTAGCACTTGCTCTTAAACTCCATTTGCCATGTGTTGTTGGTGTAGAAAAACCTTCCATTCCACGTTCTACAATTAAACCTCTTACAATTCCTTGCTCATCTTTTGCCCAAACAACTGCAACTTGTGCAAAAGGGGCATTGCTAATCCACATTTTAGCACCATTTAAAATTACATAATCCCCTGCATCTTTTATATTTGTAAGCATACTTGCTGGGTCGCTCCCATGATTTGGTTCTGTTAATCCAAAACAACCCAACCATTCACCATTAGCTAATTTTGGTAAGTATTTTTTTCTTTGTTCTTCATTTCCATAAGCATAAATAGGAAACATAACCAAACTACCTTGAACACTTGCAGTACTACGAACTCCACTATCACCACGTTCCAATTCTTGCATCATTAATCCATAAGAAATATAATCTAATCCACCACCTCCATATTCTACAGGAACAGTTGGTCCAAAGCATCCTAAGCTTCCCATTTGTCGTACAATTTGCTGAGGAAATTCGGCACGTTGTGCATAATCTTCTATAATAGGAGAAATTTCTTTTTTTACATAATTACGAACTGATTCACGAATAAGTTTATGCTCTTCAGTTAATAGTTCATCTAACAAATAATAATCAGGACTTTGAAACAAATCTGCTCTTGCTGCCATGTTTTTTATATTTAATGATTAATGTTTTTTGTTTAATAATAGGATTATTACAAAAGTAAGGGGATGAAACGAAGTTTAATTGTTTTCATCTTTAAAAATTACAACTTTAAATCCTAATAAATTAAATAAATATTTTTTTAATTTTTTCTGAAAAAGACTAAATTTACTTTCACATACCTAACCCTTTGTGAATAAAGAAAAATACACACATATAACCGATAATGAACTGCTTCAATTTTATTACAACACACACGAAAGTAAGTGGATTGGAATTTTACTGCAACGTTATACCCTACTACTTTTAGGTACTTGTATGAAGTATTTAAAAAATGAAGAAGAAGCCAAAGATGCTGTTCAGCAAATTTTTTTAAAAGCCATTACAGAACTAAAAAAATATAAGGTAGATTATTTTAAAAGTTGGTTATACATTATGGCACGTAATTATTGTTTAATGAAATTAAGAAGCAATAATATTGTTATTGAACCAACTGATAATTTAGCTTTAGAAGCAGAAGAAATTAATATTGAATATTTTATTGAAAAAGAACATACACTAAGCTTATTAGAAAATGCCATTGATGAATTAAATGATGAACAAAGAATTTGTATTACACTTTTTTATTTACAGAAAAAAACTTATCATCAAATTGCTGAAATTACCAACTACTCTTTATTACAAGTAAAAAGCTATATACAAAATGGAAAAAGAAATTTAAAATTAATTATGCAAAAAGATATGACTTCTAAATTATGACAGGCAAGAAAAATATATTATCTCAAAACATTCCTAATGATGATGATTTGATGAATTATATCAACAATAATCTTTCATCAGAAAAACGCCATGCAATAGAAATGCAAATGGCAGAAAATGATTTTATAAATGATGCTGTTGAAGGATTAGAACAATTTGGGAATAAACAAAATATTCAGAATTATGTAAGTGAAATAAATCATCAACTAAAAAAACAAACTAATAAAAAAAGAATAAGAAAACATCAGCGAAAACTAAAATCTCAACAATGGTTAATAGTAGCAATAGCTATTATTTTGCTACTTTGTATAGTAGGATATTTTGTAATTAATCAAATTGAAAAATAAAAATATGGTTGCTTTAAGTGCCTCCTTGTCAGGTTTTAAACAATTTAGACACAAAATATCTATGTGTAAAAGTCAATTATGCTTAAATAACATTTTGGGATTATTTTTGATAACCTATTTTACAACAGAAATAAATTTTTAAAAATTAAAATAAACAATTATGGCATTAGAATTTACAGATGCAAACTTTCAAAAAGAAGTATTAGAAAGTGATAAATTAACTGTTATTGATTTTTGGGCAGAATGGTGTGGTCCTTGTCGTGCTATTGGTCCAGTTATTGAAGAACTTGCAAAAGATTATGAAGGAAAAGTAAAAATTGGAAAAGTAAATGTAGATAATAACCCTAACGTAAGTGTAAATTATGGCATTACTTCTATACCTGCAATTCTTTTTATTAAAGGAGGCAAAATAGTAGATAAACAAATTGGTGCAGTACCTAAAAGTGTTTTAGATAAAAAGATTCAAGCAAATATGTAAAGTTTGTTTTGTTTTAAGGTTAAAAATAAAAGCTGAAGATGTTATGTCTTCGGCTTTTGTTTTTGTAAAATTATTTGAATGATTATACCCTCTGTTTAACCTAGATTATGTATTAGGTATATAAATTAGTTTTCGAATTGCTGAGACTGTTTATGATTCCATCGCTTAATTTGGGAGGAAGATTTCTTCGTATATGACTCGCAAAGACGAGGAGGTGGATTATTTTTTCTCCGAGATATTTCCCCTTCTTTTAAGGGGATAGAGGTAGATTAACAAAAATTTGAAATCTGAAATTAGAATTTTGAAATAAAAAATTGAAAGTATTAACCACCTCTTATCCCTCTAGTGGAGGAGAATTTTTCTTCTTCTTTTCTTTTTCGTCTTTGCGAGGGCTTTAGCCCGAAGCAATCAAGTAAAGCTAATTTTTATTATTTCACATCCAATCATTTTGAACTTGTATCAGTAAACGATAATAGTGATAAAAATGAAATTAAGTTGGCTCGTGAAGACACGAACCAAAGCAGTGGTTTTCAAATTACTGAAACTGTTTATGATTCTATCACTTAATTTGAGTTTAATCAACTAAATATTTTATTTTCGTAATTATAAATAATTATTATGAACAAAAAAATTTCTCACATTCTATTTATTGTAGCTGTTACAATTATTATTTCTTCGTGTGGTAAAAAAGCACCAAAAGAAGCAAAGTATATTCCTAAAGATGCAAGTGCTGTATTAGTTATTAATCCAAAATCTTTAGATGATAAATTAAAATCTGGTAATCTTACTGTTGATAGTTTGATGAACAGATATAAAGATGTTTTTAACGAATTAACTACAGAAGATAAAATAAAATTGGAAGAGTTGAAAAATAGTGGAGTAAGTTTTGAAGACAATATTTATTTATTTGTAACTCAAAAAGGTTCATTAAACAATGGCACTTCATCAATTACTAACTTAATGTTGAACTTAAAGGATGAAGCAAAATTTGATAAGTTTATAAAAGAACAAAAAGAGTTTAAAGCTGAAGATTTAGTTAAAGAAAAAGACTTTTCATATTTATCTGAAAATAATTTTGCATTAGCTTGGAATAAAGATGTTGTAATACTTTCTTATGCTTATTTTAGTAATCCAACAACAGCTGAAAGCTTTGATAGTAGTGGTTTTTATATTGAGCCAGATAAAACAAAACTAAAAGAAAAACATAAAAATGAAATTGCAAGCTACTTCTCTTTAAAAGAAAAAGAATCAATAGCATCTGTTAGTTATTTTAATGATATGTTTAAATCAAAATCAGATGGTTATTTGTTTAGCTCTACAGCAAGTGCATTAGGTTATTTAAGTGCAACACCTTTAAACATTCCTAAACTACAAGAATTGTTACAAGATAATTATTCTGTTTTTACATTTAGTTTTGAGAAAGGACAAGTTGTTATGAGTAGTACAACATATACCAATCCAATGTTAAGCAGTATCTTAAAAAAATATTCAGGCTCAAAAGTAAATACACACCTTATTCAATATTTTCCTACACAAAACTTAAATGGTGGTGTATTAATTTCTTTTAATCCAGAAATTTTTGATGGAATATTAAAAGAATTAGAAATAAAAGGGATGCTTGAAGGATTTCTTACACAAGTTGGTTTAACAAGTTCAGATGTTTTTAAAGCATTAAAAGGAGAGTTCAATATTGCTTTTGCTGATTTTGCATTGGAAACAAAAGAAGTTACAACACCTAATTATGATGGAACAACTTATAAATCAACTAAAACAGAGCCATCATATAAATTAATTGTTACAGCACCTGTAGGCGATAAAGTTGCTTTTGCAAAACTTATGAATTTAGGTGTATCAAATGGTTATTTTGAAAAAACTGCCACTGGTTATAAGATTAGTGAATTGTTTGCTTCTGCTGGTTTTTATTTTTATGCAGATGATAAAACTTTAGTTTTTTCAAATGGAGAAGATGTGTATAATGCTTATGTTGCTAATAAAACAAAATCAAACATTAACTCAAAAATTTTATCAGAAATGGAAGGAAAAAGTATGGCTGCTTATATTGATTTTAATAGCATACTAAATGGCACAACAAAAAGTTTGAAAGACACTGCTGTTCTTAATGCTATTAATACTGTAAATGCTACATTTAAAAACTTTATTTCTACATCTGAAGGTTTTTCAGGAAAAAGTTTTAGTAGTAAAGTAGAAGTTAATTTGGTTAATGAAAAAGAAAATAGTTTAGTAAGTATTGTAAATATGATTGATGGGTTAATAAAAATTATAAAAGAAGACAGAAATAATTCAAAAGAGGAAGTATCAGATTTATAAAAGATTTTAAGGAGCATTGAAACTATTATTCTTTAAATAAAAAAATACTAATTAATATAAATGATTACATTTACTGACTTTTAAATTTATAGAGTATGAAAAAATTATTATTATTTGCAGCAACTGCTTGTATGAGTTTTGGTATTAAAGCTCAAATTAAAATGCCACCACCTAGTCCATCTCAAACAATTATTCAACAATTTGGTCTTGGAAAAATTGAGTTAAGTTATTCTCGCCCTTCACTAAGAGATAGAGAAGTTTTTAAAGAAGGAAGTGAATTAGTTCCTCTTAATCATTTATGGCGTACAGGTGCTAATGCTGCTACAACATTATATTTTACAGATGAAGTAAGTATTAATGGAGTAAAAATATCTGCTGGTAAATATGGCTTATTAACAATTCCTGGCGAAAAAGAATGGATAATAATTATTACAAAAGATACAACAGTAACATCTCCTTCTGCTTATAAAGAAGAAAATGATATTGTTAGATTTAATTCAAAAGTAATGATGGTAAAACAAAAAGCAGAAACATTTACCATGCAATTTTCTAATGTAAAAGCAGAGAGCTGTGATTTAATGTTAAGATGGGGAAATGTTGCTGTTAGTCTCCCAATTACCACTAATATAAAAGACAAAATAAGAACTCAAACAGAACAAGCTTTATCTGGAGATAATGTAAGTGGTAGTACATATTATGCAGCAGCAAACTTTTATTATGAATATGATAAAAATTATACTAAAGCATTATACTGTGTAAATAAAGCCATTGATGCTTCACCAAAACTTTATTGGCAATACATGCTTAAAGCTAAAATTGAAAAAGATTCTGGCGATAAAGTAAGTGCAAGAAAATCTGCTGAACAATGTAAAAAAGTTGCTTCTGAACAAAAAAATGATGACTATGTAAGAATGGCAACTAAATTTATCAATGAACTTTAAAATTTATTATGGCTGCAACCAAAACTATTGTTTTAAAGCTGTCTAAAATTTAGGCAGCTTTTATTTTAAAATATTATGATAATACTATTCTTAATCCTCTATTCATAAAAAATATTTTAGTTTATAAAAAAGCAAGTTGTTAAACACATAATATTTGTTACCTTGCCACGCAAAATTTGTTATATGAAAAAATTATTTATTTCTCTCGTTCTTGTTTGCACTATGTTTCGTAGTTATGCTGATGAAGGCATGTGGCTTCCTATGCTTTTAGGCCAACAAGTGTATAACGACATGGTAAAAAAAGGTTTAAAATTAAAACCAGAGCAATTATACAGCATTAATAAAGCTTCTATCAAAGATGCTATTGTAATATTTGGTGGTGGATGTACTGGTGAAATTGTAAGCCCTGAAGGATTAATTTTTACTAATCATCATTGTGGTTATGGAGCAATAGCTGCTGCAAGCACAGTAGAAGCTAATTATTTAAGAGATGGTTTTTGGGCTTCAGATAAAAGCAAAGAAATTTCTTCAACTCTTAATGTAAAATTTTTAAATAGAATTGAAGATGTAACAACTAAAATAAATAATGAATTAGGAAATTTATCAGGAGCTGAAAGAACTAAAAAATACAATGAAATAGTTTCTAAAATTATAAAAGAAGTTATTGGAGACGATGAATTTAAAGATGCAGTTGTAGGTAGTATGTTTAAAGGAAATCAATTCTTCCTATATGTTTATGATGTATATAAAGATATTCGTTTAGTAGGTACTCCTCCTGAAAGTATAGGAAAATTTGGTGGTGATACAGATAATTGGGAATGGCCTCGTCATACAGGAGATTTCTCTGTTTTTCGTGTATATACAGATGCTAATGGAAAACCAGCAAAATTTAATCTTAACAATATTCCAATGAAACCAAAATACTATTTACCTGTAAGTATTAAAGGTTTTAAAGATGGTGATTATAGTATGATATTTGGTTACCCTGGTGGTACAAATAGATATGAAAGTTCTTATGGCGTAAAATTAGCTACAGACATTAATAATCCAACTTTAGTTGAATTAAGGGCAGTAAGATTAAAATATATGTTTGAGCAAATGAAAAAAGATCCTGCCGTAAAACTTCAACTTGCAAGTAGATATGCAGGTATTGCTAACTATTGGAAGTTTTTTGATGGAGAAACTAGGCAACTTTTAAAGTTTGATACTTATGGAGCAAAACAAAAAGATGAAGAAGCTTTTAATAATTGGGCAAAAGGAAAACCAGAATATGAAAATATATTTTCTGATTATGAAAAAATATATAATGAATGGAGACCTTATGCAAAACTTCGTCAATATTTGAATGAAGGAATTTTTGGAAGTCCTTTAATTGCTTATGTTACAAGTTGGGGAACATTAGAAAAACTATTGGCTAAAAAAGATTATAAGCCAGAAGAAGTAAAAAAAGCAGTAGAAAAAGCAACTGAAGCAAGAAAATCATTTTTAAATAATGAAAACAAAAAAAGTGATCAACAAATTTTAGCAGCAGTTGTATCTATGTTTTATAGTAATGTAGATAAAACACAACATCCTAAAAACTTTTATGAAGATTTATTTAATAAATATAATGACATAGAGCAAAATCCTTATAAAATGTTCGCTGCAGATGTGTTTGAAAATACTATGGCTTTTGATGATGAAAAATGGAAATCATTTACAGAGAACCCCAGTGCTGCAACTATTGCAGATGATCCTGCATATAAAGTAGCTCATGCATTTTTAAATAACTATTTAGATAATTATGCTTCTAAATATTCTGATTTTGTTACTAAAAATAATGATTTAGGTAGATTGTATATGAAGGGCTTATTTGAAATGAACCCTACTAAAATGAATAGCACTTATCCTGATGCAAACTTTACTATGAGAGTAAGTTATGGAAATGTAAAAAGTTATGTTCCAAAAGATGCTGTTAAATATGATTATTATACAACCATTGATGGTGTTATTGCAAAATATATAAAAGGAGATTATGAGTTTGATTTGCCTTCTAAACTTATAGAACTTTATAAGAATAAAGACTTTGGTCAATATATAGATAAAACTACTAATAAGCTTGTAGTCAATTTCATTACTAATAATGATATAACAGGTGGAAATTCTGGAAGCCCAGTAATTGATGGAAAAGGAAATTTAATTGGGTTAGCATTTGATGGTAATGCAGAAGCATTAAGCCATAAATTAGCTTTTGATAAAGATTTAAATCGAACTATTTGTGTAGATGTTCGTTATGTTTTATGGTGTATTGAAAAAGTAGGTGGAGCAAAACATATCATTGATGAACTTACCTTAGTAAAATAAATATTCATTTCCCGAATAAAAGCTCCGAAAGGAGCTTTTTATTTTTACAAACATTAGCAACAAAGCTTTTAATTATTTCTATAATTTTTTATAAATTTTATTTTAAAAATAAGTTTATCTAATCTTAAAATATATCATTTGCTATTATTTTAATATATTATTGATAATCAAACAATTAATTCTATAATTAATAAAAATCTTTCTAAAAATTAAATAAGGGAAATCTAACCTAAAAAGTTAAAAAAATATCAATTTCTAATATTTTTTTAATCATTCTAAAAAAAATTGAAGAATACTACAAAATATTTCAATAATTCCATTTATATTCGCAACTCCTAAAAGGGCAATATTTTTTAATAATCAACGTTTTAGTACACTCAAACTTTCAACAATGCGAATCTCAACAGGAATCAGAAATTGTACATTACTGTTAGCAACAATTAGCATTTTATCTTCTTGTAATGCTATAAAAAAGAAGCAACAAAAATCAGATGTAACAGGCTGGGCTTATAATGATAAAAAAACAGGAGGCTTTACAGTAGCTAAACCTAAAAATATAAAAATAGCACCAGGACTTGTTTTTGTACAAGGTGGTACATTTACAATGGGTGCAACACAAGAAGATGTAATGGGCGATTGGAATAATATTCCAAAACGTATTACTATAAATTCATTCTTCATAGATAAAACAGAAGTAGCTAATGTGCATTACAGAGAATATATGTTTTGGATGCAAAACACATTTGGTGAAGATGAAAAATATGAACAACTTCTTGAAGATATTAAACCAGATACTTTAGTTTGGAGAAGTGAACTTTCATATAATGAGCCTTATGTAGAATATTATTTTAGTCATCCAAGCTATAATTACTATCCAGTTGTTGGTGTATCTTGGAAACAAGCACGTGATTTTTGTATTTGGCGTACTGATAGAGTAAATGAAAAAGCTTTAATTGATAAGAAAATTATCAATGCAAAAGATTATCAAAAAGGTGGTATGAACAATGTTGGAGAAGATAATTTTAATACTAAAGCTTATTTATTAGGTTTATATAATCCTAAAACTCCCCCTACAAAAAGTAGCCCTTTAAGAGATTCAAAAGGACAACCAAGACAAGCAAGATTTGAAGATGGAATTTTATATGGCGATTATCGTTTGCCAACTGAAGCAGAATGGGAATATGCAGCCTATGGCTATATGTTAGAAAATCCTCAAAGACGTAGATCAGAAAAAACTCGTGGTGAAGAGGTAATAGCAAATAAACAAGTATATGCATGGCAAAACTCAGGCTACGATAATTTACGTTCTACAAGAAGAGGAGCTTTTCAAGGAGCTTTTTTAGCAAACTTTAAAAGAGGATCTGGTGATAATATGGGTGTGGCAGGAGGTTTAAATGACCGTTCTGCTATTCCTTCAGAAGTTACCTCTTTTTATCCTAATGGATTTGGATTATATAATATGAGTGGTAATGTAAGTGAATGGGTTGCTGATGTTTATAGACCATTAACAAGTTTAGAAGGTGAAGACTTCAACTATTATAGAGGTAATGTATTTCAAAGAGTGAAAAAAGATTCTGCTACTGGTGAAATGCAAAAAGATTCTTTAGGCCGTGTAGTAATGGAAAATGAACCAGATAGTTTACTTAGAAAACGTCGTAACTATCAAAAATCTTATGCTATAGACTATTTAGATGGTGACCAAATAGCTGATGGTCGTTCAGCAGTTTATAATTATGGAACAACTACATTAATTTCTGATAAATCAAGAGTTGTAAAAGGAGGTAGTTGGAATGATAGACCATATTGGTTAAGTCCAGGAACTAGAAGATTCTTAGAAGAAAATCAAAGTAGTAGTACTATAGGTTTCAGATGTGCAATGACACACTATGGAGCTCCTGAAACTCCTAAATTTGGTAAGACAGGAAACTTCTTCCCTGCAAGAAGACAAAAAAGATAAAAAGGAAAGGTTAAATACAGCATTCCTGAATTTTCAGGAATTAAAAGCCATCAAACTTTCTTTGGTGGCTTTTTTCTTTTTAAGAAATTTTTATCTAATTCTTCACAAAATCCAACTTATAATTTTCAAAACATACTCATAAACAAATAAAACCATTAGTTTTGAAAAAAATAATTTATGTACAACGGTATTTTACATTTACACAATTTTTTACGCTGGGTAATTATTATTCTATTAATAGCAAGTTTGGTTCAAAATTTTTCTGGTAAGAAAAATTTAAGAATAAGTTTATGGTTATTAATTTCTTGCCATTTAACTCTACTCATAGGCTTGTATCAATATTTTTTTGGTGCTAATGGATTTAATTTTTTTAAAGCATATCCTATATCTGAAATAATGAAAAATGGAGCATTAAGATTTTGGGCAATTGAACATATTTTTGGAATGCTTGTAGCCATTACATTAATCACTATTGGGCATATTTCTTTAAAAAAATCTGGTAAAACAAAAAAAACAGCTATTCTTTATTTGATTGCTTTCTTAATTATATTAGCTACAATTCCTTGGCCTATAAAAGGATATGTTGTAGGTAGGCCTCTTTTTCCTGGTATGTAAGTTGAATTGAAAAAAGAATTAATTATTGTATGAAAGTATATTATTTAGCTATAATTTTTTTAGGATGCTTTTTCTTTACTGCTTGTAGTTCAAATAATCAAAAGTGTAAAGCAAAAATTATAGAACGAAAAGCTATAAATGATTCAACCATACAAATTAGATACAATTATGTAGTGTCAGATAAAGTTTTTGATGATAGCTTACAAACAAAAAACAAAATAATTAATTCTGATAGTTTAATAATTAATTTTTCTTCTGAAAATCCACAAAATCATACTGTAGATATTCCTTAAAAAACAAAGAAGCAAAATTTTATGTTTAGAGTATTTTAATAACCCTAAAAATGGGGAAAATTACTGTTTATAATTACAGCTAAAATTAGGTTCTTTGCTAACAATCATAATCTTTACATTTGTAACTATTGAAAGAAAAATTAAAGTAGAAAGATTTTTATGGCAAGAATAATTGGTGTAGCAAATCAAAAAGGTGGAGTTGGAAAAACAACTACTGCTATAAATCTTGCAGCAAGCCTTGCTGTATTAGAATATAGAACTTTATTAGTTGATGCAGACCCTCAAGCAAATGGAACAACAGGAGTTGGTTTTAATGATAAAAATATTACAATAAGCCTATACGATTGCATGGTAAATAATGCAAAAGCTTCTGAAGTAATTTTAAAAACAGAAATTCCAAACTTAGATCTTATACCATCTCACATCGATTTAGTAGGAGCCGAAATTGAAATGATTAATTATCCTAATAGAGAAAATGTAATGAAGCAGTTATTAAGTGAGATAAATGATAAATATGATTTTATTATTATTGACTGCTCCCCATCTCTTGGTTTAATAACTGTCAATTCTCTTGTTGCAGCAAATAGTGTAGTGGTTCCTGTTCAGTGTGAATTTTTTGCTTTAGAAGGTTTAGGGAAATTATTAAATACCATAAAAATCGTTCAAAGCCGTTTAAATCCATCATTACAAATTGAAGGTATTTTAATGACTATGTATGATGGTCGTTTACGTTTAAGTAATCAGGTTGTTAGTGAAGTAAGAAGACATTTCGATGAATTAGTTTTTAATACAATCATTCATAGAAATACAAGATTAAGCGAAGCTCCAAGTTTAGGAAAACCTGTTATTCTGTATGATGCTGATAGTAAAGGTGCTGCTAATTACTTAAATCTTGCAAAAGAAATTTTGCAAAAAAATGAAATGACTAAAATGACTAATGAAGAAAGAATTATAGAATAATATTTAAGATTATAATACTCAATAGAAAAATAATTTCAATTAACTCAGACATAAACTTTCAATAAAAAGATGGCTACACATAAACAAAATAAAGATGCTGTTGGAAAAGGGTTAAGAAGTTTATTAGCTAACATGAATCAAGACCTTAAAGACAATTCTGGTGCTTTAAAAAATAGTATTGTAGAGCAAGCAACATCAATAGTACGTGTACCTTTAGAAAGTATTTCTTTTAATCCCAAACAACCAAGAAAAGATTTTGATGAAACCGCTTTAAGCGAATTGGCTGCATCAATAAAAATTCATGATATTATACAACCGCTCACTGTAACTAAAAGTAGCAATGGAAAATATATTTTAATTTCAGGCGAAAGAAGATTAAGAGCATCGAAAATAGCTGGATTAAAAGATGTACCAGTTTACATTCGTCAATCAAATGATACTGAATTATTAGAATTAGCTCTATTGGAAAACCTGCAAAGAGAAGACTTAAATGCAATTGAAATTGGATTGAGCTATAAAAGAATGATTGAAGAGTTAGGTTACACTCAGGAACAAGTTGCAGATAGAATGGGTAAAGAAAGAAGTACCATTACTAATTACATTAGATTATTAAAACTCCCCCCAGATATTCAATTAGCAGTTCGTAGCAATAAAATAACTATGGGACATGCTAGAGCATTAATAACTATAGATACAATAGATAAACAATTGTATATTTTTAATGAAATAAAAAGCAAACAACTTAGTGTAAGACAAACTGAAGAACTTGTAAGAAAACTATACAAAGGCAATGAACCTGTTAAATCTTCTTCAAAAAATGAGTTATCTCCTGCATATAAAAAAATTGAAGATAACTTAGCTTCTCATTTTGGTACAAAAGCCAAATTAGTCCATAACAAAAAAGGTTATGGAAGCATTACATTAGAATATTATTCATTACAAGAGTTGAATAAAATTTTAGATTTAATGAACATTGTTGTTGGTTAATATTTAACATGAACATTTTAAAAAGCATATTGCTATTTTTTTTATACTTTAATGTAACAATAGTTTTTGCACAAAAAAATAATTCTGATAAATTACTAACTATTCAAACTAACGATACAACAAATCCTTCACCCAACAAACCTTTAATAGAAGAAACAAAAAAGGATTCTTCAAAAAATAAATTTTCAATAAAACAAAAGCATAATCCAAGAACTGCAACATTACGTTCTGCCATTTTACCAGGTTGGGGTCAAGCTTATAATAAAGAGTACTGGAAAATTCCAATAGTTTATGGAGTATTAGCAATTCCTACAGCAACATTCTTTTATAACAATACATGGTATAGTCGTACTAAAACTGCTTATGATATATTGTATAAAGCTTCTCAACCAGATGCAACTCCTGAAGACAAAGAAAATCTAAAAAATATTCATCCAAAATTGCAGGGATTTAGTTTAAGCTCTTTACAAACATTTAGAAACAACTTTAGAAAAGATAGAGATTATTCAGTTTTATGGTTTGTTGTAGCTTGGGGTTTAAATGTTGTAGATGCCACTGTTTTTGCACATTTAAAAGATTTTGATGTAAGCGACAATCTTTCTATGCAAATTAATCCTACCATTAATCCAACAAATAATTCTAAAGGAATAAGTTTAGTTTTTAGCTTAAAAAAGCCAACTCCACGTATTGTAAATGTTCGTTGAATATTTTATGAAAAATCATAACTTTAAGTTATAATCTAAATACAAAAAAATTTAATCAACTATGAAAATAGCTTTAATAGGATATGGCAAAATGGGAAAAGCTATAGAAGAAATTGCCATAGCAAAAGGACATTCAATAGTTTTAAAAATTCAAACAAATAATATTCATGAATTTACTTCTCAAACAATAAAACAAGCAGATGTAGCTATAGAGTTTACAAACCCTAATAGTGCATTTGAAAATGTTGTAAAATGTTTAAAGGCACAGGTGCCAGTAGTTTGTGGTACAACTGGTTGGCTGAATAAAAAAGATGAAATAGAGAAAATTTGCAAACAAGAAAATGGAACATTATTATTTGCAAGTAACTTTAGTATTGGAGTAAATTTATTTTTTGAATTAAATATTTTTCTTTCAAAGCTAATGAGTAATCATTCTGAATATAATGTAATGATTGAAGAAATACATCACACTCAAAAAAAAGATGCTCCAAGTGGAACAGCTATTACTTTAGCAGAACAAATTTTACAACACACAATTAATAAAGAAAAGTGGGTTAATAATCCTACTGTAAAAGCAGATGAATTACAAATAATTTCTAAAAGAATAGATACAGTTACAGGAACCCATAAAATAAAATATGAATCAGCAATTGATGAAATAGAAATTATTCACACAGCTCATAACAGACAAGGCTTTGCTAAAGGAGCTATTTTAGCAGCAGAGTATATTAAAGATAAAAAAGGTATATTCTGCATGAAAGAAGTTTTAGGTTTTGAAAATTTTTAGCTAGAAATATATGAAATTTAGATAGAAATTCTATCTGTAAATAAAGTACTTTTAATAATGAAGAAAATTGTATTACTCATTTTTCCTTTAATTCTATTTGCGTTACAAATAAATGCACAAAAAAATAAACATATTATTGATAGTATTGAAAATACTATTAAAACTCAAACCAATACCACCTTAGTTAAATCATATAGTGAGCTTACCTGGCAATATAGATTAGTAAACAGAAATAAAGCTATTTATTATGGTCACAAAGGAATTGCTTTAGCAAAAAAAATTAATGATTCTTTAGGCCTTGCACAAGTGTATAACGATTTAGGAATTATATACTACGATAAAGAACAATACGACTCTTCTATTTATTTATATAATGAATCTTTAAAAATACGTCAATCATTAAAAGACAATTTAGGTGTTGCTAAATTGTATAACAAAATTGGTATTGTATATCAAAAACAAGGCTTATTTAGTGACGCTTTATACAATCAACAAAATGCTTTAGTACTTTTTGAAAAAGAAAATTATGCTATTGGTATTTCCTATTCATTAAATAACATTGGTATTCTACAACAAAATATGGGCAGATTAGAAGAAGCTCTAATCTACCACAAGCAATCTTTGACAATTAAAGAAAAACTAAACGATAAAAGTGGCTTAGTTCAGTCCTATATAAATATTGCAAACATTTATAAGATAAAAGAAGAATTTTTAAAAGCAGAAGAATATTATAGCAAAGCTATTAGTTTTTCAAGAGAAATGGGAAATCAAGAATATTTAGCAAATGGATTAAATAATCTTGGTGGTTTACAACAGAAGTTAAATAAACTACAAGAAGCTAAAAAAAATATTTTAGAATCTTATTCAATAAGAACCTCTCAAAATGATTCTAAAGGGAGAGTTAGTTGTTTAAATAACCTTGCTTTAATTTTAATTGATTTAAAACAATATGACTCTGCTAAACAAGTATTAAATAATGCAGAAAGCATTGCTGAAGTTGCTGTTAATACAAAACCAGAATTGATAATGGTTTATCAAACAAAATCTAATCTTTATGAAAAATTAGGCGATGCTACTGCCTCATTAACTTATTATAAAAAATATGCTGCTTATAAAGATTCTTTGTACAACATTGATATGAGCAATAAGTTTAGTGAATTAGAAACAAAATATAATACAGCACAAAAAGAAAAATTAATAGAACAACAACAAGCAGCTATCAATAAGAATTTATATGATATTTCTAAACAAAAATTATTGCTTTCACAAAATGAATTATTAATTGCAGCTAATCAATTATCATTAAAAGATCAAAATGAATTAATACTAAAGCAAAGACTTGATTCAACTGAAAAGGAAAAACAAATTTTAATTTTAAACAAGGAGAAAAAAATTGATCGGCTACAACTTAAAAACCAAAAATTAATTAACAACAAAAAAAATATTTTACTATCTGTAATTATTACTATTTCCGTATTAATCATTTGGTTAATTTATTCTTTATACAGAAGATATAAATTAAACAAAGAAAAGCAACTACAACAAGCCATATTAAAACAAGAGCAACTTGCTGCAACAGCCATTTTACAGGCAGAAGAAAATGAACGTAAAAGAATTGCAGAAGATTTGCACGATGGAGTTGGACAATTAATGAGTGCAGTAAAAATGAATTTAAGTGCAATGCAATCAGAAATTCCTTTTTCTACAAAAGAGCAGGCAAATACTTATAAAAAAATATTAAATATGGTTGATGAAGGTTGTAAAGAAGTAAGAAATGTTAGTCATAGTATGATGCCTAATGCTTTACAAAAGGCAGGTTTAGAGCAAGCGGTTAAAGAACTTTTAAATCAAATAAACAATAATGTTTTAAAAATAAATTTTTATGCAGAAGGCTTACAGAAAAGATTAGAAAGTAATACTGAAACTATATTATAT
>JAIXLO010000067.1 GCA_026931325.1 Chitinophagales bacterium | reverse complement strand
TAAGGTTTACGCCATTTACAGCTGTGTATAATAAGAAAGGTGACTTAATTAAAGCTTATGAAAATGGTTTTTCTATTGCTGAGCTAATGAAAATAAAGAAATAAACTATTCAATCAGAAAATTAAAAACAAAATAATATCTATACTAAAATGATTGTATTGATTTGACAATCAAATTCTTCTACTTTTTAAATTTAAAGAACCCAAATATTAGTAGCTATCTGTTAAAAAATAAATACTATTTTATTTGTTTTATTCAAAAATAAAAATTAAGTTTACTGCAAATAAAATTTTCCGTGCTGCTTAGGCATATTCTTTAACCCCAAAAACGTACCACTATGAGAAAGCTTTGGCCACTTGGATTTTTAGGATTTGTAGGATTCTACGGAATCTATCAATTGCAATTTGGTAATTGGTTACCTGCTACACTTACATTGTTTGTAGGATTTTTTGTTTTCTTTTTGCCGAGTTATAAGAGATAATAGACGAAATTTATTTATTGATTGCTTGTAAATTTTGTAGCATATCAATTGTCATTTTTTCTAAATCAAATTGAGGTTTCCAGCCCCAATCAAGTTTTGCTGTGCTATCATCAATGCTTTGAGGCCAACTTTCAGCAATTGATTGTCTGTAATCAGGGGTATATGAAATAGAAAAATCTGGTATATGCTTCTTAATTGAAGCTGCAATTTCTTTTGGAGAAAAGGTCATACCAGCTATGTTATAAGAAGTTCTAATACTAATAGAAGCTTCAGAAGCTTCCATTAATTCAATGGTTGCTCTTATTGCGTCTGGCATATACATCATTGGCAAATAAGTATCTTCATTTAAAAAACATTCATACTTTTTATTTTCTAATGCTTCATGATAAATTTCTACTGCATAATCTGTAGTACCTCCACCTGGTGCACTTTTATAACTTATTAATCCTGGGTATCTCATACTTCTTACATCAACTCCATAACGTCTGTGATAATAATTGCACCAAAATTCACCTGCATATTTGCTAATGCCATAAACAGTAATAGGCTCTATAATTGTTTGTTGAGGACAATTTTGCTTGGGGCTTGTTGGTCCAAAAACTGCAATACTACTGGGCCAATAAACTTTTTTAATATTTTCTTCTCTTGCAATATCTAACACATTTAATAAGCCTTGCATATTCAAATGCCAAGCAAGATTTGGATTTTTCTCACCAGTTGCACTTAAAATAGCAGCTAATAAATAAATCTGTGTAATGTTTTGTCTGATTATTTGTACATGCAACATTTCACTATTCATAACATCTAAACTTACGTAAGGTCCTGTGCCTTCTAATAAAGGATTTTGTTCACGTAAGTCAGAAGCAATTACATTATTATTACCATATATTTTACGAAGAGCCAAAGTAAGTTCAACTCCTATTTGTCCACTTGCACCAATAACTAAAATTCTATCTTTCATATTAATTGCTTTAAATTTTTATTAAGGTAATTATTTAAAATTTCTATTACTAAAATAGTAGTAAAAATTTCAAAAGCAAAAATAGTTGTATTCATTATTCGTAAACAATGAATAAGGAATCACTATTAATTTAATCCAAATTAAGTGATAGAATCATGAAAACCGAAAAACTAAAATCTAAAAACTAAATCCGAAAATTGAAAAACTAATTTATATTCCAAATGCAGAAGCAGGGTTTAAGAATAAATTTCTAAAAAAAAATTAGAAAATATGAAAGTATATTATTGGGTATTTTTAAGTAATGCCACTACTTCTTTTTGAATACTTTCTGCTTTATCATTATTATAATAAACTTGAATAGCTTCTTTTATTTCTTCAAAATCTGCATTCTTTGCTTTTAAAGAAGAAAAAAGTTCTTGAGCTTCTTTTGGGCGTGGTCCCCAATGAAAAATATCTTTATTGGAAGCATCTCTTACAACTAAAACAGGAATTGCTTTGCTACCATTTGTAAGATAATTATCAATTTCAGAATCTGTATCTCTTAATTGAATTGTAAATTGGATGTTTTTGTTTAATGCTGACATAAGATAAAGTATTGGAACAATATGAGCAGCATCGCCACACCAATGTTCTGTAATTACAATCCAATGTTGTGGTTTATTGATAGCATTAATTATTTCTTTAGTTTCATCAGAAAGTGTTGCAGTTTTAATCCATCTTTTTAGTCTTGCATTATTAAGTTTAGTATAATCTAAATAAGCAGCATCATCATAAGGTGCTGATGGATTTGGGTTATTTAAAATAGTATCAAAGCCTTCTAAATATTCTTGCCAAGTCATAATTAAATTATTTTTTAAGTAAATAAAAATGAATAATTTATAAACAGAATTAAAAAAGTAGAAAAATATTTTTATCCAATTTCTCCATCAGTATTTACATCATCTTCATTTATATCATAATTTGATGATGATTTGTCTTCTAATTTGCCATCATCATTAATTATTAATGTAGCATCATTTTCCGTTTGAGGTAGGGCAGTATTACTTGTAAAATCTTCAGGATTAATGATAGTTCCTTCAATTAATTCTTCAGATAATACTTCTTTTATTTTTGGTAAATCATTGGTAGAGTTTATACCAAAATAATCCATAAAAGTTTTAGAAGTTGCATAAACTAATGGATGTCCAGGAAGGTTTTCATTTCTTCCACTAATCATTATTAATTCTTTCTCTAATAATTTTTGTACACTATAATCACTGTTCACTCCACGAATAGCTTCAATTTCTCCTTTTGTTACTGGTTGTTTATAAGCTATAATGGCTAATGTTTCTAATGCAGCAGTAGATAGGCGTTTTAAAAACTTATCTCCATTTAATTGTGCTACTGTTTGGTGATAATTTTTTTTTGTAAGGAACTGAAATCCTCCACCACTTTCTACAACTTCGAAAGGATAAAATTCACTTGCATATTTTTCTTTAATACCTTCTATGCAGCTTTCAACTTTATCCAATGTTACACGTTCTTCTAAAAATGCAAAAGCATTATTGATAAGTTCAGTAATTTCTAATGCAGTTAAAGGCTTATCGCTAGCAAAAATTAGTACTTCAATATGTGGTATAATAGAAGAAAGTTCCATTGTAATTTTTTAATAATTTGAAAATATTATTTTTGAAAAATTGCAAAAAAGATATTTTCAAAAAGTGCAATAAAGTATTAACCTTGTAAAGCAGCAGCACCACTAACAATTTCAGTAAGTTCAGTTGTAATAGCAGCTTGTCTTGCACGGTTATAAGAAATTTTTAAAGTTTTTAATAACTCATTAGCATTATCACTTGCTTTATCCATTGCTGTCATTCTTGCTCCATGCTCACTTGCATTACTATCTAATACTGCTTTATATAATTGAGTGTTTAAAATTTTAGGCATTAACACAGCAATTAAATCCTCTTTATTTGGTTCAAAAATAAAGTCAGATTTTTTGTTGCTACCTTCTTTATTTTCTACTTTAGGGATAGGTAAAAATTGTTCAGAAACAAATAATTGAGTAGCAGCATTTTTAAATTGTCCATAAACAATTTCAATTGCATCAAAATTGCCTTCTTCAAATTCTTTCATAGCAGCTTGTGCTGCAGCTTGTACATTAGTAAAAGTAAGATTTAAGAAAATATCTTTATAAGTATCGTTTGTTTTATATCCAGCTTTAGTTAAAGCCTCAAAACCTTTTTTACCAATATTCCAAATAGCTACATTTCCTTTTTTAAATTGTGTTGAATATTTTTCTGCAATAGTACTTTTAGCCAATTTAATAATATTGCTATTATAAGCACCACACAAACCTCTATCGCTGGTTATTACAATTAATAAAACCTTTTCTATTGCTCTTGTTTCGGCTAATTTAAGTTCTGCTCCACCTTCAATATTGCTAACAATATTACTCAACATTTCTTGTAATTTTTGAGCATAAGGACGCATTTGAATAATGGTATCTTGTGCCCTACGCAATTTTGCAGCACTAACCATTTTCATAGCTTTTGTAATTTGTTGAGTGCTTTGAACACTTTTAATTCTGTTACGAACTTCTTTTAATTGACCAGCCATTGTTTAATTTTTTATATAATATTATTGCTGATAGCCATTTTTATTTGGCTAAAATTGGGTGCAAAAATAACAGAAAGAAGCTAAAATACCATACTGAGTTTTAAATATGTGAAGAATTATTTGAAAAGTTGAAAAGCATTTTGTTTTTTTAGTACTTCTACCCTACTCTAATTCTATTCTTGGGTCAATAATGCTGTAAAGAATATCAGCTATAATATTAACTATTACAAAAAATAAGGCAGTTAATAATACACTTCCCATTACTACTGGAAAATCTAAATTTTCTAAAGCATTTACTGTAAGTTTTCCAATTCCATTCCAACCAAAAATATATTCTACAAAAAAAGCACCTGCTAACAATTCTGCAAACCAACCTGTAATAGCTGTAATAACGGGGTTTAAAGCATTTCTTAAAGCATGTTTAAATATAACTATTTTTTTGCTTAATCCTTTTGCATAAGCAGTTCTAATATAATCTTGATTTAGTACATCTAACATAGAACTTCTTGTTAGCTGTGTAATAATGGCTAATGGTCTAATACCTAAGGTAAGTGCAGGTAATATTAAATTTTTTAGTTGTAGTTGTTTGCCAGTAAAAGCATCAATTTCATATAAACTGCCAGTTAATGGCAAACTTGTATATTGGTTTAATACAAAGCCAAATAAATATGCAAGCACAATTCCCATAAAAAATGATGGGGCAGAAATGCCTAAAACACTTGCAAATACACTACTTGTATCTAACCAAGTATTTTGTTTAATAGCTGCAATAACGCCTAAAAATATACCAACAATTATAGCAAAAATCATAGCAGTTGCAGCTAATAAAATGGTTGATGGCAAAGCTTCTGCTAATATTTCACTTACATTTTTTTTGCTTTGATAACTACGTCTTAAATAAGGGAGTTTTATACCAACATTTCCAATAAAAATTCCTTTGATATTTTTTTGTTCTCTTTGTTGAGTAGTATAGTAACCTAATGGGCTTACATCATTTACATACAAAATAAATTGTTTCCATTTGGGTTTGTCTAAGGCTAATTCTTTTCTAATATTTTTAATAGTTGCACTATCGCCTGTTTGTCCTATTACTAATCTTGCTGGATCGCCAAAACCTTGAAATAAAAAGAATACAATAACCACTACTCCTGCCATTACTAAAAAGCCATACAATATTTTTTTGATTAGAAAAGGAAGCATTTAATGAATGGAGTTATTATTAATTGTTAATTATTAATTATAAATGATAAATTTAAAAATTAAAAAAAATTATGAAAAAAATCTATTAACATTATTTAATCCAATTCAATAATTTGTTATCACTTGCATAACTAAGTTTATCTATTACAACATCTCCTTTCATTAAAAAGTAAGTAGGATTAACTCTTGCAGCAGTTTTAATAACTGTTGCATCACAAGTTAAAATAGGTATGCTGGTAAAATTTTGTTGAGCAGTTACAACATCAGCTGTTACAATATAAAAAGGAATATTTTTTCTTTTAGCACCATCAAGCATTAATCCTAAAGTACCATTCATCCATTTGTTTTTGGTAGAAAAATCTTTTACAAAAAGCAAAATATAAATCTCTTTGTTGTTTAATAATGCTTCTGTAGTATCTGTACCATTTAATGTAGTTAAAGAAAAATCTGTAATGGCTGGTAATGCAGTTCCTTTTCTAATGAGTTTATCATATCTATCCATGTATTCATAAGAATCATCAAAATCATCTGGAAAATTATTTTGGTCAAATTCTATTACTTGATTATTTTTTTTGTATTTAAAAGTTATAGCAAAACTATCTGATACTGCACCTTCTGGCAGTTTCATTCCTTCGTGTAAATTTTTTCCTTTTGCATAAGGCAAACAATCTAATACTGGTAAATATTTTAAAGCATAAGATTGTAAAGCAGTTGTAAATATGAGTGATAAAATTATTATAACAACAGATAATTTTTTATTGAATAATGGCTTTACTTTTTTAGTATTGAAAAATAAAATTAGTATAAGTAATAACAACACAATATCTTTTATAAAAGTTTGTATTGGTGTAAGTGGCACACAATCACCAAAGCAGCCACAGGCATGTATTTTACCTGAAAATAATACATAAGAAGTAAGAAAAGTAAAAAAGATAATGAGTATTAAAAGCAACCATGCAAAACGTTTCATTTGCCAACCAACAATGACTGCCACACCTGCTACAACTTCTAAAATATTCATTGCATAAGCAGCAGCTAAGGTATAATTGTGAAAACCTTTTAATTGCCAAGCTTCAAAAAATTCTTGCATTTTATAACTAAGCCCTAAAGGGTCATTAGCTTTTATTAAGCCTGAAAAAATAAAAAGTAAACCAACAATCCATCTGATAATTGTAAGCATTATTTTTTTATTAGAATAAACCAAATAACATACTATCTACTTTAGCAATTACTTCGCCTAAATGTTCATCACTTTCAGCAAATTTATTTTTATCACAATCTATAATTAATAAAGGCCCTTCTTTATAATTTTCAATCCATCTATTATATAATTCATTTAATTTTTTTAAATAATCTAACCTTATATTTTCTTCATATTCTCTTCCACGTTTTTCTATTTGACCTACTAATGTTGGAACACTTGCTTTTAAATAAATTAATAAATCTGGTGGCTGCACCATTGTTTTTAGTGTTTGAAAAAACTTAAAATAGTTTTCAAAATCTCTTTTACTCATTAAACCCATATCGTGTAAGTTAGGAGCAAAAATGTGTGCATCTTCATAAATTGTTCTATCTTGAATAACAGTTTCTGTGCCTCTTTGAATATCTAAAAGCTGGTTTAAACGACTGTTTAAAAAATAGATTTGAAGGTTGAAACTCCATCTTGGCATATCTTCATAAAAGTCCATTAAATATGGATTGTGATCAACATCTTCAAACTGAGGTATCCAACGATAATGTTTGCTTAATAATTCTGTTAAGGTTGTTTTGCCTGCTCCAATATTTCCTGCAACAGCAACATGTTTTGGTTTTTTAGCTTTAGCCATAATATAGTATATTCAAAAAAAGTAAATGATTAGAACTTGTTTAGAGTTCACAATATTATCAAATTATTTCTGATAATGAAAGATGTTTTCAGTTTTGATTTATGAAAATAAAATTTAGCTTGATATTTCCTTAACCTAAAACTGCTTTTCTTACCAATTCAATTGTAGCAGATGCACTTGCTCTTGCTTTATCTGCTCCTTGTTTAATTATTTTATCTAATAGTTCTGTATTCTTTTGTAAATCAGCAGCTTTTTCTCTGATAGGTTTTATAAAGCTTATCATATCTTCTGCTAATTGTTTTTTCATATCGCCATAACGTATTACACAATTTCCTGCACTACTGTTATTAAAATCATCTTCAAACTTTTTTACAACATCTTCTGTACTGGTTAATTTCATTAAGGTAAATAAGTTTTCAATATAATCTGGTTTAACAGCATTTGTTTCTGTTGGTCCACTATCGGTTTTTGCTTTTAATATTTTTTTTCTGATAACATCATCTTCATCTGCTAAATATAAAGTTGCTAATTGATTTTCACTTTTACTCATTTTACCATTACCATCAAGGCTTAAAATTTTTACTAATTCGCCACCATAATTAAAAGCAAAAGGCATAGGAAAAATATCGCCATAACGATGATTAAAACGTTGAGCAAAATTTCTTGCCATTTCTAAATTTTGCTCTTGGTCTTTACCAACAGGTACTTTTACTGCACGATGAATTAAAATATCTGCTGCTTGCAATACAGGATAGGTAAGCAATCCAGCATTTACATTATCAGGTTGAGAACGAGCTTTATCTTTAAACGTAGTTGTTTTTTCCAACTCTCCTTTATAAGAAAGCATATTCAAATACAAATACAATTCTGCAATTTCTGGTACATCGCTTTGTACATAAAAAACTGCTTTTTCAGTATCTAAACCACAAGCTATATTTTCTGCAATAACACGTTTTACAGCTTGCTTTAATTCTTTAGTATCAGGATGAGTTGTAAGAGAATGCCAATTAGCTACAAAAAAATAACAATTATAATCATCTTGCATGCGTACATAATTACGCATTGCTCCAAAATAATTTCCTAAATGCAAAAAGCCAGTTGGTCTTATACCGCTTAAAACAATTTCTTTATTCATAGGCGGCGAAGATAATATTTTACATTATGTTGTAAAACCCTAAATGCTAAAAAAATATTCAGCTTCATAACCCTTTTTAAATAGATAATAAACAACTAAAGATTTTCAAAATATAATTGAGTTTTAATAAAATAATATTTATGATTATTGGAATTTTTGGATTTCATTCTTCCGTTCATCAAACAATGAATCTTTAACAATTTCTCTTACGTTAAAATATACTATTTTCGCTGCTTCGTTAAATTTAAGATAAGCTATAAATATGAAACATAGTTATATAATAATTAGCCTTCTTTCTTTCTTTTTATTTTCTTGTGGAAGCAAAAAACAATCTCAAAACCCTAATACAACAAAGCCTTACCCTGTTATTAGTGTAGAAGAAAAATCTGTTACAGGATTTATTTCTTATCCTACAAGTATTAGAGGTCGTATAAACAATGATGTAAGAGCAAAAATTGCAGGTTATATAAAAGAAGTTTTGGTAGATGAAGGGCAGATTGTAAGAAAAGGACAAGTATTATTTCGTTTAGAAACTAATGCTTTATCTGAAGTTGCCTCTGCAGCAAAAAGTGGTATTGATGCTGCTGATGCAAATATTAATGCTGCAGAAGCTGCTGTAAATGCTGCTCAGGTAGAAGTGGATAAACTAACTCCATTGGTTGAAAAAAATATTGTTAGTAAAATACAATTAGAAACTGCAAAAGCTAATTTACAATCTGCAAAAAGTAAGTTAGCTCAAGCTAAATCTGCAAAAAGCCAAGCACAGGCAACATACTTAAATGCAGTAGCTAATGTAGATTATGCACTAATTAAAAGTCCTATTGATGGAGTTGTAGGGAAATTGCCTTTTAAAGTTGGTAGCTTAGTTAGCCCAACAGACCCAATAGCACTTACAACCATTTCTGAAACTGATGAAGTGTATGCTTATTTTTCTATGAATGAAAGTGAGTATTTAGATTTTTTAAGTGCAACGCCTGGTTATACTGTTTCAGAAAAATTAAAAAATATTCCTCCTGTAAATTTAATATTAGCTAATGGACAAGAGTATGAACAAAAAGGTATCATAAAAACTGTAACAGGTCAAATAGACCCTCAGACTGGTAGTATTTTATTTAGAGCATCTTTCCCTAATCAAAGAAAGTTATTAACCAACGGTAATAGTGGTACTATAAAAATTCCTAAGCCTTATAAAAATGTTTTAGTAGTACCAGAAGCTGCCACATTTGAACAACAAGGTGTAGTAAATGTATTTAAAGTAAATGCAGATACAACTATATCAACTGTTGTAAAAGTTTTAGATCGTATAAATAATTTAGCAATAATTGAAAGTGGTTTGCAAAAAGGAGATAAGATTGTAGCTGCTGGAGTGAATACATTAAAAACTGGAACAAAAATTATTCCTAAACCTACCAACTTTGATAGCTTAGTGAATACCATTAAACCTATTTTTTAGAGATGATTAAAACATTTATCAATAGACCAATATTATCTACAGTAATTTCTATTATTCTTGTTTTATTAGGAATATTAGGATTTAACTCGCTGCCTGTAACTCAATATCCTGACATTGCTCCACCAACTGTAAATATTAGAGCAACTTATATTGGAGCTAATGCAGAAACTGTACAAAAAAGTGTTATTATTCCAATAGAAGAACAAGTGAATGGTGTAGAAGGAATGGATTATATAACTTCTTCAGCAGGTAATGATGGTAGTGCAAATATTAATGTATTTTTTAAGCAAGGTATTAATCCAGATATAGCTGCAGTAAACGTTCAAAATCGTGTAGCCCGTGCTACTCCACTTTTACCATCAGAAGTAAATAGAGCTGGTGTTGTAACACAAAAGCAACAGAATAGTGCTTTAATGTTTCTTTCATTTTATACTTCTAATAAAGATTTAGATATTGTATTTCTTCAAAACTATTTAGATATAAATATTATCCCAGGTATAAAAAGAGTTTTTGGAGTAGGTGATGCTTCTGTATTTGGAGGAAAAACTTATGCAATGCGTATTTGGTTAGACCCTCAAAAAATGGCAATTTATGGTGTTCAACCAACAGATGTAACTGCTGCAATAAATAGCCAAAGCCTTGAGGCAGCAACAGGTGCATTAGGGCAAAACAGTGGAGGTTCTTTGAATATGTAATTAAGTATAAAGGAAAATTAAGTGAACAATCTGAATATGAAAATATCATTATTAAAGCTTTAGGACAAGGAGATTTTTTAAGACTAAAAGATATTGCAACCATAAAATTAGATGCCCTTTCTTATACAGGAGTTGGTGAAAGCTCAGGCAACCCTGCTGTTAGTGTTGGTGTGTTTCAAACTCCTGGCTCAAATGCACAAGATATAATTCGAAATGTAAAAAAATATGTTGCAGAACAATCAGTCAATTTTCCTAAAGGAGTTGGTTATACTATCAATTATGATACTAATGAATTTTTAACTGCTTCAATTGATAAAGTTGTTGAAACTTTATTTGAAGCTTTTATTTTAGTATTTATTGTTGTATTCGTTTTTCTTCAAGATTTTCGTTCTACATTAATACCTGCTATAGCAGTTCCTGTGTCTTTAATTGGTACGTTCTTCTTTTTAAATTTATTTGGTTATTCATTAAATCTTTTAACACTTTTTGCTTTAGTATTAGCTATTGGAATTGTGGTAGATGATGCTATTGTTGTAGTAGAAGTAGTACATGCCAAATTAGATCTTGGAGAAAAAGATTCTAAAGTAGCTACAGAAAAAGGAATGAAAGAAATTACTGGAGCTATTATTTCTATAACTCTTGTAATGGCTGCTGTATTTATTCCTGTAACATTTATTACAGGACCAACAGGCGTTTTTTATCAGCAGTTTGGTGTAACATTAATTGTTGCAATTTTTATTTCTGCCGTTAATGCCTTATCTCTTAGCCCTGCATTGTGTGCATTATTTTTAAAATCGCATAAAGACAGTTCTGGGAAGAAGAAAAGTTTATCTCAAAGATTTTTCATTGCTTTTAATGTCGCTTTTAAAGCATTTACAAAACGTTACGGACAAGGCTTTGTATTTTTATTAAGACATAAATGGGTTTCTGCTTCATTAATTATAGCATCAATTGTTTTAATTTTTGTTTTAAATAAAACGATGCCTACTGGATTTGTACCACAAGAAGATAGAGGTGTAATATTTACCAATGTAGAATTGCCAGCAAGTGCTTCAATGGATAGAACTTATCAGGTAATGAAAGAACTTACAAACAAAGCTTCTAAAATACCTGGTGTTGTTAATGTAACTTTTTCTACAGGTCGTGGTTTAATTTCTGGTACAGGAAGTAACTATGGGCTTGCATTTATTAAACTTGCTCCATTTAAAGATAGATATAGTGTTAAAGGGCAAAGTGTAGAAGATATTACTAAAAAACTTTTTGGCATTGGAGCTTCAATACCAGATGCTAAAGCAATATTTTTTACACCAGCAAGCGTTCCAGGTTTTGGTAATAGTGCTGGTTTTCAATTTTCTTTATTAAATAAATCTGGAGCACCTATTACAGAATTAGATCAAACAGCACAACGCTTTATTGGTGAGTTAATGAAACGTCCAGAAGTACAATATGCTCAAACATCATTCAATACTCGTTATCCTCAATATCAAATGGAAATAAATGTTCCAAGAGCAACTGAAGCAGGTGTTTCAACAAATAGCTTGCTTTCTACCTTGCAAGGTTTTATTGGAGGAGTTTATGCAGCAGATTTTACAAAGTATGGAAAACAATATAGAGTAATGGTTCAAGCATTACCAGATGCTCGTGTTGATTTGAATAGCTTAAATTCAATTTTTGTAAAAACAAGTAGTGGACAAATGGCACCAGTATCTCAATTTGTTACTATGAAACGAGTGTTTGGACCTCAATCTATTAACAGATTTAATTTATTTTCTTCTGTAGATATAACAGGTGCTTCTAATTTTGGCTATAGTACAGGTAATGCAATTAAAGCAGTAAAAGAAATTGCTCAAAATAATTTATCTACAAATTATGATATTGATTTTTCTGGTTTAACACGTGAAGAAATTCGTTCAGGTGCACAAGCAATGACAATTTTTGCTTTGAGTTTAATATTTGTTTACTTCATTTTATCTGGTATGTATGAGAGTTATATTCTGCCATTATCAGTAATACTTTCATTGCCTTTAGGTGTTATGGGTGCTTATTTAGGTCAATGGATGTTTGGATTAGAAAATAATATTTACTTTCAAATAGCATTGATAATGTTAGTTGGTTTACTTGCTAAAAATGCCATTTTAATTGTTGAGTTTGGTGTACAAAGACGAAGGCATGGCGAAAGTATTGCGATGTCTGCAATTAATGCTGCTAAAGCTCGTTTACGTCCAATTTTAATGACATCGTTTGCATTTATTTTTGGCATGTTGCCTTTAGTTTTTGCAACAGGCATTGGAGCAAAAGGCAATAATTCTATTGCAACAGGTGCTGCTTTTGGTTTATTAGTTGGAACACTTTTAGGATTATTTGTTATTCCTGTTTTGTATGCCATTTTTCAATGGTTACAAGAAAAAGTAAAACCTATTCAATTTCAGAAATCTATTGAACATGAAATCTAATTTGCAAATAAAACATTTTATGAAGATGAGAAGTTTGGCTGTTTTATTACCAATAATATTACTTGCAGGATGCTTTGTTGGTAAGTCTTATAAAGCTCCTGAAAATTTAATTAATGACAGCTACTATAGAACAGATAAATTACCAACAGATACTCTAAACATTGCTAATTTTTCTTGGAAAGAATTATTTACTGATAATAAGCTACAACAATATATAGAACAAGGACTCCAAAATAATTTAGATATTCGTAATGCACTTCAACAAATAAATATTGCTAATGCTTATTTACAACAAGGCAGAGCTTTATATTATCCTTCATTGGCGTTTGGACCTTCTTATACTTTTCAAACTAATTCTTTAAACACACCATTGGGACAACAAAACAATGGCGATAGAATTTGGGCTAATTTATTTGGTATTTCTGCAAACATGAGTTGGGAAGCTGATATTTGGCAAAAGCTAAAAAGTAATAATCAAGTTGCACTTGCAAATATGCTTAAAACACAATCGGCACATCAAGTTGTAAAATCAAATTTAGTAGCATCTATTGCTGATACTTATTATCAGTTAATGGCTTTAGATGAACAAAAGAAAATTACTGAACAAACCATCATTTACAGAGAACAATATCTTGAAACAACTAAAGCTTTAAAAGATGCTGGAATAGTTACTGCTGTTGCTATTAAACAAAGCGAAGCTCTTCTTTTAAACTCAAAAGGAATTCTAATAAATTTTGATAACAGCATTAAACTGTTAGAAAATTATTTTTGTATGTTATTGAGTATTCCTCCTCAATCAATTGAAAGAAATACTTTAGAACAACAATCAATAAATACTCCATTAGCTTCAGGAGTGCCTATTCAGTTGCTTACCAATCGTCCAGATGTAAAAGCAGCAGAATACAACTATATGAGTGCATTTTACAACACCAATGTAGCTAAAGCAGCATTCTATCCATCATTAACAATTACAGCAAGTACTGGCTTACAAAGTGTTGATTTTAGTAAACTATTTAGTGTAGGTTCTTTATTTGGAACAGCAACAGGTTCTTTACTTCAACCTATTACTAATAAAAGGCAAATAAAAACACAATACGAAGTTGCTAAAGCAAATCGAGAAATTGCTTTTAATAATTATAAACAAACTATTTTAACTGCTGCTAAAGATGTATCAAATGCTTTATTTAGCTATGATGCACAACAAAAATTAATTGAAATAAAGCAACAAGAATTTATGCAGTATGATACTGCTGTAATTTACTCACAGCAATTAGTAAAAAATGGAATGGGTAATTATTTAGATGTAATTACTGCTATGCAAAATTCTTTAACGGCAGAGCTAAGTTTTGTAAATGCAAAATATGCTAAACTAAGTAATATCGTTCAATTATATAGGGCTTTAGGCGGTGGCTGGAGATAATTTTTGTTTTATTTAATTTTTTCAATAGCTATAAAATTTATTTATTATAGTATCTCATCATTTTTATAAATAGAAAAAATTTTGCTCTAAAATTTTTTTACACTTATCTTTCGTTCCAATTTTTAAATGCCGAATAAAATTGGCTTAAATATTTTTTTTCTAATCATACAATAACTATATACTACTTATGAGAATTGAAGAAATCAAAGTTTTAAAAGGTCCAAACTATTGGAGTGTAAGAAGAACTAAATTAATACAAATGAAATTGGACTTAGAAGAAATGGAACAAAGACCTACTAATAAAATTGAAGGATTTTCAGAAAGATTAGAAACCATGTTTCCAAGTATGTACAGTCATCGTTGTAGTGAATCAAAACCTGGAGGTTTTTTCTTTCGTGTAAAAGAAGGCACTTGGATGGGACATGTTATTGAACACATTGCTTTAGAGCTTCAAACTTTAGCAGGTATGGATACTGGGTTTGGAAGAACAAGAAGCACAGATGAAGAAGGAAAATATTATGTAGTATTTAGTTATATGGAAGAAGATGCTGGAGTTTATGCTGCAAGAGCAGCAGTTAGAATTGCTCAAGCATTAACAGATGGAGTAGAATATAATTTAGCGGAGGATATACAAAAATTAAGAGAGATAAGAGAAGACACTCGTTTAGGACCATCAACAGGATGCATTGTAGATGAAGCTGCAAAACGTGGTATTCCTCATTTACGTTTAAATAAACACAGCCTTGTACAATTAGGTTATGGTGTGCATCAAAAAAGAATTAGAGCTACCATTGCAAGTACTACATCAAATATTGCTGTTGATATTGCTTGCGATAAAGAAGAAACAAAAAATATTTTAGAAGCTGCTGAAATTCCTGTACCAAAAGGAATGGTTATAAGAACTGAAACTGGTTTGGAAGATGCAGTTAAAAAATATGGTTATCCTTTAGTAATTAAACCAATTGATGGCAATCATGGCAAAGGAAATACAACAAACATCACTAACTGGGAGCAAGCAGTAAAAGCATTAGAAAATGCTAAACAATATGGAAGAAGTGTAATTGTAGAAAAATTTATTACAGGCTTTGATTTCAGAATATTAGTAATCAACTATAAATTTATTTGTGCAGCATTAAGAACACCTGCTGCTGTAACAGGTGATGGTATTCATAATATTCAATGGTTAATTGATGAAACAAATAAGGACCCAAGACGTGGTTATGGGCACGAAAAAGTTTTAACACAAATTACTGTTGACCATAGCACTATGAAAATGTTGGAAGAAAAAGGTTATACTTTAGAAACCATACCACCAAAAGGAGAATTGGTTTTACTAAAAACAACAGCCAATTTAAGTACAGGTGGCACAAGTACAGATGTTACAGATGAAGTACATCCAGATAATATTGTAATGTGTGAACGTATAGCAAAAATTATAGGATTAGATATTTGTGGAATTGATATAATGGCAAAAGATTTATATACTCCTGTTAGAGAAAATGGTGGAGCCATCTTAGAAGTTAATGCAGCACCAGGGTTTCGTATGCACATTGAACCAGCTGAAGGTTTGCCAAGAAATGTTGCAGAACCTGTAATAGAAATGTTGTTTCCTGATAGAGGCAATGGACGTATTCCTATCATTGCAGTAACAGGTACTAATGGTAAAACAACAACTACTCGTTTAACAGCACATATTTGTAAAAGTGCAGGAAAAAAAGTTGGTTATACAACAAGTGATGGAGTGTATATTCAAAACCAATTATTGATGAAAGGAGATTGTACAGGACCTCTCTCCTCTCAATTTGTTTTAAAAGACCCTACTGTGGATTTTGCTGTTTTAGAATGTGCAAGAGGCGGAATTTTAAAAAGTGGTTTAGCATTTCAAAATTGCGATGTTGCTATTGTTACCAATGTTGCAGAAGATCATATTGGTTTAGGAGGTATTAATACTGTTGAACAAATGGCTAAAGTAAAAGCTGTTGTACCTGAAACTGTTTTTCCTCATGGTTATGCTGTATTAAATGCAGATGATGACCTTGTATATAAAATGAAAGATGATTTAAAATGCAATATTGCTTTATTTAGTATGGATGAAAACAATCCACGAATAAAAGAACATTGTGAAGCTGGCGGTTTAGCTACTGTTTTTGAAAATGGTTATGTAAGTATTTTAAAAGGAACTTGGAAAATAAGAGTGGCACATGTTAAAGATATTCCTCTAACATTTGAAGGAAAAGCATTACACAATATTGCTAATACTTTGCCAAGTGTTATGGCTGCTTATCTTTTCAAATCAATTAACATAGAAGATATAAGAAGTGGTTTACAAACTTTTGTTGCAAGCAGCAATACTACACCTGGTCGTTTAAATTTTTTCCATTTTAAAAACTTTACTTTCTTAGCCGATTTTGCACACAATCCTCATGGCTTAAAGCTTTTAGGAGATTTTGTTAGTAAATTAGATTACCCAATTAAAGTAGGCGTTATTAGTGGCACAGGTGATAGACGAGACGAAGATATTAGAGAATTAGGAGCTATTTCCGCAGAATATTTTGATGAAATTATTATTCGTTGTGATAAAAATTTAAGAGGAAGAACAGCAGAAGAAATTATTGGTTTATTGCAAGAAGGAATTAACTCTATTAATCCTAATATCCCACAAACTGTTATAGCCAACGAAAATCTTGCATTAGAACATATTTACGAAAATCCAAAACAAGGAGCTTTATATGTTGTAATGTGTGATGTAGTTGCAGGTGCTTTAGACAAAATTAAAGAACTTAAAGACAGAGAAAATACCAATGGATAATTTCTAATAATTGTACTAATAATGTTTGTAAAAAATAAACTTTTTTTATTAGCCCCTCTGTTTTTGCTAATTATTATTTTAACATCTTGTGGCAAGCCTCAAAGCCTTGTTTATAAAGATGTACGAAATATTCAAGTAAAATCATTAGGGTTTAATAAAAGCTCTTTAAGTTTAGATTTGGTATATTATAATCCAAACAATGTTGGTGTAAGTTTAAGAAGAGTTGAATGTGATATTTATATTAATGAACATTATTTAGGTAAATATATTTTAGATACCTTAATGCATATTCCACGAAGAAGTGAGTTTTCCTTACCAAGCCATATTGAAATAGAAATGAAAGGAGTTTTCAAAAACCTTTTTGCCGTTTTATTTAATAAAGAAATTTTAGTAAATGTAAAGGGAAAAGCAAGAATTGGAAAAGCAGGTATATTTATAAATATGCCATTTAATTA
>JAIXLO010000094.1 GCA_026931325.1 Chitinophagales bacterium | reverse complement strand
CAATTGATAATTCTATAATTTATATTTAAATAAGAATATAATTATGATTATTATATAAAATACAGAATAACATAAAATACAATAAAAATAAACTTTTGTAGTTTTATTTTTAAACAATATACCATTGAGGTAAAGAAAAAGGTAAATTCGTTAAGGTTTAGTGAATTGATGAAAAATTGAAATTATGAAATACCCACCTACTTACATAATATTTAAGCAAGCGTGTAAATATTTAAACGAAAATGAAATAGTTGAATTAGAAAATAAACTTTCTAAATACAAGGATTTTACAGGCAGACATTACTACAAAGCCTTAATCACTAATTTTGACGTTGAACTTTTTAAGGATAAACCAATTATACAAGAAGACATTTGGTTGTATAATTTTATTAAATATGAAGTTACTGATGATTATATACCAAGAGTAGGATTAATTGCCAAGTATGAGAAAAAAGTTTTTATACCAAGCCTAAAAAACGAAAAAAAATGAAAAACATTTATCAAAAAGTAATCGCTATCCTCTATTTAATAGTTGTCGCTGGTTTATCTTTTTATTCCCCTTTGTATAAGTATAAAGGAAGAATAGTACCAATTAGCGATGGTATCGGTGGTTACAATCATAATAATAGCGATTTAGAGTTTGGTTCATTATGGTCAAACCAAGTAGATTGGTTTAAGTTTGGCTACATTTTCTTTTTTATAAACTTACTGTTTATTTTGCTGTTTTATTTTTTTAGAAACAAACCCAACCCTGATGTTAATAGCCCAATTTTTAAAAGGAAATTAAAACGAGAACTTAAAGTTTTTGCCATTGGTATTATTGCCTTTGTTGCTTTTTTAGGTTTTATAGAAGTTTTTAATTTGTATCAGGAGAACAAAAAAGAAAAAATTAATGAAGAGATTTATGAACGAAATCTTTGGTTATCCGACCATATCTCAAAAAGACCACCCATTAAACTTGTGGATGAATACGGGATACCCATAAAAAAAAGAATCGTACCAAAACCTTCAGATGTATTAAAAAAAGAACAACAATCCAAACCTATTACACCATTAGATGAATATGGAATACTCATAAAAAAATCAAAACCTAAATTCGACCCTGATGCTTTTTTAAAACGTGAAGATTCTTTAGAGATTCTAAACAAAAAAGAACAGCCTAATAAAAAATTAAACCTCGATAGGGCTAATATAATTTTAGAAAATGCGAATAAGAAAAATGAATTTTTTTACCCTGATGATTATTTAATGTCTAAGAAATATAAGGATATGATAAAAGAATTAAATTCAGAAAGAGATAAATTATTCTTTTTTGTTCGAGATGGTTATACAAAAAGTGTGTTTTTATTTTTAATCATCGAACTGTTGGTTTTATATATTCTTCGCTATTCATATTATGGTGTAAGAAGTTTAAATAATTATTTGAAGGAGGAGTGAAGAAATGGAACTAAATGACTGGTTTACAATAATATCGATTCTGTTAGCTGTGTTTGCTTTTTTCTCACAAGAAGAAAGACAATTTTATTGCTTAAGACAACAGCAAAACAAAGAAGTAAAACTTTATTCTAATCCCAGATCTTTAGTAATGTCAGAAATAGTTTCGTCATTAATATTTCCTTCCTTTATTCTTGGATCATTGGTTTCGCAGGAAATCCAAATGTGTGTACCAAAATCATCACAGCCTCCGTCTATTGTTTCTCTTCTTGAATTACCTTTAAAGAATCCATCAACGTAAACATCAACTACTTTGTAAGTATATTTTCCTATCATAAACTCTAAGTTTTTATAAACACCATGTGGAAACAATTTAGCAATATTTTCTACATTACACATCTCGAAACCTGAATATTTATTACCAGTTTCATCACAAATTCTAATTACTGTTCTCATATCATATCAATTTTAAGTGTTCAATTATTCTTGAAATTTTAATTGAAAAATCCCTACAATTAGTTCTTTCAATATCATCTTCATCTAATTTTTCCCAACAAGCACCTACTCGTCCAAGGTTAAATTGTGCTTTATCTAACAAATCGATTGTTTCTTTAATTTTTAATAAAGCTTGGTTTTTTGTATCTATCATATTAATTTTCTTTAAATTACAATTCAAACTTAATTAATGATTTTTGTAGAAAAAAAACTTTTTAGATACATTTAAATTAAATCTTATCATGTTTTAGTTTACTACTAAACTTAAAAGCCTAGTATTTTAAAAAAGCTTTGCTTCTTTAATGACATTCAAAAGGTACTTTTCCTAATTTTAGTCCTTCAAAAATAAAAAATCATGAATGCACACGAAATAGATTACAAAATTATTGGCGACGACATGCAATGTGTCGAAATTGAACTCGACCCACAAGAAACCATAGTTGCCGAGGCAGGAAGTTTAATGATGAAAGATGCGGAAATAGTAATGCAAACTATTTTTGGCGATGGTTCTGGTCAGGAAACTGGTTTTTTTGGAAAGGTTCTTTCAGCAGGAAAACGACTATTAACGGGCGAAAGTTTGTTTTTAACAGCTTATACTCACATGGGGCAAGGCAAAAAACAAGTAACCTTTGCGGCTCCTTATCCAGGCAAAGTGGTGGCATTCGATTTGTCGCAATACCAAGGTAAAGTGGTTTGCCAAAAAGATGCTTTTTTATGTGCTGCAAAAGGTGTGGC
>JAIXLO010000102.1 GCA_026931325.1 Chitinophagales bacterium | reverse complement strand
GCTTTTAATGTAATTAAGAAAAGTCTGATCCATTGTAAATGGAGTATAATAATTCCCGGGGGATCTGGGAATCTGTTCAGTTCGGAGGACATTAGATGTGTTGATAGCCGTCCATTGTTCTGCAGCTGAACTGCTGTATTTGTTGTTAGGAAATTCTTTAAATTAAAATTCAACATAGGTTGGGTCATCAGATGGGGCGTTTGACGTTACCGTTTGGGCTATGTAAAGTGTACAAGATGTAATTGTTGCTGTTGCAGGAATACTATGAACCCAAGTGTATATCATTCTAAAAGTATTTTTTGTTTCAGAACTTGTAGCATTTTTGCCTACGTATGCAAAATTATCTGTTGAACCTGGATAGTCTTTATCATATTTTAAATTATTATTTTGGTCATAATATCTCTCAAGTTCCTGCTGGTCAAGTGGGGTGGAATCATAAGTCTGACTATATAATACATAATTGAAGAGACAAATATAGAACAAGAAGATGAAAAGGCTTGTAATATTTTTTCTTTTGGTTTTCATAATAGACTCCATTTGTTAAAAATTTTTATTAAGTTTAAACAAGAATAGCCCAGTATCTTTCTATCTTGAAAGAATTAAGGTTACCAGCCTAACAGGACACAGGACTATTCGATTAAATGCAGAAGGTGGTGCTCGATACACCATCTTCTGTTATTTTATGAAGTTAATATTAACTCCTTTCTACTTATTTAACTTACCGTGAAAAATCAAATTATTTCCATTAGTGTCTCGGCCGAGAAAAAAAACTTCTTTTTCAAATAAAATTCCTTTACGAACAAAAACATTTCCAGTTGTTTGATATAAATAAATTGTGTTTTCTCCATTATAATGCGCTATACCGTCACGCATCCCCAAAAAAACATCTTGTTCATTTCGCCCAATACCTGCATTTAAGAACATTTGATCATCGGAAAGCCTTCCTATTTTAATGAATGTTTGGCCGTTGTAATTATAAAAATCATATCCTATTATAAAATAAGTTTTTGAACCCAATTGAAGCAGGCGTCCGTTTTCCGCATTATTACTTTGAGAGCCTGAATAAATTTCTTTCAGACTACTTCCATCATACTCATAAAATTGATAACGGCTCTCAGTAGTTTGCTCTGTAGTAAGCCCAAGAAAATAAATTTTATTATTATTAGAATGTTTTATATAAGCAAACCCTGTTCTTATTTTGCTAATATTTAACTTTTTCCAAGTGTTGCCATCATAAGACAAAATAATCCCCCAATAATCTGCATCGATGTAGTATTTCCCGGCAACAAGTAAATTATTCGAACTCAAAGTTAAAATAGTTTGAAAAGTTATATCATTGGTCGTATTTAAAGAATATTTATAGTTTTCACTCCAATTTCCATTTTTATAATGCCAGATTCTTCCATCAGAACCACCGCTCCAAATATTGAAAGAGTTTAGACTTGAAATTGAAAAAGGTGAAAATACTCTAAAATTATTATCAGTAGACCAATTATTTCCATTATAGTGATAAAATATTTTATCGGCATCACCCGGGCTGCAAACCCACAAATCAGTTGGACTTGTTCCTGTTATATCTGTAAATGAATTAAATGGTAAGAAGAGCGTATCCACCGTCCAGGTATAATCACGTCTTCCGGGTTTAAGTTCATCGGTTGGTTCTGTGGTGTTACAGGAGTTAAAGGTAATGAATGTAAGTGTAAGAGAGATTGAGTAAAGGAGAAGAATATTTTTTTTCATAGGATTACCCCGGCTATACCTTAGATTTAATTTTGTAAAAGTTGTTTGTAATTAAATAATTTTTTTGTTGTGGGAAAAAACATAAGAGATGAAACTCTATTTTCTCCCGGAATTGCAGAGAGAGAGAGAGTAAACAATCGTGCCAAAGTTTTTATATTCAGCTATCAAAAGTAACCCGATTAATTTGTAACAGATAATTTCTAAGCCAAACGTAAACAAAGAAATAATTTAATTCAACACAAGAGAAAATGTTATTATTAATAATTTTTGTTTACGTGTTGTGTTAACTGCATCAAGTATTATACCCCACCTATTCTTGTATTTTCTAAAATTTTTTTATCACTGCAGGTAAAAAAGAAATAAGTAAAGAAATAAAAACTACTTGTTGTAAAAATTAAGGCGAGATAAATGTCGGGAAAAATTAAAATGTATGATGGTTAGTGTTTTATAGATGATGGGAACGCATAGGGCATATTGCAGAGCATGAAGAACAGTCATTCGTAGTTATTCATAGTCATTATTTGAAGTGTTGGAAATAAAAGATTGAAAGATTTAAAAATTGAATGATGGAAAGATCAAAAAATTTAAAGACAAAATTAATTGAGGATTATTAGAGATGAGCAATTCATTTACATAATAATTGACTGAGATTTCTGAAAAATTCAATATGTCATTCCTGTGCAAACCTGCCTTTGCCAGCAGGCGGGAATCTCTTGATTATGTGGAAGATTCCTGCTTTCGCCAGAATGACAGTCAAATCGAAATCTATTTTTCAGAAGGCTCTGACTGTTATTTTAATGCATTAGCGAACAGTTTTCAATAAGATAATAATTAACCTGGAGTTTTAATTTATATCCCTTTTTAATCATCTGCATAATATTAACCACTTAAAGCTTTTAATAATTAAAATTTTATCGATTTCTGTCAAA
>JAIXLO010000182.1:1624-2717 GCA_026931325.1 Chitinophagales bacterium | reverse complement strand
AATTTCGAATCAGATAAACATCCTTTAAGAATATATTCTATGGATTTTATAAAAAAACAATTATCGGAAACAGACAATGTTTTAGATTTAGGTTGTAATACAGGAGAAATAAGTAATGAAATTGCAGCGTTTTCAAACAGAGTGGTTGGGGTAGATTATAATAATGAATTAATTACAATTGCAAAAACAAGATATAAAAAACCTAATCTTAGTTTTATTTGTACTGATGCTTTTTCTTATTTAGCAGATACTAAGGAGGTTTTTGATGGAATAATTCTGTCACATATCCTTGAACATATTGATGACCCAGAGACATTTTTAAAAAAATGTATCCCATACACTAATAAAATATTTATAGAACTTCCTGATTTTGATAAGACATATTTAAATCATTATCGATTAGCAATAAATAGCAATTTAAATTATACTGATGCTGACCATATTTGGGAATTTGATAGAACAGAACTATTTTCATTATTAAATCGGGTAGAGTTAAAAGTGATAGATTGTGAATTTAAATTTGGTGTAATAAAAGTTTGGTGTGCATCAAAAACGAGTTAAAGATAATTATTGAAATGAAGAAATTTTTAAAAATTGTATATAATATAATACCTTTTAAAAGAGAGTTATTTTCTCTTTTAAGAATTCTTAATCTACCAGAATCTATATATAAACATCTATATTTTAGAGGATGGTTTACTGTTTCGATTGATAAGAATACTAAATTTAAAATGTTTCATTTAGGAGTTGTTGAAGAAAATCAAATTTTTTGGAAAGGACTCTATAACGGTTGGGAAAAGAAATCAATCTCTTTATGGATAGAACTATCCAAAAACTCAAATGTAATTTTTGATATTGGAGCTAATACTGGTTTGTATAGTTTAGTAGCTAAATCAATCAACACTTCTAGCCGAGTATATTCTTTTGAACCATTACCGGGAGTTTATAAATACCTTGACAATAATATTCAAGAAAATTTTTTTGATATTAACCGATATCAACTTGGATTATCAAACTATGATGGAAAAGCTAAAGTATATTTAAAAGAAGGAACTGATTTTGCTTATTCAGTAACGGTAAATAAAAAAACAAT
>JAIXLO010000182.1:0-1614 GCA_026931325.1 Chitinophagales bacterium | reverse complement strand
ACAATCTTTGACAAAAAAGCCCAAGAATTAGAAATTGATGTTATGCGATTAGATACATTTATTGAAAAAAATAATATATCTACTATTGATTTAATAAAGCTTGATGTTGAAACACATGAAGTTGAAGTGTTAAATGGAATGGGTAGATATCTAAATGAGTTTAAACCAACATTTATTATTGAGGTGCTAAACTCTGAAATAGCTCAAAAACTGTCTGCTATTTTTAATGGAATGGGATATTTATATTTCAACATTGATGACAACAATAATTCTATAAAAAAGGTTGAGGAAATAACAAAAAGTAACCATTGGAACTTTTTATTATGTAATGAAAAAATTGCTAAAGAGTTACGATTAATATGAATGTCGAAACTTCAATAATAATTCCTTGTTACAATGCAGAAAAATATATTGCAGAAGCAATACAATCTGTACTAGATCAAACCTATATTAATTGGGAATTAATAATAATTGATGATGGCTCCAAAGATTCTTCTTCAAAAATAATTGCTAAATTTTTGAATGATAATCGTATAAGTTTTCACCAACAAACAAATTCAGGTGTTTCGAGTGCTAGAAATAATGGATTAAAAATAGCACAAGGAAATTATATTACATATTTAGACGCTGATGATGTTTGGTTCAAAGACAATCTCAAAGAAAAAGTAAACTATCTAAGAAATAATGCAATAGATGTTGTTTACTCTAGTTATGAAGTTATTAACGAAAAATCAGAATCAATCTCAAAAATTTCAGATAAAGCAATTTATCCAACTTTAAAAGATATTTTATTACAAAAAGGAAATTATTCAACTGCTCCATCTGGTTTAGTAATAAAAAAAGAAGTTTTGCATAAAATAGGAGGTTTTGATACTAACCTTTCTAACAATGCAGATCAAGATATTTGGATAAGAATACTTTTTAACAACTATAAAATCGCATTAATTGAAAAACCACTTTGGAAATATAGGATTCATGAAAATAATATGTCAAATAATATTTCATTACTAGAGAAAGATTCGCTTTATATGTTTAAAAAAGTGGCTACAAATAACATGTTTGGGTCGTTTTGGTTTAAACAAAAGTGTTACTCAAAACTATATTTAATGTTGGCAGGAAGTTGGTGGAAAGAAGGAAATAATCAGTTGAGGGGGGGGTATTTTATATTTTTAGCCTTTATTAATTACCCATTTATAATTCTTACTTTATTGCAAAAGTTGTTTCGTGCAAGATAAAAAGAAAAATATATTAATAATTACCTATTGGGATTATAATGATGCATTAATTCAAGCATATACGCTTCCCTATGTAAAAATAATATCAAAAAACTTACCAAAAGGTAGCATTGTTTATTTAGTTACTTTAGACAAAGTAAAAGCTGGGAATCCTGATTTGTCTGAATGGAATATAAAAAACGTAAGTATCAAATACCAACCATTTGGACTGAAAGGAATATGGATGTGGTTGAATACAATTTTAAAATTATTTTTACTTATTCGTGATAAAAAAGTTGAAATGATTCATACATGGTGCACTCCTGCTGGGGCAATGGGATATGTACTCTCAAAAATAACTAAAAAACCACTCATTCTTGATAGTTACGAACCTCACGCC
>JAIXLO010000043.1 GCA_026931325.1 Chitinophagales bacterium | reverse complement strand
GTGTATGGCGTTCCATCTAAATAAAATAATGGTGCTTGAGGAGTAATTTCCATTAGTCCAACTAAAAGATCATAATCCTGCCCGTTGAATAAATATTCATATCTAAATTTATTATTTAAAATCCAATCATTTCCTAAATTATATTCAAATTCAAATCCACCGTTACCAATTTCAGCTTTCATTCCATCTTCTAAATCAAAATTAAATTTTTCTTCTGGTTTTCCATTAAATGCAGGAATCACAACTTGATATTTTCTATCACGAGTATTTGAAACAGCATCATCTAAATTAAATTGAGGGATTGATTCGAATTCACCTTCACCAGTATATCTATAAACACCAGGAACTAACCAACCAACTTTATCATTTAAATATTTTCCATAAAATCTAATAAAGCCATTATAATTATTGAAGAAATGAGTTATGTTTCCTTTTACTTGTCCACCCGAATTAGGAAAACCAATGTCTCTTTGATCATTTCCTCTTCTGAAGAATCCACCAATATTATATCTCCAAAAAGAATTAATTGGTCCACCAAAATTCAAATCAATTCTACCCAACTCTTGAGAAGCATATTCCAATTTAGCTAATCCTTCAAATTCAGCTCCACCAGTTTTTGATATATTGTTAACAACTAAACCTGGAGAATTATTTAAAATAATTGGAGCCGAGCCACCTCTAATCGCTTCTACTCTTTCAATTGTTTGATCAAATTTTAATGATTGATCTGGAGAGAAATATCTTAACCCAGTAGGAACGACAGGTAAACCATCTTCCATAATTCCAGCATAGTAATAACCCCTTCTTAGGAAAACCATACCAAATATTTGCCCAACCTTCACCGCCAGTACTTTCGACCCAGTCCGGAACAAAAAGATAAATATCCGCAGTATTTCTTGGCAGGATTTTCTGCTTTTTAAGTACGATTCACTAGATTCAAGTTTTGACGGATTGTTTTGGCTACAATTTCTCGTAAGCCCAATAAATCTTCTTCTAAAACAAAATTTACATTTGTAACATCACCACTATTAACAACAACTTCTTTTTCTACTGTAGAGTAACCAACAAAGCTTGCTCTTAATTTATAAGTGCCAGATTTAACATTTCTAATTTGGAAATTACCGTTAGCATCAGAAGAAGCACCAATACTTAAACCTGGAATAAAAATATTTGCACCAATTAATGCTTCGTTATTACTATCAGTTACTTTTCCAGAAATATTCGGTATTTTGCGCAAGAGATGTCTTCAATACCAAGTATTATGAGAAAAAATAAAAACACTACTTGTTTTGTTAAGGTATTTCATAGAACCTCCTCATTTTTGTTTTTATTTAGTTAATTAAGTGAATTTAGAGTAAAATAATCGCGATTAATAAATACAACGTGAAATAAATAAAAACAATTTCCGTTTTATTTAAAAAATTAGGATGAATTAAGTAGCAATTGCCTTTGCCACGGATTCTCTGGAAATATTTTCAGTACATTTTAATCTCTTATCTAAATAAAGAGTAATATAACCATGAAGTAATGCTTGAAAACTTTCAAACAAAAATATTGCTTCCTCTTTGGAAAGATTTGGTTTTATTTTTTGTATTGATTCATACCAATAATTACGATCCATTAAAATATCTAAAGCAGGCATTTTATAAGTTTTAAAAGGATCAGCTTCTTTAACATAGTACATAACTTCGTAGTAGGTTCTGTTCTTTAAAACAAAGTCTATGATTGCATTAATAACTAAAGGAATTTGTTTAACTGGGTTATCAATATCTTTTGTTACTAAATGAATTTTATTTCAATTTGTATTACCTTCAATTAACAACTGCGAAATTTCATCTTTACTTTAAAGATATCATAAATAATTCGAGGTGTGTATTCAATTTGGTGAGCAATACGAATTGTGACAGCGTTCCAGCCTTTTCTTTGGCAATAGTCAAGGCTGCATTAAAATTAATTTTCTTATTTTTCTACCCTCTCTTTTATCTCGTTCAGATCTTTCTTTTATGCCCATTTCCGTTGAATTTAGTAAACATTGCTTACAAATATAATCTAGCTTACAAAATAATATATTAATTTTAAAAGTAAAAAATTATAAATTTATTAAGTATTTAAAATGTTGATGGTAATTTTGAAATGATGGCATACTTTTTTTATCAAAAGAATAAAATGATTATAATAAAATGAACAAATTAATTTATGTTATTTAATAATTTTTAATTATATGATTGTTTTACAATCTATTTGTTTGATTTTTCTTTTCGATAATTTCTTTAGGCATTATTCTAAAGTTTGGATTAGATAATTTTTTTCAATCTATTTAAAACTATTTTCATCTTAAAATTTCTTTTGTAACCTTTCTTTCAGTATCGAATCATTAATCCTTCTAATGGAATATAAATTTTCGTTGTTTTAATACTGCTGAAGCAATTGCTTTTGGTTTGGTCAAATTTTATCGTATAATTTCTTCAGCCCGGGTTTCAATATAGTTTAAAGAATGATTAGGAATTATTTCACTTTTCATTAATACTTTAATCATTTTTGAAGGAGGAATATTCATCTCACCACGAATATTTCTTATAGATGTAACAATCTGTTTTAAGATTTCCATTTCAATTTCTGCATCTTTATTTAAATATGATGAATTAAATTTTGGGAATGAAGAAGTAGAAATACTTTCACCATTTTTTCTTTCTGAAATTAATTGCCATAATTCTTCGGTAATGAAT
>JAIXLO010000113.1 GCA_026931325.1 Chitinophagales bacterium | reverse complement strand
AAATGATTTATATATTAGATCATCATTCTCGTCATTAATATCATCTGCAGAAATAAGTTGGGTTTTCGGTAGTATTTTAATTAACTGCTTTTTCTGTAGCACATATGGAGTTTGTGGTTCTTGATAGTAGAAGCCATCCGATGATTTATATTTTTGTTCTTGAGTTAGATAATAAGTATTATATTTTACTGTTTTACTATTACACTTACTAAGTATTTGCTGACATAATCGTAAATTGTCTCTAATCAAAGATTGATCTTGAGTTTGCATTGAAATTAGTTAAACAATACTTAATAAGATAAATATACTATATGTCTGAGATATATTAATTCAAAATAAATAATATTTATAAAACAAGGCTTTAGAAGTACTAAAATTAAGCAGTGCTATAATATTATTACAATGACTAAACAGAAATCATTTTTTATTGAAGAAAAAAAAGCGGTGGCAACTTCTTTTATGGTTTGGTTAATTTGCCTATTCTTTTTCTTTCTGGCTACAACGGATAAATTTAGCTACATTAAGCAGGACGGAATTGTTGGTTTATCTATCCTAGCCTCAATAATATTAGGTAGTCTTTCTTATATTGTAATGTTCCGTTACTTGGCTAAAATTATTTCTAAGAAATTACTAACTTTTAAATTCTTAAAAGTTCTTTCATTTTTACTTTTTGGAATTGTATTTATGCTCCTCCCACTATTTGTTCTTGCCCAATATACTAACTATGTTGCACAACAAAATAAACCGGATCAAGTAACTAATACTCCCACTATAACAGACACTCCTGTAATAGTTGATACTCAATATAATGATTATGTTCAAACCACTTATCCTACGGTTATTCTTCCAACAGTAGAGACTAGAATTCCTGTTTCGTTACATAATGGTGGATATTATCTTTGTGATTCAATTGGGCAAACTGCAATAAGAGATGCCGACCAAGCTCTTTTATTAGCAGAGCAACAAAAAGCCGATTGCTACAGAAGAATGTTTGATCAAGACCGTTCTTTATTCAATTCTTGTATAGATAATTGTTATTCTCCACTAATTTATGATTATGAAAACCAAAGTCAAAACGATGTTTGTGCAAATTATTGTCGTGAATCTTATAACAGACTCCATGACACATCAATTAATTATTGCGACACGTTTGACCAAGCCCAAAAAGCTAATCTTGACAACCTAGTTCAAAGATATTGTAGTAACTCATCCAATTAATAATTTATTCTATAAACACTATTAAGTAGTTTTATCTCTGTATTATTATTTGTAGCCCTTGCATAACTGAAATATCTCTTTCCTTTTCTTTAATTGTTGTTAACTTCTGAAAGGTTTCTATTGCTTTTAGTCGTATATTATGGTCTGGATATTCATGAATACCCTTATAAATAAATGGTCTCTTAGCTCTCAGGGCTTGTTTTAAGACGCTTGAAATCAACCGAATATCTAATCCTGCTCTTTCAAAATAAATAGCGTCTATATTACTGATTTTTTGCTTAAGTTTGGCTGCTTTAACCGTTGCTAAATGATAATTTTTTTTTGGAATATTAAAAGCGCGTATGTAAGCTTGAGTTGAGTTACCTGTTTTAAGGTATTTGTTTATATATAAAATTTCTTGCTTTGATAATTTTCCCTCCTGTTTAGCTAATAAATTAACTTGACTATTATTCATCTAAATTAATATATCAAACTATATCATAATTAGCTAATACCTACTTTTTCATATATATAACTCCCTATGATAGTATCTTCAGATTTTGGTAACCGTCTACTTATAACCTATAGATTTTCGGTAATTTCTGTTGGAATTCATTCATAGCAATTATTCCATCGCTTTATTTTTTCAATTCAATAATTGTATTTACAATATTAAATTAGTAAAATTGCTTTGTGGCCACCCATTATAAGGCTTCGGTTATATTAAGATTAATATCCGGAATACTTCTTTTAATCGCAATTGGCTCTCACCCATACTCTTACTACATTCTACTTAGATGGATTGTATGTGGAACTAGTTTATTTTCAGGTTGGGTATTTTCAGAAATTAAGCAACATAATTGGGCATGGGCTTTCTTTATCATTGGAATACTATTTAATCCTATTATCCCGGTTTATTTAGATAAAACCTCATGGGTATTAATTGATTTAATATCAGCAGCATTATTGTTTTACTCATTAAAATTTATAAAAGAAGCATGAAGAAAGTATTTAGTTCTATTTTATTGATCTTTTTACTTCCTTTTAAATTACTAAAAAATAACAAAGTCAAAAAAACAAACAAATTCATACAAGCTAATAATAATTTCTTTATGGGATTACTATTAGGTGCATTACTAAGTCTTGTTGTAAATATTGCTTCAGTACAAATTCAGAATGTTATAGAAAAACAAAGAGTTTTAGAAGCTTTAGAAAATGAGATTCTATCTAATACTCTTCAGGCAAAACGTATTATGGAATATAATATAGAAGAATTAGAAAAAAATAAAGGAATCAACACTTTTCATACTTTCAGCAAATATAACAATGATATTTGGACACAATCAATTGACTCGGCCAAGTGGATTTCACAACTTGATTCTAAAGTCCAAACCGAAATTTCAGGATACTATACTATAATTCTACCAGGTCATAATTCTTTAATTGAAAAATTAATTTCTTTATCAGAAATATACAACAGAGAATGTGCTTTCTATTCTGGCAATATGTTTGATCAAGTATCAATAGAACTAAATAAGCAGCAAAGATGTAATACCTTATAT
>JAIXLO010000003.1 GCA_026931325.1 Chitinophagales bacterium | reverse complement strand
AAATATTAATTATATATTTGTATAATTATATAATAATACAGAATGTCGAAAATAATTTTAATAACGCATCAGAAAGGGGGGGTGGGCAAATCAACAATAACATATAATCTAGCGGTCAATTTAAAAGATAATGCTAAAGTATGTATTTTGGATATGGATACCCAAGGATCTTTAATGAATATCAATCAACTTTCTAAAGTACCAATATTTCCTGCGGAAAAATTAAATGATTTAAAAAATTCAGATTATGATTTTATATTTATTGATACACCACCATATTTAAATAGTAGAATTGAAGAACTATGCATTATTGCAAATGTTATTATAATTCCAACAAAGGCCGGTGTTCTGGATCTCTTGGCAATTAAATCTACAATTGATATAGTTGTAAAAGCTAAAGCCGAAAATAGAGCTCTAATAGTATTTAATATGGTGAAACCGAATACTACCCTTACAGCAGAAATAAAAGATCAATTAAAAGATTATGATGTTAAGGTTTCCAAAAATATGCTTTCAGATTTAGTCGCTTTTTCTCGCTCTGTTTTAGTTAATGGTGTAGAAGAACACCGAAATGCACAAAAGCAAATTGACAATTTGACAAAAGAAATTCTAACACTTTCAATTCAATAATAATTATATAAATATATATTTATGGCAAAGCAAGATTTTTCCGATTTAATAGGCAAAGCAAAAGAGACTCAAATAAAATCTCCTATCCAAAAGATAGTACCAATAAAAGAAAAAAAAGCAGAAACAATTTTTTCTTTATACATTCCAACTGAAAAACTAAAGGCTTTAAAAATTATGTCTGCAGAGAAAAATATTAGTCTTAAGGAACTAATTAACTCAGCTATTGATGATAAATATTTTACGTAATAAATGATACAAACTAATACATTTCATTACCCTCCAGAACTTTTTGAACTACTTGTTGAAACTATTCCGTTGTTAAGTAAATCTAAAAAATCTGTACTCTTGTATTTAAGAGTATAATAAAAACCAGATTACAAGCAGTTGATAATCAGCTGCTTTTTTGTAATCTCTATGTCACCAAAACCTACTTATTTCGTAACGGAAAGGACATGGTAATCCTAAACTCTTTTTTTGTTTTTCTAGTTTTAATGTGTCTACTGATTTTTAGTAGTAGTTCTAAAAACCATACAATTTTTGTTAATGTTTCTAATGTTTCCATACTATTTTTTTTTAATTAATTTATTTTCAAATATAGCCTCGGGATTGATTTTTTAAACTTTTGCTTATTACTCCCTTCAGCAAAGAAATATTTTTAGTTTATTTTGCGAAAGGACAGAAAATGACAAGCTTTTTTTATTAACTATTTATCAGTGAAAAACTGAATTAATACTAATCTGAATTATTTTCAGTAATGTTATTACCTTCTTATAGTGGTGCTACGCTAAAAAATCCAATTACTGTAGCAAAAATGATTAACACTCCCCAATAATGTTGTGACGCAAAAACTTTTTAATCGGTAATAGGCTATACCAAAGGAATGTTTTAAATATATTATACGAAAGGACAAGAATTATTCGCTTTCATTTAAGACTTATTTGGGCAATATTATGTCTTAATCAAAAATTTACATGTTACATTAAAAGCAAAAAAAATTTCTCAGATTGAGAAATTTTTATAATTGTTGGTTCGAAAAAATTTGGAGGAAATTTATAATTTTTGACAAATTTATGAGTCGGCTTTAGCCGATGTTCCAATGCAGAATACATGAGTAACTTTTGCAGTATGTATGAGTAAAGTTTGCAGAAAGAAAAATCTGGTCGGAAATAAAAAAGCGGGAAAAATCCCGCTTTTTTCAATTCTAACTTTCCCCCTCGAATATAAATCCGAAATAAGGAAGTTTAACATACGCTCTGAATTTTCTAAACTTGAAAATTCCAATGGAAAACAGTACTACTATTCCTGTTAACCATACTATTGTAAAAGTGGTCATCATAATTATAAATATGTTCTAAAATTAAAATCTCTTTTCTTTATTTGAGATTTGTATATTATTGGTGTAAATCTCCAAAAAGAGGGTTTTTACTAAATTTGAGGTATTAGAAATTCTCTATAAATTTCTAACATTTGCTTCAAAGATAATGTTGGTTCTATCGATTCGCCGGTTTGTTTAACTGTAATGATATATTTGATTTTAGACACGCCAAATGATAAAATTTATCATCGTGTAAACACCATAAACAAAGACATTCTTAATGTTTTTTTTAATGTGCTACACGAAAATCGAAAACAAATTATCTTTCAATATTCTAAAGATAAAATTGTAGGATTTCATCTCGAAGGACAAAAATAGTTTCAAAGCTTCACTAATGTTGGGACGCAAGGATATGGCACAAAAAAAATCCCTCCGCTGTTCTGCGAAAGGATTTCTAATCCAGCAAATTTAAGATTTTAAACAACCTTATCCAAATACATAAAACTTTCTCTTATATTGCAATAACACTAATTCAATTTCATCATCTTTATCATCTATTTTTCTATAATGTTAAAGTACTGCAGTCTCAATTTGGCTTTTGCTGTTTTTAGGTTTTTTTAGCTTTTAAGACTTCCTAAGCAATTTTATTGTTTTAGAATCTGTGCCCCTTGTTCTGCCCTTTCTTCTGGTCGAGCTCATTTCTCCTTTCTCGTTCATTTTTCAAGTATTCATAGGTTTTATGAACCTCTTTTGATTGCAGAAGTAGAGAATAATCAGCAGATGAAAGATTTTTTTCTTCAGCTACTTTTTTTACTGCAGATGT
>JAIXLO010000108.1 GCA_026931325.1 Chitinophagales bacterium | reverse complement strand
CGTTAGATGACATAAATTTTTTTGTTATTAGATTTTTTCTCAAGGTACTTTTTTCTTTAAATAAGGAAGTAAAATAAGTTTTTTTCTTTTATTATAAAGGGGATATATGGATATTTTTTGCTCCATACTTCCGCAAAAAATGTTTATTTTATAAGGGTAATAAGGTGTTTTCTCCGCTATCGCTACGAAAACGGTTTATTTAATTTAAGGTGGATAAATTAAAGGAAAACAGTATATTATAAATGCAAGATTTTAAAGAATAAAAAACTTTTCTATGGCAAAGATAAAAGACATTTCAAAGGTACTTCGTCCAAGGGAGAAATTTCTCCAAAAAGGACCAGATGCACTTTCTAAAAGTGATCTTTTAGCTATTGTTTTAGGAAGTGGAATAAAAGGAAAAAATGTTCAAGAACTTGCACAACAAATTGTAAAAAAGTTCAGTGATAAATTTTTAGATGTTACGGTTGATGATTTACAAACAGTTGATGGAATCGGACCAGCAAAAGCCTTGCAAATCGCTTCGGCAATTGCTTTAGTAAAAAGATATTATGAAGAAAAAAAAGGAAAAGAAATTGTTATCAAAAATTCAAAAGATGTTTTGAATTTAACTTACGATTTAAGAGATAAGAAAAAAGAGTATTTGGTTTGTTTATATCTCAATGCAAAAATGTTTTAATCAAAAAAACAACATTAGTGTTGGCTTGCTTGATAAAGCTACTTCATCAAAGGAAATTTTTCATCCTGCGGTTGAATTCTGCAAGCATAATTTTAGTTCATAATCATCCTTCAGGTAACCAAGTGAAAGGACAAAGAGGTTGTTAAAAATAGCACAAGCAGGAGAACTTGTGAGTTCCTGCATCGACTTATTACTTCACAGAAAATAATGATTATTTTTTTGAGAACTAAAAGATCAAAATAGAAGTTTTGATTATATTTGCTGACGAATTAGGAACTTTGTTTGATTATTTGGAATTGAAAACCTGTTTATAAGATAAATATTCAAAAATAGACAAGGTCTATTTTCCCAATACAAACAAAAATAATTTTTCCAATTACAAATCGTAGATATTTAGAAATAAATATAAATTACTTGGATTTATTGAAGATATAATTTCTGAAAAATGCGAAATATAAATCTTTTGATATTTTTCTGGAACTGGTGTTGTTGGAGAAAAGATTTGCAATGGAGAAATTAAGTTATTTCAAATGACTCAATGCAAAGTATGTTTGTTTAAACATTTTAGGAACAAAAATGATATTGAAAAAGATATTATTGAAAAATAAATTGTTTACTAAGTGACAGGTATTTTTCAGAACGGGAGGAACATTTTTTACAGTGAGAATGCAAAAATTGGTGCAATTCGTGAAGAAATAGAAAAATTGCGAAAATGAAGAGAAAAAATATTTTGCTTTGCTCTTTGGTTATGCAGTTGATAAAGTATAAATACAGTTGGACATTATGATGCTTTTAGAAAAACGCGTTTCAGTTCAGCCTTCACTTTTAATCCTGATATTGATTTTACCCACGAATTTACAAAATGAAATTTACAATGAAGATTCAAATTGATTCGTAAAATTTCTTGTGATGTTTTGTATATTGATCCCCCTTATAATTCAAGACAATATAGCGATGCTTATCATTTACTTGAAAATCTGTCAGAATGGAAAAAGCCAAAGGTTGAAGGAGTTGGAAAGAAAATGGATCGTTCACACATAAAAAGTGCTTATTGTTTGAAAAATGCAACACAAGCCTTTGAAGATTTAATTAAAAATGCAAATTGTAAACATATTTTGTTATCCTATAACAACACAGCAGATTCAAAAGATGATCGTTCTAATGCAAGAATAAAAGACAATGACATTATAAGAATCTTGAAACAAAAAGGAGAAATTGAAATCTTTGAAAAAGACTATAAAGCATTTACCACAGGAAAAAGTGATGGAGACGGAAATGCTGAAAGAATATTTTATTGTAAAGTAACCAAATAATTATGAAAAAACCTTGGTCAATAACAACAACTTTAAGAAATCCTGAAAGATTAAGGAGTTTTTAATAGTTCTAAAACAATTAGAAGGAAAAACGGAATCAAAATAAAAGAAAATTTCAAATCTGTATAAAAGAAAGAGTTTATGGATATGGAAGCACACAATTTTACAATGGTTTAACTCAAGAACAAATTCACTTAATTGATGATCAAACAAAAGAAATATCTTTTAAGAAAGCAGAAGAAATTTTTAATGCAAAAAACTATGAAGACCCCGCAATGAGAGGGAGACAATCTATAAATCCTCTTAAAAAAATTGGTCTTGTTGTTATCAAAGATGAAAAAATATTTATTACCAGTTTAGGAAAACTATTTTTACAAGATGATTTTGATTTAGGAGAAATATTTTTTAGAAGTTTTATAAAATGGCAATTACCAAATCCAGATTCATCAGACTATAAACTTGAAGATGGCTATAATATAAAACCTTTTATTGGAGTTTTACACTTAATAAATCAAGTAAATCAAAAGTCTTTAGAAATTGAAGATAAAGCTAAAGGAATTAGTAAACAAGAATTTTCTTTATTTGCCCCAAGCCTTGTAAATTTTCAAGATATTGAAAAATATGCAGATAAAATTTTAAAATTAAGAGAACAACAAAAAGGAAAAAGTAAGCAAGAACAAAAGCAAATTTTTGATAATTACAAAAAAGTTTTTGCTCAAGAATTTTTGGAAACAAGTGATCAAGTAGAAATCAAAAAACTCTTAAAAAACTTAAAAGATTATGGAG
>JAIXLO010000125.1 GCA_026931325.1 Chitinophagales bacterium | reverse complement strand
CTATAAATGATTCTTTTGTATTGTTAAGTAATAAGCTCATTCTTTGTTCAGCCATTGCAAGAGCTTTTTCAGCAATTTTTTTGTTTTGTATATTTCTATAACTAACAACTATAGCCCCAATTTCAGGAATATGAAATAAATTTTTTCCAGTAATTTCTATATAAACCCAATCTTTATTTTTATTTTTTACTCGTATTTCTGTTGTGTATTCTGAATTAGGGTTGTCTAAAATTTTTTGCAACCATTTAGAAATTGTAATCTTATCATCGGGATGTACAAAGTTAAAAAAGTGATAGTTTAATAGTTCTTCTGCATCATATCCAAGTACATTTTTAACAGAATCTGAGATATATAGAATTTTTAATTCTTCATTAGTTAGTTGAAATGCATTAGATGCATTCATTACAAGTGCTTTAAAAAGTTTTTCACTTTTTTGAATTTCATATGTTGTTTCATATCTTTTTGTAACATCAAAAAAACCTAATGCAATAGCACTTACTTTATTATTCCCATTATTATCAAGCAAAGGATGAACTTCTATATCATAACATCTTTCAGTTTCTCCTTTTATTTTTTGATTAAATTTTTTTACTTGAGCAGTAGCAAAGCATTCGTTTATTTCTTCAATCAAAAAATGTAATGGAGTTCCTTGAATAGAAGGTATGTACATTGTACCTTCATCTGGTGTAGAAAATGCAAATTGTTGATGGAATGCAACATAGTTTTTATTGAGCATTATTATTCTGCACTGATGATTTAGTACAATATAAGCATCATTTGTGCCTGCTAAAAATGCAGTTATAACAGACTCATAAGAAAAATTATTTGCAAATTGGCTATTCATGCTATTAAAAATAAAGTCAATTATTCATACTAATAATCAACTCAAAATCAATAAGTCAATATTGTTATGAACTATAAAAGTACTTAAAACAATTTTCATTTTTCAAAAAAAAATTAGAATAGTATTTTTACGAGTTTTTTTCCAGTTTTTTTACGGAAATTAAATCACTTAATTCAACATTCATTGGTATTTGCCCTATTTGTACAATTGCCCTTTTGCCTCTTATTTCTTTTATTTTTCCTACCTGATAATTTTTTTTAATTTTTACAATGCTTCCAACATCAAGTTGTTCATTTGTTTCTTGATATACTGATTCTACTTTTTTTACTAATTTATTTGTTGCTATTTGTTCTTTCTTTTTAAATAAAAGTTTGTATAAGTTTTTTATTACTTCTTCTTTATTATCATTTTTTTTCCAATCCAATAAAATTTGTTTTAGCTTTCTTTCCATTTCTTTTAAGTAAGAAATTCTTTCTTCCGAAATTTTATTTTGATGCTTTAGTAATTCAATTTGTTGTTTATGTTTTTCTTTATTCAAAGTAATTTCCATTTCTTTTTTCAACTTTTCGTTTTCAATCATTAACCCTTGAAGTTCCTTTTTTTCTTTACCTAATTGCAATAAATTTTTTTCTGTATTATTTAAAAGTTTATCTAATTTAAAATGACTTTCATCTACTAATTTTCTTGCTTTATTAATTAAATGTTGTGGCAATCCTATTCTTTGTGCAATAGCAAAAGTGTAGCTACTACCAGGCTTTCCTGTAGTAAGTAAATACAATGGTTTTAAATTAATTTCATCAAAAGCCATTGCACCATTCATAATACCTTGTGTATGATTTGCCATTACTTTTAAATTAAGATAGTGTGTTGTTACAATACCCATTGCATGTTTTTTACAAAGTTCTTCCATAATAACTTCGGCAAATGCACCACCCAAATTTGGGTCACTACCACTACCTAATTCATCAATAAAAAAAAGTGTTTTACCATTGGCTGTTTCAATAAAATGTTTTAAATGTTGTAAGTGGCTTGAATAAGTACTTAATTCAAATTCTATACTTTGTGTATCGCCAATATGAATAAATAATTGTTTAAAAATACCCATTACAGAAGTTGGATGAACAGCAACAAGCAAACCACTTTGTAACATTAATTGATTTAAACCAATTGTTTTCATTGTTACTGTTTTGCCTCCTGCATTAGGTCCACTAATAACAAGTATTCTATTTTTATCATCTAATTTTAGTGTTGTAGGAATAGTAGTTTTATTTCTTTCATAATTATATAAATATAGTAAAGGATGATAAGCATTTTTTATATCAATAATTGCTTTATCAATTATATTAGGCATTTCGCCATGAATACTAATTGCAAATTTTGCTTTTGCTTTTATAAAATCAAACTCTCCACTTATTTGCAAATACATTTGTAACAAAGGAGCATATTGTTTTAGTTTAGAAGTAAGCTCTTTTAAAATTCGTAAAATCTCACGTCTTTCTTCTCCTTCTAATGTAAATATTTGATTGTTTAATTCAATAGTTTCTTCTGGCTCTATAAATGCAGTTTTTTTTGTATCACTTTCTCCATGTAAAATTCCTTTTACAAATCTTTTATGCTCCGAAAAAACGGCAACAACTCTTCTTCCATTGCTAAAACTTTCTTCAATATCTGCAGAATATCCTGCTTTAGAAAGTTTGTGTAATACTCTACTAAAAACTCTGCTTAGTTCATTGTTTTTTTTATAAAGATTTAATCTTATTCTACTTAAATTGTTGCTGGCTGTGTCTTTTACTACACCATATTCATCTAATACTTCATCAATTAATTGAACAATATTTTTTTCGTAGTGTATGTGTTCAATTATTTTATATAAAAATGAATAAGCTAATTTTTTATCTTCATCAAATGGAAAAACGTCATGCAATGTAAAAACAAATTT
>JAIXLO010000079.1 GCA_026931325.1 Chitinophagales bacterium | reverse complement strand
AGCATAGCTTGTACACTTTGTGTCCATTTAACAGCACCAGTAAGTTGTGTTATTAAATTTTGTTTTATTAATGAAGCATCGTTTACAGCAGATGCTGTAACATTTTGATAAACTGGGCAAATAGGTTTATTAAAATTTGTTGCTTCAATTGCAGCAGCTAATTCTTCTTTTGCCATTGCCATTAATGGGCTATGAAATGCACCACCAACTGGTAACATTAATGCTCTTTTAGCACCTGCTGCTTTCATTCTTTCACAAGCAATTTCAATACCTTTTATACTGCCACTAATTACTAATTGACCAGGACAATTATAATTTGCAGCAACAACAATTTCTCCAGTTTCTTGCTGTATTGTTGCACAAATTTCTTCTACTTTTTCATCTGCTAAAGCTAATACAGCAGCCATTGTACTTGGATTTGCTTCACATGCTTTTTGCATAGCATTTGCACGAATACTTACTAACTTTAAAGCATCTTCAAACTGTAAAGTTTCATTTGCAACCAAAGCAGAAAACTCTCCTAAAGAATGTCCTGCAACCATATCAGGCTTTGCATTTTCCATAGTTTTAAATGCAATTACTGAATGTAAAAAAATAGCTGGTTGTGTAACATTAGTTTGCTTTAAATCTTCATCAGAGCCACTAAACATTATATCACTAATTCTAAATCCTAATATATCATTTGCTTGTTCAAATAAATTTTTAGCAATAGTATTATTATCAAATAAATTTTTTCCCATTCCTGAAAATTGTGATCCTTGACCTGGAAAAATAAAAGCATGTTTGCTCATAAATTTTATTTTAGTTGAAGACGAAAATACAATTTGTTAATCAAGTTTTAATACAGCTAAGAAAGCTTCTTGAGGAACTTCTACAGTTCCAATTTGTCTCATACGTTTTTTACCTTCTTTTTGTTTCTCTAATAATTTTCTTTTTCTGCTAATATCTCCACCATAACATTTTGCTGTAACATCTTTACGCATTGCACTAATATTTTCTCTTGCAATAATTTTAGCCCCAATAGCAGCTTGTATAGCAATTTGAAATTGTTGACGAGGTAAAAGTTCTTTTAATTTTTCGCAAAGCTTTCTACCAAAATCTTGTGAACGTCCACGATGTATTAATGCACTTAAAGCATCTACTTTTTCACCATTTAATAAAATATCCATCTTAACAATATCAGCTTCTCTATAACCAATTGGTGTATAATCAAAAGAAGCATAACCACGTGTTTGGCTTTTTAATTTATCGTAAAAGTCAAATACAATTTCTGTTAATGGCATTTCAAAAATTAATTCAACTCTTGTAGTTGTAATATAAGATTGATGAATAAGAATACCACGTTTGCCTAAACACAAAGTCATAATGTTACCAATATAATCGCTTTGTGTAATAATTTGTGCTTTAATAAAGGGTTCTTCAATTCTTTCTAACTTAGTAGCATCAGGCATTTCAGCAGGATTGTTTACTAATATTTTTTCTCCTCTTGTTGTGTAAGCCCAAAAACTAACGTTTGGCACTGTTGTAATAACAGTTTGATTAAATTCTCTTTCCAAGCGTTCTTGAATAATTTCCATGTGTAGCAATCCTAAGAAACCACACCTAAAACCAAAGCCTAATGCTTGTGAAGTTTCTAATTCAAAAGTTAAGGATGCATCGTTGAGTTGAAGTTTTTCCATACAATCTCTTAACTCTTCAAACTCATCAGTATTTACTGGAAAAATTCCTGCAAAAACCATTGGCTTAACTTCTTCAAATCCTTTAATGGCTTTACCAGGGTTTGATGCTAATGTAATTGTATCGCCAACCTTTACTTCTTTAGCATTTTTTATTCCTGTTATTATGTATCCAACATTACCACATTTCACTTCTTTTCGTTCTTCCATTCCAAACTTTAAAATACCTACTTCATCTGCTTCATAATCTTCACCAGTTGCACAAAAACGTATTTTATCGCCTTTCTTTAAAATGCCATTCATTATTCTAAAATAAACTATAATTCCTCTGAAACTATTGAAAACACTATCAAAAATTAGTGCTTGTAAAGGTGCATTTTCATCTCCCTTTGGAGAAGGAATTCTTTCTACAATTGCAGATAAAATTTCTTCTATACCAATACCACTTTTACCACTTGCTAATAAAATTTCTTCTTGCTTACAACCTATTAAATCAATAATTTGATCAGTTACTTCAGGTATCATTGCACCATCCATATCTATTTTATTGATTACTGGAATAATTTCTAAATTATTATCTAAGGCTAAATATAAATTACTAATGGTTTGTGCTTGAATACCTTGACTTGCATCTACCAAAAGCAATGCACCTTCACAGGCAGCTAATGAACGGCTTACTTCATAACTAAAATCAACATGGCCAGGTGTATCGATTAAATTTAATGTATAATCTTCTCCATTATGCTTGTAATTAATTTGTATTGCATGACTTTTAATAGTAATACCTTTTTCACGTTCTAAATCCATATCATCAAGCACTTGATCTTGCATTTGCCTTTCTTGAATCGTTTTTGTGTGTTCAATCAATCTATCTGCTAAAGTGCTTTTACCATGATCAATATGTGCAATAATGCAAAAATTTCTTATATTCTTCATAATTGTTGCAAAGATAGTAGTACAATTTTTTTTTACCTATATTTGTGTTCTCCCTTTACCTCAATTTACATAATCTTTATAAATTTTTAGTAGTGGATTTTATCATTAAAATAATAAGAGATGAATTTGTATATTTTATAATTGCCATAGCCCTTTTAATTATAATTAAAGCATATATAGTATCTAAC
>JAIXLO010000160.1:319557-383427 GCA_026931325.1 Chitinophagales bacterium | reverse complement strand
AATTTATTATAAATCTACAATTTATAGTGGCAAAAAAACTAATCATATTACAATAATAAATTAAAATCTAAACATATATTATAAAAATCTTTAGCCGAAGCGCATAACTTATTTATATTTCCACAAAACTTATTTTCTTCATAAAAATATTTTAATATAATTGAATTATTCTCATAATTGCCTAAAAACATATATTTAAAATATTCTGATTCATAATCATCGTTTTGAAATGCAAAAAATAAATCATGCTCTGGATAATTGTTACTCAACAAATAATTTTTCCAAACATAAGCATCATTTTTATATTCATTAGAATAATAAGCTAATACATAATGATACCGTTCACTACATGAAAAGTACTTTGAGAAATATTTTACATAGCTATCACGATCAATTGTATCGTCAATAATTATTCCATTACATATAGGACATATTGTATCTTCTAAAATAATCATATTAAATTTAAATTCTCATATAATATTTGTAAATCTTTGAATGTTTTAATTTGTTTATTAATAGCTTCAAATCTGCAAAAAAACTTCTATAGCTCATTTCGTTGAACAGTATTACTTCATCATTATTTATAGTATAACCTTTAAGCACTGTTGCATCTTTCAACATCCATTCTTTTGCAAAACCATACATAAAAATAACCATATTATCGTCGGCAGATAAACTAATTTCATATCTATGATTTTTTTGTTTATTTGAACAAATATAATTGTAACGATAAACATTGCTTTCTTTATTTATAATTTTTTCGTTACATATTGGACAGACTGCTTCATTAAAATCTTGTAATATCATATTAATATCAACTTTTCGCAAAATTTTTCAAAATCATTTGCGGTCTTGATTACTCTATTTAGCTCATCATAATCAGGACCGTATTCATTTGAAAATTTAGTAATTAATAATTCATTTTCAACTATTTCACCGTGTACAAATAATGGATTAATCCAGGCATTTTCGGTATAATATTCTACTCTAAAAAAGAAATGTTTTGAATCTTTAATATTTATTTGAAATATATGATTGCCTGGCGTACATGAAATTACAATTAAATCAGGATATATCTCTATCGTTCTTGGCTTATGTTTACAAACAAAACACGATAAATCGATTAAATCATCAATTATCATAATATTATAATTTTGGTCCCGAATTTTCCCAGTTAGTAAGCGCTTCTGCCAATGCTTGATTTTCAGCTTCTAGCTCTTCTACTTTTTTAGCTTTTGCAACTAGTTGCTCAATATTCATTGAACAAATCAAATCATATTTTTTTGCTTTACTAAATATTTCTTTAGAGATTTCATTGATGGAACTATTTGCTTCATACAGATCGCCAATAAGATTTCCGATCCATCCATAAACTTTATTAATAGATCTTATAATTTCTGGATCTTTTATATCTTTACTTCGTTGTAGAAGTTGCTCTCTTTCTTCTTGCATCTTTTTAATTACTTCATTAATATTCATAATATCCTTTAAGTATCGAAATAATGTTATAATATCTTACATGAGAATAAATAAAGAGCTAAAATTAGAAATTTTAAAATTAAGAGAAGAAACGGGCGGAAGATCATCAATAGCCAAAAAATTAGAATTAAGTTTATCAGCAGTTAATAGAGTATTAGCTGATTACAAATCGGTAGATGAATTTTTATTAGAACAAAAAATAAATAAAGACAATGAATCTTTATTTATAGAAAAAGTTAAAATATCCTACTTTAAAAATAAAGAATCAATAAGAAAAACTATGAAAGAATTAAACTGTAGCAGAGAAGCTATTAATAAGGCATTACTACATTTAAATATTAAACCGATTTCAATGTATGATCAGGCTATAAAAAATTCTAAATTAGGAAATGATATTAGTAAATATTTTAATGAATATACCCCACACACTTGTTATGTTCTTGGTGTAATTTTAGGTGATGGTTGTGTACATAATAATTCGTCGACAAATAAATATTATTTAAATGTTACAGCAGAAGATAAAGATATAATAGATAGCGTAAATATTTATTTTAATAATTCGCACGAAACACAATTTAATAAAAGAAATAATGCTTATATGATAAATATATGGTCCAAAAAATTAGTAGAATTATTGCACACTAAATATGGATTAAAAGGAGAAAAGGCTCATAATTTACCATGGCTAGAATTGCCAAAAGATATGTATAAATATTTTATTTCCGGATTACATGCAACTGATGGAAGTATATACGTATTAAAGAGGTCAAATATTATACAATGGAATTATACTACAGTATGTTATGATTTCATAAGTAAATTAAAAAGTAAGTTAGAAGAATTAGTGCCTACCTTATCAACAAGACCAATAAAAACAAGAACGCATAAATCAGGTGCCAAATCATACTCAGTAACATATAGCGGAAAGGATACTATTAAAATATGTAATTGGATGTATGAAAATACGCTGCCAATTTTAAGATGTGAGCGTAAATATCAAAAATATTTAGAATGGAAAGATCATAAATTTCATCATTAATATATTTTTCCCATCATTTCATGATATCGTTTACTAATATATTTATATTTTATTTTTCTTCCCTGGTTATCATTTCTTTGTATTTTTGGTTCAATAACAAATCCTTCAGATAAATGATTTGCTAGTACTGAATCGTTTTCTGCTAAAAAATATAAAGATTTATCTTTTTTCCAAGGACCATTATAAAGTAATGGAACCATTTCCAAACCAATGTTATTGCACAAAATTTCCCTATCTTCATAATTCATAAACAATTTAGTCCCAATATCATACACATCATACACTTTGAATTTTCTATTAACTAGTCCATCAATTATATTACAATCATATCTCATAGATGGATAGTGTCCTATCAATTCTCCAAAAAATGCTTTATTAGGATGTTGAGACAATTTTTCTTCATATGAATCACGAATGGGTACAGACCACCACTTACTATCTTCATCCTTCTTTTTAAAATAATTTCTAGAACGACAAAACAATTTACCTTCAGTAAATACAACAACAAATGCTTCGCCATTTAATTTTTCAGTAATAAATACTTCTTCCCCATCTTCTAGATTATTGCCAAATTTATTTATTGTATCCAAATCATAATATGGCAAATTACAATGCATTGGACCTTTTTCATTTAGCCCATTCTTGCCATTAATTTTTAATCCATCTTGGATGATTTTTTTATTTTGTTTTTCAAAATCAGGCTCCCATCTAGTTACACCAAAATAATCCGCAACAGAATCTCCTTCTTTAAAACCTTCTGGCGCTTTAATTAGAAATCCATAACTAAAAACTCCGCGCAATTTTTTTGGCTTCACGCGCTTAAATCTATCTTTACCAAGAAAATTAAATACTTCATGTTTTCCAGGAATAGAATCATAAATTATAAAAGCAGCTAAATCTCCAACTTTATATTCTCCAATTTTACATATTACTTGATAATCATGTAGAACGGTTACTACATCTAAATTATCTGCATTATTATGCTTCTCAACCTTAATAACTCGAACACATTCACAAAACCAATTTCCCATAACTTTCCTCAATCTAATAAATCGGAATTTATAATATTCTCTAATCTGCTTTTATTTTTTGATATAATAAATTTAACTGTAGAAGATATAACTTGACTTTCAAGTATTCTAGATTTTGGATTTCTATAATACATAATAGGAACTATTTTATTATTCAAAGCTGATTTAAAATAAATGTGCGATAATTGACCAAAATTTTTATATATTTTATTATCGTATTTTTTTATCATAAATAAAAAATATACTTCCTCATTATTATTTAAAATGAAATATTTACCATCCTTATCTCTATAATTGAAAGTAAATTCAATATCATTTAATTTAAAATTTAACATATTTATTCCTTACAAAATATAAATTATATTAGTTTTTCTTTTAGCATTCCAAGTCTACGGAACCATTCAAACTCAATTCTATCTCTATCCCAATTAGTAAAGGTTTGTTGAATAATTGATTGCAACCAATCTTTTACTTGCTCTATTTTAGTAAATTTACCAAATGGGCATCTGTCTGCCGCCATAAATTCCCACATAGGATTTTCAAATTTGCTTCTAGATTTAGCATTATTCATTATATCTTCCAAAGAATAAACTCTTTGTTCTCTTGCTAGGGCGCAGAAAAATCCTTTGGCGCTTGACCTTATAAACTTTTCTGGTGCATAAGGTATTCCAAAATCTTTTTTAAATATTCGAGAAATATCATCTAATTCTACTAGATGACCAATTTCATGTGTAATTGCTGGACGACAAAAACCTATCAAAATATTATTTTTATAATTTGGACTATACCCAATAAAATTTGATATTTCGATATAATCATCATACATACAAGAATACTGTATTGTATTGTATACTGGAAGTATTTTATCCATATCAGTAAATAGTTTTTGCAAAAAACTATTATCTTTTATACTTTCAAGAAAATACTCTTTTGATAAACTAAAATAATTCTCTTTAGTAAATTTTGGCATAGCTGACATATCATTTATCTCTATAAAATTTATCAAAAACTTTCACAAATGGCTCATCATAATCTTTAATATCAATATCAAAATTGTCTGGGATACCAGTAGAAAAATAAGCTTAAATCTCATCATCAAAAACTTTATCTGTATATCCTTTTTGCAACAATATTTTTTTAAATCTGTTGTAAAATTTTGTTGGCAATGCATTTATCAAACTCATCATTTCATCTTTATAATTTTGATTAAGATAAAAAAATCCATGAGCTATTTCATGCTTTAGAGCAGTATTACCAACAGACGCTATTAAACAAAATTTATTATCTACTGGATTACCGTCTCTACAGTAATTATAAATATCAAGCATAGTTTGATCGTATTTATTCCAATCTGGAATTGTTTGCGATTTCCCATAACTTGCTGGAAATAAAATCTCTTCTATAGCATAAGAAGGTGTATTAAACCCATCCCAATCTCTTGGATAAGTAAAAGAACCGTTGCCAAATTCATTGGCATACCATTCCATAAAATCAATTATAGTAAATTGTTTACCATTAAATAATTCAGATGGACATTCATAGTATTCTTGATAGCGTAAAAAAGTCATACACATATCATAATTATTTGTAAAATTTACAAAAAATATATTAGGTTTTACTTCGGAAATGGTAAATCTGTTCTTATGTTGTTCTAGACTTTTCATTAACAAATCTTTCTATTAATTATTAAGCCAATAATGAAAAAGGTATGCAATTATAGAGGCAACTATAGCTGTAATAAAATCAATCATATTAAATGCTTGTTTCAAACAAACATTTAATATAACACTAAAAATAAACGTAAATAATGCGCAATTAAAACTTGGACTCATAATTATTCTTTCTGCAAATTGTAAACATAATAAAAAATTGTAGTACCAACTCCCCAAATTATTCCAAATAAAAAACATTCTCCATCAACATAGTGATGAAAATAATTTTGAAATAGAAAATAACCAATTAGATTGGCAATAAAAAATAGTACATACTTCATTTTAATGCTTTCTTAGAGGAAGGTGAGAGGATCGAACTCTCAAAGCCTTTCGGCTCGCTTGGTTAGTAATCAAGTGGTTTTGCCATTCACCCAACCTTCCATTCATTATTTTGGTGCCAATTTTCTAAACTCTGTCATTTGACTATTAAAATAACCATGATAAAGTTTATGATAATCATTCCAATTTTCTGATGCATTATTATATATTTCTTTCCATAGTTTATTTGAAGAAGTAAAATCTATAATTTTTCCATACTTACATATTTGAATTGCAAAATCTATTATTCTCAAGGAATGAAATAGAGATTTTTTTCCAATATAAATATCTCTGTCTTTTTCTACTTCAAATTTCTTTTTGCCTTTTACCCAAGAATTAGAAACTTTCTCACTTATATATTTTCTGTGTACAGAAAGATTCAAAGTAAAATAACTACTATAATCTTTTTTATGTTGTAGTATCTTATCTTCTGGCAAAAAAATACATTCAAGAGCAAATATTTTATGCTCTTTAATAAGTTTAATCCAAGAGGATTCTTTGTATATAATACAATTAATGTTCTTATCAGATGAAGCCATTGAATCCTGATCAATAGAATTTTCATCCATTACTATAATAAAATCATAATCAGATTTATCATGATTTGTTTCATAGACTCTGGAACCGTAAGAATATATATTTATAATTGAATCTTTATTAAGATTAAATTCTTTCACCAATATATCAATCATATTATCTACCACTTATCTTTTCATAAAGAACAAATAATGGAAAAAGTATAGCCATAATAGGTATGATTACAAACCATCCTATTGCAATGCCAATAGCTGTCATAAAATTTGATTTCATTTTTGAAGCAATTAAAAACGTAACAAAAAAACCAATAATATAAATCAATATTCCAATTAACATAATTCGTTTCCATTTATTTGGATATTTTGTCCTGCATAGATGAATCGAACATCTCTATATAAACTTATCAGGTTTACGTCCTCTACCAGATGACTAATGCAGGGTACTTTAATATATAAGAATTTATAACTTAATTTAGGCAATATTTAGTAAATTTACTATGGATGTAAAAAATATATCAAATAAGATGGACGGATTTTATAAATTAGCTACAAAAGGATGTAGCCATTGTGAAGATGCGCATTGCTGTATGAATTTTTTTTCTTAATCATAATTTAACATCAATTGCCTCAAATGATAATAATGAAGCAAAATGTGAAGGTTATAAAAGTGCTCCTGTTGGAAGTCCAAAACAAAAAGCATTTTGCAAACGTCATTGTGGTATGAAAAAGAAATTAACAAGCAAAGAAGTTGCAAATGATCCAGATTCTTGTATAAATAAAGGATTAAGAAGATGGAAATGCAGATGTAGATAATTATATAGTTTTAATAAATTCTTTAATCATTTCATCATAATAATCTAGCCTATAAACAATATCATCTGGATGAGTAATTTTATTTACAGTATTAAATATTTCATCTTCATTTCTTGAGCAATAATATCTATTATACCAAACATTATCCGAACAATCAATTCTACGAAAAACTACTGTAGGAATATCCTCAGTAACTGAATCTCTAAATTGAACTGCTGTGGCGTCTACAATATAATCATCTACAATCAACCAAAAATGTTGCATTGGTCCTTCATCTGTTATATAGCATCCCCCAGAAAGCTTTGAATCAATTCCAATAGAATGTAGAGCTTTCTTTAGAAAATAAGAAGAAATAAGACAAGCTCCACAAAGATTTTCTTCCCATGGAAGATTGTCATAGCTTTTTAGCAAATTCAAAAGATGTTTATGAAGCTTGCCAGCAATATTAATAATTCTAATTTTCTTAGCCTGATCTATCTTCATTATATTATCTTAAATCTATAAGTAGTATTACCAAATTTTCTTTTCTTCAAAGCCTTTTACTTCAATCTCTGATATTATATAATTACAGCCCTTAGTTGCTCTATCCCAATTAATATCTCTTCTACAGTTTTCTTTCTCTAGAAGATTTTTTGCATAATCCATTTGTCCAATATCCATATCAACTTGTTCATAATTCTTTAGACAAAATTCATACACTACACCATAAGGAAAATAACATCCATTATATCTAAGATCGTTTTTCTTTTTATAATCTTGAAACAAATCAAATAGTTTTGCAAATTTTTCTTTAAACTTATGATCATATTTTTTGGCAGAATCTTTTTCATCTTGTATATATTTTTCTGCCAATTCTCTTGTAGCAAAAATATGATCATCTTGGGGATCAAATATTCCCAATCCAACACCTTTATATACTAGATAAACTTTCATGTTAATTCTTCAGATAAAAAGACAGCTTCGGTATCGTGTTCAGAAAATCTATTATTCCTAAAAACTATATAAGCTATCATTATTTTTCTCTCCAATGTTTAGGATTATGTTCAGCTAGCTTACCATCAGGTGTTACCCATATTTCTTTTTCATAAATATCATCACAGAATCTTTCATCATCATGCGAAGCATATTTCTCAGCAGCTTCTTTAGAATCAAAGAATAAAGCACTGGCAGACCCATCGCCTCCATTGCTTACATGAATCCAGAATTTTACTTTTATATTATTTGTTTTCTTAACTGCTTTTTTCTTTACATCTAATTTTAATTTACTTGGCATTAGTTTCTTCTTTCTTACAATCTTTACACATTCGTCCTTTACCATATTCTTAATGCCCCGCCCTTTAGGGCGGGGTTATCTATGCATTTTTTCATATCTTTTTATGAGAAAAAGCTTCAAGTATCGAATCTATCTCAATTCTTCGCAGGCTTTAGCCTGCAAGAATATTTTCGATTCTTGTCTTTCCCTCTATAATAATGCTCTCAAGGAGCGCATCTCTTCTTATAATTTATATAAAAAATCTATCTCTTATTTTGATCAATGTAAAAATTTAAATTCTCTATTGCCTCATAAACTTGAGAATGTTCATTCTCAAGTTTATCAATCTACTCTTAAAAAAGTCAATTCTGCTTTTATTAATTTTTTTAATAGATTAAAAAACAAAGCCGGCGCAGCCGGCTTCCCTCGCTTTAAATCTAAATTAAAATCTATCACTTTTCCTCAATGTAATTTAAAATCAGGAGGAGTGAAACTCCTCCCAGATAATCATTTAATTATTACTGGATTACCTGATAAAGTTAAAATGGTTTTGCATCGTCCCTTTTCTGGGACGTGCAAAACCGTTCAACTTATCAAAACTTCTACTAATAAATATTATATTGTTTTATCATGTGATGGGATTGTAAAGCAACCCCTCATTAAAACAAATAAGTCCGTAGGACTTGATGTAGGAATAAAATCTTTTGTTACTTTGGATGATGGTACACAGTACCATCATCCAAAACCTTATAAAACATCAAAAGAAAAGTTACAATATTTAAATAGAAAAATAGCTAATGCTCAAAAAGAATCTAAAAATAAAGAAAAGCTTCGCTTAGAAAAAGCGAAGCTTTTCGAAAAGAATAAAAATATAATCGAAGATTATCAGCATAAATTATCTAATAAATTATTAAAAGAGTATGATAAAATTTATATAGAAAAATTAAATGTAAAAAATATGCTAGAAAGCAGTGATAATAGTAATTTAAATAAAGCTATAGTAGAGTGTAGTTGGGCTGCGTTCGCAGCCAAGTTAATTTATAAAGCTGAGAATGCTGATAAATTAGTAAAACAAGTGGAAGCGAGGAACACGTCAAAGACGTGTTCCTACTGCAAAAATATCAAAGAAAAGATGGAGTTGAAAGAAAGAGTGTATAAATGTCAAGCCTGCGGCTTGGTATTAGATAGAGATATAAATGCAGCAAGAAATATAAGAGCGCTCGGGACGAGCGTTGAAATAAATTATGTTAAAACAGAAGCCCCACCATTAATGGTGGGGTAGTTCACCTAGAACTAATTTAAGATTTTTTTTATGAATAGATTTCATGCCACATTTACAGCACTTATACTTCTTCTTAACATCTTTTTCCAAAGGAGTACCTTTGGGTTTTTTGCCAGAATCTTTTTTGCTCATATTTTTCCCCTTATGATTAAGAGCTTCAATTACATATTTAAGCTCTTGTTGATCGTCCGTTGTATGAAAATCCAAATGAGAATATTTTTCTCTTTTATTCATTTTGAATTTTACAATAGGAAGATTACATCTAAATCGTTTCATAAATGAACCGTATATAGAATCAACTTCAACAAAACAAACTATAATATCAGATTGCATATATGTTCTTGGATCATTATGGTTCCAATTTTTATCTGCACGATACACGCTTTTTAGAATATTATACCTAATATATTGATCTGCTTTAACATTAAATACATGCTTCAAATCGCTTTTAAAATAATCATGAATTTCTTCTAGAAGATTTGTGTTGGCAGACCAAAGAATAATTGCTTGAAATTCTTTACTCATTTTTTACTTTCAATAAAATTTGCCATTATCTTTATTCTAATTCTATAATCTTTAATATTTTATTAATAACTATTTTTAAATCGTCGTATGTTTCAATATTAAAATCTTTTATGTCAAGAGCCATTAAAAAACTGCAGTCGGGGGCATTTAATACTTGAATTTCATATACAGATGGATATCCAAAATGAAAAGCATATTGATTTAAATATACATGAAAACATTTATTTATTGAGTTGCAAAATCTAATACAATTATTTTTGCAAGAAAAATGCAATTCATATTCCACTATGTTACTACCACATATAAAACATTTATCGGAATCTTTAAGAAAATCATTTATATATAATATCATTCTAAATCTATTATCTTTAATATTTTATCTGCTGCAATTTTTAAATCATTATATGTTTTAATATCAAAATCTTCTATATTAAACCATTTACAAAAATTTTGATTTCTATTATGCAATACTTCTATTGTATTTGGTCTATAATCAAAACTAAAATTATATCCATTTATATCTTTAATATGCATACAGCCTACTCTATCAGATGAATCACTATCTATACATAAAGAAGAACATTGTTGTTTACAAGAAAATTCTTCTTTATATTGTTGTAGGATATAATCCCCACAAATAAAGCATTGCGCATTTGGTACTAAAAAATCTTTAAAATAATATATCATCCTAAATCTACAATCTTATTTAATTTTTCTATCTTATATTTCATTTCATCAAAATGATTAATAAATAATTCATCGCTTGTATTTACATCAAAACCTTCTCGATTAAAAAATCTCATATATCCTTGATTATATAAGATTGCAATGTCTTCTATAATATGAATACATGGTATTGTTTTTGTATCAGGATAAAAACAAATTACAATGCATCCATAACCACATATTAAAGCATTGACCTCTTTTTTAAACGATTTTGAACATAAATAACATTTGGCGTCTTCGTTAATAAAATCTTTAAGCAACATTATTCTAACTCTATCATTTTATAAATTTTTTCAATTAATAATCTTAATTTTTCATAATCAGTAATTTCAGTAACATCAACAAAAAATTGTTTTAAATACTTGTCATTATATTTGTTAGAAACTTTAATATTTAAAATTTCCCACTCTTTAATTATATAAATAAAATATGAATCGGTATGCTTGTCCATATATATAGAAATAATATGTCCATTACCTTCACTACAATTTATTGTATAATTGTTATCATTACTACATATACATTGATAGCAATTATAATAATATGTAAGTTTAGAATCGCAGAATATACATAATTGATTATCTAGATCAAAATTTTTAATATTAAATGTCATTCCAATTCTATCATCTTATAAATTTTATTTATTAACAATTTTAATTTTTCATAATTATTAATTTCAGTAACATCAACAAAAAATTGTTTGAAATATGAATAATCATATTGCTTACTAATTTTAATGTTAAGAATTTCCCGTCTTGTGTGTATATAAATGTAATATGAATCGATATGTTTATCAACATAAATACAAGTAATATGACCATAATCATTGTAATTAATTACAATATGCTTATTGCTTTTACTACATCTATATTGATTAATTGTATTATTAATACATAAATGTACAAATTTATAATTACAATAAAAACATAATTGATTTTCTATATCAAAATTTTTAATATTAAACATTTCTTGCTTGGTGGACAATGTTGGTTACGCTCCAACCTTTTATCTTCTTCAGAGATATACTGTCACTAGACCAGTGCCAATTGTCCTTGGAGCTAATGGCGGGGTCGAGTCCGCATCATCTATATTACAAGTATAGGGCATTGCTTTATGCTACATTAGCGTATATTGTGTGACATGAAAAGATCGCATTTTCCTCCGGATTTTCACAGAATCCCCCTCGTCACTAGACGAGTAATGTCACATTTAATTAGTAAATTATATATCTACTAATTCGTAAATTTTAATCATTTTTAATTTTATTTTTCATCCAATAACCTCTTGGTGGTTTATTTATCCCATAAATTTTACACCATTTTTCTACTGCCTTATCAGTTAAACCAAGATCTTTAGCTATATGTGTTGTTGGTTTTTCCCAAACCAATTTTTCCAATTCTGTTTTGGATAACCATTCTACTTTTCTATTTTTATAGACAGGAGTATATTCTCCAATTTTCTTTTTCTCTTTTTTGGGTTTTAATAGTTTAGTGCCTATAGAAAAAGTTTCTGTTTGGGAATGACAATTGGGACATAATAATCTTAAATTGTCTATTCTATTGTCATTAAATACTCCATTTATATGGTCTAATTGAAGTACAAGTTTTTTATTTCTCCATTCATTAATACTACAAATATAACATTCATATTTTAATAATTCTTTTTTAAGAAGTTTTCTTTTTAAACTACTAGTATTCAAATATGTACTATTTTCTATTAATACATCATCTAATTTAATTTCGTTAAAACCACCTAAATTTTTACCAATCCATTTAAAATGTGATGTATCTAAATTAAGTTCTTTTATTCTCAACTTTATTGTTTTATAATTTCCTGTACTCTTTTTATTTAAACCTAATTTATTAAGAGTTTGTGAAATGTTAAAACTATTTTTTACTGCTTCAATTAATTGTTCATCTGTCCAAGTTCTATTACTCATAATACGAACTATAACATGTGAATCGAACTTCAATTAATAATAATTTAGTTCCCCCGGATGGTTACGCTCCACCGACTTTTTGTTCAAAGCAAAATATTTTTCTATTAAACTAAGGAGGAATAGAGCCTGCAATCCGATTTGAACGGACAACCTTCAGAATGGAAGTCTGACACTCTACCAATTGAGTTATACAGGCTTATTTTTTATACCTTTTATTATATCAATTAATTCATTTCTGTAATTTAAATCTACCTTTTTCCATTTTATTCTTATTATCCTCCATCCTTCAGATCTTAAATGAGAATCTTTTCTTTCGTCACTAGCTTTTCTGTCAGGAAAATTATGTTGCTTGCCATCTACTTCTAAAGCTATCTTTTCTTGCTCAAAAGCAAAATCTATAAACCATCTACCACATTTTAATTCTATTTTAAAATCTTTATCTCTAAATAAATTATTTTCATTTAATAAAGATTCTATATATTTTTCTGGATATGATCTAGCCATCTTATCTCTAGACATCCATGATGGAACTTTGCCAGTTTCTTTAATTCTTTTTAAATGAAGTTCACTAGTCTTTTTTCTATATTCATTCGTTCTATAAATTGATATTTTACATTCATGAGAACAAAATTTTCTATGCCAAGTTGTTGTTTCAAATTCATTATTACATTTCTTACATTTGCGCAAAAATAATTTCTTCACTTTTAATTTAATTATTTTTTCTTTATCAAAATTTTTATTGTTTTGGACATCTAAAACTTTTCCCACTTTAGTCAATTTTAGCGATCTTTTTAAATTAGATAATTCCGTATGTTTAGATTTCGAAAAAAATGTGTTAGAACATTTTGATGAACATGTAGTCTTTTCCTTTTTATGACCTTCTAATGTAAGAAATTCTGTACTACATATAGGACAATTTTTCTTTATTCTATTATATTTTTGTTTTTTTATATGCCTAACTTCATCACTGAAATGGCTTATATTTAATTGCAAACTTTTTACAATTAACATTAATTCTTTAAATAATTTACCATTACTATAATCAAATCCTAACCCTTTAGCCAATTCACATTTGGAAAATGATTCTAATAATACTTTTTTAAATTCTTCTTCCGAAAATTTTCTTCCTCGTATGTCTATCATACATGGATAATAATCACGAAAATTTTTATGAAAAGATAAAAATTGAGCGGGTATTTGGTTACGCTCCAAAGACCGAAGTGTGGAAGACTTCTATTTTACTATTAAACTATACCCGCAGAACCCCGGATCTGCCCCGGGAATCCGTGTTTCCAGAACACGGAGGTTACTATTACCGCAGTTCTCGACAATTCTTTCTCATACTTTACTATATCATTATGCCTAGAAAAATTATTCTAACTCTGCAATTAATAATAATTTCTCTATAAATTTTTCATTATTATTATAAAATGCCTGTAAATCTTCTAATGCAAAAGGTATTACAAGTATTTTTTTTACTGTACCCAGATAACTAATGCTTAATGTGCCTAAATTATAATTAGGCTCAAAACCATTTTTATGGATTACATATGATTTTACTTGATCTCCACCCTTAACAGTTATAGCATAATGAATACAAGCATATATTACAGTTCCATCATTGTATGTTTTATACGCATAAGTATCCTTTTTACATACGGGACATTTTTTATATAAATCTATCATTCTAATTCTATAAGTAGCTTTATTTTATTATAAAATTTAATTGGATCATCATAAAAAATTTTATAGTTATCTTTTTCTATAAAAAAATTTTTAACTACTCTGCTACTCCAATCTTCACCTTTACGTCCATAATCATAAGTTAAAGAATTTAATTCTTCATTTTTATCAAATATAAAAATCAATTCATCTTCATTAAAAATCGTACGAATATGACTAATTTTACGATTATCATACAAAATTAAATTTGAATCGCCTGTGCATGTATATATAATGGAAATTGTATTCGAATTACTATTTGTATAGATTTCATATTCACCATAATTTAATTTACATATTGGACATTTTTTATATAAATCTATCATTCTAATTCTAAAATTAATAATAATTTTTCCATTAATTTCTTATTACCATTACAATAATCTTCTAGATCATCTAAAGATGAAGGGATTTGTAATAAAATTCTAAATGGATTTCTATATGACAAAGTTAATTCTTTATTATTAGAATACCAAAAATCAAAACATAATTCATAATTATCTTCATAAGCTATACAAGATTTTATATACTTTTCTTTGCTAACTGTAAATGCACAATGATTTCCATAGCAAGAATAAATCATATCGCCATCATCAAATAATTTATAAATATACATTTCTTGTTTGCATATGCAACAACTTTCATATAAATTCATCATTCTAATTCTATAAGCAGTTTTAATTTATTGTAAAATTTTATAGGATCGTTATAAAATAATTCATAATCGTTTTCCAATAGATCAAACTCTTTAATAATTGTATATGATCTGCCGTTAATGCTATATAAATAACATATTTTTTCATTAAAAGCAAATTGTAATTCATATTGATTGTCTGGGCAAAAAACTAAAACAGCGTGTTTACCGTCCCAAAATCTTATTTTATTACATTTTAAACAAGTATAAAACTTTTTTATCTTTTTTTTGTTTTGTAATCGTTTTTTACATAAAGGGCATTTATAATAAAATTTTATCATTGTAAATCATCTATTAAAAATATCTTTTCCATAAATTTTTCATTATCATTATAAAAGTCTTCATAATTTTCAATGGTTATTGGATTAATTCGTTTTTTATAATTTTTATTTTTATAATTTAAAATAAATAAATTTTCATTTTTAAAATAAAAGATTAAACTATAATCATTATATCTGATACTTGCAGCTACAATATTTCCATTAACATCCCATTGTAATTCTACATGAGAACCATTTGGACAATAATTGCTAAAGTTAGATAAAGTATTTTTACATATCGGGCATTTTCTATATATATCTGGATCTATTCCAGGATCTATGTTCGCCATTTTGTTAACTTTTTTATATAATTACAAGAACTATTTTAAATTAAATATTAGTTTAGCTCAAATATTTTAATAAGTTTTTCTAAAATTGGTTTATAATCATTATAAAATTCTTCGTACAAAGATATTTCAAAATCTAATGATCTCATTGATATAATATTTGTTTGTTTTGAAACATTTAATTTTTCTTTACATACAGGACATACTTTGATAAAACAAGTATCAATAGTGAACATATTCTTTTTCTTTTATACAAGATATGCTTGCTGATTGTGTATTAAACCTAAATTCTCTAGGACCAACATAATAGCATGTATTATCTCCATCCTTGAATTTAAAATGACTAAAGTTATTGTTGCCAGTACCAAGATATTCTACATTGTATTTAATCTCTATTTGCTCTGCTTCTTTGTCTGTATTATGCTTATCGTAAAATATAATTATTATACTTATACAAAATCCAACGATCATAAGAGGTATTAGATTATTCATTATAATTTATCTGTTTCTTTTTCTACAACAAATAGTTGATCTTCTGAATATTTATCTACCGGAAATGTATCGGCTTCTTCTTCTGTATCAAACCAATCAATGATATCTGGTTCGCCTCTGTCATTCACCGCAACTAAAAAATATAACTTCTTCATTTTTTACTTCCTTTATTTTTTTAGATTAAACCAACTTTGTTTTGGAAAACAATGTGTAGACGGATTATTAATAGCAATACTATATTTAATAGCCCCATTTGCATCATAAAAATGATATAGTTGGCTATTGTTACAAACAGGATTAATATTTGGCTTTGGATTAGTAATAATTAGAAAAGACAGAATAATATTTATTATCATTTCTTATTTAAAAAGTTTTTCTTTTCTTTTAATCTTTCCATTTTTCGTTCAATTCTTTTCAGCTCAGCTTCTTTTTTTTCTTCTTGTAGCTTATTCCATTCAGCAAGAGCAAGATCATATTCTTTTATTTGTTCTTCAGATGAAAGTTTTCTAGCCCTAACAATTTCTAAATTGAAATAATCGTCTGATATGGAGCCAGTAAAATAGATGTCTTTTATATCTAAATTATATTTTTTTACTAGGCTCAAAACATCTTCTAATTTTATTGATTGGCTTTCAGGAAGGAGACTGTCATCACCTTTATTATACCAACCATATGTTTCTTCTGGATCAAAATAATTATTATTGTAATAATAATGATATCTACTTCCAGTTGATTTTAATATTTCAACTTTTATTTGTTCTTGTCCCTCTTCTGGAAGGGAAGGTTTTTCGTTTTCATTATATAACGGTCTTGAATTAAACTTCATATTTTCCTTTATTCCCATTCATACCAACCAATAATATCTTTTTCTTCTGGGCAAAAATTACTTAGCTTATCTTGCTCTGGAATAACTTCGGTTTTTACCTCCTCATAATATTGTTTTACGGTATCAGGAGTAATAGAATCGTTATAAACAAAATAGCTACGCTTACCATTATCATCATAATCGGTATGATTGCCAACCAATTGTTGAAATTTTTTATGTCTTTCCTCAATACTACTTAGAATATTGTCGGGAAGTTTAATAATAAGAAATCTTCGTGCCCAAGGAGGACTAAAATCCTCATATATTGGATCATCTTCTGGAGGAAAATAATAATTATCTGTCCACTCTTCAATACAATCAAAATAATATTTTTCTCCATTAACTAGACAAACACCAGACAAAGCGCCATCATAGTATCCTAGATGATATAGTTTTTTAAAATCTTTTTTTTCTATCTTTGGAAAAGATGTATATTTATCTTCAAATTGTTTAATGCTATATTTCATTTTTTAATCCAAAATATTTTTTATCATTGGTCTCAAAACATAAGTAATAATCACAAGGATCTAAGCTAATCTTAACTATTTTTTTGCCAACTAATTCTAACATTTAATCCCTAACTATAATTTCCACTTTATTTTTTACATTAATATTGTTTGTTTTAACTAGATATTCTTTTGCTTCGTTGAGTTTAGAAGACAGATAATTAATAGAGTTTGAATCTGAAATTCCAGACTTTTCAAAAGCCTGCTGTACTATAGCCAAGCTCTTTGTATATCCAATAAATTCTCCAAGAATAAATGATTCATTTTTATTTTCCTTGGAATGAATAGTCCTTACACTATACAAAGTGTAATGATCTTTATTGCTTTTAGCATATTCAAAAATTATATCTATAGAGTTTGTATAGAGAACAGCAAAAGATTCGCTATTTTTAAATACTGTGGCGTACATTTTATGCTCCTAATAATCGAGGAAAAATATTAAAAAAAGTATTATGAACTTCTGCCGGAACTTTTTGCAAAGCCTCAGCTTCCCTTACAAATTGCCTTGCATAGAAAGAGATTAGATTAAAAGCAATCTCTCGATTATCAATTCTCTTATATTGACTAAAAGGCTTGGATGGATTCTGCATTAGATAATTTCCTAGAAATTGACCAATGCCAACCGGAAATCCCCACTCGTCTTTTTCATTAGAACGAGGAACAACATTACGACCATGATTCTTATTCCATCCGCGACTATTCTGATGCTTGCTATTACCATTAACAAGCTCATCATTTGTTTGACCTAGATGAAGAAACAAAAACATTGCCTCAAGCTCTGCCCTATTTGGATTGCTCAAAAGAGAATTTTTATTGTCCTTAAGAGCAGACCTAAAAACCCTAACATCATTTTCATGATCCCCGGTTAGTGGAACTTGCTCCTTAAGAAAACGCTTAACAGTATTAATTTCACGAACAATAGAAGAAGGAAAATTAGACATTGTTTAAACCCCTAACCATCGAAGTCAAAAGAACAGGAATATTGCTGACCGGAATAACGACAACATTTATCATACTATTGCTTACAAACAATACATTAACCTTTCCATCATCAATTGGTTCATGAGAAATATGAATATTTTTACTTTTAATTTCTTTTGCTTTATTCTTACGATAAATATCTCTAAGGAATCTAACAAATTTATTATAGAATGCAGGGCTCATTTCGATGCTTGTCATACCAACATCGTTATAAATATGTAGCCATACATCATCAGTATACTCAATTAGATTATCTACGTTCATGCTACAACCTTAAAGATTGCATAACAAATCATAGCAATGGCGGAACAAAGACCTATAATAGCAAAAATGCAAAGTACAATTATAGTTATCCAAAATCCCTCCAAACCCTTTTCAAGAAGCTCTCCATAAATAGACATGCTAATTTTACTCCAATAAATTTCTCTCTTTTATTAACTCAATCTTAGCTTTATTTGTAGACAGTACATACTTTGTATTTGGACACAATATGACTTCCTCTATTAATTTATTATCAAGCTCTATATGAGCAATTGCAGCAATCTTGCTCACCCGACTAAAACGATTATGAATTCTTGTAAAGTACAAATACTGTAATTTGCCAACCTTTTGCACAATATAATCATCGTCAAGATATATTGTTTCAGTCAAAATAAAGATGTCTTTATTTTGGTTTAGTGGAAAAAATAACTTTTCTTTTGTATTGGAAATAAAAATAAAATCTATTCCGTATATTTTAAATTTCTTCATACTTCTTCAATTGATAGTTTAAATCTTTGATTATTTATTTCTATATAAAGAACCCCATCCATATATTCAACGTTCATTTTATCAAACGGTTTACCAAATAGTGTTTGGGCATTTCTTATTTTTTCTACAGAATTACTTGTAATATACTCTAAAACATTAAAAGCATTTAATTTATTATCCATAGCACTTGTCTTTCTTAAATTTCAAGGATACCGTACTTAGCTAGTATATTAGCATAGTTCATACTAAGAAACTTCATGCCAGCAACCTTATCCAAACATTCTTCTGTATAAAGATTAATAGCTGGAACATTCTTAATATAGTTGAGGCTAATATTCATCAGCCATTTTCTATTAATATGTGAAACTTTAAGGCAAATAAATTGCTTTCCGTTCTCCGTAATTACTGGAATAAAACATTGATCGTATTCATCAAAATACATTTAATTCAATGCCTTCTTTGCTGGGTCAACAACGACTTCATAAACAATTTTCTTTGCGCTTTCTTCTTGGATCATAGCTTCTTGCATTGTACTACTAAATGCTTCTGCAACATTTTCCTCTGTTACTTCATTATTGCCAAGGTTATTAAGAAACATATTAATCAATGACTTATAATCGCGGTTCATTTTATCACCAAAACTTCTGAATAAAGTGAAGAACAACATAAAAAACGCCGCCATAAAAAGCAGCAATTAGCCCAACAACACAAATGAAAACAAGAAAGAAGCAACCAATAAAAGTTTTTTCGCTCATAATTAAATCACCCCTCTACTGCGCCAGCGGTCTACTTAGATGCGATCCCTTATCCTTACCTGCAAGGACCATGCCAAAAAATTTAAAAAAGTCCAATTGCCATTAGCAATTTATAAATTGCCAAAAAAACAAATGTTGATAGCATAAATACTATAAAAAAACATAGCGCCATCAAAATTTTTTCAACTTTTTTTGGATAATTAAAAATTGTTTTGTAAACAATTTTTAGAATATCAACAACCATTTCAGCTATAATACTTAGAAGTTTTTTTATAATACTCATTTAAATCATCTTTCTCTCTTAATAGAGAAAAGAATTTTTTCTATAATAATAAGAAGACTTAGAGAAGCTATACAGTATTTTACAAGTTCATCCTGCATTGTTTACTGGAAATTCCACAAAAGATTCTGTAATAAAATAACTATTTTTAATAGTATTGTCTGGAGTTTTACTGATTACGTTCCAATACTTTTTATCATGGAAGATATAACAAACGGCTGAATCAAATTCAACCTTATCTATTCCAAATTCTTGACAATCTCTTTGCGAGATGTCAGACATAAATTTTTTACACTTAAACCAATTTTCACAGAATTTAAACCATTCCTCTGGATTTTTTTTTGACATTTGAAAGAAATTCTTCAATATTGTTAATGGCAATAGAATTGGCGCCCCAATCCAAAGTTATTTGATAATAACATGTATTATCAGTAACAAGTCTGTCAATAAAATTGCTGGTTACAACATATCCAAGAAATTTAAAATCTTCTGATGACAGAAGATATCCTTCTTTAAAGTCTTCTACTGTTATATCACATGGCTTTATAACTTCAAATGAAACTTTAAAATTACCTTTGGCAATTGCTGACTCAATTGCCAATTCTGCATTATGCATAAAAAGATACTTAAGTTTTCTTTTTATTTGACTATTTATATCGAAAGATTTTTTATAAGCAGATGTTGCTGGTATCATTACTTTTTCCATTACTTTTTATTAGACCTATCATTCATTAGAAAATCAATAAGTCTATCAGCAATGGTTGTCCAATCAGTGGTTTCATTTAGACTATATTGCTCTACCTGATATCTTCTTCCAGAGAAGCCGAAGCCATCTCCTTGATTATTATATCTATCTGCAATAAACTCAGCATCATTTGCGTTATTGCATAGAGCAACTGGAACATTTTTGCCATTATCTGTATCAACAACAAAATAAATTTGTAGGTCCATTTTAAATCTCCAATATTAAAGTTTGTGGATTTTTCTCTTGTGATCTATGGCAAGAAGGTAAATCCACAAAAACCTTTTGTCTACTAACATTTAATAAATAAAAATATCTTCATCTAGAATATTAAGACCAATACTATTACAAATATTTTTTCTAGAGCCTAGCATAGTATTATTAACAATATCCAAAAGCCATTCATTAATAACGTCTTTTTTATTTAGCTCATCTTTTGCTGTACTTGCTTTTATATACATAATAGCATTTTCTTGCAACAAGATAGATTCATTTACATACGATAGCTTTTCATTATTAGAGTTAATTTTATTAATCGCTGTCAGTACAGACTCTTGGTTTTTACATATATAAAGATAATTTTTTGTTTTATTTGCGTCTGCTGAAAGTACAAAATAAAAATTAGGCATGAAACATAATCCTATCTAGTTAGTGAGGCAGCTTACTAAGATGCGATCCAACATCCTTTATTGCACAAACTGTGCCAAAGTTATTATACAATATAAATTGGAATCCCTTTATAATATCCAACCATTTTTTTGCTAAGCATTTCATAACTCGTTTCGGCTTTATAATCCGAAATATTTGGATCTTGTAGAAAAGAAATAAATTCTTTTTCAGTTAATAGAATTTTTTCATTGGATCTACATATTTGATTTTCAACTTTTTCTAGTATAATCATTGTTGATTTACCTATTATCATTTTTCATATCATGAATTGATCTTAATCCAAGTTTCCATATTGCTCCTTGAACAAATCCAAGCCATCTCATAGCTTTCTCTATTTTATCCTGATCTAAGATATTAGGTATTTCGGAGCACATAAATCTTAAATGCGCATATTCATCTTCTAAAGTTTTCGCTTCTATATTTCTTATTTCTGGTCCATCGCCTAAACATTGTTTTAATGTTTTAGCGGCGTCTTTTACTTGATCTTTTGTCATTAAGCATCTCTTATAACTATAGGATTGTCTTTATTATAACTTATATTATTATCTTTAATAAATTTAAGATAATTTGGATCTATCTCACCTAATACATATAAACTTCCGGATCTTGTAGTAATTACTTTACCTTCAGCTTTTACAATCATAGATGTTTTAATCATTGCCCCAGAATCTAGCTTACCAACCAAACAAAATGATCTTTGCTCAGGAGCTTTATATACATCAAGTTTATCGCCAACGACAGACCAGCAATTTAATTGTTTCATTTTTATTTTGTCCATTCTGATAATTTATCAAATATAATTGCAAGAATAATACATGGAATAGTTATTGGCGCACCCAACAACATTCCAATAATTAGTTTTCCAAATGCTGCTGCTGAACCACTTCCGCTTGGAAAAATTTTATCAAAAATCAAAGCGATAAGAACGCCAGTTCCTCCAGCTATACTATAAAAAAAATCAGCTATTGTTTTGAATAAGACACTCATTATATCCTCTACTTAATTACGAATGCTAACACTGCTCTTTTTTGATAATGTGAAAGCTCTTTAGATTGTTTTCTAAATGGGCATGGATCTAAAATAGTTTTCTTAGCACTATCCCATACCACACAATGAAAATATTTATTTTTTAAATTTTTACAAAATAATAAAGCATCTTTATCAAGCTGTTTTATTTTTGGATAGTAAATTTTATCACAATTAATATTAGTGCGATTCAAAGCCTTATCGATATTTTCTACAGTAACACTAACTCTTGAAGTTGGTTTTTTCTTCGGATGAACTATTTTCAACGAAGATTCATAGTCAATGTTAGCAAACATCGCAAATGCTGCGATGCCACAACCCAGCTTATGCTTTTGTTCTATTCGTTTCATTATAGATTATAAATTTCTTTTCCGAAATCTGTTACTGTAAATCTTTTATCATAACCAAGAAGACCACAATCTTTAAGATTATTAAACATTGTAATATGTTTGCAAGTCTTTCTTCTATTAACAAAGTAAGGACAACTGCAAGTCAATTTATAATTATTTCTTCCAGAAAGTTTTCTTTCTATCCTATAAGGAACTTCTTGGACAATATCCGTAAATGACCAAACAAAAGCAATAGCGTTGTCTTGCATTTAAACCTCATGAATTCAAAATATTAAATATTGTATCTGAAGTATTCTGTATAGCATTTTTAAATACTTCGGCTTTATTTATTTTAATTGATTTATTTTTTAATCCAAATTTAACACAATTAAAACAAATTTTTTTGCAATTAACAATATCAAAACCATAAAATGTATCTATGTTTTGTTTGCATAGAGAACATTTTATTTTTTTATCACAAATTAAAAAAGAATTAATTTTCATTTTTGAATCAAATCCATAATGGCAACATAAGCTTTTCTTCCAAAAGATTTTATCAAAGAAAATTTATCCAAGTGAAGATATTTTTTTCTTACTCCAGTCTTTACGCAATCTGTACAAAATCTAAGTTGTTGATTATTCTGTATACCTAGAAACATTGGATTTCCTATGTTGCATTGTATACATTTAATATCGCTAATCTTATGAAAATCTGGCGTATAAGCAATTATATTAATCATAAAAACTTCTCCAATTTGCTTAAAATACTATTTTGTCTAGTATATGGGATTCCAACCCATGCCTTGCCCCTTTAAGAGCTGCTCTTGCATTTTAAGCTAATACTAGTTGGTCTAATGTACCAGATTCGATACTGGCAATCTCCCAGCTTATGCCGGGGCTTTCGTTAAGCTAACATTAGATATTCTTCTCTTTATTTCATCTTCGTAATAACATCTATTGACAACATAATAAGAATTTTGTTTTTTGGCTACAGCGAAACCGCCTCGCTCATCATGAATTTCATAAAATTTAATTCTTCTTTCAGCGTCATTTTTATTTTTATAAGGATAAATTTCTTTGCCCCATTCATCAGATTCTATTTTTTCTTCTTCAGTTAAATAAAAAATATCATCATATTCATCGTAAGTAATCATTTTGGTTCACTAAGTTTTTTAAAAACATTATAAAATTTTCTGTCTCTTCTTGGTTAAAAAGAAACTCTATTACACCATTGTTAGTATTAATGTCAAATTTAAATGTATCATAATATATTTTACCATACATGCTTGAATAAAAATTTATTTGCTCTTCATATGAAGATATTATTTTAGATATACTATATTTATTTAAAGTTACTGTTAATTTTAAACATCCATATACAAATTCTATATCAATTGGATGTTCGCCATAGGCAACCAAATGTAACTTATTAAGTCTAACATAATTCATTTACATTAATTTTCTGTTTAAAATTTCCTTAAGAAAAACATATACTTTATTTAATTGTTCTTTGGTAAGCACTAATTCTAATTTAAAATAATCTTCTGAAATTATTAATTCGTAGGTATATGTAGCATAATTATATCGCACTGACATTCCTGAAAATGAGCATTTATCATATTTATTATTTAATACTTCTTGTACGCCTCGTATTAAATGTTCTATTTTAGCATCATCAAAATCTAATATTACAGAATGATTACCAAATTGGTACACCAATTTTTCAAAAATATATTCTATATTTACATCCCCCAAGTTCAATTGCTCAATCATTAGTTTTTGCCTATTTAAATTATATAATGTCAATATTAATTACTTCTTTTATAAAAAAGATAAATTTTTCTAATTCATTGTCAGATAGATATAGTCCGAAAACATTATCATTGTGCAAAAACTCTAATAAATAATAATGAGTTTTATGTACTGAAGTTGATTTAGAAAATGTTATTTGAATTCTAAAATTAGACTTTTCATCAAAGCATTTAGTTTTACAAATATTTAATAATTGTTTTATGTTCCCAATATATTGTATAATGTCCATGAACAAAATATATATGTAAAGAATATTTTGTGCCTGAAAATATGTAATTGCCTATATTTTTTTCTATTTGCATATCAACTTAATTCTTTTAATAATTTTATCTTTTTTAAGATAATAGGAATGGCTTTTACATGGTTTTGAATATTTTCAATATTATATTCATCATAAAAATCTAATTTGGCATTATATCTAACATGGGAATCATAATTAACATCTAATCCTATAAAATACCATTTTATGTCATCTCTACGCGAATAATAAGAAAATGACACATAATAAATTTTGCCATCTATTTCTATTTCAAATAAATCTTCAAAAATCAATATTACTCCAAGTCTTTTAATAATCTAAATTTGGCAGAATAGATTTTGGCTACTTCAATATAATCAACGGTAGGCGGTTTATTTATTCTTATAATATTGCCATTAATATCAAATCCAAAACTAACATAATCATCAGTATCAACAAAATAATATTGATGTAAAAAATCCTCATCACATATGATTTCATATATTAAATAAGTTTTGTTATTATATCCTATTTTATATCTTGTTTCAGTTTCAAGCTTACATATACTTTTAATCATTCTAACTCTTTATATAATTCAATTTTTCTTTTGATAATTCTTAATTCAAACAACAAAACATGTGTTATTAATCTTGGATTTAAGGAAGTCATTTTTAACCAAGCTCCTTATATAATTGAATTTTTGCTTTCGCCATCTCAACTAAATCATTTAAGTACTCTATTGGACAATTATCATAAATCCACATTAAATCAAATCGTTTATTTATTATAATAATATCAAAATCGTTATGACGAATGGAATACGCACATTCATATTCTAAAACTTTAAAAATTTCGCTTTTATATTCAAAATCAAATAGTTCAATAGCTGACATATTACACAATCTATTTTAAATTAATTATTTCAAATGGCATACTATTCCAATATCAAAAATTTTAATTTTCTTTTAAATATTCTAAATACTTTTTTTAGTTCTTTATTAATAAATAATTTTTTAGGAACTGAGACATGTTCTTTAAAAAACCCTATTCTAAAATTATATTTTTTAGAACCTGTTTCTATATAATAAAAATCTCCATTATATGGTTTGTACAATTTATACAAAATATTATTATTATATATTCTAATATTAATTTGCCTTCATCAAAATAAAAAATTATTTTCTATTAAATAATTTAAAATCTTTGGTACAAGCACATATACAGCTCCACAGCCATTATCAATACTTAGATTAATATCTTCTGGAAGAATATCAAGATATTTAATGTTTTTAATAAGATATTCATAAGAATCATTGTCAAGTTCTGTTTGCGTAATTTTTTTTGCAAAGTTAATAAATGCCAATTGAGTTTCAGAATACTTGTACATTTTTAGTTTCTCCTCCAAAAATTTTACCAACGAATAGAAAACAAAATCCAATTATAAAAGTAATAATAAATATTGGGCTTACTAGCATTATAATAAATCCTTCTACCCAATCATTTTTAGTTCTCAACCAATTAGGAGTGTGAACCATAATAAAGTTATTTAGAATATCCATTGGATGATTTATTATCTTTACCCCAAGATCAATAATTTTACTGGCGTTCATCTTTAAAAAATCCTTCGGCATACATTTTATTCAGAAGATCAGTATAAGATGTACAGCCAATAATCATTCTAACCATTTTTCTATTATTTGTACTTATCATAACATAAAGCTTTTTATATTGCATTGCTTGATATATTAGTAGTGGAACAATAATAAGCAGAACTATATTAATAATTACAGAAAATATTAAGTAATTCATTATTGTACTTCTTTCTTAATTACAAAAACAAAAGAGCGATACATTGGCAATTTATTTGCATAATCATTCCATAGCTCTATAACCTTAGAATAATTTTCCATTTTGGCTGCAACTTTAATATTATTATCTAGTTCGGCAATCTGTTCAATAACATCAAAATTATCATATAGAGTACTCTTAAGTGTTTCATCAAGCAAATCTTTAATAATTAGATAAGCCTGGTTAAACGCAGCTTCTTCTGAAAAAAATATATAGTTTGGAGTTATTTGATCTTCTATTGTATCTTCGGCGGAATATTCATTAACAATATAAATTTTCTTCATTTTATTCTCACATATAGATTCTTGCCAATTGAGCAATTGTTATGTATTCAAAAGCTGTTTCATAGTCAATGGTATTATTACCTTGATAAATTTTTGCTGCATTTTTATCAAGCCTGCGATTATAGCGATTTACAGTTTTTTTAACAAATTTTTTTATTTTCATTCCAGTGTACTAATTTCTGTTCCGGCAGCAAAATCACTTCCAAACATAATTGAATATGAAAGATATTTAAGATTATCTCTATTTGTAATAATAATATGAGCCAATTTTTTATAAGCTTTATCGTGCGAAGGACTTTCGTGATCTTGGAGTAGACAATTATACATTATCAAAAATTTATTATATACTTTCCAAAATTGATCGGCAGGCTTAAATATTCTATATCTATTTTCTAGCAACAATTCTGATATTTCTGGCTTATTATTTCCAGAAAATACTATAGAAAAATATCCTTGTATCATTTAATCTCCCAATGCTTTTTTAAATGCGGATCTTTCTGCATACTCAATACACTTCATTTTTCCGATAACTTTTTCTAAAATGTCAATGTTATGCTTATTTGTTTCTATACAAAAAACATTTTTTAAAACTTCGTAAGAAGTTTCTTCTGGAAATACCGGAAACATTTTTATTACCCCGGGTAATTTTTCTATCTCAGGTAATATTTCTTTTCTTTTTTCTTCCGTCGTTCCATTATTAAATTTAAACATAAGATGCATAATATTTCCTTTAATTATGAGTTTAATAAAAAGATTTTATAAGGTAGCGACAAATCTAGAAGAACAATATTTGCTATCTATTGATGGTGGCAAAGTTGCTTCCGAATTTGCAGAACAAGTTTTTGAAGAAACATTTGGGTCTAGTGATGCTAAAAAGCAAATAAATAAAGTAATGAATAATAAATTCGATGAATTTAAAAATCATTTTATTTCTGTAATGAAACTAGACCTTTTACTTGAACCAGAACACATTAGTAATTTAATTTTAAAAACATTTAATCTTATAAAAGATAATAAGCAATTAATAGTTACCCAAGATATTGATGAGGAAGTTAATGATTATATTTTTCCGAATGTATATTCTATGTTAGATGATATTGGATTTGAATGGCAGGATCAAGACGGTAAAGATGAGGACGAGTTATTTAATACTGATCCATATTTTGTGATTATGTATTATAGTAGTCAAATGATTAATTGGGTCAAGATTATGGCAAAAGTTTTAAATAACCAACAGTCAACTCCACAAGAGTTTATCAAGAAAGCTATTTAAAAATTCCATCTAGAAATTCTTCGCCGGATATAAATGATCCCAATTTTCCTATAACTGTACCAGATACAACTAGAGGAATAAATATTGGAGCAGTTACAATAGAGCCGAAAAGTAGAATAGAAAATGCTCCAGCTACTCCATCTTGTCCATTAGTATGTCCAAATATCATTTCTATAATCTTATTTATAAATAGTCCAACTATAGCTGCCACAAGTAGTCCGGCAGCTATAAGCTTTTCGCCAATAGATATAAGTGCTTTACCTATAAACTTTTTCATTACTTTGTCTTCTTTACTTGCTCAATATACCAAGTTCTAGATTTAGTTTCAACTTGTTTACCAACTTGTTCCCACTTTAGATTACTAACTTCAAGCTCGTGCTTTGACTCTTTCTTTATGTCCTCTGACATCCACTTTACAAATGGACCTATAAATCTATTGTTAAACATTTCACCATTTGATACAGCTTTTGCTCCTTGCTGGAGCCTTGCCTCGGTACAAAACATTGCAACAAAAGCTTCAACATTGACTGAAACATTTGGATTAACTTGAGCAGCAGCTTTAGCTTTTACTACCCTATGCTCACTTCCTTTTGCTTTAAATACAAAGTTTTTATAATTACTATAATATGGAAGATCAGGAGAGAATACAAGACCTTCACCGACTCCCTCTACTCCAAAAGTTTCCTTTACCCAAGGATCACATTTTTCTACCTCTTGAACTTGTTTATTGATTTCATCTACTTTATTCTGAAGCTCTTCATCAGAAGCAGACCAATCAATTTCTATCTCAGAGTAGTAAGGAAGAACATATACATTGTCAATTTTTCCTACACATTCTTCTAGTGCTTTTGGATCTATAATAAATGTATTATCATTCTCTTTATATTTATCAGACAACAACATTGCAGCAAAAATAGCAAATGATTTTGTTTTAATATCAGAACATGCTACTCCAGTTTGCACTCCGGGACCAAACCATTCTCCAAAGAATATTACAGGCTCTTTTAGAGGAATGTTGAGCCAAGCCGATTTATTGTCCTCGACCCACTTAGCAAATCCAACATTGTCGTTCTTAGAAGTAATTATTCCGCTTCTACTCTGAACCACAATATCTCCATCAACATTTACTTGAATAGCTGCATTTGTTCCATGAAGTTTAACTTTACTTTTATATGGAGTGGGTTTTTGAAGATTGGCAAAAACTTCCGGATAAGCTAGAAAATATTTTCTAATATTATGAAATTGTTCAATTTCTGTCCATGGATAAAAAGTCATTATAAGTATCTCTTTCTTAAATTAATCTATTTCTATTTCTTTTATATTTATTTCAATGAGTTCTGTATATCCAAACCCATAATCATTTACTATACCAAGTTTATAATTTTCTTTATACTTTTCTAATTTCTCTAAGGTAGAAAATAATTTTTCATCTTCATAACAACCATCATAATCTTTATAAACCAAAATTAATTTATATATTTTCATAATTAATCCAAACAATAATGAGGAACATTATCTACTTTTCTAAAAAGTTTAGAGACATGAACAGTATTTGCCTTCTCCGATCTTACCAAATAAGAATTAGTAATCCCAGCTTTGTTTGTAAGATTAATAACTTCTCTTCCTGGATTAAATGGAATAATAGTTTTCATATGTCCAACTGGACCATTTTCCCAAAAATAAACATAAATGGTTTCTTTATACTTCATTTAAATCCTATAAATTATTATATTGTTTATTGTTTATCAAAAGATCTAATGCAAGTTTTATGCAATACCATACAATAAAAAATGTAGCCGAGCAAAATAAACTAATAAATATAACTGGTTCTTTTAGACATAAAAATATAAATACTGACGATAATCCAAAAGTCCAAATAGTAATAAATAGAGATATAATTCCTTTACTCATTTTCTTATTCTTTCATGACATAAATAGCCAAGCCAATTGGTATTGACCCAAGAGCGGTAAGTGCTAGTGCCCCATAAATAATCATATTATGTACAACAAAATATATCGGAATACTAAACAACGCCAATGTATAAATTGCAATTAGCCAGCCAATAAAACAATATTTAAAAAATTTTACTATATCAAATGTATACATATATTTTTAACTTTCAATTAGTTCTATTATTTTAATCTTCTGTGCTCGTTCAATAATTTTAGGTTTATTATATAGATAATAAGAAACTTTAGGCAAAGGCTCCTCTACTTCTCTCAAAGTAATAAAATAAATTATTTTATCTTTTGATTCTATAGTATCAACATTGCCAATGCAAAACCATTTATTTCTTAGCTTTGAATGCCTAAACTTTACTACATCGTTTTTAACAAGATCAAATTTACTGACTTGAATTAGTGGATTAATATATGTTGGATAACCGTAGTTATCAGCAATCAAAGATATAAAATTGATAAATATTTGTTTACACATAATTATTTACTTACTACTAAACTAGGTATTACACATAATTAAATAATATTTTTTTGCATTTATATTATGAGTTTGATAGCAAAAATTTTTAAATTATGTATGGCAAGTGATTATGAAAATAAAGTTTTTCAGAATATAGATATTAATAAATTTTCTGATAATTTAGCTGATAGATGTTTTGATCAATTGCTTTATTTTTTTAAATACTACAAAAATTCTTTTAGCGAAAAAGATTATAATGATTTTATATTTGAATGGAAATCTTTATTCAAATTAAATTTATTATATAAATCTGATGATTTAACAAATATAGTTAAATTAGCAGCAGATCAAATAAGAAATGGAAAAAATGATTGGCTATATGATTTAGATGAAAGATTATATCATTCATTTATGCAAAACATAGTTCCTGACAGCAAAGCAATATTAGAGAGATTGGGAATTAATTATAAAGGAAATTTTAAAGAATCAATAGAATCTATTGGAACAGATTTTGATCCAATGAATATTTTTATTACAATATTAGAAATTGATATGCCATTAGCTACTTCTGATGTTTATGCAGATTCAGATGATATTGAAAAAGATTATAGAGAAAAAAAGCTTATTAAAAAATTCAACGGTTTATATTCAAATATAAAATCATTATTCAATAATTTAAATGAAGATGATTTGGATAATATTAGTATGTCAACTATACAAAAATTGGTTTCATCATCTCCTTGGAAATTAGAAAACTTTGATTTAGTTAAAAAATATTTTAATGACTATAAAAACATTTTATCTAATCTAAAATTAACTGGACCTAACTCTAAATCTATAAAATTCTATAAAAATAAATTAAAAGAATTTGAAGAACAATTAATGTATTTTGATGTAGATCCACAAATTAAGCCATTAAAAAAATAATTTAACTAATCTAAAATTAATCCACCGTCTTCAATAGCCGAATAAAATTCTTCCATAGTTTTTTCAAATTTTTTTCTCCATACAGCATTACGTTCATAACTTCCATCATTATTATCGCTAACTTCATCTTGATAGAAATCATCATCAATTTGATTATGTATTGGATCAAATCTTACCAATGAGTGTATGCCGGGAGTTTCTCCGTCATAATAATCGGAAATATCTATATATTTTCTGGATATCGTAGAAGCTTCTTTTATTAGCTTAGCTGCTTCTTTTATCTTATCTTGTACTAACTGTTGATCTTTTAAAAATTGCTTTTCTAAGTCTTTCATATTTTCCTTATTAATATTTAGATCCAGTAAATGGTTTAACAACACCAGATTTCAACCCAACTTGGAACTTCTCATAAAAATCTTTAGGATACATTTTCACCACATCAAATATATTTTCATAGGCAAATTCTCTAAACCAGCCAGAAGTAATAGATGAACAAACCTTGGACAATGCAAACATCCAAGCATCTTTATGAGATTTCCATTTATCATAATGTGGAATCAATCCTCGTTCCAAAGCCAACACGGCAGCCTCTTCTACGACACCATACAATTGAATTTGTCTATCGCAAGCAAAAAATTTATTCTTATCTGATTTAACTTCTTCGCCATCCTTACCATAATAAAGATAAGCCGGCTTATCCAAATGTTTTACAGATTCATGGAGCGAATCATGATCGTAGGTATAAATTATTCCATCTCCAGAAAAGAAATCATTTTTATTAACATTTAGTTTTGGATGATTTTGTTTGGCATAAGTCTCCTTCTCGCGAAGTTTAAATAGCTCCATATGTTCTTCTTGAACAATCGCTCTTGCTCTTTTCATGGTATGGAAATCAAAAATCGTCTTCCAAAAGTGAGGTGAATCTTTTAGATATCTATGAGATTTTTTAAGAAGAAAAAGAATATTAAAGCTTGGCACCAAGCCAAAAGAAGTTCTAATAGTTTCCTTGTCCTCCTCAACAATTTTAGCTAGAAGAGCATTAGAAGTATCAGGAGAAATAATATCAAATTCGCAGATACAATCTCCTTTGACAATAATTTTTTTACCAAAAGAAGTATTTACTTCATACTTCTCGGCAATATTCATCTTATCTTTATTAGCTTCGAGCCAAGTATCACAATCTTCTTGACTAGCAATAAAATCAAAATCAACAGGCTTCCTATTCAGACAATAAGGAGCACGCAGAGCTAGAGCACGAGAACCTATTAGAATCATATTATACTCTTTCTTTTATTGGTACGGTTAGTAGGAGTCCAACCTACACGCTATTTCTAGCATTTGCTCTTAAGGCAAACGTGTCTTTGCATTTCCACCATAACCGCAGATCTACATTAATACTAAAAACAATTGCTACTATTCCATTTTTGCATTATACAGTAATGGAAATCATACATGCTTTCGTCTAACTCATCGCGAATATTTTTATAGGAACGATAAAGTTTATCCAAGTCATCATCATTTTCACTTTCTTCTTGGATGTTTTTTGCTACAACTTTTGCATTATCAATAAGAGATTTGGCAGCAATTAAATTATCTATTAAATGTTGAAACTCTTTATCTAAATCTTGCATTTTAATTTTCCTAGAATGAACATCCAGATGATTCCCAATCTTCCTCATAGCAATTAGAGGACCTCCAGAAATTTATATCGCTTTCAATATTTTCTGCAAACCTTTTGATTTCTGATAGATGTTCAAAGATTTCATCAGAATGTTGTGAATGCAAACTTTCTTTTTCATAGAGAGGAAGCTCATTATCTGCATTACTAATAATACTGTTTGCAGATTTCATTAGCTCTTTAGCATTTTTTAGATTATTAATTAGTACATAAAAGTCTTTCTCAAGTTTATTATTTGACTTTTTTTCCATACTTAACCTTTTGTTTATTATTTTTTTATAAAAATTTGTTTTCCAGATTATTCAGCCACTCATTAAACTCTTTTAAAGAATAATCACTTTTCATTATGTTACATTTAATGCAGCATGGGACTACATTACTCAATTGATACCCATTGACTGGAACTAATTTATCCAATCCGTTATATATAAAATCAGCCTTTTCTTTTCTACCGTTCCAAGATTGTTTGTTACTTGGAGCATTATTACAGTAGTAACAATTCATTTGTGATAGTTCAAAGAACTCTTCAAATGTTAAAGTTCCTTTATCATATTGTCCTCTATATGCAGCTCTAGCAGAAGAAATTAATGGAGAAAATCTATTCCTACATATCCTAGAATTGCACGATTTAGTAAATCCATTTAATAAATTAGCATTACTAACTTTTCTAATAGTCCCACATTCACATTTACAAATTATATTAGATTTATTTTGAATTTTCGTTACGGTTAATTTTCCAAATATAGAACCAACATTAACTGTTTTTGGTGTATCTGATTCATAATTTCTTGCTTTTACAACAAACAAATAATCAAATCTATGTTCAATTTTTGGTAATGTTACATTAATGAAATTTTCATTCAAAACATTTTTTCTATTACTAATAATTAATTTCAAATGATTTTTAAAATCATCATATGACAAAATTCGTTTAGCTATATTACAATGTCGGCAGCATGGCACAGTATTATCTTTATTATGAGGAAAATTAGAATCTATTCTATCTAAGCCATTATAAATAAATGTGCCATTTTCCTTTCTAAAATAAGAATATCTATTGTCACATTTAAATCTATTTGCTATATTACTAGGAATAGCGTTACAATAATGACAATTTTGTTGAGATAATATATAAAATTCTTCAAAAGAAATATCCCCATCATTATATCTAGAACGATATATACTTTTAGCTGAAGTTTCTTTTGGATCTTCATATTTGACCGGATTAGCTTTTTTAAGATTTAATAAAATTATTTCTTTATTATAACACCCGCAAGAAATAGTCCCTCCCGACGTTAAACAACTAGAAGCTATTTTCTTATAAGTTCCACAATCACAAATACAATCACTATACCATACATTATGATTATTTTTATTTAAAACTCTTTCTTCTGATAATACTAACAATCTTCCAAATTTTTTATTCACTAAACTTTGTTTAATTCTTCTCGCCATATAAATAATTATATCATAATTTTTAACAATATGATTGATTAATATCCAACCTGTATAATCAACAGTTAAGGTTGCTGCTCGACCAGCCGCATACCTCTATTGCACTAAATACAGTCTGCATAGCGTTATCAATTTCATAATTTGGATCTACGTCTTCATTACCTGCGATCTCTCTAATGTTAGATGCATAAACTTTATTTTTTTTGCCATAATACGGTGTTTTAAATTCTTTTGCCACTTCATTTGCTTCTCTAAGAAATTGATTAGCACAAGCTAATTTTTCAATTATTTCTTCTTTTAATCTTTTTTTTTCTTCATCAAATTCTTCTTCTAACTTAGTCATCTTTAACTCCTTAATATTCTAATCTTCTTTAATTACTCTAATGTATCTTTTGTCAAGCGAAACTTTTTTTGCTATTAATAATAACTCTTGTTCGTTGTTAACAACGCTCCTTAACTTGGCTAATGTATCATAGTATTCTACGGATCTATTTTTATTTATACAACAAGCATCATTAATCAAATCAATGGCTTTATGCGGAGCAGCTTTAATCGCTTCGTATAAATAAACAAATATAGATCTTTCTTGCATAAATTTACGATCATCTGGATTGGAGGATGATAACCCTTTCCCTTTGCATTCTATAAACATAATGTCCTTATAATAAATTTAAATAATCTGTCTTCTTTTTTATTTCATCAAAATCATTAGATATTAATTGTATCATGCTTCTTCTAATATAGCCAAGTCTATCGTAAGGATAATCAAAATATTTATTTTCTAAGTCAAATTGGTGGGAGATTCTATATGAATCACAATTAAAGACTATTTCTTTCAATTCATCATAAGCATAATATATAGGTAAATTTTTAATACCTTCTTTAGTACTAATTTTATCTCCAATTATTTCAATGATAATATAAAGTTTATCTTCTGGCTTAAAACAAAAATCAATGTCGGTCCCCCAATCTCTCCTGATTGTAAAGTTAAATTTATAACCTTTTAACCTAAACGACTTCATTTATATAATTCATTAAATAGTAGACCAATTTTTTCTTTATATTTCTCAACTAAAACTTTTGTGTCTTCATCTATAGATTTTGTTTTAAACTTTAAATATAAAATTTTATTTATTTTTTCAAATAGATAAGACATGTTTTTTATGTTAATTAATTCTCCAGAATTAGCTGGAGATCCAACAACAATTTTTTTTAAGTTTGATAAATTTATTCTAAGCTCCTTTAAGTATTGTTGTTTACCTTCATCTTTTATTTTTATATTTTTTATAGATGAAATAAAAAAATCATCTATAAAATCACTTATAATTTTTTTGGAAAATTTTATAAAAATATTATTAAAATTTAAATACTTTTGATTGTTATCTAAATCTAACCTATTTACGGACGCGAATAATGATTTACTTGACGGCATAATATTTTTTAAATTTTCAGACAACTCCAACAACTCCAACAACTCTTTAGGATTTAAAATTTCTTTAATTTTACCAATTAATATTTCAATATTTTTTTTATCTTCATAATTTTTACTATCATTAAAAGATGATGAAAAATCATGACCATAAAAATTGTTATTGGGTTCATTGGTCATATCTTCTTCGCGAAGCTTCTCCAAAATAGAATCAAAAATCAATGATTCTATTATTTGGCGAAGTATTGGATTTATCAATAATTCCAACTCTACTTGACCATAAAATGATTGATAAAATAATCGTCGTTCATTATCATTCATTTTTTCAAGTTCATCGGAATAAAATATTTTTATAAGTTGATTACACATTTTATACATAAAATCAGTTTCATTGATTTCATTTATTTTATCAGTGATCAACCCACTTAACTTATTATTTGCTATTTTATAAATATAACGTACTAGTCCCATAAATAATATATTTATATATTATTTTGTTCTTGGAAATACAGTCATAGACATAATTTTTCCGTCCATTGTAATTGGGGTAGAATTGCTCATAACAGAAGATAGCTCTTCTAGAACTTTAGCAAACTTATCTCTTCCCAATTGAGCGTGAACAATCTCTCTGCCACGGAATTTAATAGAGAATTTAACCTTATCTTTATCCTCTAGAAATTTCTTAGCCATATTAACTTTATGATTTAGATCATTATCTTCTGTATTAAATGAAAGCTTAATCTCTTTAAGCTCGCTTTGATTTTGTTTGGCGGCAGATTTCTTTTTCTTCTCGTCATACTTGAACTTGCCAAAATCCATAATCTTACAGATTGGCGGTTGACTTCTAGGATTAATCTCCACAAGGTCGAGATTCATTTCTTGAGCTTTCTTTAGCGCTTCTCTCGTAGGTACAACGCCTAGAGTCGAGCCGTCCTCAAGAACTACTCTAACTTCTGGAACACGAATTTGATAATTAACACGAGTACGATATTGATTCTGCTTTTTATTGTCTTGCAACTGTTTATTTTCCTTTTTAGTGAACTAATTTATTAATGATTATTCAAATCATAATCTAATGCAATGAGTATTAGCGCGTACATTTCACCTTTGCTTCAGCCCGGTAACGATCCGCAGGTATTGCTACCTCAAATATTAAATTTTAATTTAACAATCCAGCCCAATTGGAGTTTTTTCAAGCATTTTATTTTCCTTCAGCTTTATTTTCTAGCTCTTCAATTAGTCTACTAAGCTTTTCTAAATCTTCTTCATTTACCTTCTCTTCATAAACTAATTTACCAAGCATCATTATTTTTGTTAATAACTTATTTCTATCTACCATTAATCCTCTATAATTTTTATATCACTTTTAAACGATAAATGATAAATTAAACCTTCCACTTTGAACTAGTGAACAGAAGTTTATGAAGATATGAGCCCTTTGGCGCCAGAGGAGGATAATTTGCGGAGCTTTGATTGCACCTAGAACAACCAATATTGCCGCAAGGTCCACTTGCATGTCTTTGCACCCTAAATAGACGTTTACCGGCGCTACCTAGCTTCTTCTTCCTATTTTCTGGAGAACCAGCTAGACTGGCATATTTCGCCTTAGCAGCAGCCTTTTTGGCTTGACGTTGCTTACGTTTGAAATCACTGGCGATTTTTTTCGATTTTTTACTCATTTTGCTTTGACCCTTTTCTTTTATCAGATTTAACTGTTACAACAAAATATACTTCATTTATACTGCTAATAATATTACTTTCTACAAACTGTACATCAAAAATGACATATTTACATAATAATAAAATAAGTAATAAGAAATCCGCAAACTCCTGCTCCAATAACAAGAAGTCCAGCCATAACCATCAAACCAGTTTCAATATTATAATTTTTCATTTTAAATCTCAAATGGCATTGACAAACATTTTTTATATATTATTTTTAGGGAGTTCGACCGACTAGGGAGAACTCCCACTTATATATAATATATACTTTAATTTGTAAACAAAAGATTAGACTTGCCGACCTTAGAATTAAATAGACTTTTCGCTTGACTTGCAGTAGCAAAAGCTTTCTTTTCGCCAACGCCTCTCTTGTCAATAAACTTAGCAGAACATTCCGGGTTCAATGTTAGCTGAAGTCCCGCCCAACGCTCTGCCTTATGTAGATCAGTAAACGAACCAATGTCGTACATTACACTGTTAGGTCCAACAATATGAACCTCAACGCACTTAGAAATATTATTTTTAATATCTGGAGTAAATACATTTTCAGATGAAAGAGCTAGCTCCAACCTAGAAAGAGCTTGCGATGGATATAGCAAACCATCATCAAACATTGATAGAATGGGCTTAGTAATCTCAGCTCTACTAGGAGCCAATAGCCAACTTCTAATAGCTTCATCCTTTAGGTAATCAGAAATATTCTTGCCTTTAGCGTTAGTAAAAATAGTGCGACGATTAATCTTCATGTTACTTTCTCCCTACTTAGGGAACCATGCTTACTAAGATGCGATCCAACATCGTTCGTTGCAAAAACCGTGCCAACGTTATTTAAAATTAAAATAATTGCGCTCCCACAATGAGTCGAACATTGAATAGATTGTTTAGGAAACATTCTTGGATTCCGTTCCTAGGAGCTACTTCTTATTTTTTATATGACTAATTATTACAACAGTATTAATTACTACTGCAATAAATATCATCATATAAATGTGATCTTTGTCATCTAATTTCATATTATTTATCTATAGCCCTTTGAATGATCCTTCTTAGCCTTCTCTCTCGGTGTAGAAACAAGAACTTTTACCTTTAGCAAGAATTCTATTACTTCACTAACATCAGTTGTTTCTTTGGTAAATTGATGCAGCTTCTTTCCTTCAGGAAGAAGCTCTTTAATAGAATCTCTAATAATATCTCTTACTTCATAAGTAAAATCGCTATGCGCAATCTTAATTGCTTGCTGCATTGCCCCTTCAAGTGAATAAAACCCGGGCACCGCTTCTTTAAATTCTTGCTTACCATCTACTTCAACAAAAAGTCCCCATTTGCCATCCATCATTACAATATGAAGACCAAGACGATCCTTGGTAAAATCTTCATTATTGTAGCCAATAGAAATCAATTTAATAATTTCATCAATTACTTTTGCAGCCTCAGCGTTTTGATCTACAGAATGATCTAGCATTTTATTCTCTTTCTGGCACAGCCCAAGATTCTAATATTGGAATCATATCTACAAACTTTTTTTCAATACTTTTTAAATCTTCTAATGTCATTGATCTAAATTCTAAAATAGGAACATTTAAACATTTGCCATTATTAAACAATAGCTTATTTGATTTAAATATTACTCTTGCATGTAGCTCAGATTCATGCTCTATAATTATAGAATATTTTTTTGTTTGTTTAGAATAAATATGTACTTTCTTATTGCCTTTTAATAAAGATCCCTCATATGTAAAATTTAAAGACAAATATTCATTAATCATAATATTACTATATCTCTAAATATTATTAATTATTATATATAATGAAAGGAATAATATGTCTGGATTTTTTGGATCAAAATTTTCTATGGAGCTTGCTGATTCAGCCTCTATTGACGCATTTGGTAGGTTACGAATAGCAAATGCGCTTAATTTATTTGCCAGCAAACAAATATATGATGAGAGACCATTATTTTGGTCCACTAAATCTGTAAATGGCGCTTCAGTAGTCTATAATTCTGTGGCAGCAAATAGTGCATTAAATGTTACTTCAACAGTAGGAAGTAAAGCAATAAGACAAACAAAGCAAAGATTTAATTATCAGCCAGGAAGCTCTTTGCAATTTATTCATTCATTTTGTTTTAATACCACACCTGATGGCGTGAGAAAACGTGTAGGATATTTTGATGATGATAATGGAATTTATCTAGAATTATACAATGGAGTATTAAGTGTTAATATTCGTTCAAAAGCATCAGGGGTTGTTGTTAATAACAGTATTCCTCAAAGTTCTTGGAATTTAGATAAATTAAACGGGGCAGGGGCAAGTGGAATTACTTTAGATATAACAAAAGTACAAATATTAGCAATTGATATGCAATGGTTAGGCGTTGGAAGAGTAAGGATAGGATTTGTTATAAATGGAATAACATATTATGTACACCATTTTCTTCATGCAAATAAAATTACTACAGTTTATATGTCAAATCCTAATCTGCCAATAAGAGCAGAAATTGAAAATGTTTCTAGCATATCAAGCTCATCTTTGAATTCTATTTGTAGTTCTATAAATATTACAAGCACGGAAAGAACCGGTGTTTATTTTCAAGCTGATAGAGGGATTTCAGAATTAGGATCTGTTGGCAATTCAATATGTCCATTAATTTCATTAAGACTTGATGCCAGTAAACCAGGGATAACAGTTTTTCCAAAAACTGTTGATATATTATGTACATCATCAAATGCTAACTTTAGATGGGTGTTAATTTTAAATCCTACAGTAGCAGGGGTTGACGCAGCTTCATGGACTACTGTAAATTCTGGCTCAATTCAATACGATGTCTCTAGAACAATATCTAATACATTAACTGGTGGATATGTAATGGCTAGTGGTTACGCCTCTCAAAAAGCAGCCGTAGCAATTGACTTAGGAAATACAATGATAGCATTAGGAACTACCGTTGATGGAGTATCTGATCAATTTGTATTAGGAGTACAAAAAATAGGCGCAGGAACGGATACTTTTATTGGCGGCATATCTTGGATTCAATATGAATAAAACAGGTGTTTATTATGACTTTAATTAAAAAATTATATAAAATTGCCAATGATGATTTTGATTTTACAAATCTTGCAGTTAATTTCTTAGAAAAGAAAATTAATCATATCTTAGATAATTCTAATGAATTTATTGATAAATTTTGTAAAAAGATATTTTCAAACTATTATCTTGGATTAGTACAAGATGTAGATCTTTATCCATTAAGAAACGAAATGATAAACGCTTGCTCAACAGAAATGTGGTTAAGTGGTATGGAACATACAGCTATATTATCAAGCTTAATAGCATCCAGTGTAGCCGTTGCAGTAGATGACCAATTATATAAACCAAAATGGCTAAGAGATGAAATTATAAGTTCATTATTAAAAAAATATAATATAAGATTTTTTGTCGATAATCCTGAAAATATATCTATAGTTTTACCCAAGTCTGATTCTATAATAAAAGCTGTTGGCAAAGAGCCAAATAAAAAATATGAGACCGCTGACCCATCTAGCAATCAATTTATAGAATCTATGCAAAATTTTTGCAAATTTAATACAATAGAATTAATTGGATTTGTTGGAACAGAAATACAAGATTTATATGATTCGTATCAATATGCGCTACATGATTTTAGTTTAAGTTTGGGTCCTTTATATAAGATTCTAAGCAAGTTTGATAGCAAATATAAGCCACTTGTTGGTGAACAAATAAAACATTCAAGTATAGAAGTAGCCAGAATTGCTAATAAAAATATAAAACAATCTGCTAACAATGTTTTGGCAATCAAAGACATTGATGAGTCAGATAGAGAATATATATTAGAATGGCTAGGAATAATGGAAGAAGAATTACAGTCTGTCGAAAACAAAGTAAAGGAAATTAAAAATAAATTATCTTCTTAATTACTTTTTCTTTGAATAAAAACTATTTCTTTATCTACTTCAGAACCATTATGTGTTTGCTTTTCTATTAGAACAAAATATCCTTCAGAAGACAACCATTGAGATTTAGCAACATGTTCCATAGCTTTATCTAGATTTTCATATCTCAGTTCATTTATAAATATATCGTATGTTTCGTTATCTTTGAATAGTTTAACATAATAATCAATTGTAATCATTTTATAAATCCAGGGAGTTTATTCCAAACTTGGCACAAATCAAAATTTAATGCAACCTTGCATTCGAAGTCTTTTTCTTCTTCAGTTCCTTTATGGGGACAAAGATTATTTTTAGCAAGGTCGCAATAGTTTTTAAATGGACATTCTGTCTTAGCTGGAATTTTACCAATCTTTAAAAGACTAGCATTCATATTACTTATGTCTCCACAAACAATTAGTACAATATCCGTCTTCAGGCAGATAACAACCGCATTTAACACAACTACCAGGCGCAGCTATAAAAACAAATTTACTTTTTTCCATTTTATTATCTCCTATAATTAATCGATTACAGACTCCAAAATAACATTCTTTAGCTCTTGCCTCCAAATAGTTTCATCATCTTTGGATAGAACATAAACTCTTGTAGTCCCTTTCTCTTCGGACGATATAGTTATCGACAGTTGCTTTGTTTTAATTGTTCTTCCAAGCTCAACAGCATCTTTGGGAAGACCAAATCCAAGAAATATTTTAGCAGCCAGCCGCATTGTAACTTTGTCCATTTAAATTATAACCTTTCATTTCAAACTTCAAAAATTTCTTCTTCCATAATAAAAATTTTCATTCCCATCGAGTCATAATAAAATCCTTCAGGATTTGAATGGTTCTGCAAATTAGAATAATTAAAAGTAATAAAATCTGCAAACTCATCTTTAATATCTTTTACAGATCTTCCTGGCTTAACTATATCAATTTCAGATTTTTCGCTGGCAAGAAATTTGCCCATACCTTTAATTAGCTGCTCTTTTGAGGGAAAATCAGCACAACAAATTTGAAAAATTACTCGATAATAGTACTGATTTGCAAAAATAACCTTAAAGTATCTCATGTTTTATAATCGCTTTAATTAAAATTAAAGTTTTAATCTGGAGAGCGGCGGCGTGGGTAAAATATTTTACCTGTTATTTTTTTTAATGAGTTTTTTTATGGGAAAAAATCAATTTTATGATACACTTATAATATATTTTTACCTACAAATAGAAATTAGAACTATAGTATTAAACACTAGTATACAAATCCCCATAAATCTAAATGCTGCATTCAAATTTACATCTTTAACAGTGCCGTCAGCCATTATCAAGCCAAACATATAAAGCATATTAGAAGCTGAAGTAGCCCACTGCGATACTAACCATATCATTCATTATTTATCCTCAATTTTTTCATAAAGCTTTTTCATTGCTTTGCCAGCATCATCCAAAGTATCTGCGGCTCGCTTTTTATTGGCGTCAGATGTAACCCATTTATAAGTATTAGTAGCTTCATTATAAATCCAGCGAGAGCCAGTAGCCATCCTTTCTCCAATAAGATCAAAATCATCGCAGGGGCGATGAACGCCATCGCCACAAATATATTTATTATATTCTTTTTGAACAACTACAGGAGTAGGAGTTTTTGGTTCAGAATGAGAGCAAGCAATACAAAAAATACAAATAAAGAAAATAATAGTACGCATTGTCGGCTCTTTCATTTTATTATCTCCAAGAAATTTTTATTTCGGATGTTTGATCCGTTGCAACATAGCTAGAGAATGTTACAGAAAAACCTTTTGATGTAAAAAAATTTTCTATTGCTTTCCTATTATAATAAATATTTGCAAATTCTGAATAATGAAAATCACCATTTTGGGCGGACTGGTTTATTTTATTTGTAAGATGTTGAATAAATTTATTTAGATTGTTTTCAGCTTCTAGTTCTTTTTTAGATTTTATTTCAGAAAACTTTTTATTTGCTATATCTCTAGCATATTGGGCATCAATATAATCTTTATTTTTATCTATAGCATTTTCTCTGTAACTAATCCTAGTATCTTCTTTTATCTCAGAAGACTTATTCAAAAGTTTTTCATGCTTTACTGGAGCGAAGAATTTAATTAGCCATTCCAAAAAAGAATATATTTTTTGTTTCATGTACTATATAGTTTTCTTATACAAAATCTCTATTACAAATTTAGGCAAATGTTTATATTTATTATGAACTTCTTCGTGAGACAAAGCTTCTATTGTGGCTATCATTCTAGCCAATGAAAAAGAAAACTTTGCTTCAGGAATCTCTTTTTTAATAAGTTCTTTTTGTTCTTCGGTTGTTTCGGTAAAAATTAAAAGTAATCTCATATTTCCATTAATGCCAGAGAAGTGGTAATGAATTTCCTACATGATAAAAACCTTTACTTAATTTATTTATTTCTTTTTCCAATTTTTCCTTAGCTAATTTGCTGGTTTCTTCGGAAGAATTTCTATGAATTGAAATAAGTTTTAACATCTCAATATCATCTATCTCTAAATATTTATGTAATGTTTCTGCACTAACATAAAAACTTTTAGCTAAGATATATTTCATATCATTTTTAAGTTCATCATCTTTTTGATAATTTTCTAGAAACTTTGCCATGGGTTCTGATATCTCTCTATGCATGAATACAGAGTAAAAAAGATTATCTTTATCTTTAAATTTTTCTGCTATATCAAGTAATATATCTTCATCGGTCAAAGGATTCAATGCCAATACATAGATTAAATTTATATCTTCTTCGGCATCGCAAGATTTATATATTTCTCTTACTATTTCTTTATATTCTTCCAAAGAAACTTTGGACCCATTTTGTATTGCTAGCGGAAAATATAGAATTATTTTTTCGTGATTCTTTTTTTCTTTTAAGAATTGTTTTAAAGTATCTATAGTTAGATTACCACTAGTTAATTCTTCATAACCTTCTGGAAAACAAGAAAATTTATCAGCTTTCTCTAAAGCAATTTTTCTTTTTACATCATAAGATTTTATTTTATTTTTTTTAGACATATGGTTTCTTCCTAACTATTTTATTCAAATATTTCTTTTGGCAATCCTAGTTGCTCAACAAGTTTTGGAACTATATATTGGGCAACCTTTTCCGTTCTAAGCATATCTTTAAATTCTTTGCTAGACAAGCCGAGAAGTTTACCAATGTTTTCATCGTCCAAGCAAAGATCTTCTTGCCTAATTTTAATTGCTTCAATTGGATGAGGAAGACCAATCGGATAATGAATATCTTCATATTCAACAATTTGATCTACCAACTTGCTAAGCTCTAGAAATTCAGGAGAATCCTCAGAGCAATCAAAAATCTTCTCAACTCGCTTAAGAGCTTCTTTATATTCTTGTTCCGTCATTTTTTCTATAACTTTCCACTAATCAATGCAAGTTTTTGATCTTTATATTCAACAAGATCGCTTACGTCCAGCTCGGGCTCATCATTATGAGCCTTAACTCTAATATTATTTTTTGCTTCAAATAGTTCTAGCTCTTTACTATTGGTTGCTTCCATTAGTGCAGGAAGAATAAAATTCATAGCAAGCTCGCTAAGTTGTTCAACACCTTTTGCGGCAACATTCTCCATACATTTATCGGCAATCTTTTGAACTTTATCATTTTTTTGCAATGTTTCCATTGGCATAAAATGAATGGCAGAGCCAATACCAGCACTAATAAGCATTACGCCTGCCTCAGACTCAAGAAAATCCGAAATAACAGAAATAGTAAAATTATCTTTGCCGCTCTTTTTCATTGCAGCAACAATTCCCTGTTGTGTAAATTTTACAGCGGAAGCTGCCATGCCTTGCAAAGCACCTTCTTCAAAGCGAGAACGAAGCCAATTATTGGCAGTAGGCTTGACAGAAAGATTTATTTCTTCCTTTGGTTTTTTAGCGCCATCTTTTTGTTTTAGTTTAAGATCTTTAAGCTTCTCATAAAAATCAGTACCTTTGTATCGTTCGCCATTCTTATAGAAAATGGTAGCGCGATTTGAACAAGACCAACTGTCCCTTCCAAGATCACTAATATAAAATGAGCATATATTATATTTAGGATTAAATTTTTCGTTGTATCGTTCACGAAAAAATGCGTTTCTAGATTCTTTATTCTCAAATATAATAAAACTTCCAATGTCATCTTTTACAATGATATCATTATCTCCAAGATAACTGAGAGCATCTCTATCGCATTGGTCGGGGGTCATCATTTCACTAGTACCCTTTGATTCATTTGGCTTGTATTCAAAATCTTTATTTCTTATTACAGCTTTATTGCTAAGTTCGCAATCGCTAACAATTTCATCTATAGATTTAGAAACAAAATTTTCAAAGTTAATTGGTATATATTCATATATATAAAATGTAAATTCTTGACCATTTTTTATTGCTTGACATTTTTTAATATTATAGTCATTTATTGCTCTGTCAGTAGAATGCGTGATAAGTTTAAAACCGGCATTTTCTACAGTTTTGCATATTTTCCTTGCATCAAAAACAATCAAGCCCTCAACATTAAAATAAGAGCTTACATTTTTTGGCTCTGCATAAGTTCCATAATAAACATCTGTTGCGTAAGCTTCTTGTTTTATAATTTGAAAAAGATCTTTTTTAATATCGTAATTAGTAGACATTGTTTTTCTATTGAAAAATTAAACTTTATCTTATATCAATAAGTCCTCTACAATAAAGGACTTCGCAATCATAATTATTTTTATAGAATCCGCCTTCATTTCCGTTAGAAAACTTAACCCACCAAAAAGGTTCATAAAAATTATCTGTTCTATGAACTACTCCAGTTAGCTTCTTATCGCTTGATCTTATTACCATACCTACATGTATTTTATCTATAGGTATTTGATTTACTTTTAAAGTAATAATACCAACTTTATGAAAAGCATTAAATACTTTTTGTACGGTAGAAAAAGCTTTATCATCAAAAAGAACGGGCACCCCAAACAATGCTCTTGTAAGTTCTCTATATTTAAGGCATGATATATCTGGACAAAGCCTGCTCAAAATCTTATCTATTTCATATCCCCAAATAAGACTTTCCGGAAATGGCTTACTTTTAATTTCACGAAACTTATTATCCACAAGAACATCTTGCTTTATAGAAAAACCAATCTCATAAAGAAAGTCAATAAATTGATTTATATTCATTTTGTTTCTTAATCCTTTAAATCTTAAAGAAGATTCATATCATTCATGATGGAGTGAATATGATTAATTTCGCAGAAAACTTCTTGCATATTTCTTTCATCAAGAGTATAAGTTCCATAAACTCTATTAATTAGAGTTCTATAAGTCAGATAGTTAATATTAGGACAAAAGCGATTAAGAATTTTATCTAGCTCATAGCCCCAAATAAGACTTTCTGCCACGGGAGGCAACTCTTCCTCATCCCAATATGAATGATACTCTTGAGTCATTTCATTCCATTCATTGGTTTTAATTTCTATGTCTCGTTTGACACAGAACCCAAGCTTAAACAATTCTTTAATAAAATTCTCTAGAGTCATGGTACTTCTTTCATTCCCATTGAAATATAAATAGCTCTATATTCTTCTGCTTCTTTTGTATTACAAGCAAAGCTTCTTAGAATACTTTCGGCATTCTTTGTTATTATCATTCTTGTTTTAAAGCTATTATAAACCTTAATGACTTTAAACTCATTGGGCTCAAGATTATCACCATAATTATAAGACATTAGTATTCAATAATGTGCTGCACAGTAGCGGCATTAGAAAATAGAATGCCATTATCAATGGCTATTCCACATGCTTCATGCGCGTGCCCTGATAGATAATATTTAACAGCAAGATCATTTTGATAAAACAACTTACTGGCAAGAATTGGATTTCCACAATCTCTGCCGTCAAATGCCAAGTTAAGAGTATGTAGCGGAGAATGAGCTACAATAACATCAACTTTATTTGCGCTAATATTATCAATTAGTTCACGACAATGGCGTTCCATTTCTGGAACAAGACATTCATAATTCCATCGCCCCTTAATTGCGGTAATATAGGGAAACCCATAAAAAGTAAGTCCAGCAAAAGAAACAACTTTATCATTCAAACAAATTGCTTTAATAGCTGCACTCTTAAGAATTTCTTCCATTTCATCACCAGGAACAAAATCGTGATTCCCAGAAATAAAAAGAAATTCCTTATTTCCAATCTTTTCTTTAAGATTATAAAGCTGGGACTTTAGCCACTCCCTTTGGAACCTAGCTTCTTCAATTCTTTTATCTGCAAAGATTGCTTCGCTGTTAGGAAAAAAATCTCCAGAATGCACTATATAATGCGCAGAATTATTAATGATTGGAAACTTGCCATGAGTATCTGAAATATGTGAAATGCGCATTTTTATTTTTCTTACTTACTAACACATTCTTCTTCAGCTATTTTTAGAATCTTTTTAAGATCATCTATGTCTAGTTGAACTGCATCATTATCTTGAGCTATTATGATATATTTATCATCACTTCTTAAGTAGAAGGAAACTCTAGCTTCGCCTATCCAAATATGTTTAACATTTGACATTAATTACCTCCAAACAAATCATGAGCTAGCCGAGGACCAAGAATATCGAATGCGCAATTTTCTTCTACTGCAAGAAGAAAACAATCGTCAGTATTCCATCCAGAATAATCTGCCTTTACTCTTGCAAGTTTAATTGCTTCTCTTTCATTTCTTGCGTCCACCTTAAAAACTTCAACATTATTATTTCCACACTTATATTCGCCTATCAAATCCTCTTCACTATAAACCTGTGTATCAAGTTTACGATTATTGGCGGAAATTGAAGTGGCGGCATAAGCAATCAAAATAATAAATTTCATATATTACTCCTTTACACAACTCAAGGCAGAGCTTCCACCATCAGAAACTCTTGTTCCTACTGTAGTGTAAAAGCATATCATACCATTACGTTTAAATGTATAAAACTTTGTATCATTAGTTTCTCCAAGATATTCAACATAAAGTTGATTTTTATCTTGAGCAATTGCGGTATTGCTAGTAACATTTACTTTATTTACCTTTATTCCGGAAATAATAATAAACCAGATAGCAATTACTGTAATAAATGAAGCAATGTAAGGAAACAAATGTTTAATCAATGCCATTTTTTTTATCTCTTTTCTTTGCTAACAAAAGTTTCACAAGTAAAAGCAAGTTTAATATAAAACTTTTTATTACAATGTTCGCACTCAAACTCAGTTTGTTTATTTGCTGGATGACCACAATCCATATCATAATCATCAAACCATAGATAAGTAGCTAGTCCACAGTGAGGACATTTGCATTCATTTGGAGCACCAAACTCCAAAAGTGACATATTGCTTCCCATTATCGTTTAATCTTTCCGGTACCAGCACATGACCAGCAAAGAGTAACAGGACATTGATAGATATAACCGCTTCCCTTACAGCAAGGACATTTAATGTTTCTCATTTAAATTTTTGCTCCAGAATGTTTTAGGTCTTTAATAAGGTTAAGAAATCCACGTCTATCAGAAGGAGTATGCGATATAGTTACAACTCTTTTTGTTTTATCAGGAGGAATGCATTTGTAATGATTATTTCTGCCTTGGATAATTTCCCATCCTTGACTCTTTAGCGATTTAAAAATATTTCTATAATCACTATTACAATATGCATTCATGTTTTTATAATTGCAAAAGAATTATTTTCTAAAGCTTCTCTCAGAAATTTTAAGAGAGTTTGGAAAATCATCGGACTCTAGTTGATAACTAACATTATCAACCGATCTAATTGCATCTATATAATTACATTTTTTACATTTATTGAAAAAATCACTATCTAGATTTTTTACATTCAAAAAAATTTTATTTATAATAAGCAAGAAACAATCATGTCTGTTTCTTGCAATCAAATTAAAATTAATATCATTGATTGTAAGTTTTATTGTTAGCATAATTTGTTTCTCGTATAATCGAGCCGAGACGTACTAAGATGCGATCCAACATCGTTGCTTGCAAGAAGCAAGCCAACAATATATTATATTACTTATTAATTTCTTTTATGATTTTTTCCGCTTCATTATTTAGTTGAAGAAGTTTATATACTTGAAATATAAGAAAAATTAGAAGTATAATTGAAACCATTTTTCCGACAATAATATTTTTCATTAGGCGTGAGGTCTTTTAAAATCGCAGCTAATAGCAATTTCGATAACCTCACGGTCAATAGTAATTTTATGTGGAATACTTGCATCAGGCTTTTCCAACCTAAGTCTAAGATAAGCATTTCCTCTCCTATCCTTAGTTACACCTAGACTAAATCCATGAGAATAATTTCTTAGAATCTTAGGAGTAATTTGAGGAAGCAAATCATTCAATTTATCAATATTCATTCTTTATCCTATATAATCTATTTAATTATAAATTACAATCTAAATTAGTCTGAGTTAACAAAGGTAAATTATCATCGCTGTTCATAACCTTCTCCAATCTTTCCTGAATCAAGTTTTTCCTGAAACTCTTCAAGAGTAAAACAAAGATCATATTGCCATTCAGGATGAGATATGGTAAATCTCTCTTCATCACAACAATGACAATCATAATCTTTTACTTTAAAATCATCACTAAGGTGTTTTCCCAATTCCAAAATTTTTTTCATTAGTTCTGGTCTCGGCTCTAGAGGAACAAAAGAATGTATTTTCATTTACCAATCACCTTCATCTACTTTAACACTTACAGAATAAGAATAATAAGTTTTATATCCAGATGAGTTATGTCGCGGTTTATTTATCATATATTCGTCTGGATTCATTTTGACATTCTTAAATAGCGTTTCGGCAAATGCACAAAATTCTTTAAATGCCTCTTCAACTTGTCTTAGATTATGTTTTGGCTCTACATCATAATCATCATATCCTCGATTAGCCGGGCTTATAATTTCTACAAGTCTTCCATCAGAAAAAATAAATTCCAATCCATCATTATTATTAAACGTATAAGTCATTTATCCTTTTATTTTTAAATACAAATTGTTTTAGTGCCATCCGAATGATAAAACATCCACCAGCATTTTGATAGCGGAACCCAATCTTTTCTCTCAAGAGCCATTGCAAATTCAAATTTTGCAAGCTCTTGAAGCATTGCTTCAGGTCCAGAAATCTCATCAGAGAAGTTAATAAGCTCTGATTCATAATCTTTATCATAGACAAAAGCAATAACAGATTCTTTGGCTTTATTCATTTTTTTTTCTTTCTAAAATAAATTAGAAAATTGTGGACTATTAAGGAATCGCACCTTATATGCTTTACAGCATGAGCCAACTAGACTCTATAGTCCTACCAAAAATACTATCGCCTAGTAACTACAGACTCTTCATCAGAAGATTCAGTACTCTCCGACATCGCAGGAGCCAAGCTAACAAACATGCCATCAATCGAATTATTGATTTTAAATTCGGGAGAAGTTAGAATCGCATTCCTAATCTGCCTTTGAATTCTACCGAACCTATTTTCTTCCATACCACATATCTTGACTGCAATATTACAAGCCAAGGTATTTATATTAACTTGATACTGCTCCGTTTCATCGAACAACGTTTTTGCAATACTTACAACTTCCGTTTTAAATTTATTAAATTGCTCCTCAGTAATCCTTGCTCGCTCTTGAAGAATCGAAAGAGAATAATCAATATCAACAGCGCCATTACTATCACGCCGCAAACAGCCAAGCCGATTTAGATCGGAAACAAGATCGGCAAACTTGTGCGCACCGGAAGCAACATTAACTTTACTCATTTTTTTTATTTCCTTTAATTTTTATAAACCACCGACTAGAGGTTTGTTATCCCAAAGCCAAATTCCAGAATTACGCCCCTTCTTTTGCCAAAAATACTTGGCGGGCTTATTTCTTTCTGTACTGGAATTTGCCACCAATAGATTAACAACAAATTCTTTCATTTTAGAAATATCATCAATATTTGTAGTTAGCGTTGGAGTAACTGCACTAGCCAAAGCATCCATAGAAACAGCTTTATATTCATCTTTAGCTTCATTATAAAGATTGGAACTACTAAGATAATTATCAACAAATTGAAAAATTTTCCTAGATAGTTCAACCTTGTATGCAAAAGCTTCCTTTACAGTACTAGTAAATTTTTCAACACTCCTAGCTACATCTAGATCGCCATAAGTACCAAGCACAACAAATGGCTCAGTCTTGGAAAGAGTATCATTCAATTCAGCAATAGAATCAATGGTCATGTTTTATTGTCCCTTCGTTGAAAGGTAGTGCCTACTAAGATGCGATCCTTTATCGTTTATTGCAAAAACTGTGCCAAACTTAATTTATTTGTTTTTTACAACCAAATAAGAACCAATTATCGTTATAATAAAACCTACATATTGTAAATTATTTGGAAATTTTTTAGTATCACATAAAATAAAAATCAAAGTTAATGCTGGCATTAATGCTTCCATGGCAAGTACAATAATACTATCAATTTTTTTATAAGCGAAAGTGTGCATTGGATATGCTATAGCCGATGTTAAACTCATTAATATAGCCAATCCAAATATTTGCCATGACCATATTTGACCATTATTTTTTAACTGATAACTTCCCCAAAATAAAATTTGAAATATTTCGCTAACAAAATATACAATAGAAACTGTTAATGCTGCTAATGGCAACGCAGCAACTTGCGCTATTTTATAATTTAAATATCCATTTAAAGAATATAAAATAGTTGGCAATAGCGCAAGTATTATTTGATAAAATAAGTTCATATTTTTATTTGCTAGATTTCAATAATGCCCAATGTAACCAGGAAGAGAGAAGATTTCATTATATGAAAATTTTACTGCATCATTTTCATCATAAGTTTTTGTAGCATAATAAAATTTATTTTGCTTCTTTTCTCTATTAAGTCCAAGATAAAACCAGTGAGAAGAATTCTTACCAACTTCAAAGAAAATAATTCCATCCTCTTCAAAATTAACAATATCATGATTATTAGCCTTAGCATAATCAGAAGCGAGGGAAACGATAGATTTCTTTGAGAGATTCATCTTATTCTCTTTCTTGCTGGAAATGTTTCTAATTACTCAAAAGATTTTGCCAAATAAGTAACAACAAAAAATTTCGCTATATCGTACACTTCTTTCATATTTATATTTGAATCATATAGATCAAACGATCTATCTTCAACATAAACCTTACATCCTTGAAAATTTATGGAGTTAGAGATTTTCAAAACCAAATCAATGTCTTTGTCAGTTTTTATAGTATTTCCAACTATTACAACATTTGGGATCTTACTCTCTTTTACCCAAGTATTAAAAATATTCTTGATTGCCCTATTAATTCTTTGAAGATATTCTTTTTCCATAATAAACTCCAATTATTTTTTATGAGAATCAAAATCTACATCTTGTAGATTTTTAATTCTATCATCGTAATTTAGAGATTTTCTATAGTGCTCTGGAATTTTAAATCCATTTGAATACGGTCCATCTGGATTTCTGCCAAGTTTTTTAGCAATAGTTATAAAACTATTATATTCTTTAATCCAATATTCAGGATTGTTTTTATTTACAGAAACATCCATCCTTATCTTTTCAGCTTCAGTTAGAACATCTTCATTATTAACCTGAAGATATTTTTTAGAATTTGTGTAAAGATAAAAGTATGGGAAATCAAAATAATATTTATGTTTTGTTCTACAAATTCTCTCCCACTCCATCAGAATTTGCGAACGAGAAAACAAAATATTATTTGCTCGCAACATATATTCGTAAGAACTTTCATCTTGCTCAACAATATATCCGAGCTTAAAATCAAAAATTTTCATTTGCACTTCTCGATAATAAGAAAAATTATTAATCCAAATAACAGCCAAAAACCTACCGCAGCCTCATGGCTAATATCATCATGTTTTATCATTATAATCCATCTATAATATAAGTTTAAGTTTCATATACTTTAATCCAATTTTCGTTATTGCTAATATTTTCAACCATATCAACAATTTTAAATTTAGATATTGGATAATATCTACACTCAATCAATTCTTTAAAATTTGGAAAAAATATTTTTTGCAACCTTGAACAAATTTCAACGGTAGCATAAATACCTTTGGATAGAATCTCGTCTCCAAAAACAATAAATTCGTTTTTAGATACATGAATATAAGCTGTCCTTATAAAGACAGCTTTATCAATTTCATTAAGCAAAGATTTTTTAAAGTCTTCAAATAGCATTTGATTCCAATGAATATATAAAAGAAATGTTTTTATTTGTTTTAATCTCTTCTACGATATCATTTTCTACATTGTTATTTAGATCTTTTTCATTAGCAAAAATGAAAGCACTTGATACCGGCTTAGTCCAATAAAACTCTTTATGAATATTATTGTAAGCCAAATATTCTGTGCCATCTTCTGCAATACAAGCAACAATAAACATTATGCGATTTGAATTTTAAAAGACTTAGCAATAGGGAATTCACCATTCTCTAGTTGTTTCCTTATCGGTCTAAGAACAATTTCATCTTCATGATAAATTACGATAAGGCTATGCTGAGCTTGTATCTTTTTAAATACCTTAGAAGATTCTGTAAAGTTTTCAGCAATTTTAAAATTCATCCACTGAGAAGCTAGCTCTTTCTCTTCACCATCAAGTTTTTTTATTTCTGTAAATCCCTTATTAAAAGCTGCCAAAGAAAATATATAGTTCAATTTATTTTCTTTATTATCTTTCAATATAATTCCTGATCTCGTACCGGAATTATCAAAAATCATTATATAATTTGCAATAGACATTATTCTTCTATCTCTAATTCTTTTTCGAGTAAGTAAAATGAATAAAAATTAGGACAATCATCTTTTCCTAAATAATAAGTTATCTCAATCAGATTATCATAAGTATCAATAGACATTTCTTCTATCCTAGAATCTGTTTTGAGCTTAACTAAAATTTGTTCCAATTCGTTTTTTCTATATTCTTCTGCTTTTTCTTTAAAAAGAAAATGCTTTTCATTAGCTAAAGAGGTTGATGGATATTCAATCTTAACTGTAAAAAATTTTAAATGCATTTACTTAACCTAATTTTATTCTTCAATGTAGCAAAGTTTAAATTCGCTACAACAACTATCTTTATTTGAATAGTCTAGCTTGAGACATTCTTTCAATGCTTCACTAAATGAACAAAAAAGAACACAAAACTTTTTCTTACCAGTAGTACAGAAATTAGTTTTACACTTCATACCTAGATAGCCTTCCTACTAAGATGCGATCCAGTATCCTTGTTTGCAAGGATTATGCCAAAAATGCTTTATTCAAGCAAAACATAGTCACTCATTATCACATTATACAGACTACAATCTTCAAGAAAGAAGAATGTAACAGAAATATTCTCTTCCTTGGAATGTACATCTATAACGCCTAGACCATAAAAAACTTCGCATTCTTTATTTTGTGCCAACTCTTTACAAATATTGTCGTAATCTGTATTTTTATTAATCATTTTCTATACTTGATTTAACTTTAATATATTAGAACTTTTTGGTTTGATCTTGCTGCTTACTAGATGACCTCGCCTTATTAGCAATAAATGAAAAAAAGAATGAAATACATTCATTTATTGCGACTTCTTCTTCGTCATAATCAATTGTATCTTGAGCTTCTCTGGAACTATTCTCGCAATCATTATTATAGTACATAATCTATCCTTTAAGTATTGTTGGTATATTTTCTATAAGACTCTAGATTGTCCTTGACTTTATTAAGAAAATAGCTAATAGTATCTTCAGAAAATTGATATTTGCTAGTCACAAGCGATGAAAACTTCTTATTGATCAATCCAATAATAACATCATCATCTTGTCGCAAATTATTCTTAATTATAAAAAATTCAATTTGTCCCGCATATTTGTCAAGATCATGTTTAGGTATTTCCCAATAACAAATCCTACAAGAAACAAGACTGCAAATTTTAGAGCACTCATCAGAGTGCTTGTCAATAACAATAAGATTCATTCTTCTAAACCTTTTTTAGATATAGTTACCCAGCGTAAGGTCTGCAAACTTTGCTTTTAATATGTTGAAATGTAAGACGAATTGATTTATGGTTTTTGGGAACAGTTTTATATGTTCGTGGAACTTCGTTAGCAGAACAAAGAAGAAGATTAGCTTCTTCTTGATTTGAATACCAAGGAACTTCTGCTTCATTTTCATCGGCTGAAAATTGTGAATCTTTAACTTTAGAAACCAGCCAGAAGAAGAGTGGAACCAGAGAAACACAAACTATAATGGCAGCCAAAGATATTAAGCCAATCCAAGCTACATTAAAGTACCACAAAGCAAAATACAGTATGAGTGCTGGAGGAGAAATCAACAACAATCCGTATCGTTTAAAAAAGTTTTGACTATCTCTAATCAAAGCCGATTCGCCAATAAATTCAAAACATTCTGCAATATCATAAGCAAGAGGATGTATCAACCATTTAAGATTTAGATTTTTGCTACAAATCATAAGACCTGCAACAAAAAACACAAATTTTACAAACATATTAATTAAAAACAATACTGGCTGAACTGTATAAGCAAAAAGTCTTTTCCTGCGAAATTCACATTGATCAAATGCCTTTGAAGTATTTAGCCACATTACCCAATCTTTTTCAAATTGAGAAGGTTCAGGAGCAAAGCATTCTTTAGGAATATCTACGCTTATAGGGAGCGAAACATAATCCCAATGATTGACAATAAACGATCGGGCATATTCTGTACCATCATTGCTAAGAATATCATAGCTATATCCTCTACTATATCTCTCCAAATAGCGATTAGAAATTATTTTTACATTTCTCTTGGAGATAAAACCCCAGATTTTATTTTTGCCAGGATATCTAAAATCCACATAAGCAACTAAATCCCTAAGAGGGACCACTTTTCTTAGTTCTTTGCTAGAATCATAACTATCACCTTCAGGTGCAATAACAATTACAACTGAAGGATCTTGTGCGCCACTATCAACAAGCTCTTCTATAAGTTCTTTTGAAAGACACCAACTAACAGCTATATTTCCACCGGTAACATCTTTATCAGCTAGATTTAAATTGAACTCCATTGTACTTCATCTTTCTTTTTTAATTTTACTTTTTTTACAAACTTACGATAAAAACCTTCAACCAATGGATGGTCAGATTCATAATCTGTCATATCAAACAAATCTTCAATATGGCTTTTATAATCTGCATACCAATCATTTTCATTATTGCCATACCTAACAATAATATAATCTGTATCATTTTCTTTCATATAATACAAATCAAGATCACGATCATTGTATTTATATGATCCAAGAAATTCATGCGCAGAATTATTGTGCTTGTAATTCATATTTTAAAATTAAATCATTAACTTCAAATTCATATTCAAGGTCTTCAAGATTTTTTGCACAAAATCCACATATATCATATCTTTGAATTTGCGCATCATTGCAATCTCCAATAAAAAGCAGTGGAGTGCAACAATTATACTTTGTATTTGAAATTGGATTAGTAAGATTTTCTTCTATATCTCTAACAATTCCCTTAGCGTAATCATAAAAAAAGAATTGTTCGGCATTTTTTGCCGTCAAAAAACAAAAATTATCTTTGTTATTCATGTGTTATCTTTTCTGGACTAATATCTTCTAGTCCAGATTTATCTAGAATTAGTTTCATATTCCAAGAAAGCGCAATAAAAATAACAAAACTAATGGCGGCGCCATTATCAATAATGTTAAATTTGGCTACCTTCTTTCCTTGCTTTTCAACAATTTCATAAAAATACTGTCCTAATTTTATTTCACGATATATATGCTGGCGCTCAGCTTCACTCAAGGCTTTCATTTTTTTTATTCAAAATAAAATTCAATCTTGGATATTTCTTGATTAAAAAATAAATCTTTTATTCTATTTCCAAAATGTTTTTATAAAGTGACAAAAAATACACATTGTCATTATAAAGATCATTATACTCTTCGTTAATATAATGATACGTTATGCGACAAGCATTTTTGCTATTCTCTAGCTTAATAGAATCTTTGTCGACTCTGTTATTGTTTTTTAGTTTTTCAATAATTTCTTCTACAAGTTTATTAAAATAATTTTTTGCCACATCTTCGGAATAAAAATTTTTATCTGAAAAATATCCAGAAGGAGCGCTATTTTCTACAACAAAAAATTCAATTATTGTTGCCATTTTATTTACCAAACTCCAAACAATGTTTCTTCGCCGGAAATAAAATCACCAAATTGAGTTATTCCGTAACCCATAGAGATGCATGGAATCGAGACAGGAAATGTTAGCAATCCGCCAGAAAAAATTGCTAGACCAATTCCTCCAGATCCAATGTCTCCAAACAACTCCTCAAGAATAACCAACACAATTATTCCAGGAGCCATTATAATTACAACACCAAATTCAAAAATTACTTGACCGAATTTTGATATAGCGTTGCCAATAATTTTTTTTAGATTCATTTTTACTCCAGTATTACATTCCCAAGTAGACGCTGAGTTTTTGAATCATAAATATTAATCATTTTTAATTCCCTAGCAATTTTCCAGAAGTCTTCTCTGGCAAACCTTTGCCCAAATTAATATTCTTGCCAGCATCATATCCATTGTCATACATGGACCTATCAACTTTAGATTTATTACTGCCTTTAGCTTTGCCAAGCTCCAAAGCAGTATTCATGTAATCATTTGCTTTCTGCCATTTACTATCAAGAATAATCAATGCAGAAGAACTAGCTTCCTTTTTAGCCTCAGCATAAGCTAGACTCAATTGATAATTAATTCCAGTAACAGCACCCAAACAAAAACTATTGCTAGCAATATGTCCCTTGCCTTTACAATTACGCTTGCAAAGAACTTCAATTTTATTTACTAGCCACTCAAACATAAATTTTACAATAGCTACATCTCCCTGCGTTCCACAAAGCCTATAGCTGCTTTGCTTATTGGCAGAGGGGCGCAAAGTGTCTTTTGTACTATGAACATATATACCACATCCATAATGCTTAGCCAATATACAAGCCAAGTCATTCTTCCATTGAATAATCCTAAAAGTATCATAAAGAGGATCTGTATAAATATTAATAGTTTCTTCTATATTATTAGAAGCATTTAGTTCAGCTTCTTCAATACGATACTTAGCAATCAATTTTTCTGCCAATGCAGCAGCAGTAGCAGCTTCTTCCTCATTACTCGAAGTGGCTAGAGCACGAAGCTTTTTAATTTTTTCAACAATGTCTTGCATGTTTAATTCCAATCCTCTTCAAATCTCAAAAACATCCAACAACTTGTTTGGTTGCTTCTCGAAAAGCAGCATTAGGAAACCCTTTAATAATAATAATACATTCAAGATCTTTATTATGTTTGCAAATCATCGTAGAACAATGATCGCAATCATCTCCAGGATAAATTTCTCCAAAAGCTATAAACCTTTGAGAAGTAAGAAAAGCAATCTTATCTTCAATTCTCTTAAAATGATTATTATCAAAAACTACAAGTTGCCAACTTTTTTGAATTGTCTTGCTTTTATTTTGCTTAGGATTACATGGCTGAGGTTTGCGAGGTTTCCTAGCGTGCCAAGTTCTAGACATTTTTTATCTGTGCCTCTATTAAGAATTGAACTTAAAACGTCTGGCGCTCTATCTTTGAACTATAAAAATGTTGGAGCCCTTGGATTGAATCGAATAATCATTCCTTAACTACTTGCTCTTTTATTTCCTTTAGTCTAACATTAATTTCTCTTAGTCTATTTCTATAACTTTTGCTTATTTGACTATTTAATCCTATCGTCAGGGCAGCCTCACATCTACATTTTTCTGACAATAATTCTTCATTTGTCAAATCTTTAACTTTTTTCCCACGTTCTTCACATCTTGACATAATTTTCTCCTCATCTAAAATCATTTTTGTTTTATATTAAAATATAAAACACCTTACCATAAAACCAGAGATTTAATTCTCAGTCATACTCGTAATCATTATAATCATAATCCGTTTCATAATCACATGAATACGGTTCACAATCATCTATATCAATATCGCTTCCTCCAGAGTCATTCCTCGTAGCACATTTAAAAGTGCCTAGATTTAGCAAATTTTTGCATTCATCGCCTTCTAGATTAATATTCTTTCCATTAAGATTAACCCACAAAGAATAGCTCCTACCAGCATATCCTTCTGCAACCATCTCTTCAGAATCTTTACGAGTCCAATAAATCTCGCGATCACTAAAAGCATGATCGCTCAATTCACTACGATCACATTCAGAAAGAAGCTGTTCAATCTCTTTAAAGGTTTGCTGATCAATAGTCATTTTTATTCCTCTTGAATTTCTTTATAAACAAGTAAAAAATCATAAGTATTATTTATGATCTTTTATTTGTCCATAAAGGACAAATAAGCTAAGATACTAATTTTAAATCTAAAGACTTGGCAGCCCTAACAAATTGCCTAACATTATTTTGACCGTCAAGATCGCAAGTCTACATCATGAGACGGAAGAGAATGCTCAACATTTACGGGCGAATCTTCCAGTTGAACTCGAACATTCTTTTGATCCTCCTGCGCAAAAGGACTCGCCTTTCCTTCAACAGCGCTCATAAGCGCTGGCATTACAAAATTCATAGCAAGATCCGTCAATTGCTCAATACCCTTAGCAGTTGCATTTTCCATGCATTTATCGGCAACTTTTTGAATCTTATTGTTAGACTGAACTGTATCAACGGGCATAAAATGCACGGCGCTCCCAATAGCAGCGCTCAGCAAAACAAAACCCATTTCACTCTCAAGAAAACCAGCAATTACTCCAATAGTAAAGTCATCCTTGCCAGACTTTTTCATAGCCGTAAGAATACCTTGCCTAACAAGATTAACAGCAGAAGCAGCCATACCTTGAATGGCTCCCTCTTGAGCACGAGCAGCAAACCAAGCCATCGGAGAAGTAGCATTCTTAGAAGTATTCGACATGTTGTTTTCCTCGTTAAACTTTTCGGTTGTGCAATTCTGGTTTTTATTAGCAGACGTTGTTTCAGAAACATTCTGATCAGGAATACTTGCGTTCACATGCGTATGCTCGCTTGTGCCGGCATAAATAATCTGATCATACCCGTACAGACTAAGCTTTTTTTTTCGCCATTCCTCGCAAGTACTAAGAGCCTTAAATCTACAATTTTTAGCATTAGCAATTGCCTCTTCGTATTCCGAAGAACCTTTTGGATACAAAAAATGAAAAATAGTAGCTTTATCTTTTTTCCTATAGAAAAGATTAATGTCTGCATCAAATTTTTCTTCAGAAACTACTTTTGATGCAAATGCTGTTCTTCTATCGAAAAGTTCGACAGCATCTATATCTATATTACGAATCCACCCATTGCTTCCTTTAAACGAAACTGAAATTTTTCTATGCTTTAGATTAGTTTTGTATTTCCCGGGCTTATTGGAATAAATTACAAATCCAGCATCCTTTAGCCTATCAATAAACTGAGAAATACTAAATGTACAAACATCAATATCTTTAAAATTTTTGTCACTAATTCTATCACGAATATATCCGCCGAAAACAAAATCATCAATGCCTGGAAGACAAGCAATAATCTTTTCGGCAACAGAATTCCTTCCTTCTTTAGTGAGCATTTTTTACCATCTTTCTTTTGGCGGATAGCTCGTATATATTGCGAGAAGTGTGCCGACAAAAAAAAATTATCGGCGGCTAAGAATAGCCCTAAAACTGGCGTGCATTTTATCCCGTGCAACAGGATTTGCTGTATGCGCAACCAATCTATTTGGAATAGGAAAATTATTTGTAATGACTTGCTCTTCAAGCCACGAAGCTACCTTATAGCCCTCTTCTACTCCTACACCAAGATCATTATCTAGACTTAGAATATTAACTTCTATTCCTTCTTCCTTGCATTTTTCAAGCAAAGCTATAGTTTCTTTTACAGAGTATGTCCTAATAAAACCTTCGGGCGTTCTACGTTCATCATCTAGATAAATATCTATTATATCCATCATTTTTTATTGTTCCTTACACTATTGTCAGCCACCTACTAAGATGCGATCCAACATCCTCACTTGCAATAACCATGCCAAAAAATATTCTTTTAGAAAAAAAGAATGCAAGTTTTTACAAACGCAGTAACAACTAGAGCAATCGTAAGAAAAAAACTTACGCATCCAAAAATAAAAGCCAAAATAGTTGTTGGAGGAGAATCTATGTTATGCAAAATCGAAATACCAGCAGCAAGTATAATGTCAAGCATAATAAATGCATACCAATATTGAGAAATAAAATCCATTTTTTTAATCTTTCTATAATATTAACAATATTACTTTATTCTTCTCCAAATAAGATATCCGTCATCGCCTAAAAAAGATGAAAACTTTTCAATATCTTCTTTTACTTTTTTATTAATCTCTTCGATTTTTTCTTTTGAAAGATTTTTATTTTTTATTTCAGCCCAAGAATATATGATCATTTTAACATCCTATACAAAATATTAATAATTATCCAAGACAATTGTTAATATTTTAACTAATTTTTTTACCATAAAACTTAGAAACAATTAGAGGATTGTGCGGTCGATCTTTTCTACCAAATACTTGGGGCTCAATTGGAATTTTACTATATTTAATTTCTCCCTTATAAACCTTCTTATGTTTCTCATATAGTTCAGCAAAATCAAATGCTGCACTTTTATCGTAAGGATAAAGAGTGACTAGAAGATGAGCGCCATCGTGCAGAATCCCAACAACCAAAACCACCTTTGCTCCAAACAGGTTACAAATTCCAAACAATTTCTTTTTAAAATTGTTGTCTTTGCCATTGTAATCAGCCTGGTAATCTGGAATAAAAAAAATCTCATCAAGCTTAAATTTGCAAAGATAACTATTAATTATATCTTTTTTATTTAGCCTTCTTGTAACAAAACATCTATCTTCTAGACGTTCAAGAACATGATTCGTACACCTTGCCTCTGGCGGATAATCAACAATCATTTCTTATCCTCTATCTTTTTCAAATTAAGAATTCATATATTATATAATAGGGGAAATCTCTCCTGACGGAGGATTTCCTAATAATAACATAAACAAATTTGTCGTCAATAGCCCCAAACGTTTTTAAATAAAAAATCACAAATTTGTACTATGTCTCACCTATTCAAATTTTAATCTCTTGTCCGTAGCTATTAAATCTATTAAGAATCTTTTTACTACACTTATCTAGCAAAAGAATTTCAATAGTTCCCTTCAGTTTATAAAACTTAATATCTTCTTCAGCTTCTTGTTTAGAAGAAAATTTTGTCCCGCCATATGCAGTCCAACCAAAACATGTAAATATTGGATATTGGCTTTTTCTTCGGCTATTCCAAAATAGCTTATCTCTAGTAATTACGAACATGATTAATAACCCTTTGTCAACATATTCTCAATTTCTTCTGCAACAATATTAAACAATGCTCGCTCCAAATTATATGGATATTCTTCTAGTATAACTTTTTTAAGTTCAGAATTATTTTCAACCTGAGTCTTAAATTTAAGAAAAATTTCCTCGATATTATTTCCTATCTGTTTTCTAAAATCTTGCAAAATTTCTGGAGAACAATATCTATTTTCGGATTCTTGCATTAAATACAGCCTTCAATATCAATAAGTTTATAAGATCCGCGTTTCGTTTTCATTACATTTCCAGCAT
>JAIXLO010000160.1:316287-319457 GCA_026931325.1 Chitinophagales bacterium | reverse complement strand
AATAAAATTTTCAGGTCACAATGTAAGAACAACTTTACCTAACTCTGCAAATAAATTTTATTGGTGGGAAGATTTTGTAAACTTAACAAATGAAGCAAACAAAAAAACCTATAAAGATTTTAATACGAAAATAATACGCAAGTCGGTGCCAAAAATTAGAAAAGTTGAAAGACCTTCCCGTAAAGATTTACATATTCTTATATGGTCAAAACCCACTACAGAAATTGCAAAAGATTATAATCTCTCAGATAAAACTATTCAAAAATGGGTAGATGATTATAAATTAATTAAGCCCGCTAGAGGATATTGGGCTAAAGTAAAATTCGGAAAGATTATACATTCTGTTCCAGAATATAAAGAATAATAACTTTCTTGATGATTATCATGGTTCACAGCTTTCTGAACAATGTTCAGAGCTATTACAATATTATATATAAAATTTAGATCCCACTTGCGTAATATAATAACCCATCTTTACCCTTCAAACGCTTAATTTCAGAAACAACAAAATCAAATTCTTTATCTGAAAGATCTGTATTCGACAATTTTGCCACAAGATGTTTAAAGTAAAATCTTTCATCAAAAATGTTTTTGACCCAATCATCACGATAATCAACTAGCTTTTCAGCAATTTTACAGCACTTATAAATGTTATGACCCCATGCGCCATAATCATTAATAAATTTAACCAGTTTTTGACTATAACTTACATTATTTTTTACACAAATTTCGTCATATGCAATTTCAATTACATCAAATGAATTCTTTTTAAATTCTTCAATAAATTCAGCTTTGTTTATTTCATCCAAAAAACGTCGATGACTATTATCAAACTCACTAAGCAAATGATAAGCCGTAGCTTTACCAAAAATTTGATAAAAATGATCTCTATTGCTAGAACTCAAATTATCAATATATGGCAGCATTTTCTTCAAAAAACTGTATTGATTCTTTTCACGCCCCTCCACATCCCAAAAAGAAAGAACACAACATGCAGCAGCAACTTCTGAAAATGTCTTGCCTTCAAATTCTAGATATGTAATAATGTCATTAACATTTTTACCAAAACACTTGCCATAATTACTACATTTATCCGATTCCGATAGATTGACAAGATCTTTATTCAAAGGACTAATCATCAAATAAAGATTAATCGCAGGATTATTTTTAACATATTCTGGATAATATTTGCCTAGCGCAATAAGCTTCTCTTCAGAAACATTAGGATTCATACAAATACAGCTTATCAATGCATGATCCATATGATTCTTGATAATAAAATGATTACATGCCAGAATCATATTAATAAGCTCATTTAGCTTATCCTTATCAGGATTAATATGATTGCAAGCCAAAGTAAATCGCTCGGCGCTAAACAAAATTGGTGCGCTCATAACTTCTCCAAATATTTTCTATATTAGAACTTCAATAACCTTATTAACTTCTTTCTTCAAACTACGAATAATCCATTTTGCAGCATCATCTCTAGTTTGAGAATAAACGTCATACTTAGCCTCAATTTCCCAATATACATTTCCCCCAGCATGAATGCGATATTTATTATATCCATCCAATCCCTTAAAATAAGGTTCGGCATTCTGGAGAATCATATGAAAAAGAGCCTTGGTAGTAATCTTGCTTCCGGTTGCCATTTTTTATCCTTTAAAAATGTCGCTTCTAAATTATTAATGATTAATAAATCTATTTTCAAAATCTGGAATTTCTTCAACTTCTCCAGATTCCCACATAATATAATCTCCGCGACGAACGCCAATCCTAGCGCCATTCTTTCGCCAATACTCAACATAAATATCCAATGCTACATAATCAAATGTCTCAGCATCTTCATACTTGCCAGAAACAATCTCTTTGCTAGAAAATCTAGCAATCTTCCCAGCAGGAACTTTAAGATCCAACATTCCCCCATAAACAACAGAACGAATAACCACAGTCTCATCGCAAACACTTTTGTCTACAATAATACCGCCCTCAATCAATTCACCATAATAAGGAAACAATCTGTAATCAGGAATTGATACGCTAAACCTGTTGCCATCTTCATTAATTCCCTCGCCATAAACTCCAGCAAGAGCTTTGCCAAACATCGTAACCGTTTGCTCATATCCTGACTTCATTTGCTTTATCCCTTATTTATCAAAAATAGTCCGCCGTGTAGGAGTTGAACCTACCTTCATGCTGTATAAGAACATTAGCGTCGACCGGACACAACGGCGGGAAAATATAAGCTAAGCAATAGAAATTATTTATTCCACTTCTTTCTCAAATATATAAATAAATGTTAGACTAAGAGAATCCAATGCCGCAAAATTATTCCAAACATCAACGCACTTATAATAATCTTCCCTCATGGCAAGTTCTTTAATTTGTTGCTTAATATTATTAAATTCTTCTTTGTCTATAACATATGGATTATTGTCAATAAAATCTTTAATAATACTATATGCTTTTTGTTTTGCTTTTTCCTCCGAGAAAAAGATGTATGATGGGTATGCATTTGTTTCATTACTCATTTCATGATTAAACTCATTTACAACAAATACTGTTTGCATTTTTTTTCTTTCTACAAAATAAATTTAGAATCAATGCGCTTCTTCAAGACAAATCTATTATTTTTATCCTCCCAATCTGCATACATAGGAGTACCGGCAAACTTTGCACAAATCCCGCATTTAGGATCTTTGCATGGCTTCTCTAGCCATTTATTACATTTCCTACAAGCATATGCATCTTGCTTGTCCAAGCGAATAATATATTCGCTACAATCCTTGCAACGAGCGTGCTTCTCAGGATTAGGTTCCATTTTAATCTTCCTTGCTCGAATCAATCAAATCATGCACTTGTTTAAGCTCAAACAAATATTCCTTTACTTCAGCAGCTAGATCGCTTGCCTTTCGCAAAAGTTGTGCATTATTATCGAATCTTGCTTCTTTCTCTAGCATCAAAAACATCTGTAGCGCGCCGGAAACTTGCGAAAAGTTTAGGATTTGAATAAGAGGACTTGGGTGCTCAAAGTCAATTTCAAGCAAGGCATTATTATAACAAACTTTAGTATAATCAAATCCTTGCTTTAGTCCAAACTCACGCCACTTCTCAAAAGAATTAGTAATGTTAGCACGAATTTCTGCAATATTACGCATTGATTACCACTC
>JAIXLO010000160.1:0-316032 GCA_026931325.1 Chitinophagales bacterium | reverse complement strand
TTTCGCTCACAAAAAGCATGCTTATGCACAAATGTATGAGCGTACACATCTAATCTAAATTACATCTAGCTTCCCAATATTGCTTCTCATTTTCATACTTCCACAAACTTGCATCATACAAACATTCATATGTTCCCAAATCAACATAAAATCCATATCGCTTCTTATCTTGACAAATCCCAAGACCAGGAAAATATACAGATACTACTCCAATCAATCCAGTTGCAAACTTGCCTGCACTTACAACAATACTCCAAGTACTCTTACACTCAGAAATAACTTCGGGGCAAATATTAGTTTTGCAAGTTTGCATTTTATTCTCCAGGTTCAGAAATTTTTATTCCTGCTCTTCTGCCAACATTCAATAAGTTCCACTAGACTAACCTTCTCTACAAACTCTTCTCCCTTCTTTAGATTATTTAGCTCAACTCCATTAGCAAGATTACTCAACCCTTCCTCAGTAAGAAATACAACTTCACAATCATGAATGCTTCCCCACGTATTTAGAAACGATACAATCTTACCATAAATAATGTTCTTCATAAAGTTACCCGTACAAACTCATAACTTCAAGAGTATTATCAGAAGTCTCAAAATAAAATAGTTTTCTCAAGCACATCAATCTCTCATTATCACCATTTTCCATTACCCACCTTGCAATCATATCATCTGGACAATCTCCAATATGATTGATTACTTCTTCCTTAGTAGGAATACCAATGATAGTAGCATCCAAAACAAAACTACCATCATTCACCAAATAACGTTCACTTACAAGCGTATCTTTTAGGGTCATTTCTATGTTCACCCTTGTTTATTATCTTCCATAATCTCATCCTCGGTCATAAACAAATTTCTAATATTTTTTAGAACTAGGTAAAAAGATTTTGCACATTCAGGAGACAATGCGCGCCAATCTTCCACACACAAGAAGAGTATCAGTAGAAATATTCATTTTGCTTTTCCTATTTACAGCATACTTGGCAACTTTACAACATTACCATTTTTAGTTTTGGCTATTGTTGTAATAGTTTTATCTTCGCTTATCCAAATATGAACAAGTGCCCCGAGCAATATCCCAAGATAGCTTATGCTTTGTTTTGATATGATGGATTGTTTCATGAATATTTATTGATTGTCCAGAATCCAAAATAGGATAAACAAAATCTTTACAACTTTGCTCAACTTCATTGGCTAGCTTCATTTTATTTCCTGGGCTGAAATGACGTTTATATTGAAAGCAAAAATAAACAAACTATTGTACTATTATTATGTATGTAGTAGTTTGTTTATTTTTGCCCACAATAAAGTAGGCGCGCAAACATTACCGACGATACAATACGAGCTTCCAATCAATCTTTGCACCCTCTGGCAAAGTTTTCGTTCCTTCCGCCAACCTCGGTCCCGAATATTGTCCCACCAATACATAATCTTCAGGTTTCAAAGAAAGATTGCCCCTATTCATCTGCACATCTACGCCCAACTCTTCGCTAAAGATTGCCGCAGTATCCGCATGACCAACAAAACTCTTTACTTCATAACCATAATCTTTATATGCAAGAGCTTCTTTCATAAACAGGCTTGCCTGCTCTTTCGTAAGACATTCAACTCGAATATTACCACCATTAGGAATCATCGACAAAGAAAAAGCGTTAGCAATATATTTAGCCATTTTTAGTTCTCCCTTTAGAAAGCCTTTGTAGTAAAAGAATAGTAATTTGGTACTTATGGTTCAATTTAAGGTTGCTTATGATTCTCTTTCCAAAAACTTACAAGCGCAAGCAAATCATACTCTTCCAAAACTCCCCCAGAAAAATCTTCTCCACAAAACAAGTTTTCTTCTCCCTCCTCATTTACAACATAGATTTTATTCCCATTCACGGGAATCATTTTTTGATCATTATCATTATTTGCAGGAGCAACCACATATGCACCAAAAACAATCTTATCTCTATTTTCCTGAGACCAAACATATTCAACAACTAGATGAAGAAGATTTTTCAACTGTACTTTTGTACATACACCAATCTTCAAATGATCGATTATTTTAGCAATCTCAGGAATAGTAAGAAGAAACCCTTCCCATTTAGTAAAAAAATCATGCGAAGAAATAGACTTGCCATCACACTTACCGGTATCAATAAAATAATCGCACTCAATAACAAACCAGCCAATGTTCTTATGTGACATATTTTCTCCTCGTTGGATATAAATCTTCAATCGTAAATACGGACTTAGTTATGAACAAAAAACAATCTGCAAAAGAGTTTATTCGTATGAACGGAAACCTAAGTTTCCAAAGCCGCGCTTATGATTTTCCCCATAGATTCTCCGAACCAATCAGAAGCAATTGCATGAAATGCTAGCATCTACGATTGATATATTCGGAGATTTATTTTTAGAAGGAAATCCTCTGCTTAGCTTATTCTCTTTTGCAGACTGATTCTTGCTCATAAATATGAGCTTTGCCCGCAATACAAGCAGACATTCAGTAACTTTTGCGTATACTCTTTCGGAATAAACATATCATATTCTTCTTGAGTATACTTTCTATTAGTTACTTCACTATCACCTTCGACTAGACAAGTGCAGAGATAATACCCCTCTCTAGGATTCCACGTATTCACGCATAGAATCACTACCTTCTCACCTTTAATATTATCGCAGCTTAGTAGACGAATATTCATCTATATTCCTTTGGTTTCTGCACTTAGTTTACTTGATTACTGCTATTGTAGTCAAACGTAACTAAGCTAAGTGTTGATAGCTAAAGTTATGCGTTTACCCGCGCGAAAAAGTGACCCGCGTTTGCGAAGCCTTACCTTGGAAACCAAGTTTAGAACCACCATAAGCAGGCGAAAACGTAAGAGTCTTTCCGCCCAACTTCTTATTCAGAATCTCACCAGCTTTTGCATAAGTCATTTCAGACTTGAGAATAGTACTAGCGCGCCTATCCTCAATAACTCCAATGTAGAAGTTTTCATGGTCAGGCATCTCTTCAATCCTATGCGCAAGCCAGCGCTCAGCGTTTTGATACTTCTCATCATCCTTTCCAGAGAAAGACTTAAGAATCTCCTCATCTTCCTTAGAAACAATACGCCTGAACTGTTTGTCCCAAAGGTAACAAACAATACCAGACATATCAGCCAAATCCGTCTTCTTACGAACAACAGGCTTAGCTTTCTCTAGGTTACACTTAGCAATAGCACTATACAATGCCTGAAACTTCTGAGAAGGAAACAGAGTTTCATCAGCAAGAATACTCCTGGTAACTTCCTCATACTTCTCAAGAAAATCAAGAGTCTTTTCATCCTGAAGAAAAGCGAGCAGTTGCTCAGGATTCTTACCCTTGGCACCAGAAAGAAAAGAACGAATAGTCATCTTAGCGGAGGGATTAGCGTTGCTCATATTATCAAGGGTTCCTTACTTAGATGCGATCCAACATCGTTACCTGCAATAAGGATGCCAAAGGCATCCTTATGCGCAAAGCTGCAATATTCATGCCAACAAAATCAATATATGCAATAACCATGCCAACAAATTGGACATGCAAGATGCGTGCCAGGGCGGGCAAAAAATGTGCCAAAAATATCTTTCTTTGGCATTGCTATTGCTACTATATATTGCAAAAACCGTGCCAAAGGTATACTTATACGCAACGAGCGAACCCCGTTGCTGCAAAAACCGTGCCAAGCGGCGTACAAATCAAAAAAAAAGTCAAAAACTAAGTATCTTGAGGAGATTGGATATTATATTTGTCTCTCACCAAAAAGCTGAGACATTCTCTTTCTCTTATACATCAAAGAAAGAATGCTCAACATTCTATATTCTGCAGCTTGCCTTCTATCAAGCTCTCTCATCAATACCGCAAGCTCTTCCCTGCAAAGAGCAATACGATCATTTAGCTCGAAATCAGAAATCTCTTGAACTTGCTTTGAAGTCATATCTCAAACTCCTCAGTAGTTAGCTCTCCATCAGGAGAAAGATGCAAAGAAAACAATAGCTCAATAACATTGTTATTATGTCCATCAATATCAAAACACAAGCTACATACTATCCCATTGAAGCAACCCTGAATAGTAAGAGCATTGTCATAATAATACTGATTGCTTTGAACTTTCTTGACTTTAGGAAGGAGTTGTTCCTTTATGAAGGAAAGAACATCATTCTCTTCTGTTTTATAATGAAAATCTTTATTTTCATCCCTAAAGTTTGCAATAGCAATACATTCCCTAAGACGCTCAGGGCAATATGGAATCTTCATTTTTTACCTCAACAAGCAATATCAGGATAAATACTATTCTCTTCAAAATCTTTTTCTAGAAGAACAATAGATACTGTATCCTGTTTGGTAAAATCTGCGTTGAAAAACATAGAGTCAGCGAATATACTTTCCCATCCTTCAGGAGCTTTGAACCTAAAAACATGGACATTCTCATTGCCCATTCTTGCATTAGATACAAGCTCAGATTGCGAAATATCGCAATCATCCAAAGAAGCAATCAACGCAACATAGCTGCGAATAATCATGGGTTTTATCTCTACTTGCTGAATGATTGTTTTTTCTGCGGGTCCGGGGTGATTCGAACACCCGTAAGTTTCGTTAGAAGCGAAGTGCCTAATCCACTAGGCTACGGACCCAAATGATAAGATAAAGCTAATAAGATTTATTTTTACCAAGCAGGTTTAGCGTGATTCTTACCTTCGGTAGTAACCGAAATACCTCTGCCATCTTTCTTGAGATAACCTCCAGAAATAAGTTTATCAATCTCACTTTCTTGCACTTTCATACGCGAAAGATATTCCTTACGATAAGCAGACTTGATTCCTTTGAATACGCCAAGAATACTTTTTTCCCTATCAGAAAGAACTTCTCCCGGCAAAACTTTATTATTCAGCAAAGGATTATGAGGATGCACAATAATCTGTGCAAATACATGATTGCCAGAAGAACCTTTGATAATAATACCGTCAAGAGGAACAGCGGCAGGGCTCCAATCATTATCAACAATGTTCTGAGGATTGAAAATGTTAGAACCTCCCCAGGAACCAAGCAAAGTTTTATATTCACTCTTTGAGCACATAATCACAAATGCACGTTGACCATCACTACCAGCACAAGCAAACGTTGCCGTTTCAGCAGCTATAACTTCAATATCTTTCTTCCCATAACCAACAGAAGAAAGAGCTTGCTGAACAACAATAGGAAGGTCTTTTACAGGAACGTACATAACTTTTCTCCTGAATGTTTAGGTTTACTGTGCGGACAAATAATACTCTTTACAAGAGAACCAAAACGTAAACCTTTCAAACCAATATCCGGAATGTTCATAAGAAAGAAACTCATTCTTTAGTTTATTCAAATCTTCCAAAGATTGGCAGCTATTTAGCTTTTGCTTGAGATTGACAGCCTGAAAAGTTGTCATGGTTACTCTACCTAAATGTTTAGGTTTACTTGCGAGTCCGGCAGGAATCGAACCTACATAGTTAGGGTAGAAGCCATACTTGGTTATCCGAACCATGCCCCATATTATTTTTTTACTTATCGAACTATTTTAGTTCATCGGATATAGACATTTGCATAGGAGTTCGAATGCCATATCATCATACAAAATCAAAAGGCGATTTAGCGGTAGCAAAAATAATAACAGATTTAGTAGAAAAAGGTTATGATATATTTACACCGCACATTACAGAACATTGTAGATTTGATCTAATAGTTTCAAAGGAAGGAAAGTTTTTTAGATTACAATGTAAATACAATACAGACGGAACACTGGTTCCCAAATCCTCTTGGACAGATAAAAATGGCACGCATGAAAAAGCATATACGAAAGATGATTTTGATTATTATGCTTTATATATTCCAGGAATAGATAAAGTAGTATATCCTTCAATCAGTTTTGCAGGCAGTAATATCCGCACAACTATGCCAAACTCATCAACTCCTTTTTATTGGTGGGAAGATTTTATCAATCTTACGGATTCGGCTACTAAAAAAACTTATAAAGATTTTGGAATAACAATAGTAAGAAATAAAGGCATACTCAAAGGCGTTCATAATCTAAAACTCAGAAAAGTAGAAAGACCATCCAAGGAAGAGTTAGAAAAGCTATTATGGGAAAAACCCACTACACAAATAGCAAAAGATTTTGGAGTATCTGATAAAGCAATACAAAAATGGGCAGAAGCATATGGCATTTCAAAACCAAAAAGAGGTTATTGGAACAAGTTAGCCCAATAAAAGAATCCAGCTAATATGTCATTACTAACAACTAAAACTAATACTATCCAAAGCAATCTTATCACCATTCAAAGCATCCAAACATTCCTCAACAATAGCTTGAAGATGTTTAGCTTCATTGATTAGATAACTAGCCTGATTACTATAATCTTTATTACAATACCATCCAAAAAGGTTTACCATAACTTGAATAGTATTTTTATTACTAGCAATAGTATTATCAAGAGAAATCTGAAGATTCCTCTCACACATTTTATCCCAAACACTAAAGTCATATTCGCTCATAAACGAACAAAAAGCACCAAGCCTATCACAGAGAGATAGAATCAGTTTCTCGCGAGTAATCATGATTCATCCTTTCGTTTATGGTTACATACTCGCCCCTAGCTTACTAAGATGCGATCCAATATCCTCAGATGCAAATGTCATGCCAAGCGCGTTGCGGGGCAAAATATATGCCAATACCTATTATATATAAACTCAAAAAACTCCAAATAGGAATCAGATTTTCCTAGGAGCAAAAGACAAAAATATATTATATCATTTTTATGAATGACTTTTTTTAAGCTCATAATCTTTCTAAATATAGTTTCTACTCTTCACTTTTATCGTCTGATTTCTCAGGTCAGCTAGTCTATTGGTAGACTTTATTTAGTTATCTAAAATAAATATAATCTTACTTTAATTACATTTATTTTTCTCTTATTATTAATTCTCTCATCGTGACTCCTTCTTTCCTCTCGAAAAGCGACCTTGAAAGACTTCGACTCTTAATAACAAAAGATATAAACTTATCTTTCTTATTCTATTGTTTTGATTGATAATCTATTTTATCTAATCGGTTCTTGGTTGTATGTTCCTGAGTCCCAATGCAGCAGACACCAAGCAAGCTTTCAAAAATATCTTATCTCTCTTTTTTTATAAAACATTATTCCTATATTTTATAAAAAAATATCTTTTTTTTCTTTGGCATGTACTTTGCTAATCTATATTGCAATGGTTGTGCCAAAGGCACAACAATGCGCAAAGCTGCAATGACCATGCCAAGCATGGTCATGCGAAATGAGCTTAGCTCATTTCTGGCAATAATCATGCCGAAAACATATACACACGTATATATGCACACGCCTATTGGTAATATATTATTTCAAACTAAGATTAATCAAATCTTCTTTCTTTATTATTTTATAAATAAGTTTTATATTTACTTTAAGTTTAGTCTCTCCAGGAAACTTACGATCAATCACGTCTATACTTTTGCGACTGCGTGTAATGTTAATCTTTTCTACATCACCAAAGCCAAGACTATAGCCGCTCCTCTCAGGAATCATAAAACAAACTCTATCACCAACTCTAAGATTAAATAGATCAATCATGATTTACTTTACTAAACAATATTTAGCAATAGCATCTTCAATCTTTTTAATATCTTCTTCAGTTAGGGGAAGATATTTAAAATCTGTATCAATAATAAGAAAAGCTTCCTTTTGATAAATAGGATCAGGAGGATTATAGACGCAACACATATCACCAATCTTACTCATTAGAGCAATAAGTTTCTCAGCTTCTCCCCAAACTTCAACAAAAAAGATATGATCAATACATTTATTGAATCTACTATTCTTAGGATGAATACCAGCCTCAGAAATAGCCAGCAACATCGCAGAATAACCAATATCGCAACTAGTAGTGCCGAAAGTGTTAGACATTAGAAACCCTCGTTTTATTAGGTGTTTTCTACTGTGGAATGATTCTTGCCGATTACCGGCTCACTGTAACTTATGCCTTCCTTAGATGCGATCCTTTATCCTTTATTGCAATATCCGCGCCAATGATCTTGGCACACTTATTGCTCCTTATATTGCAAGGGGAATGCCAAACATATCCACCAATACACAAAAAAAACACAAATCGCCACAATAAAAATTTACCCCGCAAATATCGTGCCAAGCTATCTATTCTCTTATTATTTCAAGCGAGTTTTCTTCTTTACGGGTACCTCAGAAACTTTCCCCGTATTATTGCACCTTTTACAGTCAATGTAATAGGTTGTAGTACCTGGTTTCATACAGGCAAGGTTAGGCAATGTAAGCGTGCGCTCGCCATTGCAATCAGGGCAAGTTTGAGTTTGCATGATATCCTTACTTTACTTCTGTTGCTACCCATGCAGCTACACCGGCAAGTGTAGCCAATGAAGCGAAAGCTAGTCCTCTCAGGACATTCTTTCTTGTTTTATACTTTGCTAACTCATGCTCAGAAACGGTATGATAACTACCATCACTCCACTTATATATGCCCGTATAAACAATCACTTGCCCTTCATTGTCCGTTTCACAACCCTCTAGCTTTTGAAGTGCTAGAAAGTTAGCAAACTCTCGGGTAGGATTATTGATCTTAGTTTTGCTTGTATCTTCTTTCTTACTCATATTCTTTCCTCTATTCTTGATTCTCGCGAATCTCTTTACGCCAAACTTTACGCTTGGCTTTGCTTTTATTCTTATTCTTCTTAGATTCTACCTTGCTTGCACGCATAAGAGCAGCAGCAAGCGCAAAGCTATTCCTTGGTTTCATGGTATGATTACCTTATTAGGCTACGGATGTAGACAGTAATAAAGCGCGCTTGCGCACAAGAGAAAACCTGCACCAAAGTATGCGGGTCTTATCACTAGCTTGTAAAACACATTCTCTGCAAAAGAACGATATTGCTCGTTTTGCAACCAATAAAACAGAAACGAAGCAATATAAAGTACAATCGCCCAAACATACCATATGTGAAACAGAAACGTCATTGGTCATCCTTTCGCTGGAATATAAAACATTATTCGCTAGAATATATAAACACACAAGCGCCTGTATATTACCTATTCAATACTTGCTTGTATGCTTTTATACTCTAGCGAATAATCGTTAGAATACAGATAATAAACTAAGCTAAGAACTAAGCTAATCTATCTAACTCTTCCTCTTCCTCTGGCTTGTAGGTCCACAACCACACACCGGCATTGCGCCCCTTCACGACCCGGAAGTATAGCGCTTCAAGCGCATGACTTTCCGAACTATTACGTTCGATAAACGAACGCACATAATCCTGAGCTTCAGCCATGCCATCAATAGGCGTTCCCATTGAAGATGCAACCCAAGGAAGAATGTTTGCCATCTTTCGACCGTCCTTACCGGCTTCGGTCAAAGTCTCATCGACTAGCTCTGCAACCCGCTTGTCAAGGGTAGAGCTATCTTCCTTCATGCGCAAAAGATAGGCTTTGATATTGGCAAGGGTTGGCTCGACCTCGCCATGCGCCGCCATGAAAGGCAACAATAGGCTGTTAAGCAGGTTCAGCTCAGCAACGCTGAACGGCTTTTGATTCTCAGCGTTCAACGCGGGGAGCTTGACAGTTTCAACGGCTTGCTTATCGGCTTTCTTGCTCATGTTACAGCCACATACTTACTTAGATGCGATCCGCCATCCTTATCTGCATATACTATGCCAAACATTATCACGCGCAAACTTGCAAGAATCATACCAATCAGTATTCATGCAAGAATCATGCCAAGCGCCGGAGCAGTCAAAAATCGTGCCAAAACTATAATATACGTTGGCGTTTCTTTTGCTATTATATATTGCAAATTACATGCTAATCTATATATGTGTGTTGGTATTATAAATGCTTATAATATTGCAAATTTTGTGCCAATTGACGGAGGGGGCAAAAATAATGCCAAGATTATTATTTTCAATAACCTTATGAATAGGAGTATATTACTTTCCCTTCTTAAGTTTGATAAATTTGATAAGCTCGCCATCATCGGGCTGATAGTAACGCATATGCTCAATCTCATCACGAGAAGGAATACGATACACAGCCGGAACAATATGTTTCACTGGACAACCACACTTGCACTCATAAGAGCTAGATATCATGAGTTTGGCAAGCTCAAAGTCAGGAATGATACCATAAGACTCGAAGTTAGTATCATCTACAGGATTACAGATAACACTTTCCTCCTGACAATATGGGCACTTAGGTACATTTATAGAAGCGCGGCTCATCCAATCATCTTCAGTGAAAAGATGACCATTTTTACAGAAGTGTTGCTCATGACCTTCATATGACATGGTAACCTCTTTAGTTAGCGTTTACCTACACTAAACCAATCTCTCTACTAAGATGCGATCTATTATCATACACTGCAAATTGTATGCCAATACATATACGTGCAATTGGTATAGCTTTTGCATATTATATTGCATAAATGGTGCCAAATACCAAACACAATAAAGCCGTAAACAAAAAATAAAAAAAGAGAGGCAACCCCCGTGCCTCTCAGGTAGGTAGATTTAACCCCCTCCCCCCCTTATCTATAACTCTTTCTCTTCGGGCTTGTAGCTCCAGAGCCACACACCAGCGTTCCTACCTTTCACAACCCGGAAGTAGCGAGCTTTGAGAGCATGGTTTTCCGAGCTATTACGCTCGACATAAGCCCTAACATACTCCTGGGTTGCAGCCATATCATCGATACTGGTACCCATCTCCGATGCGACCCAGGGCAAGATGTTCGCCATCTTATGCCCATCTTTCTTTTTGGATTCCAGAGCCCTGTCAACAAGCTCGGAAACCTTGGAATCCAAGTCAACGCTATCTTCTTTGGCTCGCGCCAAGTAATCCCTGACATTCTCCGCAACAACATCGGGATCACCGCCCGAATCTTTCATGAAGGGCGCCAGAAGCGCAAAGATGGTGTTTAGGTCATTGACGCCAAACGGCGTCTCAGACTCCAGCGAGGGGAGGGTAACAGTCTTTTCGGTCTCAGTGTTCTTAGCCATGATGTATCATTCTCCTTAGCAGCGTTATTGCCGCTTACACAATAGCCAGGCACTTACTTAGATGCGATCTATTATCGTTTATTGCAACTCGCGTGCCAATATACTTTTATGCTTTTCTTTATGCAAGAATCATGCCAAGCCGCACGGCAGTCAAAATAGTTGGTCCTGATATTGCTATCATATATTGCAAATGCTATGCCAAGAGTAAGTTACAGTGGGATTAAAAAAAATATCAAAGAAAACATAAGAGAGTTATATCAGAAGCAAACGAAAGCAAAGCCTTGTTTCGTAAGGTCACGTATCCAATCAAGCGCTTCCCTTTGAGAAGGGATTGGGGTCATGTTGTAATCTTCGGGTAGCTTCTTGAGAGCTTTCTCTTTCTTGCTTCGCTTGTTTTCGATAATGCAAAACTTGCTTTCGTTGCACTCGCGCCAAGAAAACATCACGAACATTGTTGTTCCTCCTTATGTGCAGAGAATGTCTGATAGATAAAAGAATACAGAAACAGATATAAGTTAGCTATTAGCTAACAGATTGAACCAAAGAGTACAGCGGTTCTTCTTTTTGGTATCTTTGAATGCCCAACCTTCGCGTTTGCCTTGCTGAAGAGTTAGCATGACAACGAAAGGCAGCCCACACTTGTTGCGAGTCACATAACCTTCATGACTCAACTTGTCTGCAATCTCGTCAACAGTCAAAGGACCATTGGACGAGAACAGAATCTCATACACCGCGTCGGCAAAACTCTTGCTGTTCATGCTAGGAGCACCGCGCCTAGTGCGCTTCTTATACAGAGCTTTCTCCTGAGACAACATCAGAGAGATTGTCGCCTCTGCAAAAGCCACGGAAGTTTTGACGGCACGATGAGCAGCGCGAGAACGAACCTTGCAAGCGTCGATATTGTTGACGTTAGCGGAAACCACAGCGGAGGGGAAAGAATGCGACATGGTGTTTTCCTTTCGTTGTTCCGTTATCGTTGCTTACATCTAAGCATTAGTCTTACTAAGATGCGATCCGTTATCATTATATACAATAATCATGCCAAGATAAATTCGGGGCAAAAATAATACCAATGTCAAGAATGTTATGGTTTATGTTTTGCTAATATATATTGCAATGGTTGTGCCAAAGGCACAACAATGCGCAAAGCTGCAATGACCATACCAAGCATGGTTATGTGCAACAAGCTTTTTATTAAAAGCAAATAATATGCCAAGGGTTGGTCGAGGCAAAAATAATACCAAGAACAACATATAGATATTAGATACTAAAACTTCCAACCTTCGATAATATCCTTCGCTTCTCTCAAGCCTCCCCCGGTAAGTTTGCGCCAAGCCTTGATAGCGCCAATCTTGCCGCTGCTCTGAATATCTTCAAAGTATGCAAACTTGCGCTTGACATGTTCTTCAAACTCGATGGTTCCGAGGAGAGCGCAAAACCTCTCGTTTTCGCGCGCTTTGATATAATCCTCCTGACTTTTGATAGCCAACCCGGGACACACTTTGGCAAGCTCTGCCCCCAGGTCAGAGACCACTTGAACAGGAACGGTTTTGAAAGCGCCAGTATTGCGCAAGCGCTCAATCTCAATCCGAAGCGAGCGCGCCTCATCATACAGAACATTATTGCGGTTGCTCAGCGCACACGAATACTCGCGCTCGCTTTCAAGGTTCGCTTTCAAAACCGCGACAGTTTCAAAAAGCTCGGAAACCACTTTGACCAAGATGTCATGAGAAAGAAGAGCAAGAACCTCGGCGCTAATCGTTTTGGTCGTCATAGTTAGCCTCTTGTGTGTGCGGTTATGTGCAATCGTTAGATGCTATGTGCAATCGTTAGATGCTATGTGCAATCGTTAGATGCTATGTGGAACCGTGAGGAATCGAACCTCTTAAACTTCCGCTTATAAGACGGACGCCAGCTACCAGCCAGCAAACGATTCCTGAATAAGTAAAGCTAAGTTATTGTGCTTAGAATAAGCTATTGTGGGACCGGGGAGAATCGAACTCACCCTAAAACTGGTTAAAAGCCAGGTGCCTAACCACTAGGCTACAGTCCCGCGCCCAAGTTATGTTTGCCGCCCATAATAGCGGGCTAATCCTTATCTAACTTGGAAAACTTCAGGGGTTTCTTTTATGGCGAAACCACCAGACAGTTATTCTTATTCTACTCGGAAGGGTCACTGACAACCTAAACCGAGCCATCCTAGTTAGTCGTTTCACTAGGAAGGAACCCTAACCCTTAGCTTTCTTGCGGAAACAGAATGCAGATGACATGCCATAGTTAGCTAGCATAACTAGGCAATCCTTCTTACTCTGCTTTTCCTAGCTTTAGGTTTCTGGGTTTCTGCCCCTTACAATAGCCACCGCAGCGGCTATCACGACGGGGCTAATCTATACGAAACTTTGGGTTTATCATGGTACTAACCTTTCGGCTAGATTGTTAGCCTTATGCAACGCTCATTGACGATTAGTTATTGAAGCTAACCGCCCGGCGGTCAACGTTGCGCCGTTTTGCTTTCAGCCTTGCTACACTCTTGCACCATACTTACTAAGATGCGATCCAACATTGTTTCTTGCAAGAGTTGTGCCAGGCGGCAATCGAAGCAAAATCTATACCAATCTATAATTATAGAATATTTGAAATGGTTCTCTTATTGCTATTATATATTGCAAATGCTATGCCAAGATATAACCGAAGCAAAACATATACCAACATATCACAGATTAGAGTCAGTAATCCAAGCTGTAGTCAATAATCTTGCAGGTCTTGAAGTTAGGGACACCTAGACGGGCGCACTGATTATTCGCCTCATCCCTCATCTGAAGCATCATAAGTTTATTGTCCAGGTTTTCTTGGCTTGGCACTTCATGAAAAGCCATAAGGCGATTCCAAACCGCCTTGTCAGTAGCAATCCAAGTTTTCCAAGCGTAATACTGCTCATCTGTCATGCGCTCGCTCATATCAACATCTTTCTTTTACTAAGATGCGATCCGTTATCATCTCTTGCAAAACTTATGCCAAGCGCCAAAGAAGACAAATTTATTCTGGTATTATTTGTGCTAACCTATATTGCATATAGTGTGCCAAGATATGGGCGGAGCAAAAATAATACCAAGTCAAACAATCACATACATACTTACGCTAACTTCTTTTCTTTAGCTTTCTCCGCCAACCCGGCAAAGGTCAGCACGAAAGGAAAGCACAGCATGAGAATCGTAACTACCTCAGCAGCTTTGGTCATAACTGATCACCTTTCTCAGCGAGCCTGTGTTCAATCGTGCTCATGACACAAGACAAGAATGACGTTAGAGGCAGCGTGCCAGCTTCAAGCTCTTGCGCCATCCTAGCAATATCCAAGATGCCGCTCGTCTTTTCTACAAGGCATTGGATAAAACCCCTATTAGCAGCGTAGATGCCACGTTCTACATCATTCAACATCTTTCTCGCCGCCTTACGCTTGTCGTAGGCAACGCGCAATCGAGGCGAGACAATCAAGCTATTGATGTGAGCCCAAGCCTCACGTTCCACATAATCCAAAGACCCATCGGTCATGCGGTCTGCAACGACCTCGATAGCACAATCGAGATTATCGAAGCCGATACCCGCCTCATCGGTCATGGGTTCAAACGTGTCCAGTAGACTATGACGAATCTTGGCGTAAGAGTCATCAGCGCGGTACACCTTGACGCGGCATTCTTTCGTCTGCTCGTCAACCATCTTGCGGAAAGAAACGATAGCAGCGAGAACCGTAGCGAGCTTAGCGGCGTTGTTCATGTCTTAGCCTCTTTCTTACTTAGATGCGATCCCTTATCCTTACATGCATATACTATGCCAAGTGGCAAAGAAGTCAAAAATCTATTGGTACTATTTTTGCTAATCTATATTGCACATTATGTGCCAAGATATAAACGGAGCAAAAATAATGCCAAAAATAATCACATACATATATCTAAGCTATCTAACTTTTGCGAATCCAGGCATGAGAGGATTCCACCGAAACATTCATCCAAGGTAATCAATCCATCTTGAAAGTGATTGAGAGACGCGACACAATCAAGCAACTCTTCTTCCTTTTCAAACTCTGCCTGGAGAGCTTGAAAGAGCTTCTCATTCTCTTGGTAAAACTTGCGACCTGCCTGGTTTAGCTCATTCAGAGCCAGCTTCTCATTCTCTTCCTGACGTTTGCAAGCAGTCTCGCTCAAGTTAAAGATATGTTGCCATGCAGCTTGGCTAACCAAGCAATCCGAATCCTTACGGAAAGAAGCCTTATTACGAACACCATAAACGTTTTCAATCCTGCACCCATGCTCTTCCAAGAACCCACGGAAGGGCGCGAAAACCTTTTCAGACTTCTTTGCCAGGTTGTTTTGAGCGCTGTAATAAGCGTGGCGCTTCCCGCGAGCCACGCTATCGAAAGAAACGACCAGACCAGCAACCACGGCAAGCAGCATAGAAGTGTGCATGTTCATTCTCCGTTGTTTGGGTTTGCGTACACCATTGCTCTATTCTTACTTAGATGCGATCTATTATCCTTCCTTGCAAATTTGATTCCAATGTAACTTGGCTGTTGGTATACTATTAGCAATATATATTGCAAAACAAATACCAAACACAAATAAAAAATGGCACAATATTTGCTCCGGCTGTATTTTAGCCATACTGTAAAACAGCAAAACCCACGCTCTCGCGTAGGTTCATGTGTGCATCTATATATTAGATGCCGGCAAGGTAGAACATAACTAGCTCTAGAAGCTGAGCGCGGTCAACCGTTCCCCCTTTCTCCTCCGCATACGCGGCTCGCGAAAGTAGATTCTGCACCTCCGGGCTTTCAAGCCCCCACACATCCCAAGGCAACGGTTCAGGATCATAACCGACCGTTTCAATCAAGCTGAAGTAGCGGACAGACTTGCAAACCTGTCCTATAAACTCGCTCGCTTCTACCTTTGCGCGGTGCAACAGAGCAGCCGCTTGTTTCGCATACTCTTCCGATTGCTCGGAAGTCGTATCAACCTTGCTTTGCGCCATCTTTTCATACTGGCGCGCACGGTCGAGGAACAGCGTAAAACTCCTAAGAGATTCTGAAGCGTCAAGGTTGGCGCAACGTTGCCTCGCCAGCCAATCACGAATCGTGAGCTTATCGGCGCTAAGTTTCAGCGCAACCCACGACCCCTTATTGACCCTAAGCGATTCTTTCGCCTTTATGGGGTCAATGGTACGTTTCGCGGCATTGATTGCCGCGTCAACGAGAATGCCCAATGGCATCCTATTGTGTGCGTTCTCGCCATAAAGCGAGCAAACCAGGCTAATCAGCCTAGGCTTGATAATCCTGTCATAGATTGCCGCCTCTGGCAAACCGATAGCCTCAGCGGGCACTTTGCGAGCGGCAAGAAACCCCGCAAGAAAACCTTTCGCCTCACTGACAGAAGCGAAGGGCGAAGCCGACAGGAGAGAAGACAGGAGAACGATAGCGCTGTTATTCTTAGCCATGGGATACACTCTCTTTCTGGCTTATTCAGCCAACTATACTTGTTATCTACTAAGATGCGATCCGTTATCATTACTTGCAAAAATCGTGCCAAGCGGCACGCGAATCAAAAATTATGCCAAAATCTTTTTTAGCTTGGCTTATATTTTGCTAATATATATTGCAACAATAGTGCCTGCGTGATAAGTTACAGTGGAATCAAAACAGGGTGCCTCCCCTCACCCTATCTCGTTAGCTCTTAGGCGTATACACCAATCCGCGTTCGATTCCAACAGGTAGCTTATCTCCCCGCTTCAAAGCGCCGCTTGCCCGCGCGGCTTGCTCCAGCGCTTGCCTGCCGTTTGATAGGCAGGCATTCACATCTTTTGCAAACGCATTTGCGCAATCGACCTTGACGGCTTTGCGATTCAAGAGAACGGTCCCGGTGATGTGGTAGTTGTGCATGTTCATAGTCCTTTCTTACTTAGATGCGATCTATTATCGTTACTTGCATATATCATGCCAGGAGGCATGACAATCAAAATATTTGGCACTATTATTGCTAAACTATATTGCATATTGTGCGCCAAGATATAGCCGGAGCAAAAATAATACCAAGTACATCATATCAAACTTTCTGGTTTCAATCCTCATCAGGCAACAAGTCTATCGCCCGGTCGCCCCAATCCTTATTCAAGATTGCTATAAACTCGCCTTCAGCCTCAGACGTATCGTGTCCGAAGCGTTCAAGCGCCTCGAACGTTGCGAATATCTTTTCAACGTTCTTCTTGGTCAAAGGAAAGTCACGACGCTTAGTTGAGTTTTCATACATGAGCATAGCCGCCTTCCCCTCCCCGATTGCGCGAGTTTCGGGGCTCCGCGCCCCCGAAGCTACCGTAACGGTAGCGGTGGAAAACTTAGAAGCCTGACCGCCGAGTTTGAGTGTTGCCATATATCAGCCGCATATCTACTTAGATGCGATCCTTTATCATTCGTTGCACGATATGTGCCAACACAAATTTATATTGGTATTATATTTGTAAGTATATATTGCACATTATATGCCAAGACATAATCGGAGCAAAAATAATACCAACATAAACCTACAATAGATAAAGATAACCAAGTCATCATCTTGGCTCCGAACAACCCATACTCTTTGAACAAGATTGGCAATATGCCATACCCCTGATATTGCGCTTCGGTGCGAATGTTCTTCCAAGTTCGGCAAGTGCCGCTAGCCGTTTGCTGCAACCTGGCGAGATATTCTTTCCCCCAACATTCGCATGTGGCATATTCCCACGACCAATCTTTGCCGCCAGAGGCAAGGATATATTCAACGTGCTCTTCTGAAAGAGCGTCATCCAAGCTGTGATGGCACCTAGGGTTAGTATACCTGAGCATGTCAGGATCGGAGGCGGGGGTTCCCCCGATGTAAATGGTTACTCCAACCGTCTCGCAAACGGCGGAAACAGAAACAACAGAGGCGACGAGGCAGATGAGGTTTTGCATGGTACTTACTTCTATTAGTTACTTAGATGCGATCCTTTATTATTCATTGCAAGGTATATGCCAACACGAACTTATATTGGCGTTATTTTTGTAAATATATATTGCATATTATATGCCAAGAGCTAATCGGAACAAAAATAATACCAAAAACAACATAAACTTAGCGAGGAATGACATAATTTTTATATGTCATGTCTATCTCGCACCAATAAGGCTCGCTCCATTTCCAGTATTGCCAATACAGTTTGCTAAACTCCGACCGAGCCTTGCGGCTGGTCTGCTTCATCTGTACCCGAAACTCCGGCGCTCGCCCATTGCTGGGCACGTTGGCGAGCATAACCTCATAACCCATCTTCACAAGATGAGACGCGAAACCTGCATTCGTAACTTTTGCGGTTGCCATATCCACAATAACAATAAACTTAGATGCGATCTTTTATCCTTACATGCAAGAAATGTGCCAATCAAGGTAAAAAAGATCTATTCCTTTTCAAGAAGAAAAAGATTTTTAGAGTCAACTTTCTTAGTGAGGTCTATTTTTTGACCGCTATCCTTGGTTGCATGTCTCCGAGTCTAATGCAGCGGACACCAAGCGGGCGCTTCTAATCAATATCTCTCAAAAACAATATGTAAGTATTGCTATTTATTATAAAAAAATTTACTTGGTATGCATCTTGCTACTATATATTGCAAACCAAATACCAACTTTAATAAAAAAACAGATAAAAACATCATAACTTGCGAAGCTCAGCGACAATGTAGGGCGTCAATGCCCACATTGCGATGAACATAACTTCTCCTCCTTGTTGCAATCCCAATCGGAGTTATCGAAGCAGTAAGGAATCACGGAATCACAACATCCGAAATAAATATCCTTATAGTTTATCGCCTCGACCGCCCAAAAGGGCGGCTTCTGGCACTTATTCTTACCGTTCTTACTGCTTTTCTTGGCGTTCATATCATTAGAACATAGCTACTAAGATGCGATCTATTATCATTATCTGCAATAAACATGCCAAAACATTTTGTTTATTTTGGTACGTATTTTGTAAGTATATTTTGCATTTTTTGTGCCAAAATAGTATAATTGGATTAAATATTAGAGATATTTGTAAAAACTATATAAAGTTATAGGAACTATAGGAAAAATCTATAGGGACAACAGAATATGATACGTTATGGGGCTATTTGCTTGTGGCACGGCTTTTGCGCACCAAAAACATACCTAAAACATAAAAACTAAAGCTAATATTAAAAATAAGCTAAGCTACAATAAGCTAAAACTAAAGTTAAATTAAGCTAAGCTACAATAAGCTCAAGCCAATATTAAAAATAAGTTAAGCTACAATAAGCTAAAGCTAAATTAGGTTAAGCTACAATAAGCTAAAGTTAAAGTTAAATTAAAATAAGCTAAGCTAAGCTACAATAAGCTAAATAAAATAAAAGCTAATTTACAATAAGCTGCTAAGGTTAAATTAAGTCAAGCTAATATAAAAATAAGTTGAAGCTAAACTATAGTAATCTAATATTTATACTGAGTTAAAATTATTTTAAAAAAAAGTAAAAAATAATTTTAAAAATCTACTAATAATTTTAGATATTTTTTTGGTAAGGAGTATTTTTTGACACATTTTTATGCTTAGTTTTAATAAAATAATTATAAAACTTGGGTATTTTTATTTAGTACAGATCGAATGATATCATTAAGGTTCCCATCTAGGACAGAGGAAGCATTAGAAGATTTGAAGTCTGAGCGATGATCATTAACTAGTTGGTAAGGGGAGAGTATATAAGATCTAATTTGGGAACCGAAGTTAATATTGAGTTTATTTTTATTAATATTAGCGAGGAGTTCATTTTTTTTATCTAGTTCAAGTTTGAATAGTTTAGCTTTGAGGCGATTGAAGGCATTACGTTTATTAGAAGTGAGATCGCGTTCAGATTTGGAGACGATTTGGATACCTGTGGGGATATGTTTAAGTCTGATACAGGAAGAGACTTTATTGATGAGCTGTCCACCTGAGCCTGAGCCGCGTATTTGTTGGATTTCGACATCATTATCATTGATAGTGATATTAATGGAATCATCTACTTCTGGGAGGACTTCGACGGCAGCGAAGGAAGTATGTCTAGCGAAATCTGAATCGAAGGGAGAATTTCTGACTAGGCGATGGATACCTGATTCATTTTTAAGGAGACCGTAGGCATTGGTACCGGAGATTTTGATAGAGGCAGAATCAATACATTGAGAGGTTCCTTCATCGGAATTTTGGAGATGAAGGAGTTCTGTAGAGAAGTTATTAATATCTGCGAAGCGTTGGTACATACGAAGTAGTATACCGCCCCAATCTTTTGATTCGGTTCCTCCTGCGCCTGGATGGATAGACAGGATAGCATTTGATTTATCTTCGGGGTTAGAGAGGGTGAGAGAGGTAATAAAATCTTGAAGATTAGAATAGATAGAATTTAGATCTGAAAGTATATCGGGGAAGAGGGAGGGATCATTTTCTTGGGAGGCGAGGGAGAAGAGATCTTTAAGAGAGGAGAGGGAAGAGGAGATAGAGGAGAATGAATTTATTTTATTGGAGAGGGAGGAGCGTTGGAGCAGGAGGGATTTAGCTTTATTGGAGGACCAGATATTGGGGGAATTGAGTTGTGCATCAATTTCGATGATAGATTTATTAATATCTGGGATATTGATAAGATGAGAAATGGAAGATAGATCGGTTTCGATTTTGGAGATGAGGGAAGATATTTCGTGCATATTGGTACCTAAATTAATGTGGATGAGTTTTCATGGTGAGGGTATTGGGAGAGATGCGATCCAGCATCATTTAATTATGGGTTTAGGAAAGGTCTACTAATTGATTTATTTTGGAGACCATAGAACATATAAAATCTATTGAGAGGGTAGGTTGGTTTAAATTAATTGAAACATTGTGTTCTTTTGAATAAAGGTCAGCATTTTCATTGCGCCAATTAAGGGAGAAGGTTTTATATTTTAAGTCAAAAAAATATATAGCTTTATTATTCATTATACCGAAGGCGGTATTAAGATTACAATGGTCGCATTGTTTTTCAATACATGTAAGTTTCAATGGAAAATAATAACTATGATCAATATTATAGAGAATAGAATAATTATTAATATTAATTAAATCTAAGCCATTGACATTAGTTATATTTATATAATTTGATTCTTCGCGAATATTTATATTATATGAGTTAAAGACATACCACAATTCTTGTTGTGTGTGGCATTGGGGGCAGGAAAAGTTATTAATATCTAGGAGATTCATATTTATTGTAATAAGATAAGAGTTTTTAATTTATCAAAGAAGAGATTAAAGTTATGAATATTGATAATGAAGTCATTATGTTCTGAGATATTATATTTTTTAGAAGTTATAAAAGTTTTATTATTGGCGAAGCAGACATTAACGGATAGGTCTAGGATACTGGAATGAAAAAAGTAACTAGTTTGTTCATTATTTTTAAAATCGAAGATGAAGCTAATTCTGCAATTTTCGCAAATTAGTGCGAAAGATATATCTTGGGCACATAGGGGTTTTTCGAGATTAATTTTTTGGAGAGATTCATTACATTCCGGGCAATTTATATTAAAATGTTGAACATTCATAATTTTCTACTACTTACGTTTTATGAGGTTGGAGGGGATCTACTAAGATGCGATCCAAGATAATATGATGGACAGAGAATATGAGAAGTTAATATTGGAGTGTTACGATGAGATGTATTCTGAGCTTAATAAGGATACGGACAATGATGTAAACATAGATACTACCTTAAAGATAGAAGATATTAATAACATTAGTGAGAAAGATTTGATTAATATATATGAGATAAAGTTTGGGAATATTTATTTAAGATATGGAGCAAACGGGTGGAGTATTTTTTATTTACAAAAAATAAAAGCTCCATCTGGGAAACATTTGGAGATTTATAGAAAGTTACCAAAAGTAATTGAGAAAGAATTAAAAGAATATGAAGATTATGAAAAGATAATTAGGTCCAAGAAGAATGAACCTAGGAATATAATTAATTTAATAAAAGTAATAAATAAGATAGAGAAGAATGTAGGTATATTATAATCTTGGAGTTTTTGTTGGCGATGGAACTGGTGTAGCTACGCCTGATCCTGGGGTTTTTTCTGCGCCTGGCTGCAATTTATATTTTGGTTTTTGGGTAACTGAAGGAGTTAAGTTAACGGTTTTGCTTGGGGTAAAATCTCTTCCTGTTTCTTTACCTGAACCTGATACTCTTTCTGGACCAAATTGTCTCCATTCTACTTCTTTTGCTTCTAATTGAGTTAGGAGAGATTTAGCTGATTGTAGAACTGATTTTAAGTTATCGTCTACAGATTTTGCTGTTACGCTAGCCATTGGGACTGCGACTATTTGTTCTAATGTAGAGACAGCCATTTTTAATAAACTAACATCTCTTGAGAATCTAGCTGATACAGCATCTTGAACATCTACTTCTACTGAAGACATTACTAATTTAAATTGAGTTACGAGTTTGTGATTTTTTTCGCTGGCTGAAGACATATCAACGACTCTTTGGGCTTTTTTGAGTTCCTCATAGAGTCTTTGCATTAAACTGACAGCGGTGCCGGTGTATCCCTCTTGAGCTTTTTTTTGTAGGTTTTCGGCATACTCTGCAAACTTTCTCATTTTTTTTAATAAACTATCAAATTTATTCATATTTCTCCAAATCTATTTCCTTATATTACTTTATTCACTGTATGATACATTCACTATTGAACTTTCTGGTACATTTTTTAATGCTTCTTTTAGGGCAGCTAATTTATTTCTTACATGGGAAAAGGTTTCTATATCTTTCGCTGCAAATGTTTCAAATTTTGAAATAAAATTTTGTGTTTCTATTTTTGCCAATATATAATCATTGACAATTTTAGTATCTTCTTTTGATCTATAGGAATCTGGCAATTTAAGAGCCACTGGAACATTTGTAAATAATTTTATTAGTTTATCTATATTAGATTCAAAATATGAATTTAATTTATCTTTTTCATAATCGACAATTAAATTTATATTTGATGGTTTAAAATATGGTGAAATGGTATCTATATAAAATTTTGCTACTTGATATACGGAAACCTTTGGTGCTGCCTTTTGTTTTGGTTTAGGTTTTTCTTCTTTAAATTCTAGAATATTTTTTAGTTCCGACATAGCATTAGAAAAATTTTGAATATCATTTGTTAATTTTCCTAAAATTAATTCACTTCTAACGGTTCTATCCGATTGTGTTCCTTCGACCAACACTGAATTTTTAAAATGATTTATAATTTTTTGAGCTTTTAATAAAGAATCATAAGATTTATTTGTTATTGATTCTATATTTTTTTTAAAATCATTTATATAATATTTTTCTGATTCTGTTAGATTAGAAAAATTTAATTTATTTTTTATGGATTGGATTGAGTTCCAAGCCAAATCAATTAATTTTGAATTATCCCAAGTTGTTTCTTGAGATAATTTTAAGAACTTATCTAAATTTGAAAACAATCTACTATATTTGTACATAAATAAATTTAGAATTATTAATTATACATTTTGTGTTAATTTTTGTAAATACATTCTATCTACTGGTATACTAAGACCTGGGGGACCAAAATTATTTTTTTGAACATAAGCGAGACCAAATTTTATATAAATTACAACATCGGCAAGGTCTCGATTAACTATAGAAGAATAATCTATCAATACTAATATTCTAGTGCCGGCTGTTCTAACTTTTGAAGAATAATCTTGATCATTTGAGATTCTGCTATTAAATTCATTTAGATCAATTGTTTCATCTATAAACAATTGTCTTTGTACTACTGATAGGGGTTGCTCGGGGGTATCCGAATTTAAAAAAATTACGCCGCCAGGATTTTGCATATTGCGCCCAAATTTTTTGAGGTTTAGCTTGCTAGAAGAATTCGAAAAAATTGATGAGAGGAGCAAGCCATGAGTACAAATTTTAAACCAGATTATTTTTTCTGTCAAATTGAAAAAAATACCGAAGTAAATTTTTTACCAAAGAAAGCTGAACCAAATGCAACTGGATATGATGTAAAGGCTGCAGAAAGTGTAATAGTTCAACCAGGAGAACTAGTTAAAATTAGATTAGGATTTAAAGTATTATGTCCAGAAGGTTGGTGGCTGCAATTAAATCCAAGAAGTTCAACTTTTATGAAAAAAGAATTAGTTTGTTTAGTCGGAATAATAGATCAAGATTTTAATCATGAAGTTTGTTTAGTAGGAAAATATTTGCCAAAATATTACTTCCAAGCAGAACCATTAAAAATAGAATTTGGTGAAAGAATAGGACAAGTTGTTCCAGTTAAAATCCAAGAAATGGGAATAAATGAAATTGATGAAAGCGAATATAATGCAAAATTTGCATTAAGAAATGCAGAAAGAAATGGTGGGTTCGGTAGCAGCGGAACATTTTAATGAAGGAAGAAATGGAAGAACAATTTGAAAATGTTAATATAAAAGATTTTGATTTTCTTACAGAAGAATTAAAAAAAATGAAAGAAGAAAAAATGATGGAAGAATCTTGGATTCAAACATATACTGGAAAGAAATTTTATCCATTAGACCCTAGAGAAGAAGATATTTGTATAGAAGATATTGCACATGCATTAAGTATGCAATGTAGATATTCTGGTCACATTTTAAAATTTTATTCTGTTGCCGAACATAGTGTATATGTTTCTTATTTATGTAATTTTGAAGATAATTTACATGGTCTTTTGCATGATGCAAGCGAAGCATATTTAGTAGATATTCCGAGACCATTAAAGAGATCTGGAAAATTTGAAGAATATAAGATTGCGGAAAAAAAGTTACAAAAAATGATTTATAAAAAATTTTTAGGAAATGAGGATGAGCCTGAATCTATACATAAAGCAGATATGATAATGTTAGCAACGGAAGCTACCCAATTATTTAAAAACCTACATCCTGAATGGAAACAACCTGCCAAGCCTTCACCATTTTTAGTAAAATGTTTAAATCCACAAAAAGCTGAACAATTATTTTTGAATAGATTTTATGAGCTTTATGGAAAATGAAAAAAATAAAAATGATAAAAAACATTATTATGATGTAAAAGTAGAAACATTTGTTCCTGCAGTTTTTCATTACAAGATATTAGCAAAAAATCCTGAAGAGGCAGAGCAAATGGTAAAAAATAAATTACCGGACAAAATAGATTACTTTCCTAATAAAAGAAAAAAAATGCATGATGTTGTATTAAAAATCTATGATTCTGGAACAATTATATTAAGATTAATTAGACATTTTGTTAAATGAATTTGTACAAAAAAGATAATAAAGTTTTTACAAAAGTAAAACTACAAAAAGATTTTCCAATATTAGAATTTAAAGGAAAAGTGGTAGATTCATCTAAATTAGATTTGTTATCTAGATTAGAAATATCTAATAAACAATCTATAGGCTTATCTGGGGATTTGGATGATTATGTAAATCATTCATGTAATCCTAATTGTAAGGTTGTAGTTATAGCAAAGCGAGCATTTTTATATACAATTAAACAATTAAATTCAAACGATGAAATAACATTTGATTACTCAACGGTTATGTTGGAGGGAGAATTTAATTGTTTATGTAAGTTTTCAGAATGCAGAAAGGTCATTAAACCATTAAATAAATTAGATTTAGAAATTATAAAAAAATACAAAGAAAGAGATATTGTGCCAAATTTTATATTAAAGGAATTAAATGGAAAATGAAATTCAATATTATATAGTAGACGTAGAAACAACCGGATTATCAACAAAATTACATGAGATTACAGAATTTTCAATTATAAGATGTAAAGATAAATTAAACTATTTTAGTGAAGTTAGATGTGATCATCCAGAATCAGCTAGCTTAGATGCGTTAAGAATAACAGGAAAGACACAAGATGATTTGCTAAGAGGAATTTCTAAAAAAGAAGCTTGTGAGGGAATAATAAACTTTTTAGAAAAAGATGGTAGTGAAGCAAAATATAGATGTATTGTTGGACACAATATTGCTTTTGATAAAAAATTCTTACTATATATGTTTGATGAGGAAAATTTTGTATTGCCAGTTACTATGTGGTTAGATACTATGGCTCTAACTAGAAATTTAATGAAAAAAACTGGCAGTAAAGGACAAAAGGCTTCATTGGAAGCATCTTGTAAATTTGTTGGGTCGAAAATGATTAATCAGTTTCACAACTCAAAAACAGATAGTAGAAATACTTATTATTTATGGGAAAGTTTAAAACAACAAGTTGATTACTTACCCTTTATAAAAACCGATATTATTAAAACATCTGGAACTGAATCAAATAATAATTATGATTTTGATCCAAATATGGATATTTAATATGAGCATAGAGATTATAAAAAACAATACAGAGGCTTTTTTTGAAATTAAGAATTTAAAAAAAATTATAGAATATTGTGATTTATATATTACCCACAAAAAAAATAAATATTTACCTGCAAAAAAGTGGAATGATGCATTCCATAACCAAGTAATTTTATCAAAACAAAATTTTCAAGTAAATGAATTTGTTACAGAGCAAGAAAATAATTTTATTAGTTATGATTTATATATTGGACTAGATTTAAATGAAATTTTAAAAATTACAAAAACTATAATGTTGGTTATTGGAATAACCGAATTTAATAATATAAATTGTTATTTAAATTGTTTATGCTTTGATAAAAAAATTAGAAGCTATTATCTTAATGACAATGAATGGATGAAAGTATCTCCACTTCACTTAGGATATGAGTTATTAAACGAATTAATAATAAATGAAGATACTATAACTTATAATGTAATTAATTATGAGCATCAAATATTAATTCCTTTATTTAATCAAAAAATAGTATTAGCAAAATACCCGTTTAACAAATTTCTATTTAATGAAGTTCCGGAGTTAAATGATATTTTTGAGAAAAGCATCTAATTTATCTATTAAGGACATTCTTCTTTCTACTGATGGCTTTGTTTCATATTTTTTTTGTTCTACTGGGATTTGTACTTCTTGTTTTTGTTTATCTGTTTTTTCTTTAAAAACTGATACGCCTTTATGAAAGCCTACTGGACCGCCCTTAAATCCTGGCGGATGATAGTGTTGTTCTAAAACAAACATATAATTTATGCCATCTATATTTTCATAAATCTTATCGCCCATTTGCTTAGATAAAAGTTCTTTTGCTCTTTGTTGAACTTTTGGAGTAACTGCGCCAGTTATTCTTGTATAATTTGTATCTGGCGAATAAGATTTTGTTTCTTTTTGTTCTTTGCTAACAACTTCGTCTTCTTGCTTTTTTTTCAAATCATTATATGAAGTTGCTTTTAATGGTCCATCATATGATACCAAATGAGATAATTTTGGATCTTTTAGTACTTTTGTTAAATCCATCGACTTTCCATTAACAATACAATTTCTATCAACTAGTCTAATTGAATGCGAGTAGTCATAATAAGCCGCTTCATGAAAAGTTGATTCAGGTTGAATAGGTTTTCCAGATTTATCATGCCAGCCATATATATTTACTGCTTCTGGTTTAGACAATAATCTATTGCCTATAACAACATCTTTTTTAATTCCAGCGATCAAATCTCCAGGTTTATGATCTAGGCGCTTTAATTGCCGCTCAATCATCCTATTATGTTCCTCTAAAGAATCTGCATGTTGCATTTTTTGAGCAATAAAATCTTTGCCAGAATAGAATTTGCCTGAAACTGTAGAGCCCCCCGACATTGGAGCTGGAGCTGCTTTTGTTTTAGCTTGCTGATAAATTTGATCTACCATTTTTTTTGTTGGTAAAATGCAATTGAATTGATCGGCAATTTTCTGAGATGTTGGAGCATCCGTAGAGACTCTAACATAATCTTGATCTGATCCTATAGACAAATAATCTGGTGAAACAAAATAAGTAATAGAATTCTCTCCTTCCCTTACATTAATTGGTGAGAATACTCTTAAAAATGAAGGAATATTTCCAGAAAACACTTCATCCATAATTAATTTATTTCTAGCTGGAGAGCCAGATTTAAAATTAGATATTTTTTGGATAAATTGAGATCCTGTTATAGCATTTGCTTTTCTTGCTGGAAAATTAGGCATTTAGCACCTTTGATTTATAGAACAACATTATATGGCTCTACCATTAATATAATTAATATAGCCGGATAATAGATTTTTTGGCACAAGTTTCTTTATAGCCGTAAACATGGCTTCTCTGCTAATTTTTACCTCTTTTATTTTTTCTAAATTAGAAGCAAATATCTCTGTTGAATCTTTATCTGCAAAAAAATTAACCAAGTGATGAATAACTCTTCTTTTATCTGACTCATCTTCAAAAGATTCGCATTTTTTAGCTAGATCATCAAATTCTATATTTTTCAATCTATGGGCTAATTCCATTGCCAAATGGTGCAATACAAATTGATTCCAGTCAATTGGTTCTGCCATTATTTCTAAAGCCATAATAGCGGATTGCTCTTCGGCTTTTTCTTTAGACATTATCAAAGAAAAAAGATTATTTAAAAAGTCAAAAATATTTATTTTATCTTTGACTTCATTTAAATATTCAAATGTCAAGTCTGTTAAATTTAATCCAAGCTCTGCTAATATGATTTTAAATGAATTCATGTTAATCTAATACCATTTTTACATGGTTAAAGAGTTTAGAAGGTTCTATTTTTTGTCCTGTCTGTTCTTCTTCTAATGCAGATTTTTCTATAAAAAGCTCTGCTTCCCTATTTAACATTGTTTTATCCCAAGGTATATCTCTAGATGAAAATCCTAAGTGTTGTAATTTATTTTTATATCTTACAGCTTTCATTGCTTCTTGTATTAGATCTGCTAATTTTAAATTTTGCTCTGGTCTATCTTTTGCTTTAAGAGCATGAAAATGAGTACTCAATTCTAACATGTTTTTGCAAGCTGCTCTTAATCTTCCTTTTAAATCTTCGATAACTTTTTCTTCTGGCTTTGGAAGTTTACTCCATGAAGACCAAACTTTTTCTAATTCTTTTTCTATTTTTTCTGGAGATTCTTTCCATTGAGGATTTAATGCTTTTTTAGCTTTAAACATTGTCATATCTAACTGAACACCAAGGGGCTCATTATTAGAATATTCATCTCCTAAAGCTTCTATTAATTTTGGTTTGGTCCATTCAATAAAAAATTGTTTATCTGTAGAATATACAACGCCTTCTTTTTTAGCAGCATCTCTATCATAAGCTTTTTTTACCTTTAACATAAAATTTCTAGCTTCATCTTGAGACATTACTTTATAGGTCTTATCGGCTTTCAAAAATAAATTAATTAGCTGGGCAAATTTGTTTAATTTGACTAAAACATCTGTGTACATAAATTTATAGGAAAATATGAACAAGGCAAAGAAAATAATAGGATTTACTGGACCAAGAAGAATTTTGCCAAATAGTGAAACATATAAACATGTTTGCAAAGAGACGGAAAAAATTTTAAAAGATATTGATCCGGAATATTGTATTTCTGGAGTAGCTTTAGGATATGATCAGTATGCTGCTTTTGTTTGTAATAAAAATAATATACCATGGATAGCAGCTATTCCATTTATAGGTCAAGAGAATTTATGGCAAGAAAATCAAAAGAAAATTTATTATTCTTTGTTAAGTAAAGCAAAAGAACAAGTAATAGTTTGCGAGGGAGGATATGCTGCTTGGAAATTAATGAAAAGAAATGTTTATATTGTTGATAATTGTGATATCTTAATAGCAGCCTATTACGATGGATTAGGTGGTGGGACAGAAAATTGCGTAAATTATGCTAGAATGAAAAATAAAGAAATTATTTATATAGATTTTAAAGATATTCTTTGATTATTTTTTTAAATCCATTCATATATTTTTCTCTTATATTTGGTTCAACTGTTGATAACAAATCATTAACAATTCCAATTACTTCTTCCGTATTTGGTAAATAATTAAAATATCTTGCATCTTTGCCAAGAGTATTTAACATTGATAATAATTCCGGCGTATTAGCAAAAGTGTCGCTATCGTCTGGAAAAAATGATTTATAATCTTCAAATTTAAGTTTTTTAGAAAATGAGCTATATTTATCTATGTAAGTTTTTAATCTATCGAATTCATCATAAATAATATCAAAATCATGTTTTCTTTCTAGCATTTGTTTGTAATCATATGTTTCCGTTTCGCTAAAAGAAATTCGTCTACAAATCGCTAATTTAATAAAATTATTGATAAAATCGGGATTTATAATTGCTTGCAATTGCAAATAACCCATTATTGTATCATAGAGTTTACTTTTGTACAAATCAAAATCAAAATCATTATCTACTTTATACCATCCATACCAATTATTAATTCTATCTAACATTAAATTTGTTATTGACTCAAATAATTGCATTGTGGGGAATCTGTCTAATAATGAGTCTACAAAATTTGACGTAAATCCTTCAAGATCCAATTCTTCGATATTTTTAAGACTGGCATAAATATATTTTATTAATGACATTAACTAAGCTCCATTAAAACACCTAATTTACATAACAATTTATCTATTGGAATTTCTGGAATATTTATACTTGATTTATTTATAATCACTTCTATTTGATTACTTTTATTAGTAATATATACAGATTCATTTTTTGAATTATATTTTATTTCATAAATTGTTTTATCTTTTTGAGGATAGAAAAATATTCTTAATCCGCATGAATGACATATAGAATAAATTTTAAATATTTGAATATCTTTTATAAATTCTTTATCTTTTAAATTTTTTTCAGAAAATTCATAAGTAGACCCACCATCATTTATGATAAATACACCATTTCTAAATTTATAGAAAACTTTATTTGAAGATCCTCTTGAAATTCCTTGAGATCCGTTGCCTTCCATAACAGTAAAATATAATTGTTTATTGCACATACATTTTAATTTTGTATATAATTCATTCATGTTAGTTATTAAATTTTAATATATATTTTTCTAAAGCTTCTGCATATTTTGCAAATATTTTTTGTTCGGATGGTAATAAAAATTTTAAAATTTTGGATTCAAAATCATATGCACTTATTTTTAGAATAATTGGTTTATTATTTTCTTTTCTTAATATTTCATATAATTCAGGAAATGGTGATAAAACTTCTTCGATTGTTGGAATTAAATTTGCTATAATTGGCAAATTGCTTAAAATTTTTCTCTTACTATTGACATGTTTTAATAAAAGATCAAATGAATCACGTATTTCATTTTGATATTTATTACCTAACAAAGAGTAAAAATATCCCATATCGCTGCTAGATAATGTTATCGCTTCATAAATTGGTCTTTTTATAATAAAACTCAATTCATCTAATTTTACATAAGAATTTAATGTCAGCATAGATAAAATATTATCATAAATATCTTTTTTATAGTTAGAAAAATCAATATTATTGGTTGTCCAACCATCCCATTTTTCAATTATATCAAAAAGATATCTTGCCACCGCTTCCAAACATTTTATTGAATTAAAATCTTTGTAAATTTCATCTATAAATCGATCAGTAAATTGGACTAAATCAATATTTTTAATATTAAAATTAGCATAAATATATTTTATTAAACTCATAACTTAAATCAAAAATATTAATTCATTTAAAATTTTAATATCTTAAAAACTTTAATAGTCCCTCATCTGATAACAAATAGCAATAATCTTTATCTTGCAAAACTTCTGTAATTAATTTAGGCTCCCCATTTAATAAACAATCAATACCAATTAATCTTATGCCATGACTATAATCATAATAAGTTACCTCATGTGCTACGGCTTGAACGCTTGGACCTTGAATTGGTTGTCCATTTACTCCATGCCAGCCATAAATGGCTACTCTTTGATTAGGATTATTTGGAGCCAATTTATTGGTTATTACAACGTCTTTTTTATGACCAGCTATTAATTTTGCTTTGTCTTGATTTCCTAAATCTTTATTAATTCTATCATTTACATTAATAATTTCTTTTGTAGAAAACATAGATGAATCAAATGGCGCACCTTTTGGTCTTTGAGGTAACTTTATTTCTGCGTATTTCCAGATTAAATCTACAATTTTCTTTGTTGGAAGTACGCAGTGAAATGCGTCTACAACTTTTTGAGAAGTTATACCTGAAAGTGGCGTTCTTACATAATCATCTTCAGTCCCAATAGAAATATAGTCTGAGGAAACTTGAAAAGATATTGTATTATTTTTTTCTGTGTGAGTAATTGTTTTAAAATTATTTAAAAAACTAGGAATATTATTTTTTAATATTTCTTCACAACATAACTCATCTCTTTCTTTATAGTTTTTATTTGCTATTGATTGAAAAAATGCTCTAGACATAAAAAAATATTATTTTATGTCATTAATAACCATTTTATATAAGTTAGCTTCGATTAAATCTGATTTAATAAATAAATTTCCAGAGTATAAAAATGAAATAGAGATATTATCAAATAGAGATCCTTCAAAGAAAGACAAGTATTTAACTTATGCTACTAAACAATTAGTTAGCGGTCAAGCATTAATAAATGAAATTTCGGATGTAATAAATCTTTTTCACAAACATGTAAATCGATTGGATGAGAAAGATATTAATAAATGGAATTTTACAGAACTAAGAGATAAACTATTTGAATTAGATAATATTAAATCTAAGACAAAAACTAAAAATGAAATAAAAACTAGCGGCGGAGAAAAAATATTTGAAGATAATCAATGCATTGTATTAAGAATAATAACAAAAGCAGCAGCTTGTTTTTATGGCTCGGGAACTAGATGGTGTGTAACCATGGAAAATCAAAATTATTTTGAAGATTATTCCGCAAATAATGTTGTTTTATATTTTATACTTAGAAAAGATTTAAATATAGACAATCCTCTTTATAAAATTGCATGTTCAATTCAAAGAGATTTAAATAATAAAGTATTAAAAGTAGATTTTTTTGATGCATTAGACAAAATAGGAAATGAAACATATTTGGACAATTTAACTAATAAATATATTATATTAGAAAAAATTTTTAATAATTTAAAAACAGTCCCTAAATCATTTCTTACAAAATTAAAATCAGAACCAGAATTATTATCCGAAGATGAAATTAATAAAAATTTAATTCATAAGGAGAATAGAAAAAGTTTATTAAATGATTTTAATACACCGGAACATATTAGACAAAAAATAAAATTAAATTATGATGATATAAAAGAAGATGAGAATTATGAGCACTTTTCAGTAAATTATGATATAATTACAGAAATTAAAGAGAAAATACAAATAAATGACATGGAAGGTTTGGCAAATATTTTTAATGTGGGACATAATTTTGGGGCAGTTGGAGCTTCTCGATATGTTTATAAAATTTTAAATAACAATCAAAAAAATATTTTTTATTCATATTTAAATAGTGAAGGAATATCTAACTTTCTTAATGATTATAATAAAAGAACCAATGAATATTATAGTGCAGATATTCCGCTAACAAAAGAAGATTTTGATATATTTCTTGATAAAGCAGTAAAAGAAGAGGATAGGGCTCTTATAAATTCATTAATTAAAAAAGAAACTTTTAGAGCCGATGATTTTGTTAAAAAATTAATAAAAATAGTAAAGGAAAAAGGCTTAGCTTATAATAATGTTTCAAAAATATTACATAATACAAGCTCCAAAGAATTATTAATTGAATTATACAAACAATATGGAGATGTTATAACTTATAATGACGAATTAAAATTGTTAAGAAATAAAATATTTGAAGCCAGAAATATAGAAAGAGAAAAACAGTATGAAAATTATTAATTTATTTAATACTTTTATATTTAACTATGAAACTTAATTTGTTTAAATTTGCAGACGAGCAATGGAAAAAAATTAAAAAAGAGCTTGAAACATCGGATGATCCTAAAAAATATAAACCATTGCAGCCAACAGATTTTATGACAATAAATTTTATTAGTTTATTAAAACATTTTGGATTATCAAAAAATAATTATGTTGGAAAAGGAAAATTTAATATCGTTTTTGAAAAATCTGGATTAATTTATAAATTTACTAAAAACAAAATAGATATTGATAAAGCATTAATGTTTCAAAATTTGAAAGATGAATTGCCAGAAAAATATAAAAAATTTGTTATGGAAATATATGAAGCTACTTTTCATGAACCATCAAAATTTTATGTGCTAATATGTGAAAAACTTTATCCTTTATCTGTGGCAGAAAAACAACTTCTATTAAAAGAAGAAGCTGTGACAGAAAAAGATTTAGTATTTTCAACATTTTTAACTTTAAATAATTATAAAAAAATTTTAGAAGATTTGGCAAGCAATGAAGATAATGAACATTTAAAATCTGCAATTAAAAGTATTTTAGAAATTTCTTCTTTAAATAAAAAATGCTATGATTTTTTAATCGATTTAATTAAAAAAGTCACAGATGTAAAAAAGATATCTCAAGCTATAGTTAGAGGGATTTATAAATTTATTTCTATTAATTTAATGGAACTTGGTCCAAAATTAGAAACATATAATAGAGCATTAGCAATAGTTGAAACCTATCTTAGCTCTTTTAGAAGATTACCAAAAATTGAAGAAAGTGACTTACCATTAGAATCTGATACAGAATACTTTGGTGGAGATGTATTAGAATTTGTAAGATACTTAAGAGATCAAAAAGGTATAAGATGGGCAGACTTACATACTTCGAATCTAATGAAAAGGGCAAATGGTGAATTTGTGTTATCAGATGTTGGTTTTTTTAGAGTTGATTAAAATTATTACTTTCTAATTGTACCATATTTTTCTATCAATGGTAAAGTAATATCTTTATAAGATTTTCCATTTAGCATTTTCAATATCATTTTTTTAGAAACATGGTATTCTTTTGCTATTTTTAATGAACTTTTATTTAAAATATGATACATATTGAATATTTCAATAATTTGATTTTCTGATATTCTATTTTGATAATTGTTAAGTCCAGAAATTTTTCTATCATATACACCAATTTCTTTCTTACTTCTGTATTTATAATTTTTATAATATTCTATATATTTAAAAGTTTCATTAATATATGTTTTTCCTTTTAATATATTATATATTAATGTTGAATTACAATTAAATTTTTTACTTATTTCTACTGCGGATAAATTATTACTATAATACAAAATAAATATTTCTTCTATTTGTGATAATTTTAACTTCGCATTATGATTTTTAGTTCCAGTATCATTTTTTTTACTAATTTATTAAAAGATACATTATATATTTTTTGTTTACTATTTATTAATTCTTTAATTAATACTGGCTCTATATTTATGCATTCATCATAAGAATTAAATATATGTATTACATCAAATTGAAAATTTTGTGATCCGTATTTAGCAAGTGATTTAGAAATTGGTCTAGTGGGATTATTTATTTCTTTTAAATAACCATATAATCTATGCTTTAGATTTTTCGATATACCTATATAAATTTTGTTTTTAATTAAATTGGTTATTTTATAAACCACATTAACACTATTTATATGATCTTTCCAGTTTCCTGAAAAATTAAATTTATTTAATATATTGTTTTTCATTATTAAAAAATTAAATTTGGGACAAGCGTACTTACCCATATATCATTGGTTTCACTAGATGCCATATAGCTTTCTTTCATTAAACAATGCCCGTCATATCCCCAATTTGATCCCCAAGAATTTCTAATTAAAAAATGTCTTTGTCCATTAATATACATTACGCCAACAGCTACGATTGCATGTCGCCCCGCAGCAACCGAAGGAAAATCAAAAATAGGATATTCTGAAGCATATCCAAAATTGACAAATTGTTGGGATACTGGAGTACCGAATACAACTGGACAATTGCTACGTATAGCTTGCTCAATATAGTCGCATTTAACTATCCCGCCTTTATCTATTTTATAAAAATCGGATAATTTATTTGAATTTGCTTCTGCGTAAGCAAATAATGATGGTTGAGCAAATACTTTACTTGGATCATACATCCAAGTTGATTCTAAGCAGCAACCCAAAGTTGTTAAATTGTCGAACGCATCATGCAAATATGCACCATCATCCTTATCAGTTTCTTTTATATACAAACGCGAATTATAGTAATTAAACAACCGAGATAATTGAACAACAGAATTTTTATCCTGTATACCCATTAATATCTCAAGACTATCAATAGTACTATTAGCTGAGCAAGAATTTATATTACCTTGATTACTTATTGGAGTATATTCAGGTAAAATATAGTCATTAGCAGAAGCATTAAATTTTTCTTTAGTGGAAGCAACTTTAGTTAATTGATTAGCTACTTCACTATAACTTTTATATTCTTTATTATCATTTGGTATTCTGTGACCTAATTTGTATGTCATATTTTAATGCAAATTCTTTATATGTATCAGACCAACAACTACCATCACATATTTTATATATTGTAGATAAACTAACGTTATATGTTTTTGCAATATTTATTATTTTATTTTTTTCTATATGGTATTCATAAAGTATATCTAATACATTTTTCTTAGTCAATTTTGCAGAAGAACTTAGCTCGCCTCTGTTATTTTTAAGATCAAAAATTTTTCTACATGATTCAATTTTTGGATAACTATTGATTAATTTATTAGTTATTTTTTTGTATGTTTTTCCAGTTAGTACACCAAATACTATATTATACGAAATAGAAAATTTATTAGCTATTGTAGCTATGTCCAAATTACAATTATGAAACATAAAAAATATATTTTCTATATTTTCTTCATTAACTTTTGATTTGTAATGTGCAACTCCACTTCTTTTATTAGAACCCATTTCAATATAATTTTTGCGTACTTTACCATATAAATTTATATATTTTTCTGATTCTGATTTATATGTTTCACCATTTAATACTTTACGAATTGATCCATTATCAATTTTGAATATTTTTTCTAATTCATAAGAACTGAGACCATCTTTATGATAAAGTTTAAACATATTTGCAATATCATCTAAAGTTAATTTAGATTGTTTTGTTTCTGTACCAGTAGGAATCTTAGCTCCTATTGCTCCCTCACCACCAATAGTTTGATTATACATTACATAATTATTTTCTTTATGAAATTTAATTAATTCTATTTCGCTGGTCTGTGCTTCTTCATATGAATGGCACTGTTTAATAAAATCAAAAGAAAATTTATCTTCGCCATACTTTTTAATAGCTTTAATAATTAATCTTTTCTTACCACAGTTACTTTTTATTTCTAATCTATAGTCACGCAATCTCTGCGATAATAGTTTTGTCATTCCAACATATTTTTTATTATTTACGTTATTTGTAATTAAATAAACGCAATTCGTTCTATCTAAATTTTCTCGCCAATTTCCACTAAATTTTAATTCATCAATCTTGCTCATCTTTATCCTTACCCAAAATTATTTACTATAAGTACAAACGTTCATTTTATCGTGACATTCGCTTACATTAGAAGCTTTTATTTCACTTAAGCAGCGTGGATTTAAAAAAACCCCTGCGCTTTGCGTTTCCTCACAAAATAACTTAAAGCTTTTGCCAAGTTTTGTAAATTTTCGATCATCTAAAATACAATGTTGTTCAACTAAATTTTTCCCTGCGGCTTCACATAAATCAGTGTCTTTTACGACAGGCGTAGGGCGAGGGGGTGTCCTAGACCCACCACATCCAGGAAATGAAATAAAACAAATTAAACCTGCAAACATTAAACTAAAAATTTTTCTCATAACTTCTCCTATATAAGTTATATATCTTATGGTTAATAATACAATTAAAAAGGATTTATGCCTAAAATTTTAGAAAATTTTGCACTAAGCTTGGACGACGTTCTTATCGTTCCAAAATATTCAGAAATTGAATCTAGAAAAAATGTAAAAGTAAATGTTGAATTTATAACAAATTCTAGAACTTGGAACTTTTCAAACCCAATTATTCCAGCAAATATGAAAAGTATTTGCGGATTAAATTTAATTAAAGAGGTTTGGCTTTCTGGCGGTTTAGTATTTTTGCATAGATTCGATACATACGAAAATCAAGAATTAATATTAAAAGAACTATTATCTTATTATGACCAATTTGGTCAAGAATTAGATCATCCATTCGAACATGTTGGAGTTTCATTAGGAATAAAAAAAGAAGATAAAGATAATGCTGAAAAATTTTATAACTTAGGCGTAAGATTGTTTTGTCTAGACATCGCTCATGCACACTCAAAAGAGTCTGGCAAAATGTGTAAGTTTCTAAAGAAAAAGTTTAATGATATTCTTTTTGTCGCTGGCAATGTCGCAACTGGCGAAGGTGCAAAATTCCTATGGGATAATGGAGCAGATGTCGTAAAGGTAAATGTAGGGTCTGGTAGTATATGTACTACAAGAATAAATACAGGAGCAGGAGTTCCTACAATTACAGCATTAGAATCTGTGTATAATGAATCGCTAAATCATACAAATAAATATTTTATAGCAGATGGTGGAATAAAGAATGGCGGAGATGTAACAAAATGTCTTGCATTTGCAGATATGGTAATGGCAGGAAATGTATTTGCCGGCTGCGAAGAAACTCCGGATGAAACTGTAATGATAGATGGCAAATTATATAAAAAGTATGCAGGATCATCTACACATAAATCGGAAAATATAGAAGGTGTTGTTGGATATGTATTAGTAAAAGGAAAATATTATGAAGTAAATGATACTTTATTGCAGGGATTAAAATCTGGCTGTTCATATGTAGGAGCTTGGTCAATTAAAGAGTTAAAAGATAAAGTAGAATTTGTAAAAATTACTGGAGCTGGAATAAGGGAATCCAATGCACATGATGTACGTTTACTATGATATTTGTTGTGTTTTTAATGGTATTAATTTTTGATCTCAATAATATATATAATTGGATGTTAATATTTTGTATAAGTTTTATAGGAGCGATTATGGCTACACCAAAAGAGAGAAAAGTTTTGTTAGGATTAAGCGTCGGTTTATTTTTATTATTTGGAGGACTAGCAACTTATTTTGCTATGACAGGATTGTATGCATTATCAGCAATTGTAGGTTTAATAAGTGCTGGCTGCGTCATCTTTGTTGGTCATGACGTAAAAAAATTAATGAATGGTGAATAAAAAAAGATTGACAGAAATCATTAAAAATTTATTCTTTATGCATGAACCAAGAAGAATTAAATTATTTAAATTTACTACAAAATATTTTAGATAACGGAGAAGAGGTTGTAGATAGAACAGGAGTTGGTACCAAATTTATTTTTGGAACTCAGCTCCGATTTTCTTTAAAAGACAATAAAGCTCCATTATTAACAACTAAAAAAATGTTTACAAAAGGAATAATAGAAGAATTATTATTTTTCCTTAGAGGACAAACTGATACTAAAATTCTTGAAGCAAAAGGAGTGAATATTTGGAAAGGAAATACTTCTAGAGAATTCTTAGATAAAAGAGGCTTGTATCATCTTAAAGAAGGCGATATGGGTAAAGGTTATGGATATCAATGGAGAAATTTTAATGGTCATAATGGCGAAGTAAATTATACTAGCGATGAGCTTATATGCAGTAATGGATTTATAGATCAAATTAAAAATGTAATTAAATCATTAAGAGATGATCCATTCTCTAGAAGACATTTAGTTGTAGCCTGGAATCCTGCCCAATTATATGAAATGAGTCTGCCTCCATGCCATTGGAGTTATGAATTTAATGTTCATCCAGATAAATCATTATCATGTATGTTTCATCAAAGATCGGTTGATTCATTTTTAGGATTACCATTTAATATAATGTCTTACGCATTATTAACAAAAATAATAGCTAAAGCAACTAACTTAACTCCAAGAGAAGTAATATTTATTGGAGGTAATACTCATATTTATTTAAATCATTTAGAACAAACCAAAGAACAAATATCTAGAACTCCTTTTGATTTTCCTACTTGTGAAATTACAAAAGAAATATTTGATGAAGATTTAAATCAAACAGTAGAAAATATAGAAAATTTATCATTAGAAGATTTTAAAATAGAAGGATATAAATCTCATAGTTCAATAGAAGCTAAAATGGCTGTATAAAGGAAAAATGTTTGCAAATATAAAAGAAATATTAGAAATGCCCGATAATAAATTAGAATTTAATGACTTAGTGTCTATTATAAGACATTTTCAAGACGAAATAAATGATGTTAATTTAAAAACTATGATAAATTTTTGGTTAAATCCGCCAGGATGCAAGGGAGTAGATTCCTTTAATGTACAAATTAAAATGAGCAACGGTGAAGATTTTGTATTTCATGCCAATAACATTTCTAATTTAACAAAAGTAGTTAAATTAAAATTACAATCAATTATAGATCAAAAACTAGCTCTTAATAAAATTTATAATATTGATGGCAAACAATATAAATTAACAGAGATTAAATGAATAAATTAATAGATATAATTAGAAAATATCAAGATATTACTAATGATGCCGAATTAGAAACAAATATTACATTTAATTTAAATCCAACAATGTTTGATGGGGTTGATTATTTTTCAATTAAAATAAAAACAAAATTTGGAGAAGAATTTGAATATGAATCATTTACTATAGATGATTTAACTAGAGTAATGGAAAATAAAATTCAATCTATAATTGATTTAAGATAAAGGAAAAAATGATAAGATTAATTGCAGCAGTCTCTAAAAATGGAGCAATAGGAAGAGTTGGAATAAATGCTTTACCATTTGATTATCCAGAAGATTTAAAACATTTTAGAAAATCTACATTAAATTCTACAATTATAATGGGAAGAACTACATTTGAAGGAATTGGTAAACCATTACCCAAAAGACAAAATATTGTAGTTACTTCTAAACAAATAGAAAATATAGAAACAGCAACTTCAATTAATCAAGCAATTGAAAAGTCTAACAATGAAAATATTTGGTTAATTGGTGGAGCCAGAATATATGAAGAAGGATTAAATTTTGCTAAAGAATTATATTTAACTTTAACTCCAGATATAATTGATGGAGAATTAGTTAAGTTTCCTTGGATTAATCCATTAGATTTTAAACTAGAATCAATCAATCAATTAGAAAACTCAGACAACTGTAAATTAGCGATCTATAGAAAAATATGAACACTTTAAAATATATAATAGATAAAGAATTAAAAATTATAAATAATTGTAACAATACAATAAAAGCTGCCGAAAAGAAAATAAAAGAATATTCAGAATTTTATTCTAAATATCCTAATTCATATGTAACTAACGGTAAGCTTATAACTGGTTTATCATTAGATAATGCAACACATGCATCAATTGTACTTGATAAAAAAAATTACTACAATAATAAAATTTATATTTGTTATTATTCAAAAGAAGGCAGAAAAAGAATTTTTCATCAATATTGGAAACATTTAGTAATAACTGTAGACAAGGGAAGTTATTATAATAGAAGTGGAACTATTTATGCTTATGATTATACTAACATACCAGATAACATAAAAAATAAAAATACCGTTTCTAAAAAGGTTGAAAATATTATTATAACAACTTTAATTAATGATCCGTCAATGAAATTGGCTGAAAAATCTTTTAATTACAAAAATATAATGAGCTATGTTAGCTTAGCTTAACTAAATTATTTATAATTTCTATTACCTCTGAATATTTTTCAGCTTTTGATACATTAGTATATTTAGGAACATAAAAATATTTGGCTGGATTTACGAGAGAATTATCTTTCCATAATTGAAAATGCAAATGAGGTATTCGACCTTTAGCGTTTCCGGTATCCCCCAATGTACCTATTATAGTTTCGCTAGTTACCTTTTGTCCATTCTTGCATTTAATTGAGTCTAGATGAGCATAATAGCTTTTGAATCCATCTGGATGCAATATTGTTACAGCTAATCCGCCTATACCCTGATCTCCGGCATACTTTACAGTTCCTTCGCCAATGCTGTATATTGGCGTACCTCTCGGAGCACGCAAGTCTACTCCTTTATGTCCAGATAAATGTGTTTCATTTACTACTCCAAAATCACCGGAATTATAATACGTTGTATGAATAGGAGCAGTTATTGTAAATTTTTCTTCCTCGGATTCGGGTACTTTTTCTTCAGGTTCAAGTTTTGAATCTTCCATTAATGATTTGAATTCATTAAGGACAGCTTCTAAATCTTTATCATTTTCCATAATAATATAAAAAAAAAGGCGAGGTATAACCCTCGCCTTCATTTAAGATTCTAAATAAACACAAACATTTACGCCATTAGCAACAAATGTATCTTCTAAAAATTTTTTAGTTAAATCTGGTAATTCATCTTGAATTAATTTACTTACATGTACACTGGCTTTCTCATATTTTGCCATTTTTAATACTTTTTGAATACATTCTTTAAGAGCTTCGCCATCATTTTTTTTATCATTATCTTGACAAAGCATATTTACTATCCATACATCACTTTGAACAGCAGTTGTATTTACATTTCCTTTTTTGTAATTTTGTTGATTTACAAACCAACCTCTCATTTCTTCTTTTGCTCTTTTCCATCTTTTATCAAAAACTTCAACTATTTTATAATTTGTATCACCTTTTGTATTACAAACATTTAATACTAATTTAAGCCCGGAACCTTCTGTATTTAAAATTGAAGTTTTTGTTTCTCTTAATTTTATTCCAATATTCATTATTCTCCCAATATCTCATGTAGTTGATTATGGCATCCGAAATCTATAAAATTTATAGTAGATTCTGTAAAATCAACTCTATCGGACAAAACTTTACCTATTTTACTTCTAGTAATAAAGTTTGTATATACGTACATATCTTTTATATATCCTGGTAAATAATATATAAATTTTTTATTATAAAAACAATCTATATAAAAAGTAAAATTTTGCTCAACTATATTATAAATAGAATCAGTAATAGAACTAATATAATCATCACTATCTATTTTTTTTATAGACAAATTTTGCAAATCTTCATGATATAAAGAAAAAACATTCGATATGTTTAAATGTTTTACAAAATTAATTTTTTGTTTATTATTATTTAATAAATAAAACGCAAATTCATTTTTTGCCGATGAAAATGAATTTGCGAAATAAGGTCTAATATATGTGTAATTTTTCATTCTATATGCTTTGTCTGTATCAACAAATAAAGAATATGTTAGTAGCTTATCAGCCTTATTAAACATTTTTGAAATATGAAATAAATCTGTACTGTGCTTAGCATAAACCCATATCGGAATTTTTATTTTATCTTGTAATTTTTTAGATACCGATTCTGCATCAGAAATAATTAAATCAATATTATTATTTTTTATATAATCTACTAAAATAGAAATGTTATTTTTACTAAAATAGTACAAATTTATATCATTTTTAAAAAAATTAGAAAAGTTGTATGAAGCTATTTTAACATTATGTTTTGTAATTTTTTTAAATCTGGAACATTGAATTTCAGAATCTAATGAATTATTGCAAAAATATAATATATTCATTTTTTTAGCAATGAAAGTTGTTTTAAAAATAATTCTTTTGTTGCTTTAATATCTGCCGCTGCGCTGTGCGCTTTTTCATTTTTAATGCCAAACTTTTTTAAACACGCATTCAAAGAATATGCTTCTGAATATGTATTATTCACCAAATCCAATAATAATTGGACTTGCATAGTATCTAAAGCTTTTCTACTGAATGGAAAAGCATCTTCAACGCCACATTTTTTCCATAAAAATTCTAGCATATATTTATCAAACGCTACATTGTGTCCGCACAACCATCTTTCGCCAGAAGTTAAATTATCTTCTAGTAACCAATTTTCAATATCTATTAAAACTTTTTTAGGATCTCTATATGTCTCTCTACCAAATTTTGTTTTATGAGTAATATCTTCTAATTTATGACCGTTAATTCTTAATGCATCAGAGTCAATAGTGTTTAAATCTAATGGCTGTAAGCACCAAGTTTTTTGATCATTATTGGATAATTTGATAAGAGATATTTCTATTGGTGAATGTTTATAGAAATCGAGCCCTGTAGTTTCCACGTCAACAAAATAAAGTTCATAATTTCCACTCATAATTTTTCTTTCTAGACATAAGACTTGGCTTATCGTCTATATTAGAATTTAAATTGTGAAAAAATTATGTCGAGAGCCCCGCAACCTTTTCAGATAAATTTTTTTTAATTCCGTCCAGCGACGTTATGCCTTGCTTATATTTATTTAAACAAAATAAAACTCCCTCAGCAGTCCTTAAAAACTTTACTTCATTTTCATTTAATTCATCAGCTAAAACCGTTAATGTATTTTTTGATCCATCAAAAAATCTCCACTTTTCACCACCAACTAATATTCTTTTTATTCTAATACTTTTAGATGGCTTGGCGTTATCTTCATCATATAAATCCATTTCATATTTACTAGAAATATATTTAGGTGTAGTTTCTTTATCAAATCCTTCATAATCTTTTGCCATTATTTCTCCATCATAAAATCTACAGCGCTAAGTCCAGATAATACAGCAAATAATAATCCCTGCTCCTGCAACATTTCTCCTGCAACATACATATTTTTAACTTCAGTTTCTAATCTATTACTTACTTTTATTTTTGATGGATATGTTAAAATAGCTGGATAATAAATCATAGCTTTATTTATAAAATTTGGAATTATTTCTTCCAACTCTTTAAAAGAATTTTTTAACCAATCAAATTCTTTTATTGGAGATATTTTAGCTTTATCATTCATAAATAAATCAGCTTTTTCTTTTAATACTCTATCATTTCCTAATAAAAATGCTAATTTTGATAACCTTTCGGATTCTTCTACACCGCGTTCTTTACAATAGTACTTTTTAATAATATCAAAACTTACATTTTTTGAATGCCATCTATCTTCATTAGATCTAAAATTCGCTATAGCAATATCTAAATGATCTTCTTGTATTGTTGTACCATTCCAAGAAAATTTACCATATGTAATATCTTCTTTTTGTAAAGTTACAGTAGATTTATTAAAATCTTTAAGAAAATTTTCCTCAATTTCGGCTCTTACCCCAAAGTAAGAATAATCATTATTTTCAACTATTTTAAAAAAATTAAAAATATTGTTTGCGAATCTCCAACCGCTTCTTCCGGGACAAAATAACACTTTCTTTGCTTTAAGACTAATATCTTCAGAAAATATATTAAATATATTATTATCTTTTTCTATTGATTTTATCTCAGTATCAAATACATATGTTACATTTTGTAAATCTTCTAAGAAACCGTTCATTGTTTTTGATAATTGATGAACAACTTTAGAATATGTTTGCATATGATCTGAATAATTAACTGAATATCCTAATCCAGTTATTTTTTTTTCAAAACTTTTTAATATTTTTTTTGTTTTAAATGTTTCAATTTCTTGAACACCTGATAATATTTTTGTAAAATATAAATAATTGTCCTCAATGTGCTTAGAATCAATAAATTTTTCTAGCTTTTCTTTTTCATCAAGATAAAATTTTCCATCACTTGTTGGTAAACAACCTAACCATCCTTCTATTTGTCTTCTACGTTTTAATGGTGGTCTGCCAATATCAATTATTGCAACTTTAACTTTTGGAAATTCTTTAGCTATTTTATAGGCGGCAAAAGAACCTGCAACACCAGAACCAATAATAGCAATATCAAAACAATTCATAACCTTTATTATATCATGAATAGTAAAATATTATGCATCTACAGTTATTTTTAATAAAACTATAATATCTGCAAGATTTGTTGGTCCACATTTTGTTCCAGAATATTGTGCTCCTGTAGAATCTGGAGTATCTTGAACTTTCCATGTCCTATACGTAATTGTTGGACAATCTACGTCTCTACCGCGCATTATGAAATAAGTTATTGTTGTAACAACTTCTGAAGGAAATAAACCTGTAACAAATGTCACATCTTGAGATTTAAAATCATTGTGATCTTTTATGCTTTCTGAGTATGAAGTCGTTTTTGCATATTTATCGAATGTATAATAGGGTCCGGTAGCTAAAGAAATATAGCTATGTTGATCACAAACGCCTGTTTGTCCATTATCTGCCATATTTTTATATCAAAGGAGTAGTAGTGCCATCATATGGTCCTATATATATAGCTGGCTGCGAGCCTGCAATTCTTGCAGCTACACATATAAATTGTTTTGAATCGCTTGTATCTAACCCTGAACCTTGCGACAAGCAAAACATCCATTTAGGTTTACCTTTATAGAAAAATTCTGAAGTGGTTGAATTATAATATACAAATGAAAAATGATATCTTAGCAATGTCGCTGTTGCTGGAGATGGATGATTTGCTATTCTTTGATTTAATCCATTAACACCATATATTGTAGCAACGTTTGCATCATCCTTTTCGACATTTGCTCTATAGTAAGTTACCTTATCTCTTGTTGAATATCCGTCCCTTGCCAAATAGCCTAACCAATAAACTTGAGTTGATCCTAATACTGTAGTAGAATTAACATATGTTGTGCCAGAGGGAGCAAGAGTAGCAGTTTGGGTCCACGATCCAACAGTTGTTCCACTGGGGGCAAACCATATATATGGATCAATATCTCCTGGCTCACAATCAATTAATTTAGTAAAACCTATTACAGAAAATCCATTAGTGGTACCATTATTACTTGCAGCCATCCAAAAACTTCCATCTGCACTTACCCCCGTGCTTGGAACAGCGTTTACCGCCAACGCTTGTAATCTACCAACTAGTGTAGAGGAAGAAAATAATGTACTATGAGTAGTTGATGACGTTGCCCCTCTTAAATTAATTGCTCTTGATGGAAATGTATTACCAGTTCCACCTTTACCTGGAGCTACAGAAGCAGTACATCCTGTAGATTGTGCTAAATATCCGTCACCGGCTCCAGTTCCATCTAATTTTACTCCGCTAAATAATTGGTTATGTTCGTTATATCCATCGGCACATACATAATAAATTGTTCCATCGGTTTGATTTGCCGATGATTTCGCAAACATCACTTCTCTTGTAAAAAATTTTATAGAGTTTACTGTCGCTACTGCCCCGCTAATATTTCCGGTAATATTATTTGTTCCATCAAATGTTCCGGTACAAGGCTCTATTACCATCCATCCTTGTAATAGAGATGAATCCCAAACATAACCACTTAATATACCAGTAGCCCCGCTTGTTGTTTGCGTAACAATTTCCCCTCTAACAAAATCTCCATTTGACCCAGGAGTTGGAGCAGCAGTTAAATTTAATTTTAAAGTTGTCGGTCCTCTGAGAACAATCCAAGCTGCTGCCGCTGCAAATACAGGATATGTATCTGTTAATGGATCAGAATTATTCCCCCAATAACCATCGTTTGCATTAGTTCCATTAGCAACTTTAGTGGTACCATTGGAATGAGCCATAACATTCCATCCGGCAGCCTTCATAACTCTACTTGCTCCCCACATTACATGAAAATTATCATTGCTAGATGCCAAAGATACATTTGTAAGAAATTTATTAGCCATTTAACCTCAGTATTTAATTCTTATTTTGGCATTTGTACAACTAGCTCCATCATCGCTTCCAGGAGTTACCGATGTTATTCTCAATTGAACTTCGTACAATTTATCGCCGCTAATAGTAATGCTTACTGATTGATAAGTTGGCGTGTTTGCACTCGTTGATAATAATGATCCAGAGACTACTCCGCCGTCAGTTAAATTATAAAGTCTAACTTCTGCCGTCTCGCCTGGAGTAGCCTCAAGCACGCACTCGAATGTACAACTTTCGATGGTAAAATCTCCGGCGTTAACTTGGACGTTGCCGGCATTCGTAAACACATTAGATCCGACACCCAATACAGTAAATTTTCCAGATACTGCAACACAATCTATATAGCCGCCTAATGATGTAGGTTTCCAATTTGTTGTGCCAGCATCATATACCATTACCTGATTATCGGTTGGAGCAGTAGAACTAACTGCAATATTTTGAATTTTAATTACCGTTTGAGAAGAAGAATTGCCAGATAAATCTCCAGCGAATGTAACAGTTGAGCCACCTCCAGAAGCATCTGAAGGTTCCCAAGCAAGACCATTCCATCTTAATACTTGACCAAGATTAGGTGGCGTTTCTGAAATTGGATTGCCCATAATTCCAATTACTCTTACACTTTCTTTTGTGCCTCCAAGGTCACCAGTTAAAAATGTTAATGAGTTTAATCCATTTTCTATCGAATCTAATCTCGATCTTACAGTACCATAAGTTGTACTAGGCTTAACTCCTAATTCTGTCTGTAATGCAATTATTGCATCTTTAAGTCGATTAACAACTTCAGATTTTACTGCAGTTACATTATCTATTGAATTTGGTAATGTTAAATTATTATCTATTTGTCCAGGGTATCTGGTAGCCATATTCTAATGGCTTATTATTTATATTTTAGATAATATTGTATCTACTATATTAATTCTCTCTTGCATATTAGCAGTATTGATTTGAATATATGGTATATCATTCATTTCTAAAATGAATTTAATCATTCCATCTATTACAGTTACGCCTTCCCAACTTAACTCTTCTCTTACTCCGTCCGCTGCCAATGTTTCTTTTGCCGGTCTTATAAAAAACAATATAGACTTTTTTTGTTTTAATTTTTCAATATATTCAATATATTCAGGCATTTTTACTATTTTTGATAGAACTTTTGTATGATTAGCTGTGTAAGCCAAGCAGTCAATAGATCTGTCTGAAACAAAAGAATCGTATTTTAATTCCATTTCTAATTGTCTTAAGAAGACTTTTTCTTGAAATGAATTTGCTTTATCAATATTTACTCTTATATCTTTTAAGGTTGTTTCTTCTTCAGATAAAATCGAGCGAGCAACTTCAGTTAATAGTGGCAAATTATATTTATTTGAAATATATCTAGCAAGAGTAGATTTTCCAGAAGCATGTGATCCACATAAATACACGTTAACATTTAAACTTTCTTTTCTTAATAAATCAACTTTCATATATCCTTTAAAAATAGGCTTTCCTATATACAATCTTTCCACTTTCTGTCTCTATAAAACAAAATGTAGCGTTTTTAAGACAAAATTCAAGAGCTTCTGAAAAAACATAAAAATCCTTAAGACAATTTTTATTATTTATTTTTACACTATAAATTTCATTTTTTTTCATGTTATTATCTCAACTTTGTTTTCATGTACAAAAACAGTATGCTCTTCATGGGCAGATTTATCATTAGTTAATATTGTCCAGCCGTCAGATGATTTTTTTGTGTAATTATTTAATGCTAGTGTAAATATAGGCTCTATTGCCAAATTTGATCCATATTGAAATCTAATTCCATTGCTAGTATAATCTTTATTGGCAACAAATGGTAATGCGTGAGGTTTATTTATATCTATAAAATGTCCGGCATAGTTTTCTACTACAGTTAAATTATATTTTTCTGCAGTCTTTGCAATAGCAAATCCAATACATCCTAATCTTTTATTTACAGCAATTGAGTTTATTGCATTAGCTAAGGCTTCTTTAGTTGCCTTAACTAAAACTTCATCTTTTTTATTTAAGAAGTTGCCGCATACAGTAGTAGTAGCGGCATCTGCAATTATTCCATCAAATGTTGCTCCTAAATCAAAAGTTACTAAATCGCCTTCATTTAGTTTAATGTTTTTTGGTATTCCATGAACGGCTTCATTATTTATAGAAATACAAACAGCTTCTGGGAAGCCGTCATAACCTTTAAATATTGGCTGGCATTTATTATCTAATATAAATTCTTCAGCCAACTTACTTAAGTGTAACATCGTAAGAGAATCATTTACTTTTGAAACTAATATTTTTAATAACTCTCTTACTACACTTCCAGCAATTCTTTGTTTTTCAAGATATTCATTATTTTGAATTACAAAAAAATTTGATTGATCTTTATTTGCCTTCTTCATTTTTACTTGATTTATCTGAAAATTCTATTATTTGGTCAACAATTGAATCATCTAAATTTTTTAAAATTGCTGACAATCTATTTATCTTCTTTTTTTCAACAGAAAAAGAAGAATTTATACAAACAGATATATAATTTCTAACATTTATTAATTGATTTAATTCATTCAGCTTTATTTTGTTCATTTTGCTTTACTCCTATATTACCTTGCTCATCTATTGTATTTTCAAAATTTAATCCATATTTTATATAAACATTCAAGATCAAATTTTGATATTGAGCTTCGGCTGCTTCATTTTGAGCAAGCGCTTTTTCTGCGTTAGCCAATGCAACTTTTCTGTTTGCTTTAGCCAATTCGATAGTTAGTCTATCTTCTTCTGATATTTTATTAACTTTTTTATCTTCCATATTACCTTATAATAGTTTTGCCGCCTCTGATGCTAATCTAGATCTTTCACCTTTTGTTAAAGTGACATGACCATAAATTTTTGAACCTTTAAATTTTTCAATAATTTTAATTAATCCATTATTTACATAATTTAAAGATTTATTGTCTATTTGTTCGATATCGCCTGTAAGTATTACTTTAGATCCGACTCCAACTCTTGTCAACAAAGTTTTTATATCATTTTCGCTAATATTTTGCGCTTCATCTAAAATTATTAAAGAATTTGGTATAGATCTTCCTCTAATGTAGGTTATGGCTTCTAGTTGGATTTTTTCCTTTTTTATATACATTTCAAGATCGCGTCTCCATTGACCACCATTTTTACTTGAAAATAATACTTCAAAAGAATCCATTATAGCTGCAAAAAATGGTGTTAATTTTTCTTCTAATGTTCCAGGTAAAAATCCAACATCATTTCCTGTAACTTGAACTGGACGATAAACAATTAATCTATCATATGCTTTTAAATTTAAAACTAAATCTAAAGCACAAGCCAATGATAATAAACTTTTTCCAGATCCGGCTACCCCCATAGCAGTTACTAACTCTATATCTTTATCCATAATTAGATCTATTAAACAAGCCTGATCTTTGTTTTTTGAATCTAATCCCCATGGCGTATGTTTCTTTACCATCTTTATTTTATTATCTGCATTCTTTCTTCCTAATCCAACACCTTTTCCAAATTCATCTTCAAATAAATAAAATGAATTTATTGGCTTATCATCATCTACATCAACCGATCTATATGTTTGAAATTTAGTTACTAGATCAATATCATTTATTGTTGTCAAATATGGATAAAAGTCAAGTAAAGAAAAATTTTGCTTCCCACCCTCAGCCATTAATCCTAATGATTTAGCCTTGACTCTTAAATTAATATCAGATGTTACTATAGTTACTTCTTTTTTATAGGAACTTTGTATTCTTTTTGCACAGGCAATTATTTGATTATCGCCATATGACATATCATCAAATAAATTATCATAATCAAATTCTATTTTAATTTTGCAATTATTTGATACTTCACTTATCACTGAATCTACAAAAATTTCATCTAAAAATCTTATTGCCAATCTGGCATTTTTAGATGCATCATTACCAAATGATTTTATTTTATCTAATTCTTCTAGTACTACAAATGGTAATATAATAATTGCATCTGTAAATGAAAATAACACTGTTGGGTCATCTACAATTGCTGATGTATCTAGAACATAAATTTTACTCATTGAGTTTTCCTATAAAAAAATCCTATGGATAGGGTGTTAATTTACTCCATAGGATTAGTGTTTTTGTAATTTGTTATCCACTGTTATTTATATATCATTAAAATGCATTAACAGTTACAGCGCCTAAATTATGATTTATACTTCTATATAAAGAATAAGTTTCGATATATCCATACAAATTTGTTATTTGAATATTTGAGTCTATTAAAACAAAATCTTCTATTGTGTTATTTATTGCAAAAGTTGGTTGCCCTAAGCTTGTAGGATATGCAAACCATATATATTGTAAATTACCAGATGATCCGCTAAACTCTCTAATAAATGAATCAGATAATTCTCCGCTTAAATCATTTTGAATCAAATCGGCGTATGTTTCTATACCTTGAATATCATCAGCAAATCCAAAATAAATTTTTGATACCCATTTTATTATATATTCCTCTGTTACTATTTCATCTGCCTTGTTTACAGTAAATGTAAATGTTACGGAACTTCCATATGTTGTTTTTGTATATATATTATTTGCTGAAAATGACGTTGGGGTAGCACTTTTATCTTCTGATGGATTGCCTTCTGAATCCAATAAAAGAACTTGAGTTGGTGTTTTTGAATAAGAAACAGTAAAACTAGGTGTAACTGATTGATTTACTGCATAAAATTTTGTTGAAGAAATAGTTAATCCTAATGGTGGTTCAAATGTTGATACGAACAAATTTATAGATTGTGGTTCCCAAGTAAGACCATTCCAAATTAATGCATCTCCCATGTCTGGAGTAGATGAAGATATTGGATTGCCTTGTAATCTAATTACGCTGGGGCTAGATACCGTTCCACCCAAATCTCCCGAAAGAGAAATTATTTGTAGCCCATTTATGGTTTCTTCTATTGCATTTAACCTTGCTTTAACACTTCCATAAATACTAGCCGGCTTTGTTCCTAGTTCATTTTCTATGCTAATAATAGCGTCCCTTAATTTATTTAAGACAGAAGCTTTTATAGCAGTTACATTATCTATTACTATTGGCAAACTATTTGTGTTATCTATTTGCCCAGGATATTGAGATGCCATATTTTAAATATTATTTTATATAGCAATCCATTGAGCACCGGTAAATAATAATGTAACTGATTGATAATTTGAATTAAGGGTATATGACGTTGATCCTATTATTCCAAACGTTGTATCACTGATTGTAATATTATTTGCAGCCGCTGTTCCTACGGGATCTAATATTATTAATTGTCTTCCTTTATATGGAAGAATTGGTAAATTGACGGTTATGGCTCCACCAGTTGTATCAACCGCTATAGTGTTATCATCTTCTAATACTTCGTATGGAGAAGTTGAAACTTCTGTTATTTTTCTTAAAATTGCACCAGCAGAAATATAATCTCTTAATAATTGTTTTTTATTTGATACAAGTTCTAATAATTGTAAATTAGTCCATGTATAAACAGCGTATTCTGTTTGATCATAAACATTACATTTTGCAATTCCTATTTTATTTGTAGATGATACGTATGCTGCGGTTCCAGTATATGGATTTATTTGAAACAATACTCCAGCATCATAATCTACAACTTGTATAAATTTTCCATCAAATATTACATCAATAAAATAGTTTGATAAGTCGCCATTTAAATTTGAACCAGTGTATGTATTTTCTATTAAAAATGAAACTGGATTTATTACTTCTACTTTACTTGTTTTTGGAGATATCCCGCTATATCCTAATGCATACATAAATCCAGAATCTGATATTAAGCCAGTAGTATTTGTAAACGATAACTCAATTTTACTTGTCGATGTTTCATTTATTTTATAAAGAAATTGATTGCTAGTTGTACTACTTTTCCAATAATATCCAAACGCCTTATGAAACACTATCGTATCATCGGTTGATCCAGTAACACTTGCATTTGGAGTAATAGTTGTTGATAAAATTGTACTCGATCCAGGAGCATTATAAAATTTTATTATTTGCCCATTTGTAAAAATTGAAAACTCATCGGCATCGGCATAAATTTCACTACATGGTGTAGTTATTCCTGTAGTTGTTGTATCAATATAAGATACAGTATCAATTCTAAAATATGAAAATCCGTTCGTTGAAGCTATTGCTATTAATTCTGCATTTTTTAATCTTACATATTTTAAACTTTTCCATTGCAAAGCTTCTGTAAATTCAAAAGTTTCAACCAATTCTAATGTAAGGGCGTCATATACATACATTGCAGATGCAGTTTCATATCCATCTAATACATATATTCTTTTATCTGATGCCGTTACGTCAGCTATAAATGACGAAGGATTAGCAGACACTACCGACAAATCATTTACTACCGTTCTAGTTGATATATTATTAATTGGAGCACTAATATTAGCACCCTTTAATAAATTAAAGCTTTCAAATATTGTTGGAATTATATATCCATCTTGAACATTTGTTATTCCACTTTTACCATTAAACCCACGCTCACCTTGAGTAGCGCTAATATCATCTAATACCCATTTACTTCCATTCCATTTTAAATATCCTGTTGCTGACATATTTTTTTCTCGTATTTAAATTATATATAGATATGAAAATTTTGTCTAGAATGATTAAAATGGCAACATTAAGTTCTTTATTAAAAAAAATATCTACAAACTGGAGACCATATATGTTAGCCTCAAATGAAGAAAAAGAGGCTTGGAAAAATTTAAACAATGTTATTCTTAATAGCCATGCTCTTAGCAGTTACTACCCAATAAATATTAATACAGTTGATCCTCTATTTATTGAGCATGATGTCGATAATGATGATCCCAATATGCCTAACTATGTAAAAAAAATATTTATTTCTGAGAAAAAAATAACCCCTCCTGGATTTCTTAGCGAAGAATCAATTTTACAAGGAACGGCAAACATTCCAAAACTTTATATGTATGTAGTTTTTGTTGATGAACATAATACTTCAGAAAATGTCCCAAAAGAAGATATTCATTATGCATATATTTACAATTTTCTAAACTCAAGATATTATCATATCCCTATAGACAGAAGGTATAAATTCATTAAAGATTTTATAAATCAAGCAAAGCCAAATTTGGATAAAGTAGCAAAATATTTTGATACACAGCCTAAAAAAATTGGAGGAGGTGTTGACGGCATTGCCTTTTCAATTGGAAACCAAAGAGTTTTAAAAATTTTTATGTCGGATTATATATATAAACAATATCTAAAAGTTTTAGATAGATTGCATAATAAAGAAGATTATGCCGAAAACGAAATAATGATATATGATGTTGGAGAGATCGGTAAATTTTTCAATGATAAAATTTATTATTGTATAATGGAAAAATTACATACATTTGATGATGATTCTGATGAAATTGCAGAAGCGATAGGAAATATAGTAAATTTTATAAAAATTGAAATTATTGAGCTTTTAACAAATTCAATTAATAAAATTGATAAAGATAAAGTTAAAAACCTTGATAAATCTCAAATAACATCGTTTATGAATGAAACTTATAATAAAATAATAAATGATCATATTTTAAATAATTCAATTAATGATATAGAAAATGAATATTCTAATTTAAATGCGTTATGGGTTAAAAAATTAATACTAGAAATATTAAGCAAAGTGATGACTGGCAGAGGAGATTTGCATCTTGGAAACCTGGGAATTACTAACCAAGGCGTATTTAAATTTTTTGATCCAGCCCATGAAAATTGGGAAAGTAAAATCAATTTATAATCAATATTGCTGCATTTTTCGTATAATTTTTTTTAATTTAGCATTAGATTTTGTACGATTAATCTCTATCTTATCAAAAGAATCATTTAAATCATAAAACGAATTTAATAATATTTTTTCATCATCACTTAATTTGTTGAAATTTGAATTAATAAAATTCACTTTTTCTTTTAAATCCAAAGACTCAAAAGGATCTGGTTTAGTATCTTGCAAATACATTGAAACAGATTCTCTTTTTGGAGCAACATTGTGAGCGATTTTTATTGGAAATTTAATCGCTGTATGATTATTTGCTGCTCGAAAAATTCTAGTATTAACGTATTTATGTATCCACCAAAAAATCGAACCTTTATTTATATCATAGCTATTCATTGCTCTTAAAATAGCCTCTAATCCTTCCTGGTTTAGATCACTATAATTATTAAATTTTCTATATTTAGAAGTTTTTGCCATTACAATGTATTGAAATTTTTCGATTATTATTTTTTCATAATTTGATAAATCTCTTTTATATTTATTATCTAAACTTGCCATTTTTTTTAGTTCTTTAAATTTAAGGTAAATTTCTTTGGCTTCATTTTCTGTCATAATCTCTCTCTTACTTGTAATTGTCTTTTGCCCATCCACCACCACAAAGTATAAATCCTTGTGATTTTGTTATCAATCTTTTTATTTTTGTACAAATATTTTTACTTTTACATATAGGGCAATCATCTATTTTTTCAGACATTTTATGTTCAATTTCCATCTCACCACATAAATCACAAAAATATAAATATGTCATAATACCTTTATTTTGCTCTTTTAAAGATTTCTTTGCCATAATCTTTCATAATTTTATCTCTCATTTTTACATTTTGTTCATATTTTGGACCAACTAAATTAGCCAAAACATTTTCATTTTTATTTGCCTCTTGTTTTAATTTTTTCACATCCTCTTTAATTTTATCTTTCATCTCATCTGGATTTAATTCCATTTTTGCTCCACCTTCATGATTTATAAGTCTCTTTGCTGTTTCTTGATTACATTTTGGACATACTTTTGGTGGATCAGCTTTAATTGAGTAAAATGATTCCCATCCATAATTACAATTACTATCAGTGCAAACGTGTTCGTATGTTGGCATATAAACTCCTTTTTATCATATTTTATAAATATAAATCATCCATATAATTAGTCAAATCTCCAACATCATTCTGGAAATCAAACCCATCTTCATAAAATGGATCATCCTCTAATAAACCATATTCCATTTTCTTTAACATTTTTCCCGAGCCAAGAGCACCATCTCTGTTTTTTATTATATAATACTCTAAATTTGGATAATTCTTTTCAGCTTCTCTTGTATTAATTTGTATACCTATGTTTGCATTTTGCATTATTAATGCAGATCTGCCAATTCTATGAAGACCTATCTTCGCCTCTTGATCTTTTGTTGGCTTTATTCTATTTAATTGAACTGCGCTCAATACAATTGTTTTTTGTACTCTAGCAAATTCGTGCATTTTTTCAGATATTTTACCTAATTTTAACCAATCATCCATACTTTCGTTGCTTTCATAATCCATTAATTGCAAATAGTCTATTCCTACGAATTTTGGCTTAAATCTTGTTTTTATCTCTTCATACACAGATTCAATAGATTCCATTGTAGTATTTCTTGGAAAATCTATTACTTCAAAATTATATGGGTATTCTTTTATAAAATCTAACGCCTTCTTTACTCTTTCTTTTTCATCTGAGTCTAATTTTGCGGCTTTTATTTTATTTATTTGAACTTGAGATAATCTAGCTAATATTCTTGATAAAACTACCATAAATGGCATTTCTAGAGAAAAATATGCTCCATGATGACCTTCAGAAATATTAAAATTATCTAATGTATTTTTTTGTAGCCACATTTGAATAGCCATATTTAACAATAATGTAGATTTACCTGATCCAGATTCTCCAGCTATTAAAAGTAATTCGGATTCTCTTAAGCCTTCTGTTGCATAATCTAAAAATGAATATCCTGTTTTTACAGAATCATCAATTTGTTTATTGTTTTTTCTAGCTTCTACTTTTGCATTATATTGTTCTGTGAATAATGGAATAGCTTCTTTTAAAGTTTTTCTATCATATGATTTATTTCTTGAAACTGAGGCTACTTCATCCATCGTTTTTTTGATGACAGAAAATGATTTGTCTAAAGATAAATCCTCAGCATTTAATTCTTCTTTTAATTTTAAAAGTTTATTTTCAGCATATCTTTTCTTTAATTTTTCAACGTCGAATTTAAATTCTTGCTCATTATATGAAATTGAATCTAATTTTCTCCAAATCTTTTCAAAAGCAGATACTAAATTTTGTTTATTTTTATATTTTTCCTGTAACGTTCTTTCTGTTGGACATTCTTTATAAGATCTAATGTATTTATATACAGCGTCAGCAAATGCCCAATAATCTGAATGAAACAGATTTGAGCCGCATTCATAAATAAAATCTTGAGCTAAAAATTTATTACTTGTTATTACTTTTAGTATAGCTAAATCTAAATTCATTCTTTCCTTCTAAAATCTTCACCTAAAACTATAAAAAACTCTACCCTTGAAAAAATACTTGAAAGACTTGCCTTCAATGAACCTTTAAAGGATTCTAAAGGTTTTGGAGAATTAGTTGCAAAAATTGTTGGCAATTTATTTTGCAGCCTTGTTCTAAAAATATTTTCTAATGTCATTGCATATAAGTCTGAAGCATTTTCAGATAAAATAAACCTATTATCAAATTCATCTATTGCCAAAAAATCTACAGAATTTAGTTCTTTTCTTATTGTGAATTTATCATCATAAGATGTTAAACTTGATACAAGATCGCTTAAAGTTATATACAAGCATGTATAATTTTTTACGCACGCCGTTTTTAATATACTCGATATTGTAAATGTTTTGCCCGTTCCATATGAACCACAAAAACAAATTGATTTGCCATCTAAATAATTTGACTGTATTTCCTTTGTATATTCATTATATTTTTCTAATAATCTAGGATCTCCTTTAAAATTTTTTTCCATCCAAATATCCCAATAAATTATTGGGATATTAGATTCTGCAAATCTGTTTAATAAAATTATTTTTACATTTTTAGTCTTTTGATCTAAGTCGGTTTTCTTTATTTCATTAATTTTTTCAATTAATTTTTTTTGAGGTATATTATTTAGGTGCTTTGATCTTTGAAAAGTCTGGGGTTCCATATCTTACATTTCCTACTCTAGAAAAAGTTAAATCTTTAAGTTGTTCAGATATTATCTTTTTATCAACTTTTGCTTCTTCTGCTCTTAATTCCACAAGACTTTTATTATGATCATTAATTATTTGATCAACAATATTTTCTTGCTTTTGTTCAACCATCTTACTTTCTTCTTTAACTTTAGAATCAGCTTCATTATAAAATATTTTATAAAAAATAATTTCAACTATTGAAACAAAAACTATTGTACTTTTATCTTTTATTGATTCTAAAATTATTTTTTTTCTTGTCCAAGTCTTTACAAGACCAGAAATACATAAATTGCTTTTTAGGTAAATTTCAACGCGATCACCTTTTTTTGGAATCATTTAACCTTTTCTAAATCATTTAAATTAAATCCAGCATCTAACAATTTCTTTTTTAGAACCTCACTTTCACTTATACCAGAAGCAATATAAAATGCTAAATCTCCATATGTATTCATATTTGATATTTGTTTTATATTGTCTGGTAATTCTATGTTTCTGTCTATACTTAGACAATCATTTAAGTATAATTTTCTAAATGTTATGAAATCTGATTCGCTGGTTAAGAATGAAATCGAAGACAGTTTTCTTTTAGCCTTTTTTACTTTATTTTCAAAAATCCAATCTATATAATTTTTAACTATATTTGGATCTGAACTTAAATTTATTATTATTTTATTAATGTTAAATAGCTCAAAGCACTCGGAAGCTCTTGGAGTATTAAATTTAAATTTATAATCATCACTATAATAATCTTTATACTTCTTTATAAAATATCCTAACAAATGATTTTTATTCCATTTTTGTATTTCTAATGAATCTATTTCTTTAAATTTTTCAAATAATTTTTCATACGATTTGTTTGGCGCGTTCATTGAATTTTCCGCGGGTTTCGCGGCTCCTTTCTACATACTAACGCGCCCCGGGCGGTTATCAATTTTTTTTATTTTGGCAATCTAGAAAAGTTTAAGGGCGAGCGCTATAGAGACGGTTACGATCCTAGTATTTTAAATCCTGGCTCAGACAAATAAGTTTCATATCTTATTTTTGAATGTTTATCTAAATATCTTGCATTATTTATTTTTAATAAATTTTGTTTTTATGTATGAAACAAGACTTTGCGAAATATTATATTTTTTAGCTACCTCGCCCCCCTTAATACCAGATCTCAAATCTTTTATTATTTTAAGCCTTATATCATCTGCCACTTTTAATCCGCTTTTAATTTTCTTTATTTTTTCAAATTTTTCTTTTTCTGATTTAGAAAATTTGTAATTATATGATGTTTTGCCACATAAAATATCATTAATTACATGAACAGATACATTAAATTTAACTGCAAGATCTTTTGCAATCATATTTGTATTAATATATAAATTAATAACTTCTGAAACAAAAGAAATATCTAATTCCTTGCATCTATTATTTTCTACAATAGAAGTATCAATATTACATTTTAGAATTTTAGATACAATAAATGTTGATGTATTATATTTTTTGCAAATTTGTCTATAAGATAAATGATTATTTACATAATCATTTATAATATCTTCTTTATTTAAGAAATTAGCTTTTACTCTTTTTTTACTTAATAATATTTTACTACATTCATTTAAAATACTATTTTCTATTTTTATGTCAGTATAAAATCTTCTTTTTATTATATCCCCTGCTAAACTTTTACTGATATTAAGAATTTTTCCAACATTCGCAAATTTTTTTTCTTTTAGAAATAATTTAAATATATTTTCTATTTCTTTTTTTGTAAATTTTCTATTAGATTTTAAAGTTTGAGTGCCGCCCGAACCGCCAGGTGTAGAGTTATATCCATTTTTTATAGAATCATATTCTATAATTGTTTCTATTTCAGCCTGATAAGCCTCATCTTCAGTATTAAATGTTTTTAATATTTTAAATGAGAAATTTTCAAGCCCATGTTTAGCTATTGCTGAATGTATTTTATATTTTACTTGTCCAACTCTATCATCAAAAGCTTTTTTTATATGAGCCTTCCATCTTCTATTATAATCTCCAGAAGTTTTTCCTATATATACTTTACCATTAATTTTGTTTTTTATCATATATACATAAAATAATTTTGTCATACAGGTATTGTAAATTATTACACTTCCTAATCATTAAATTTTACTGACCTAGTATTTTAAATCCCGGCTCAGACAAATAAGTTTCATAACGAATTTTAGAATGTTTATCTAAATATCTAGCATTATCCATAAAATCTACAATGGCTGCCTTACTCTTCCCGTCGATCATTCTTATAACTCTTCCTATGCGCTGCAAAATTCTTACTTTACTTTTTCCGCCACCAGCCAATACCAATCCAGATAATTTTGGTAAATTTAATCCAATATCAAAAATTGTGCTGGCTATTATACAATCTATTTCATCATCATCTAATTTTTTCTTTATTTCATTTCTTTTATCCAAAGAATCATTTCCATGTAATAAATCACATCTCATGTTGGCTTTTTTAAATTCTTCAAAAAGATATTTTCCATGATTTATTGTTTGAAATAATACTAATGGTTTATACCCCTTATCTATTAATTTTTTTGTTTGATCTACAATTATTTGATTTCTTATTTCATTATCAACAATATATTCTTTGTATACTTGTTTATAAACGCTTGAGTTATGCGGTTGAAATGGCACATTAATAAATTTAATAATTGGCTGAGCCAAAACACCTTTAGCAATTAATTCTGATGCAGATATATTTTCTATTATTTCTCCAAGCATCGAATTAATTAGCAAATCAGATCCATCATCTCTATACGGCGTTCCTGATAATCCATATATTCGTTCAGGATTTATATATTTATGTATTGATTGAAGTGTTTCACAAGTACACGCATGACATTCATCTATTATATGAATCTTCGCTTCAGATAAATAATTTAATATTTTAGCCTTATCTCTTCTTGAAGGAGAAACTTCTTCTTCAACATTATCATCATCTATTAAAATATTGTTTTTTAGTTCTAACGCAGCCCCTAAGCTCCATACACTAGCTATTGTTATTTTTTGTATATCGCATATGCCATTTCCAATCCATCCTATTTTTTCATCGAAAATTTGAGAAAATAGATCATAAAATTGTTGTAATAGATCTAATCCTATTACATATATTATAGTTGGTTTATTAAACTTTGCCGCCATCATTGCAGCTAAAAAAGTATTATGATTTGTAAATCCTTGGGAAACAAAACTATGAGTATCTGGTATACAAAAATCATAATTGTCTGACATTGTTTCTTTTATATTTTTTATAGGCAAATAGTAAAAATTTTTGCTACATAATTCTATTATACGGCAAATTATTATTTGAATATCTTCGGATAAATTATTATCCGCTTTTAGCTTATTACTATACCATGTAATAAATTTTAATAAATTTTCTTTTGATGGAATTCTCCAATATTTTTCTCCACTCCAAGATTTTACTGTATTAAAATTTATACAACATTCCTGCTTTAATATTTTTCTTCCATATAAATTATCAAAATTATTTATTAACTTTTTTATATTAAAATGTTGGTTTGGTATCAGATTATTATTTGAATTACTAACTGTATTATTTATTGTTTTCATAATCTTGAGTGCATTTTTGTATTTTTTACCATTTTTATCAAATCCTATCTCTTTCATAAATTTTGGAATAAATTCTCTATAAATTGTTAGTATATGACAATCTTCACGGTTAGTTTTTTTTATTCTTCTACTTGCAACAATACCAAAATTTAGTAAAAGTAAATGAAGTTGATCTGTTAATTTTTTATTTGATAATCCTAAACAGATACATGGTTTTTTATCATCAACCCATCCATCTGTTTCATATATCCCCCTAATAACCATTGATAATGGCTCCTTAGCCAACTTTCTAATACTTAGAGGTAAGATTTTGTGTGTTGACTTCAAATAATCAAATCCTAGATCAAATAATTTTTTTCTATATATTTTACTGTGTATTTTAATATCTACTGCCTTAGATTTTGTTTTTTTAACATTATATTTAATATTAATATTGTCTAGATAATTTTTACTAAACTCTATAATATGGTCATCCATATTTGTTAGCGTTACTGTATTTTTTGCAGTTAATCCACCATCACCAATAAGTAATCCATACCAATAAGCTTCATCATTAGAAATGATATTATTCCCAAAAATATTATTATCATAATTAATTATTGTATAATCTCCAATTTCTAACTCAGAAAACTTTTTCCATGCAACATCTCCATTCTTATCTATAATTTGAATTTTATGGTTAGGCGTAGCTGTAAGTTTAAATCCATATTTTGTTAAAATTTCTCTAGATATTCCATATCCATCATAATAAATATGAGAAGTTTTATCTTTACCATCTTTTTTCAAAGGCGTTGATAAATTAATTTCTAAATCATGATATTCGTGTCTTTTTATTTTAGGAATATTAAAAATATTCATAATCTCAGCATAATCTAATAAACCATGTTCAGTTAAATGTAGCGAATTAATATCGCTACACTTGCCTGAGCCCGTTGCACCTCTAATAATACCCATATTATTATCAATTGCTGCATTAAGTGCTCTTATTTGATAATCTCTTGGTATTAAATTTAATTCTGCGCATTTTTTTGTAATATCTATTTCATTATTTAAGTCGAATAAATTTCTATTATCTTCTATCACAAAATCTATATTTTCATTATTTAAATATGTTACAACTTTATTTAGGAGCCCTGTTCCAAATTCATTTCTGTTTGAAATAAGCGAGATCATTCCATCCCAACCATTTTTATATGCTGGTGTATATTCTGCTCCGGGCTGTTTATATGACAACAATTTTTTTATTTTTTTTAATACATCTTTATTTTGTGTAATAATTTCGCAATATTTATTTTTGACAATTATTTTCATTTTCTTTAAACCACCATTTATTATCTAGGTACCACCTTATAGTCATATCTAAACCTTCTTTTATTTTTATTTCAGGGCACCATTCTATTTTTTTTATTTTATCTATTGAGCAACTTTTAATATAGCTATTTTTAGTTTCTGTGTCAAATTTAATAAGATTATGTCCTTTTCCCATAAAATTACATATATGTTGAAAAATTTCAACATCATACATTTGATAATTTGATGATAAATTATAAATTTCATTGTGTTTATCTGTTTCTAATAATTTAATAAAGGCATTAGTTCCATCTGCTATATGATTCCATTCTCTTAAATATGATCCATCTTCACATTTAGGCAGAATTGAAACTCTATCATTTAAAATATTATTTATTATTTTTGGTATGAAAGCATCTTTTGATTGCCTTGGTCCGTAGTGATTTGACAATCTAATTATTGAGTAATTAATTCCATAACATTTGCTATAAAATTGTACTAACTGCTCGGCTAGCACCATCGACTCAGAATATAAATTTAAAGGATTAGTCAAGGAAAGTTCAGATTTATTTTCGCCCTCGCCGTACACTTCATCCGAAGAAATATAAAAGAATCTTGTAACATTATATTTTTTGCACATGTCCAAAATTTTTTGCGTACCCATAACATTTGTATAAAACATATTATTTGAATCTTTTTCATCTTTTATTGATACACTATGAATAACCGTAGTTGGTTTTTCATATGTAAAAATAACGTCTAATAAATGATCATCTAATACATCTCCAATATAAAAAGAATTATTTTTATTTTGATAAATATTATTAAATATATGATGCTTAGAAATTTTATCTAAACTACATATTTCATAATTTAATTTATTGTATATACTTTTTCTTATAAAATTAGAAAAAAAGAAACCGCAAGAACCTGTTATAAATAATTTTTCCATACAATTACTATACCTACTAAAAACTATTATTTATATATTTAATTAATTTGGTGGATCATGGAAATAAATTTATTAGCCGATATTTTTATTGAAAAAATAGCAGAGAGCAATTTATTAAAAAATATAGAAAAAGAAAAAGAATTTAAAAAAAATAGAAACATTTTTAATTTTTTAATTAGTCATAACATTTTCTATTATTCACGGAGAAGAGCTATCTTCATTTTTAGGTAAGGGAATTACTTCAAGAACTTTTGAAGTAGATTATAAAGGTAAACATGCAGTGGCAAAAATTACCAAAGATTACAGCACATTTTATAACTATAAAGAAATGAAAGAAATAAGAGAAATATTGCCGCCAAAATATAAAAAGCATATGGTAAATATTTATGAGCTATTACATAATGAAAAAAATAAATATTATATCGTTGTAACAGAATACTTAATTCCATTAAATAGAAATATAAAAGATATTCTTTTTTATATTAAATCTGGCAAAAATTGGAAACTTAGCGAAATGTCATACTTTAGGCAGGGGCAAGTATTAAATATTAATAATATTAAAAATATAATTAAATTTTCTCATGATTTATATAAAATGCAAAATAAAGCAATATTAGAGAAATTGCCAGAAAAATTATTATCACTATTTACCAATTACAAAAATAAACCAATAACAAGTAAATTTACTCTAGAAATATTGCCAACATTTATTTGGAAAGAAACTAAAGATTTAGAAACAGATAAAGATTTGTTAAATAAATTTATCATTCATTTATCAAAAAGTTTAATTAATAATATATTAGGATCAATACAAACTTTCTATGATAAAGAACATCAAGATATGTATCCAAACATTGTGTTGCAATCAACTCCAGAAGTTAAAAGCTTTGTTCAATTTGTTAATAATTTAGATACTTACGGAGTAAGATTTGGAGATTTACATAGCGAAAATATTATGGAAAGACCATATACCGGAGATATTGTAATTTCTGATTTATCTCATTTTTCCATTTAATAATTTCTCATAATCTTCTCTATCACACTTACATCTATTTCCCCATTTTGAATAGAAATTGGCTACATTTTGCTTCATGTTTAGCCAATTTAATGGATTCTTTTTTAATGTAGCGCTTTCTTCATGAAAAATGTTAACATTTCCTAGACAAATAATTTTTTTATTTAAGTCATATTTAATTGATAAACAAGCACTAACGTCTTCAAAAGCCCATTGAAAATCTTCATCCATCCCTAAATGACCGCTTTTATTTTTATTTTTTATATTCTTATAATATTCTGCTTTAGTTAAAAGAACTGCGCCAGTAACTGCTTGAAATTCTCTTGTTTGAGAAAAGAAATTATTATCAGTACAATTTGCGCCAAAATGCAGCGGTAATTTTTTGATATTATCAAAAATAACGCCAGCGTGTTGTATTTTATCAGTATTTTTATATAACAATTTGCATCCAACCGCACCAACAGATTTATTTGAAAAACAGTTAATCATTTTTTGAATATCGGATGGATCATTAAATATAACATCATCATTTAATAATAAAATATAATCTTCGTCCTTAGCCTCAGATCTTTTAAATAATACATTCATACCATAGGCAAAGCTATCATTATTATGAGGACATTCAAATAAATTTACCCTACTATCATTCCAAGATTTTATTATTTCTTTAGTGCTGTCAACAGACTTGTTATCTTTTATATGCCAAATAAAATTGCAATCAATTTTAGATTTTGTTAATGAGTTATATAAATCTCCTATTCTATTTTCAGCTTTATATGTTAAAGTTAGTATGTGTAGCATTTTTCCTTAAAATGAAAGTCCTATACCAAAAGATATATCTATTTGTTTTGAAGAATTGACTCCAATGGATGGACCAAGGTACAAATTTTTTATTAAATTGTAATTAATTCTATATAAAACTGGAGCTAAACCTATTCTTAAATTTTTATCTCTATCAATTCCAATACCTAAATTAGCGAAGGTAAATTTTGGATAATTGATGGTTGATCCATACTGCATAAAAGAAAAATATAATGATGTCGATAAATTTATTTTATTATTATATCCTATATCTTCAACTAAAAACAATTTCGGACTAAATCTAAATTTAGATTCAGGAAAAACTTGAACTGTTTTACTTTCATTGATATTAAGTTCATAATATTTATTATCAATCTCTACACCGAATTTATTATAAACAACAGTATCATCTTTTTCTGTCTTTGCTATAATTGTATCAAGCTTATATGTTCTTCCGGGAATAGTATAATCCCATGGATTATTTTTCCATGCAGAAAATCCAACACTAGCTAACGGCAATTTCACTTTTCCAAAATTTTCATATAAGTCTAATACTTGTTTGTTTTTTAAGTATTCGTCATCCTTTTTATCTTCTTTGTCATTATCAGATTTTGGAACTTGTTTTGTGCTTGGAACATTTGTACCATTTTGTGTAACAGATATTATCTTTACTTGATTATATGAATCAAGTTTTCCATTCAATAATTCAATATCTTTTTCTATTTTATCAATATCTATTTTATTTAATTTTAATATTTTATTAAAATCTTCTTTTGATATTGTATTTGTTGAACTTCTTATAATATACTCATCTATCTGTTTTTGTTTTATTTGTGTTTGCTCTAAAGAATTTAAAATATTTTTATTAAATTGATAATTATATATCATAAAACAAATGAATCCTATAATTAGCAAAATATTTATAAGTATTGAAAATATATTTATTTTATTCATTTTTCTCTTGTACTTCTGGACACCAAAAAATTGGATTTTTATCTTTTTTCCCAACCGTCCATATTATTTTTTTATTATCATCATTATATCTTTTTTCAAAAACTTTAAATTGTGTTCTGTAATTTCCTGATAATTCAATATCATTAGAATATTTTATATTTTGTGCGCCACCATTATTATACGATTCGGTTGCAATATCTCTTAAATTATTACAAATAGTAAATAATTGCTCTCTCGTTAAAGTTTGAGTATATTTATAGGGATAAATTTTTGATCTATATAGAGTCTCAGCTCTTAAGTAATGTCCAATTCCATAAAAATTTTTTATGGAAAATAAAAATCTACTTATAGTCATTGTAGTATTTCGTGCTTTTTTATGGATTTTATCAAAATAATCAACAACTGAGACTTTCAGCGGATCGACGCCCTTATTAATTTCTTTATTTAAACTTTCTTTAGTTTCAAAAGAAACGGTTGCTAATTTTGAAGGATCGCTAAAATATATTGATGTATTGTCATCTAATACAATCTCCATTAATACATTTTTTGTTTTAAATCTTGTCCAGCTTCCGCTAAATCTTAATTTAGATATTATATGTAATTGTCCTAATTTATTTTCAATATCAAAATAAATTAATCTTCCATAAGAATTAACATTTTTTACTATAAAATTATCTAAGTAATTTTGATGAATAAAATTATCTGAACCGCTTGGCTTATTATTACTATAATAATCATAAAGCTCAATTCTTAGTATTTTTTTACCAACTAAATCTTTTTTAAGCAAGTCGGAAATAAGGTTTATTTCAGGACATTCTAATAAAAAAGTTTCATTCATTTTTTCCACTTCTTTTCAAAAATAGATTTTGATTTTAAATACATTTCTCTAACATTTAAATGTTTTGCTGTTTGTTTGCCAAAATGAACAACCGGAATATCTACCAACACTAAATTAATATTTAATTCTCTTGCTCTAAAAGCCAAGTCAGTTTCTTCATAATATAAAAAAAACCTTTCATCAAAATATTCTTTATGATTATCTTTTTCTGATAATTTAAGCCTATCCCATATTTCTCTGCTTGAAGCTAAGCACCAACCAACTATATATGAATATTTGCTTTCTTCAAAAATATTTGTTTCTTTTTTAAAGGATAAGTCTTTGTTTAAAATACCTAATGTTGCTCCAACAAGACCTTGATCACATTTTTCAATAATTGGATTTGTCCAACTATCTTTATTTTTTCTTACCTTTATGTCATTATTTAATGTTAAAAGATTTTTTCCTGTAGCTACACTAAATCCTTCATTTACGGCATAGCCAAATCCTTTATTTTCATTTAATCTAACGTACACAACCTCTTTTGAGTCTTTTAACTGTGTCTCTGTCTCATCGGAACTGCCATTATCAACAACAATTATTTCATGATTGTTTGGCAAATATGATAAATCTTCTAAACAAGATTTTGTAAAATTAAATTTATTGAAACATGGCACTACTATTGATAATTCTTTCATTCTATTATTCCTTCTAGTTTTTTATATATATTAGACCATGTATAATCTTTTATAATTTGCTCGCAAGGCTCCTGGAAATTTTGTAAAATTTGAGCTTCATTTTTTACTATAAATTTCATTTTTTCTGCAGCCTCGTCTATGTTGGGCTCAAATACAATTGTATTTGGTTTTTGATCCCAATAGAGCATTTTTGGATTTGCTCTTATTAATTTTCCATTTACAAGAAATGAATTTGATTCATTACAAAAATCTAAATGTCCACCATAATTACTTGCTAATAATATTTTTTTAGAAGCTAACGTTTCTAGCGCTGGCATTAAAAATGATTCTGCATGAGATAAAGAAATTATGGCATTGCATGTTCTATAAAAATCAGAAATATAATCTACATACTTATCATGAACTATGATCTCTGCATGATTTTTATATTTATTTTTAAATGCTTTTAAAATATTTTGAAAATTAACTTCAAATGGTTGATTGCTAATTTTTGTGCTTATTTTTAACAATAAACATACATCGTCTTTTTTAGAAAAAGCTTTGCCAAACGCCTCTAATATTCCAGGTATATTTTTTCTTAGATGCGGCTGAGCTATATTAGCTCCAAAAATAAATTTCTTTGTATTAATATTTAATTTTTCTTTCCTATTTACAAATTCTTCTGAATAACCATGAGGCAAGACCATCATATGATTTTCTGGTATACCAGAATCCATAAAAACCATTTTTGCATGATTAGATGGAGGCAATAATTTATCAACATATTTATAATTTTTTGCGAATCCTTCGGGCAATGAATTTTTTCCAGCAAATTCATAACACCAAATTCCAAATCTATTTTTTTTGCCATTTGAAAAATAGAAAGGGAAATTTTTCATGGCTGTATAACTTAATTGAACGTCATACTGCTTTGACTTATCTAAATTTTGAATATCAGATCCGGTAGCATATCCTATTAAATATTTTTCTAGATCGTGGGGAAAATGAGATATGCCATTTGTTGAATATAAGTCAACTTTATAATTATTTTTTATAAACTCTCTTGATATATTTTGTGCTACTAAACTCCAACTATGAAGTTGTCCAAGAAAGCCTCTCCATAAAACTTCTTTCATAAACTATTTATATCACAAAAATAAGTTATTAACAACGTCTTTGTTAATTGAAACGATTTGATTATTAAATCCGCCCTTCTTTAGAAAAACGTTTATTTGTAACTTTGTCGAGACAGTTAATTTTAATGGATCTTTAAACAAATTTGTAAAATTTAATTTTAATATTCCAGTATCGTGATCAATATATACTCCCATTTTACCATCGACGATTATGCCATACTCATTATTAACATCATATCCATCTAAGTTAGGAGAGAATGATTGTACTGCAACGGAAAATTTTATTTGAGATTTAGATATAGCATCTGATTCTACATAACTACAATCGGCAAATTTCATTGCCGGGAATCCTAATCTTGTCCTTCCAGTTGATTGGTAATTTGATACAAATGAATCAAAAACATTAATACTATTTTCATTACCATAAAAATTATCAGGTATCTCTAATATAATTGTTCCAACTTCAAAATCAATTTTATGATAAGATGAATCAACATTTAATAATTGCCCACCATCACCAATTACAATATTATTTGGTACAAAGCAATCTACTCTTCCCTTATCATATGATGGTTTAGCTGGATAAACATATGGAACATTGCATTCTTTTTCACATTCATACTTATTAAACCCACTATCATACACGATAGCATTTGGAACTAATTTTATATCCGAAGAATATACTACAAGATAATTTTTCCATGAAAGTCTTGGCTCAATTAATATCGATACAGGAAAATTTAAATAATCGTGAGATTGAAAATATCCATCAGAACCAAATATATCTTGGATTTGATGAAGAGTATTATTTCTATCTGATGAATAATAATCGTCCTCTCTATCTATAAACTGTTCTAATTTTAATTTTAGTACCTGAAAATTTTTACCAATCTTGTCATAATGATTCGATGTTGGAGCTGGATATATAGTGCTGCTAAATGACGTCAATCTATTTCTTGAAAGAAAGTTATCTAATATATATCCATCATTAGGTCCAATATAAAAGTCTCCATCTATATTGGCTCTTAATAAAGATAGATAAATATCTTGATCTATATATTTTTTACTTATCGTCAATACATCGCTTGTTAAATTAATTCCTTCTATTTTGAATGAGCCATAATTTTCTAAATTAGAGCTATCAAAAACAACTAGCGAACATTCACTTAAATTAACTATTGAACTAAAATCAATTATAGTGCTAGCAAAACTAGATAATGTGTTGCTATTTACAACTAAAACTCCATCATATCCATCAGCAACTACTGCATTATCTGTATTTTGTACAACTTGAAAATGTAAAGCTGATGCTGTAATTGATTTATTTGTTAAAAATACATACCCGTTTTCAGCGGTTGTGAAATATCCATCGCTAGTTAAATTGCTATATAATGGAGGAGAAGAGTTTAAATTAAATCCAGAGTAAAAATTTAATAAATCTAAATCCTCTTCATCAATTTTACAATCACCATTAACATCTCCATAAACCATTGTTAATAATTCTGCATCGCCTATTCTATAATATAATGTTCCACCAGAATTTGGAGTTATTTTAGCTAAAAATAACTCTCCGTTGGCTATACTAGACGATAGTGTAAGAATAGATGAATCATACCTGCTTGTATCAGTAGCATCATCTATAATAGGAATTATAATTTCATTATTTATAATTGACCATGTTCGTAAGTGTGATGTTATTGTATTATTTGGAACAAATTTTCTGTTTTTGTCTACTATTTTTCCAATTTTTAATAAGCTTTTTGTTGATTCTAACGCATCAATTTCTAATTGCGATAATAATTCAACCTTTGGAACTTTTTGTTGTATCGAATCTATTGTACTGCCAGTTCTTAAGTCTTCAACCTTTTCTGATTCTTCTGTTCCAGAATATACAATACCAGTAAATTCATTGCTTCCATAGAAAGGCAAGTTTTTTAAAGAATAATCTTGTACAACAGAATCTGTTTCTACTGTTTTTGCAATCTCTATACCAAAACCATCTTCATATATTTTCGCAGAAGATACTTTTGCAGAATCAGAATATAATTCAAACCACATGCTCTCATCTTGAACATCGGTCCATAAAACTCCATTATAAATTGACATTCTAGAATTTGTTAATGTATTATCCCCTGTTCCAATTAAAATATCGCACTTGTCTGCTGTGCCAGATCTTTTAATTGAAAAAACATAATATTTGCCATTCTCTATTGTTTTTCCATTCGCTGCCGAACTATTAGAGAATACAAAATCAACTGGTTGTAATGTATTTGATAATTGAACTCCTTCACTCAATAATGAACTATAGCTAAATGTTAATTGTGCTATTGGCGTATTAATTGGATCAAAATCTATTTCTAGATTTGGGGCAAGATCCGTTATGCATGAGACAGTTGATTGTAATGGATAAATTGTAATTACAATATTTCCGTTCCACTGTAAATCAGCTTCATTTCCTGGATCTGTATTTTGTACGCCTAATAACAATCTTATTTTTTGAATATTATTAGATAGTATTTGGCATTTTTGACCATATTCTGTTGTAATATCATCTTTTTCTATTGATCTTATATTTTTTTCAGATACACTAATGTTTAATGAATCTAAATTAAAGCCAGGCAATGCTGCTAGCAATAATGAATTAAGTGTTAATGTTGATACTGGAAAAAAATCTCTCCAAAATAAGTTTGGTTGAGAGTTTTCAGCTATTAATAATGTAGATCTTGAAAGATTTGCTAATTTGGCTTCCTTTATTAATAATTGTCCACCTAAATTAAAAGATTTATCTTGTGGACCAAACATATCATTAATTAATATACTAACAATTGTTTTAAAATGTTTTTCTCCAACTTGAATTTCATTTCTATTAAATGTAAATGTTTCATAAATTAAAGAATCATCAAAGGCTGTTCCTAGTATAACAACTTTTATAGATCTTCTACCAAAAACTTTTGATTTGGTTAATTCTAATTCTAACTGATTTCCATAAACATTATCAGATGGTTGATTTTGTACTGTAAGTGGAGTACCATCTATTGTTCCAGAAACCAATAATGAATCAAATAAAACTAATTGTGATAAAGTGTCTGGCAATCCGCCAGTTCCAATGTGATTTGATATTAGCGAAGATTGTGTAGAATTATTATAATTTTGTTCTAACGTTAAATTATCCTCATCTACTTGTTGAGAATTAAACCAAATATTTTGCTTTGCGGTAATAGTTTTTTTTGCCATATAAACTCTAAGACTATATAATTAATATTAGTTAATTATATTTTGTAACGTGTACAATGCTTTACTTGATATTCATTAATTATATATAGACAAAATATAATTAATTGTAAAGTATAAATGCTCTACTGTTAGCAGGTTTTAATACTTTTATTAACAATTCTAAAATCTCTTTACTTCTTGCATTATCTTCAAGTATATTAAATGAATCAAATACATTTACGGTAAATTCAGATAATCCTGATTGTCTATTTATTAGTTTGGTAAAATCTTCAAATAATTCGTAGTTTATATCATTATCTAATAAATATGTAGTATATAAATCACTAACAACTGGATATGAATAATTTTCGTTGTAATTAACATCTATTGACTCATTTAAAAATTTATAAATTGGTCTATATATATTACTTATCCTTAGATTATCAATTAGGCAACTAGCAAGATTAGTCTTGGCATAATCTGAACCAATTGTAAAGTATTCTATTTTATCATTAAAGTCTAATGAACCTAATAGTGTATATCCATCGCCAACTATTGTTGAGCCAAATATATTTGGATCGTCACCGAATAATAGATTTGATCCGAATGTTACAGAATTATATCTATACCCGTCCATAAACAAAATCATATTGTCTTGCGTAGAATTAAATTTCCAACTTGCCTTAATTCTGTGCCAGCTATTTTTTGTCCAGTTAATTGGAGCGCGAATTATATAATCTATATTGGAAGCTCTTATACCAAAATTAAAATATCCTTCTTTATCTTTGTATAAGCTTATTCTATCACCATTTGATTTAGATGGCAAATATGTTATTTTTACTTTTGTATTATTGTATGGTAATAATTTTGTTAAAATAATTGTTTGTTTATTCTTTGCTGAACTTATATTTAATGGTTTATAAATTACTTTTATTAAAGTATTATTTAATGGTAACGAATGCTCCAAATATATAGACACTTTATCTTGCGCAATTGTTCCATTACCAAAAAAATCTTTATTGTATAAACTATTAACTAGTTTAACAGAAACTATCTGAGTTGCTTTATTTTTTAACACAATTTTATTTGTTCCAGAAGACGTAATAATTTCTTCAACTGTATCATTTGTAGAATAACTTAGCGTTCCACCGTCAAAATAATTTTTTGAATCGCCCAATATATTAACTGAAATTATCTTTTCAGCCAAACCGTCTAATTCTATTACATTATTTGTTTTACTTACTTTTTCTTCTATTACCGCACCAAAAGCATCAAAATAATATCTATCCTTATTATCGTTTCTTGTATCAAAATTTGGACTTACCCAAAATTCTATAGTACCTTCTTTTTTAGTGTCTAAATAGCCTAAATTATCTATAACTAAACTATCATTTGATAAATCTAAACTTTGATTAAAGTTATCATTTACTGAAAAATTTGCATATTTTATAGCTTTATCTTTTTTATAAAAATCTGCCTCATTTGTAAATGGAAACTCATTAAATGATGTTAAATATAGTATATTTTTATTTTTCTTAACACCTCTTAATGAATTAAAGTCTTTTGTTATCGAATAGATTCCAGATGATTCTTCGCCATCTCTAACGTCAGTTAGTAGTATGTCATATATTGCTAATTCATTGATAATTGAGTTAGCTAGATTTGTTTTAAATATATTTGATCCTATAAAAATAGTTTTATTTAGATCAAATTTTATACTTAAATAATTATTATAATCAAATTCATAGAATCCGCGCGGCAATAGATATGGCTGTCCAGGATAATCTACTGGCTCAAAATAAAAGAATCCGTTTTGTAAGCCAGATCTCTCTTCATCCGATCTTAATATTTGATACATACCATCAATAAAACTATTTAATGGTAATGGAAATCCTGAAGATACTGGCAAAATTTCCAATGATTTTGCATCGTTTAATATGTTTGTTATTTTATAAAACCCGGAAACGCTAACGGGAGACATTATATATAAATAGTCTCCTATATTAGAAATACTGAATAATTTATTATTATCTGTTACAATTCCATAACCATCAGAATATAAATTTACACCACTATTAACAACATAACTATAATTAATTAGTGGAGAATAATATCCATCAGATGTATTGGTAATTTCATCTTTTTCTCTACAGAAAAATGACAACAAATTTCTATTGACATTTAATGGTTTGCCAGAAACTTGAATAAAATTAATACTAGTAAAACTATTTACTGTTTCTTTTTCCAAATAATCAGAAAATGCAACGACTTCATTTATATAGTTTATACCATTGTACCCATCTATTGTTATATTTACGTTTGATGTAAAATCAACATTTGTTCCGCTTATTCCTAATAACAATGTTCTACCAAGCAATGATAATATTGGTTGATCAACATCAATATTATTAGAAATAAATGTATCAACTACTAGAGTTGAATTTGATGGTCCAATAATATAATTATTTTTTATATATTTATAAATTTTAACGGTATCTAGTTCAACTGGCGTTGGTAGTTGTGTTTTAATTATATTTTGTACATTATCTGACCATAGATAATATTTTTTCTTTTGTCTTTCAAAGTTAATTCCGAGACTTCTAATAAAAATTAAAGAATCGTTTAAAACACCATTTCTTATAGAAATATATTCTTGATTATTAATATTTATAAAACTATAATCTGGAACTAGTGCTCTAGATGATTTTAAAACATTTTCAATATTTTTATATACTATAAAATTTAATCCTGAATTATTTGATAATATATTCTCATCTAGTTCTAAATAATTAGTGCTTACATTAGTAATTATATAATAATCTAAAAATCCAATAGAATCTATTATTAAATAATCGCCTTTAGAAAAACCTAGATTAATAAAATCGGTCGATAATGAAGTAACTATATTGCTGTCAGCAACAGTACTTAAATCACTTCCATACAATGTTGGATCTATTGATACAACTTCAGTGTTTTTATAATATCTATATGGAGCAGATATTACAATATTTGATTTATTAACAGAAAATTTTAAATTAGTATCACTCACAGATAAATTTTGATTTAATGTTAATGTTTGACCAACAGCGCTTATAATTGTATATCCGTTTTGATCAAACCTATCATCTTCTATGTATAGAATATCTCCTGCTTGAATATTATAGCTACTGAAATTAATTAATGATGTTACATCTGCTGAGCCAAGAATAGTAACTAAATCTGTTGATCCGACTATATTCTTGTTAGACACCAAAACATCTTTGGATGGCGTTCTATATAGTTGATTATTAGATAATCCTATTTTTGAACCATATCTTGCAATATTTGGCACCTCAAAACCATCAACAAATAAATGTAATTCGTCTTGTGAATTTTGTGTATTTAATTTCCAAGAAACAGCTATATGATGATTTTCTCCAGAAGACCAATCCCATATATTTTTACTTATACTATATTGCTTTTTAAAGCTATCTATTATTCTGAAAACTAAATATCCATAAGGATCTTTATAGATAGAGAATCTGTCGCTAGTTTCATCTCCAGTATCAATAAAGTAATTAAATGTATCACAATTAAAGTTTAAACTATAATTTATAAATGGTTGTGAAAATTGTATTTTTAATTTATTTGGCTGAGAAGTAAATTTTGCACCATATCCATCGCTGGCTATATTTGAAAAATAACCGCTTGATTCTATTTGAATATCTAGGCTATTAAATGGAGTAGATGAATATCCGTCTATAACGGTAAAAAACCACTTATATATATTTGATGAATCTGTCGTGTAATATATATAAATGCCATCCTTATTTAAATTTGGTTCTCCGGCTTCTATTGTGGATTTATTTACTGTAAATTTTCCAGAAACTAAATCGCTTCCTGTCGGATGTATTTCTGTTGCGCCTAAAAATACTTTTGTTGATTGAAATCCTATTGGAACTGTCCCATCATAAAATATTGTAAAATTTAAATCTGATTGATTGTCAATACCATTCCATTGTGGAGTCGTCCAAAACTCTAAAGTTCCTTCGTTTAGGTTAAAGTTGGACATTGTTGGAAGAGTCAACGACTGTCCAGCAGATCCTACTAACACACCATTTCCATGCTTTGATGGCAAAAGTTCAAAAGTTCCTTCAGTTTTTATCTCTTTTGGAGTTAATAAATTATAACCTAATTCCCATGCTTCTAAATTGGCTTCTTTTATTTCTGGCGTAGTATGTGCTATATTTTTTACAATATTTTCTATTGATTCAATAGTAGAGCCTTTAATAAAAGAACTTAAGGCTGCATACAAGGCATCTCTATATCTTTCTCTATTAAATGTTGTATCTGTTGTTGACAATTCTTGAATATTAACTAATGTTCCGAAATTTGTTATTAATGCATCCCTTAGAGCACCAACTTTATATGATACGAAATATTCGTCATTTTCTTTTATTGTTTCACTTTCTCTAAAATCTAAAGCATTTAGTCCATATTCATAACTAACTAAAATTTCATCAGCCAAATATGTATAATCAACATAAAATGATCCGCTAGAATAATCAACAACTACTCTTGATAAATCATTAATTGTAAAATTAATGCTAACAGTAACAAATAAATTATATTGCGTTGTATCCAAGATAATCTTATTTGTACTACCAACAACAAAATTTAATACATTAATACTTGTCCCTTGATAACTAACAGATATTCCATAATTTATATTATTTGACTTATATGTTACTAAAGGTTCTATCTCAACATAATATCCATCTGTCTGAGAGTATTGTATATTTGTATAATATATTTTTTCTATTGAGTTTACGGATAATTTATTTCCTAAGAATGAAACGCTTTGTGCAAAATTTAATGGATTGCTAGATTTTGTAAAATCTTCATATTCATATAGACCATATACTTGTTTTATTTTATTTAACAATCCGCTATTAAAAGTCGTTAAATCAAATGTACCAACAGATTTATTATTTATTTGATATACACTGTCTCCTATGCCAAATTCAGATGATAATTTTAAATCATCAACAACAATGTTATCATCATAAAAACTAGAATAATTGTACTTGGTTTTAATCAAATCAAAATCATATAGTTCATATATGTCGTCCACTGAGATTAGATGTGGAAAAAGCGGATCAATTGAATTATATAGATATGTACATACTCCATAATAATTTTTATTAATATTTGTTATACAATAAACAATATTGTTGTCATAATCTACACAATAATCTCCCTCTTCTGTTAGATTTTCAAATGTAGATAAATACAATTTTTCATTTTTAAAAATATCCGTTTCTTCAAAAACTAAAGAGCTATTTGTAAAACTTGCCAACGAATTACTTGTTTTTGACACAATTTTTGAATCAGACAAAATTATTTTTATAGCTGATAAAGAATTTATTGTAATAAAATTATTTACAAATAGCTCTTCTGATTTTAAATGAAAATTAATATTTTCATACTTCAATGATTTTACATTTGGCGGATTTATATATTTAAAATAAATTTTATTATCTTCAAATCTACTTAATGTATAATTTTCTCCTGTTGTTTCATTGTATATAGAAAATACATTTGTGACAGGATATTTTTGTGTCTTAATAACGTTAAGTGCAACTAAGTTATTATTTATTCTTTCATTTAATGATTCTTCATGTAATGCAGCTTTATAATCAATATCTTTTATTAAAACATTTTCAAAATTAAATGATATAAATATTGATTTGTCTACAGCTTTACCTTTTGGTAAAATTCCAACATCATATGTTTCAGAATCATAGACAAAATCTATTTCATTTTCAAATAAATATTTATATGTATAATTGACGACTGGAGGATATTCTCCGGTCCCTAAATTTAAAAATGTATCTCCGAAAACATACACTGTTCCAGTTGAATAATCAATTGAATACTGCCCTGGCGCGAATGGCAAAGATTCTTCATTATATTCCATTTCATACAAAAATGCTGGATGCTTTTCATTTGTTTTTGTATTTACATTTATAATTTCAGCTCCGCCTAAAACAGGAATATTATTATCCGCATCAATGATTGGAGCATTTGATAAATTACTTATTTTTAATAATGGTTGTAAAACCTCTCTCGATACACTTTCTCTTGAAAAGACTTCAATTGCCTCTGAAGGAATTTTTGATAAATCTTTGTATAGATAATTTACATCAACCTTAAGTACATCTGAAACATTAAATAATTCATCCAATAAAATTTTATCATTTAATCCAACTTGATTAGATAATAAACCAAAATATTTAAAAGATAAATCGTCATACTTATTATCCAATAATAAATATCCGTACTTTTCTATATCATATTCATATATTGTTGTTGTATTTAATAAAGTAAATGTTATTGATTTTACTTTTATTATTGGTTGGTTTGGAAGATTAAGAGTGAGAGATCTTGTATTAAAAGATGATGTAACATCATCAATATTTGGATACAATATACTTGTGGCTTCCTTTTGCTGCAAAGAAATTAACGTGTCATTTGATGTATTAATTAATAATTGATCTTTTACTAATTTATTAGTTTCGGTTCTTGAAACTCTTATAACTTCATATGCACTTCCTTCAATAAGTTTATCAAAAGGTCCACTCCCTCTTACTTTTTTTTCGTCTATTACATCAAAAAATAAATAGTTTTCATTTTTTACATTTTTTATATCATCTAATGCTTTATCTAAATATTTAGAAATAGAATTAACTATAGTTGATGGCATTGTGCTATTATCAGCTATATTATAGATAGAATCTTTTAGATAAGAATTTATTAAATTTTTAATATAATTATCATCTTCTATCGGACCAATAATATGAAAAGTGTTTGATACGCCGTCTTCAAATAACTTGGCTGTTGATTCTAACGATATTACTGGAACTGAATCTAGATTATTAATTGTTATTTTATATTTGACAAATGGAGTTAGAGGCTGACATGTTAAATATACAATGTTTTTTTTAATTTTTAATGATAACACTTTAGAATTTGGAACAGATTCAGATTCGCTCAATATAGAAAAATTCTCACTAACAAGATTTGTTATTAAATTATGAGAAAATTGCAAATTAATATTTTTGCTGCTAACAACTTCTACTTCTAATAATCTTAGGTTTTCCATATTATCTCATTTCCGACAAAATAGTAATAGAGTCTAATTCAAAATATTCATTATTTTGTGCAACCAACTTTGATACAGACCCATTTTCGCCAGTTTTATTAAAGTAAATAATTCTGGCTTTATCTACTCCAACAACGCCCTCAGCAGTATTTAATAAATCAATGTCATCAAGTATTCTTCCCAATTCTAACTGATTTACTACAGACTTTATGGCATTTGAAACATTTTGTTCAACAGTTGTTTTTGATATGCCTGATTTAGAATCAATATATAGCAATATACTGGTGGTTACGCCGACTTTTACAGACTCTTTTACTAAAACATCAGCATTTATTGGTCTTTTAGATTCCACTTCAAGTGTTACATCTGTAATCAATTTATTATAATTATATCTTATAAATATTCTTTCATTTTGTTTTGGAGCAGTATAATCATATGTTACTTTATATCTTCCTCCAGTTTGTGGCTGATTGTATGATATTCCAGTTAGCTTGGTTGACAATGAATTTTTAAAACCACTAGATACTAATATCTTTTTTATGAAGGCAAATTTTTTATTTGTATAGTTTGTTGAATTTCTTGTAAATACTATTGATTCTGAATCATTTTCAGTCACGTAATAAAATGTAACCCTTAATGTATCACCAATTGTTGGAGAATTAGCAATATTGTTGATTGTATTTGGTAACATAAATTCTAAATTTGACAACGTTGAATCAATTACATTATTAAAATATAAATTATCAGCCAATTTAGAATTTTTTGTATCATAAGTATTTAATACAGATAATACTTCTCCACTTGAAGTCGCTTCAACTTTTTCTAATAAAACAACCTTTACTAATTTTACATTACTTGGCAATGAAGTGTTTGAACTTAATCCAAGAGCTTTTCTAAAAGCTTCATTCAAATTAATTTTTAATCCATTAAAAATCTGAGAAAATAATATATTTTCTGCCTTTATTAAAGTATTGCCAGTAACTGTAATAGTTCCAGGATTATTTACTTGATCAAATATACTTAATGAAAGTTTACTTGAACTATTTCTTAATATTTTATTTTCAAAAGCCAACAATATTGTTTTTTCTGGAGAAATAATTGATCCTATATCTGAAAATGTAATTGTATTATTTGTATAATCAACATCGCTAATATTTAGTATTTTATTATCTTTAATTCTTATAGCAAGAAAGTTGTTATTTGTAGCATATTTCAAATAATTTCCTATCTTTAAATTATTTGAGGAGCTAGCATAGTCTAAAATAAAATATTCTCCATAATTAATATCATCATTGATTTTTACTTTAAAATTTTTCACGTTAGCTAATGAAGAAAACAAAAAGCTAGCCGAACTTAGTTCCGCTGTACCATCAGAATTGCCTGTTATATAGCCATCAATAAAATTATAGGATTCATACCCATCTTCCATGCCCACTAGACTAAAGTTAACTGTCAATGAATCTGTAAAATTAGATATTAACATGTCAGTTGACGAAGTATCTACTCTATAATTTATTAAATTTGAATAATAATTTACTGGCTGAAATCTTGTTAAGTCTTTTGGACAACATACAGCAATAACAGATTCTCCCTCTATTGGAGAATTAAAGCCAGATAATATAAATTGATAATTATTATTGGTTCCTATTGTTATAGAGCCAAAATGAATTGGATTCCATAACTCTTTATTATCCGATACCCTGATTATTAATACAAAAGATTCATTATCTATTAAATAATTATTAGAATTAATTGCAACTTCAACATACGGATCTAAATTTGTATTTAATTGAACCTTTGCACTCTCATGATAAAAAGGAGATGTTAAATTATCTATTTTTGCAAATGAAGATGTATAGAAACCATTATAAAAATTAGTTAATGGAAGTGTAGTTGTTAGAGACGAAGATAATATATTTTCTGCCTGAGCAATATAATTAACAAAAACCTCTACTTCCGTTTTATCACTATTTATATTTAATGATGGAATTGTTATTGTAAATTGATTTGATGTTCCTGAAATATTATCTACAGTAAAAATATCTTCATAATTTAAAAATACAGAAACATAATCGTTTTCTTGTGCATTTGTATCTGATGGAAAAATTATAGATAAATTATAATTTGTATCTAAATTAAAAAATGTAGCTACATAACTAAATTGACCATTGTTATCTGAAGTGTTATATAATTCTTGGTCAGTGTAAACATTTTTTATTGAATCTACAGAATTTGGAACAAAACTTATATTTTCTATACTTAATGATAATCTATCAACAAATTCGCCAGAAGTTACTTTTGTAACCTTTCCAAATAATTCATTAAATTTATTGCACGATACTATAGAATAAATTGGTAGAGTTGTTGTTCCTACATAAAATCCTAATGTAGAATCTAATGTTAATTTTACTCTTTCCGATCTAACTAAACCGGAATATCCCCAATCAACACTGTTCTGAACTGATCTTAAATTATCTGTATTTTGTATACCGTCAAAATCCAATGTATTATCAAAATTAATTAGCCACGTATAATCAACTTGTAATACATCTGTACTTGATGGCAATGTACTTCCTGTAATTTTTATTCTACCCGTTAAATTTACGCTTCCTGATCCATCTAAATTTTGATTTGATACAATATATCTTTCTCCTGTACTTGTATTAAATACTCTAGTTACATTTGTCGCAGGATAATGCAATAATTGAATTATTGATCTATCCGTTGTAACTTTGCTATTTTCTCCAGAAATTTGCAAAAATTGCTGAATGGATGATATTTCTCTAATATCTGTAAAACTTAATTCATCCTGACCATATATTTGATTTTTTATTCTATCTTCTTGAAAATCAGAAATTTTATCTGATATCCAATGAATTTTATCTAGAGACCATGGCGTTCCACTGTAGTACCCAGAATCTTTTAATAATTCATAATTGCCGGAAACTCTTCCTAAGCTATCAACTGTTTTTTCTTTAAAATTGCTTCCGCTTAATGAACCAGATACTTCTACTATACCATCAACTGGTTGTAATGGGAGTAGCCTCGTTTTTATATTGTCTACTCTTCTTCTTTTAATTGATTTGGTTTCATCTCCTGGAATTTGTCCTAAAATATAATCATTTTTAGAATTTGTTGGATCTGACAGATTTGATTTATCTAAATAAATAAAAGTATTTGTTGTTTCTTGCAAAGTATTTCCAAGAACAATGATGTCTACTTTACCGCCTGAACCATCCTTTACTATTTCCAATGTTCCATCAGTTAATTTATTTACTATAGTACCATCTCTTATCATTAATGGATCGCCTGGCTCAACAACAAAAGCGTCTAGTACACCGCTAACAGATAATGTCGCATTTAAATATCCTAAACTCGTTCCTATACTAGATCCAGTAAATATGGATAATATTCTGTCTCTAAATATTGCATCTGTTTCTTGATCGGAACCGCCAGTAAATTCAGTCGCATTAAAAACATTTGAAGCATTTAATATATTTGTTCTTACTAAAGAATATTTTCCTAAATTTCCGCTAACACCTGGAGTTGAACATGTAACAACTACTTCTATTGCATATTGATCTGTTATTCCTAGTGTATCTAAATCTGCTTGATATTTAGAAGCTATTGATTTATAAAAATTTAAATTTTGTAAACTTATATAAATACTAGAATTTACAGTAAAGCTGAACCCATTGCTTGAGGTTATGGTGTCACCCTTCCTTATGCTAAAGTTGGAGTTTATGTCAGAAAATGTAACAATTGCTATGCCAGAAGCCGGCAGCGCAGATTTTCTTGTTACACCAAAATTTTTGGCAAATTTATCTAAATCAGATCCAATAATTAGTCTTAATGATTGTTTAGATGAAATATTAGATAATTCATCATACAATAAGCTTAGCTGAGAAGCTAATGGAGAAATAAAAATATCTCTCGTATTAGAACCAACTTTTGTATCTAAATTTGGCTTTACCAACTTATAAAAATCTATTAAACTTAAAATAATATCATTAACATTTCTTATTGCAACCATAAGACTCTCTCTTGATTATACGTTTTTTTGTATTCTTTTTATGAACCATTTTAAATCATTAATAAATAACATAGAATTATTTACAAAATTAGCAGAATTGGAAAAAACTGAACAGGAACTCATAAAGTATATAAATTATCTTGAATTAGTTGTTAATAATTATAAAAAATTTACACAAGGCATTTCATCTAATCATCCAGATTTTGATTTAAAGCTAAAACGTGCCCAAGATTATTTGCTAAGCGATCAAAATGTTAGAGTTTTTGATTATCTAACAAAACATGAAAATGATATTCCGGAAGATTATAGAGAAAAATTTAAAACAATAAACTTTATCTTTACTTCAACAAAAGGATTTGCGCAAACTTTATTGTAATCTGCCCTTGACATCATTTTTTCTTATATTATTTTTGGAGAGGACGAACGCGAGAGAGTCCTCGACTCTTTATATATTATATTGTTGAGAGCCTAAATCTATTTGTTATAGGTTTAAGTCCTCTGGTTATGACAATTATTTCTATTTCAAATACGGTTGGGTTAAGCTCATTTTGCCTAACGGAAATAGATCTAATATCAGCAATTTGCTCATCGGCAGAAATTTGTTGATATTGTCTAATTTGTAACAATTGTAATTGCTTTAAGTTTTCCAAAGCTTTTCTTAATTGCTCTTTTGATACAGTCATTAAAAATTTTGCATCTTCAGATGAACCTATTACAGTTTTTGATAGATACGATCCATACCAAGGATTTAATGGATCTGATCCAACTGGAGTAATGCATATTTTTAAAATATCTTGAATCAACTTTTCGCTATCTACAACAGTTTCTAATTCGCCATTAGAAATAACTAAATCACCATTTTTTATTTTAAAATCAAAAGACATTTACTTATATTTAATATTATTATGACTATCTTTCATAAATTAAATTATTCTTATAGTAGAGACAAATTTGAATCTGAACAACAAAACAGATTATTAAGAGTTGTATTACAAGCCCTGGATGTCGATGTAGGCAACCTAATGGTGAACAATATTTTATCATTTGATAATAGAGAAAGTCTTAAGAATATATTAAAAACATATAAAATATCTTTTGTTACGCAAGAAAATATTTTTAATATATATGTAGAAGACAATGTAATAGCAAAATTATATCCTATAAAATATAAAGTAAAAAAAGATATAAGTAATGATAAAATATTCTTAGAGGCTGAAGTAACTATATGGACTGTTTTTGATTAAGAATAAAATCCTTGACCCATTTTATCATCATAAAATTTTTGCATAATGTTATAAATATCAAAAATCTTTTTCTGTAATTCTGTGATGCTATCAACTATGCTTGGTCTTTCATCATTAATATTAATTAGTGCTTTTGATCTAAAATATGCATCATCATCAAGTAGTCCTAATAAGTATTTTCTATCAACTAAATAAAGACCAGTAATTATTGCAATAATATCGCACAAACCAAGTCCACTAAACTCCCCCATTATTATTTCTATTGTTTTTAAAGCTTCTTCCCCTAATTTAGTAAAGACTTTGCGCCTATTAGTTAATATTTTTAATTGCTCTTCTGCTTTATTTCCAAGACTTTCCGCCTTATCAGTTACCATTTGATTAAATGGATCAAATGAAAACTCTTCTTCATCCTTTACTTTTGTATAATACATATTATTATTTATTGTGTCTAATATTGTTTTGCTTTTAAATAAAACAATATCTGAATCTAATTTGGTTTGTAAATGTTTTGCTGATTGAATAAATACACCCGGATCAACTAATCCAAATTCAGGACCATCAACATTTGGTATTGGCGTCCAATATGTTTTGCTTTGTACAATTTCAATGTTTTGTTGAGCTTGTATTAATTCGTCCATCATAGCTTTAATTAAATTAATACATTTTTTAAACTGCTCCAATTCAGAAAGACCATACAAATCAGAATTTGATAATTTATTAACAATATCTTCAGATTTTATTAATTCAAACTCATTTAAAAAATTAATCAAATTTTTATTATATTCACCAACATTATTTATTTTATTACTATCATCAAATCTTTCTCTTATTATTTTTTCTAAAATTGGTCTAGGAGCAGTATATGTATCATTTACCTTTAAATAACTTTTATCTGGTAAAAATGGAACAGCTATTCTTTTACTTGCAGATAAATCTATTCTCGGATCAATAATTAATGGAAAAATAAGATGATATCTTTTTGGAAAAATATTTTCCGCCTGTACTGCATCAACATCTTCATATAATAAAAATGGAACGCCATTGGCATCTTCAAGTTTTATTAAATAAGATTGATTTTCAATATTAAAATCAAATGGATTTATATAATTTTCTATATTATTATTAAATCTTCTTATTCTGTAAGAAGATAAGCATAGGCAAGTTGCATTTATATCTTGCTTGGCAAAATAGTTTTTTACTTTATTTGAATAATATTCTTCTTTTTTATTTGAAAAATTATAAAATCCATTTTTTGGAGAATTTATTATATTTAATTTTTGCTTAATAGTATTCACTTTTGTACTTGAAGAAAATATATCATGTCCTGGATTATAAAAAGTATCAGAGGATGATAATACAGGGAAGCCTATTAATCTAAAAAAAGCATGTGATCTACTTTCTTGATATTTTTCTGAAACAAAAATTCTTCCTATTCCGCCAAAATCTGAAATTTTTAAATTCTTAAAGATCTTGGCATTGTTCGGATCATTTATATTTACAAAACTTCTAATTTCATCAATAGATTTTATAAAATTATCGTAGACAGATTTTATGTCTATTTTATAATTTTGAGTATCTTTAAATACTTTTTGGTTATCTTTTGTCATTATCTATTCTCTGTAATATCAGAAATATCTCTTCTTGGTTGACCAGTTTCGTCAGAAGATAGAGCGCTTGTAAATATGAATTTGTATTCAACTGTTTTGATTGTACTAACCATCTCTTCATCTAAAGTATCTGGTATTGTAATTGTTGTTATTGATTTATTATCATAATCAACGGAGACTGAACCGCTACCACCAACAGATGAAGTAATTGATGCATTAAAATATCTACTTCCATCATAAACAAATTTACTAACTTCGCCAAAAGTTATATTTGCTGACAATTTTTCAGCAAAACTACTAGCAATAGACTCGGGCAAATTCGTTGTTAATGGTTGTGAATTTGAGTCAAGTAAATCAACTTTTATTAAAATTCCCTTTGTAGTAAATTGTGTTGTTGGGTCTACAGTGAATGTACTTTTATATTGATCAAAACCTATACCAACCAATTCAATTATAGCATTATTTGCTTCTACTCCAAGATTTTCCAAACATGCTGTGGTAGTCGCAGTAAATATTGCTATTTGCTCTTCGTTAACATTTGATATTAATGCTTGATTTGCCAACTCTAAACATTCTTGAGCTTTTTGTATATTTGGGAATCTAAATGGTGGTTGACCGCCACTTGTTCCATCATCATTTACTAAACTATTTAATAATTGATATCTTAAATTAGCATCGCCGCCAAATGTAGCATTTATAAAATTTCTATCATTTGATACATCTGGAGCACATCCTCCAGTAACCAAATCTTTGCTAAATAATAAATCAAAATTTGGTTTAAATGTATATTCAGCATTATTGTATAAATATCCGTCTGTTGGTAATAATTCAGGATTTTCTGAATATTGTGCAGGCAATGTTAGAAAATTTTCTAATGTAGCCTGTGAGGCTGTAAATGTATATCCATCATCAGCAAATCCTAACAATTTAGTTGTACCATCTTCTTCGTAGCCAAGTCCACCAGCTAAATTAATAACACCGGAAGTAATTTGGCTAATGCTATTATTATAATTTACAAGATTCATTGTTGGTATTCCTGTAACAATGCAGTCTTTAAATATAATAAATCTTTGAGTTCCATATGATTCGCCAAATCTACCATAGCTAGCAGGATTGTAATAAATTTTTAAATCAACTGTATATGCAGCCTGTTTTGGATCTGTTGCGGCAGAATATGAAGCATCCGTTGGGAAAAATATTGGCTTTGGAGAAATATATGGTGGAATATCATATGCATCTACAACATTTAGAAATCTTTCCTCAATTGATTGAGTTGTATCATATAGTTGAAATGTGCTACTTCTAATATTTTGAGTTAATTTTGTTCCAGCTTTTGGATCTACTACGTATCCAACATCAATTGGAGTTATTAACACAACTTTGTTAAGATGTTGAAATGAACCTGATGACTTTTGAATATTTTGTGTTGCAACGGCTGGACAAACATCTGTACCGCAACATTGATCCAAAAATTGTTCTTGGCTAATATTTGCAGAATCATCGCTATCACATGGAGGGATTTTAAATTGTATTTTTAAAATTTCTTTTATTGCTTGAATTATTATTCCAAATACAGATAATATTACAAATAAGTTTTGAAATACGCATAATAATGCAGCAATTTTTTTTGATATTGCTATTATTGCCTCTTCATCGGCTAACTGTATTGCTTTTGTCAAAGCTTTAATATTTCTTAACAATCTCTCAATTAACTTCTTTAATTGATCAATAATATATTCTATTAACTGAATTAATAATAATAGTAACGAAATTAACATTATTATTATTGCAAATATTGGAAATAGGCTTAAAAATTCTGGTATACAATTTCTAAACAATCTTTTTATAGCTCTTCTTAATTTAAATGGATTTTTTAAAGAACATATTACTTCTATTATACATATAATTAAGTTTAACAATGGAAGAAAAAATTTATAAAGCATAAGAAATGGAAAAAATTGATCTAAAAGTTTCATTATTCCATCAAATATATCTTTACCAAAATTAGGATTTAATGCCGGCTTTATTGTTCCTGGAGGTAATATTAATTGCAAGGCATTTAAAATATCATTTAAACTTTCTGGAAAACCTCCCGGAAGTTGAAATAAATTTGGAGGTAGTTTAAGACTAAAAGATGTGCCGAATCCAGGAATAGATGGCGCTGATGGTCCATCTGGCAAATTTATATCGATATTATTTAAGTCACAAGGCATTATTTCCTAAAATCATTGTCTTATATTATTCTACTTTTAAAAATTTTTTTGCAGAATTTAGAAATTTTATAGAGAATTCTTCGCAAAACTCTTCCAATTTAACAATATCTATATCTTCTTTATCATTTAAATCAGCATAATCTATGCATGCATTTAATAAGCTTGATTTTAATGCTTCTTTTAATTCTGGTAAATTACTTTCATTGATACCAGTCTCACTAGGAAAAGATCCTAATGATTTAAATACAAAATTTGCAAGCTTTTTATTTCCTGCTAATTTTGCTTCTTCGGCTTGCAAATATAATCTATTATATAAACTATGTGATAATTTTCTCATTTTTCCTATCCTTATCTAAATTGTTTTGCTTTGCTGAGTATGGTCTTAAGTTATTTAATGACCAACACAATTTAAAATTATCATCATCTATAGAACTATAAAATAATTTATTTTGAGGAATAATATGATCAATTTGCCATGTCCATGTTAACTCATCATTATCATCCCACGTATCTTTTTTATAAATTCCCCAATTATCCCAATTCATCCAAGTTTCAAATTTACTTTCTAAATGATTTTTCAATTCTTCTATTGTATATGGTAAAATTTTTGTAATACTTTTTCCACCTTTATTTAAATTAAATCTTTTTAATGCTAAATTTATTGCTGTAGATACACGTTCTCTTAATCTAAAAATATTATCATTATTTATTTTATTTTTTTTATAATTACGTCGCCACTCATTTCTTTTTTGTTTTTTTTCCGGAGTAACATTATTTTTACATCTTTCATACGACTGCTTTTTTAAAAAATTTACTTTTTCTTTATTTTCTTCTCTATATTTCTTTTTTCTCTCTTTTATTTTATCTTTGTTTTTATCTCTATATTTTTTTGATAATTGTTTATATTTTTCTGGATTATTTTTTCTATTTTCATTTTCTTTTTTACGTATTTTTATTTTATTTTTATGATAATAATTTTTCATATATTGATTGCGATTTTTATTAAAACATATTTTGCATTTTTTTGATTTATAAATATCATTTATTTTACACATACTACATTTATTGATCATATTGATGGTCCACCTTTTAAAACAAATCTTTCTTGTATTACCATATTCTCGGCTTCTAGTGTCATTGTAGCATCTGATTTAATTACAATATCGCTATTAGCATGGAACATCATTCTTCCAGCAGTTAATACCTTAATTCCCTCTTGATCAATTCTTAACATTGTTGCTTGAAATCCTGGTCTCATTACTCTAATGTCTAAAGTGCCACCAATATATCCATTATTTAATCCAGAAAATCTTGAATCATTAGATACTCCAAGACCACCTATTTGCACTATCATGTTGCCATCCAAATTAAATATTGCACTATTATTATTTTTATCTCTGCCAATATTAGCAATCATTCCACCAGCAGTATCTAGCCATAATGATTGTCTGTCTATTGTATTTGCACCAACATTTAATTCTAAAGAACCATCAAGATTTATTTGACCGCTTCTTCCACCAGCATTAGCATTATTTCCAGAAGTAATTATCTCTTTGCCAACAAAATCTTTGCTTATATAAGAATTATCTAATTGTATTGTTGTATCATGTTGATAATTTATAAAATCTAAACTTTGATGAGCAATGCATGTACTAAAAATATCATGGTGCGCTGTTCCAAGCTTAATATGATTTGATTTAATTCTATCCAGTGGCGATGATTCGCCATTCTCTGATTTTATAGATATTTGACCAAAACCAAAACTATCATGTAAAATATCTAATCCGTCGTCTCTAAATATTAATTTATTTGGATTGTTATTATCATCTTGCGATAAATATGAAAAATTTTCATATCTAGTTAATAATGGTACATTTCCAGTTTCACTTGAAGCTGGTATATTTATCTTGAATTGTCCCTCTTTATCAACATCTATATAAAATCTACTTCTATTTCTTGAATTATCAGAATTAGAATTAATGTCAGGCAACGAAATTTGTCCAGAATTTCCATATAAATCTTTTCTTGCATTTAATTCAAAATGCAAGGCTATGCCTTTTCTCTGCAAGGCTTTTATTCGTTTAAAAGCTTCTTCTTTATTTTCAGATTTTAATGAAGAATTATTATCAAAAGATATTGGATATCTATTAATATCTACAACATTTCCAAAAATATCAACTACTGTCCCTTTTATTATTTCTATTAATTGATTTGGATAATTTAAATTTAAATTTAGTGTATTTGATCTAAATTTTGTTCTATCAGGATATGAATAATTTTTTTTATTTGATAAATTTTTATATATTAATAGTTCAGAAAAGTCATCTAATACATTAGATTCTTCTGGATACTCATATATAAGCTCTCTTGATTCATTTAATGGAGGATTTTTTCTTGTAGAAGAAGTTAAATAATTTGTTTGTGTCTTGGGATCAAAACCAACAGTAAATTTACTAAGATAATTTTTGTTATCTCTAATTTTATTAAAATCTGCAGAATTTACGTCTATATACTTTTCTCGTTTAATAATAGAATTTATTTTATTTGAAGTATATGAAAAACTATACTGATTATTGTAGCTATTTGAATAATATCCTAAATTAGCATCAAGCTGCAAATTATTATCATCTGAGCCTATACTAATTTCATGACTCGTAGACATTTCAATTTTAGATAAGCTTGAGGATTTGATAATTAATTTATTTTTATCTAAATTAATTTCATCGGTAAATCCATTTGTTAAAGATCCAATAAAATAATATTTTCCGCCACTTCCTTGTTGTATTACTACGGGTGTTCCAACATCAGGATAAGCTCCTATAAATAATCCATTATTATAAAATAAAGAGTTTGGCAAAGATACTTCTACTGGAGTATAATTGCCTTGAATTGGTTCATTTATAGTTAACTTTACTAAAGCTACTCTTTTTGTAGAATCATAACCTACTATAGATCCTTCACGTAATAGCCCAACTTCCTCATTAAATATTTTTGCACTCATATTATACACTATACTGGAATTTTATCCAACAATCAATAACATTATTAATTAAATTATATTTAATTTTATCTAATCTGTCTACTTGTCCGACGCTACTTGAATCAACCACATTTCTTGCGGCAGATATAGCTTTTTGTGACGGTGATCTAAAGTCTTCCTCATTATCTAAATTTATCTCACTATCTTCGCCTGTTATTATAAACTCTTTATCTATTGATATTTTTAATTCGCCGGTTGAACTTTCTTTATATACTTCTTGCTTTCCTGTTAATATCTGAAATACATTTTCTTTTAATTTTCTTAAATTATTTGATGCCGGAATAGAATTGCTATAATATGTTCGTAATTCTATACTAACGCTAACCTTTCTACCTGCTATATTATTTGTGTCCAACTGATATGCCGTTGTATATAATATATCTGTAATAGTTTTTGCATTAGCTTCTGCAAACTTACTTACAAACTCATCTTTATCTGACTTTATTTTAAATGCCGCAAAAGAATTTGGATCATATAAAACAACACCTATATTAGACTCATTAAATGAGTTTTGTTGTCTATAATTTATAAAATTAGAAACCTCTCTATTCTTATAAATTACTTTGCCAACAACATCCAAAACATTAGGAATATAATCTCCAGGAGCATGACCATATGCTAATGTCAATGTTGTTGTAAAATCTTGACCAACAGTAAAAGAATGAGTTACATCTGTTACATAAAATAGCAAGCCAAGATCTTCTATATATACAACCTCTCCAGGTTGTTGATACTCATTTCCAGTAATTGTAACGCTTCCTCTTAAGATATTTTTTCTTGCAATACTTAACAACATTGAAGCATATGGACCACATTGAGATTCTGGATCAGATAAGAATGGCAAATTAATTGGACTGGCTGCTCTAAATCCATACATTCTCCATAAATCATAATCTATGGCTAAAGCAGTAGTAAGACCATTTCCTCCTTGCCCTAATCCATTCAATTCGGCTGGACCTTGATTTCTTATGTCTTCAAATAAATTAAATGCTCCGCTTACTTGAACGGATGTATATGGCGGTGGCTGTTCCGATATATTGTAATTTCTTACTTGAGAATTTTTTATTATAAATCTTTTTCCAGCACCAGGTCCATAATCATCATATGTTTCATCTTCAATTAAATGCTCCAATGATTCCGGTATATTAGAGTTATTTATTCCTTGAGAAAATATTTGATTTGTAATTTTATCATCATCAATACTTCTTGATTCTATAGTATTTTTTAAAGTATCATAAAATATTTTTACAGATCTTTGTCTGTCAGATAATATTTGTGAAACCTCTTTAGTTATTTTAAATATATCTATATTTTTTCTCTCAAAACCTATATCTACTGATCCAAATGATACTTTTACTAAATAATTATCTAATTTGATTTTTTTACTAGTCTTTGTTTGTAATCTAGAAATTATTTGATTAATTCTATCGGAATTAAAGATTGTTCTAATGTCTTTAAATTTTGCTTGTTGCTCTGGCGATGTAAATTTTAATAAAATATCAAATCTATTTGCTGTTGTAAAAAATGATCTGGCTGAATTAGCTTGATTTTGTATTTGTATAAAATTTTGATTATCAATTATTTCTGGCAAACTTTGCTTAATTAAATTTTGTACATTAGAAAGTTCTCCAGAATCAGTAGTTAAAAATGTAAACACTGGAGCAGAGCCGTAATCTTGAAACGAGTTCATAAAAGAAACAGCCGAAGAATCACTATCATAACCCAAAATTGTTGTTAATAATCTAATCTTATCTTCTAACTCTTCTATCTTTAATTGTAATCCGGCTAATTGATCAGTAAATAATGAATCAAGGAACTTTGGATACAATTGCATTTTATAATCTTTTTTAGATTTTATTAATCTATAAAATACAGAACTAGGTATTCTATTATACTGTGGTGGTCTTGCTCTTATGTGCCCCTGAGAGTCGCAAAATACTTCAAGGTTTAATAAACTTGCAGCTAAGCCTATATTCTCTTTTACATTTGTAAATGTATTACTATATAGTGATAAATTTCTAGTTAATGCTGACTCATATGCAGCTAAATCATAGTCTTTGTCATATAAATCATCAACAATAAATAAATTTTTGTCTTCATTTGCTCTAACAGCCCAAGACATTCTTCTTGTAAGAAAGTTTATCTTTCTCCTTAGTTGTTTTCTGACAGCGTTTGCGTTTTCTTCCGCTGCTGTATTTTCTTGAGATAAAAATTGATTACTGTCAAATGTTACATCGTTTCCAATTACCTTTAATCCAAAAACAGAATTATCAGCATTATAAATGCCTTGCTTTAAAGCTTCGGTATCTTTAACTAATTGATTTTTTTTAATTTGTAATTGACTAATTTGATCTATATTGCTTAGTCCTAAGCCAGGAGATATTGCTATTGAAGATGCATATAATGCATTGTCAATTTTTTCTAATTCGCTTATATTATTTTCTAGTTCGCTTATATTTCTTATAATAGAAAATTGTGCATTTAAAACTTTTGCGTAAGATTGTTCATCCATAACTAGAGTTTTAAATGGAATAAAATTCCCCCAGAGTAGATTGTTTTTAGAAAGATCATTTTTTAAAGAATTAAAATATGAATATGCTGCATCTGTATTTGAATGAGGGTCTCTACCATATCCCTCTAGATTTTGAACGGCTCGCCAATAATTAATAAAATTATATGGTTTTCCTGTTATAGCTAACGATATTACGTTCATAACATCTTGACCTGCAAATGGATTTGCAAATGTATTTGGATTGCCAACTAATTTTGGATCATTTAATGCCAATGAATTACCAGATTGAACAAATACCCCTATCCCTTGCTTCCAATTATAAACTAATCCATCTGGAGCATGATAAGATCTCTGCTTTTCTCCAGTTCTTGGATCTATCGTAACATCTTGGATAAAGTTTTCTATAGTTGCTAATTGTCCAGCGCCAGGACCAGATTTGTATTTTACAATTCCATTTCTTCCAGCCTTAGATAAAATTTCTTCATTCTCATCTAATAATGACGGTATTTCATTTTTAAAATTAGTTATTTCCTCATCAAATTTTGATTTGAATGGGGTTAATGGATCATAAATTAAACCATTAAAATTATCAACACCCGGATTAAAATTGACTTGCCCTAATTCAAAATAATATGAATTGTCAGAAGCACTTATAGATACATTGTTAAATGTAGAAGAATTTAATTGAGCGCTAGTTATTACTCCGCCAAAAACACATACACCTTCTTTTTCATTTACAAAATAATCTCTTAATAAACTCCATAAGTTATCAGGAAAATCCGAACCCATAAAAATAGATTTTTCTGCCTTTAAATCTAAATTCTGAACAGGATTAACTAATGCATTAAATTGATTTTTTAAATCATATACAGTTTTGCCAATTTCTCCAATTAAATTGCTAGCAGAAAATCTGTCCTTTAATCCACCAAGAACTTTGTTGTCATATTTTGAACTTGAAGAAATAAATATTCTTATTTCATCCATTGGCTGAATTATACATCTTCCAAGAAGGAATGCTCTCATTTTTCTTCTTGCATAATTTGTATTTTCATTGTTTAATTGAAATGCATTTTGCGAATTTTGCTCTAATGTAAGTTTTGAAAATATAGACGAAATTAAATTCTTAAATACAGATAATTCAGAACTAGATTTTACAATATATGAGGTACCATTTATTACTGGCATTTTTTTTGTTTGAGTTGATAATCCCTCAAATCCTAATGCCGAACCATTTTCTAAAAAATCATTAGAAACTTGAACTTCATCATTATTGTCAGATAAATTAAAAGAAAACAATGAACCAATAGCTTTGCCAGCATCATATTTAAATACAATTTCTGATCCAACCCCATCAACTATTGCTGTTACCTTTTTTCCTAAAAATGTATCTGGATTAACTCTTATCGAAATTGCGCTAGCTCCCCTAGTAGCTCTTAAATAATTTAATTTTTCCGTATAATCCGCAATTAAATTATTTATATTTGATAACGAAAACTGAAATGTTTTTTTATTATAAAAATAATTTGTTGCATCGCTAATAGCTTTCTCTATATCGAATTCTGTAATTAATGATGCTTTATATGGATCTTCAAGATCTAATGAAGCTGATTTTACAGTATTTGTTGAGACGGTTGATCCGCAATTTATATTTGTAAAATTTGTTAATTCTATTACACCAGTTCCTTCGCCTAGAGAATTTTTAAATGGCTCTATATCCGATGTAATCCATGTAGTAAGTTTAGATGTATTCGTAAATGCATATAATTTTCTTATTCTATCAGTTACAGACAATAATTTTTTAAAACTGTCTTTAGAGAATGGGGACAGAAAAGAATCTGGCTCTAAAGAATCAACTAATGTTATAATTGATGGCATTAACTGATCCGATAATGTTTTTTCAGCACTTATAACTTTTTCTATTTTTGATAATTTTTCTAGCGCAGATATTTGCTTACATTTATTTTGAAATAAAAAATTAACAGCTTTGTAAAATAATTTTTCTTCCTTACTCATATAATCTGGTCTAAAATTATTTGCTAAAGAAGAGAAAAGCTTTTTTTTTATTAAAACGGTAGCTTTAGGCTCTTGGGTTAAAATTTCCAATTGCTTAGTATCTGTAAAATATGGAGAAGTTCTTAAATATCCTTCTTCTGTATATTTTCTTACAGCAGATCTATCGATTTTTTTACCAAAATCTCCATAGTTATCATAATTTAAAACATTATTGGTATTCTCACCTATTGGTACAGTGTTTTCTATAGCCGAAGCTAATTTTGTTAAAAAACTCATAATTTAACGCCTCTATTAAATGAATAATCTAAACCATAATCTGATTCTGATGTTAATGGATTGTATCTTGTTGGCGCAGCTTTTGGATTTTTGTGCCATGGGAAATAATTTGTTCTATATCCTCTTTCTTGAGTTACAACAAAATTAATATCATAATTCCACAAATAATCATTTGCAGATTCTGTAATATTCATATTATCAAAATAACCTCTATATACTTTACCATCATAATACATTTCAACAGTAAAAGCATATTGAGCAATAGATGGTATAGCAACAGGTATTATATTACTTTGATCTAATCCATTATTTAATAATCCAGAAGCTAAGCCTGCAATAGATGATATTGTATCATTGTTTCCAGCCAATGCCGATAATCCAGTTGCATTTGCAATACTATTTAGTCCACTATTTACTAAATCTTGTGCTGCCGCATTTTTGCCAGAAATATCTACACCCACACCATCCATTACATATTGCTCAGCCATATATATTTCATAAAGCAAATTAATACCTTCAACTCCAGAACTGCCAGTAGTTCCACTAATTCTCATAGTAGATAATTCATTGCCCCAATACTGTAATGTAAAACCGCCTTTTGTTTGTTGCTTTTTTATTATCTTAGAGTTATTATACACTATTTGTGATGGATTGTTATACATTTTAATTACTCCAAATTCTGGAACTAGCCAATGTATAATATTTCTTCTAACTTTTCCAGTATATCGACCAGTATTCTTTATAGTTGGTAATCCTGTACCATCTGCTGGAATTGTTGGGGGTAAAATAAATCCAGATTCAGGTAATTTTGTAGCACTATCATAATCTGTAAAACTATTTGCAGATTTTCCTAAACCAGTTACAGCGTTTCCTATAAAATTAGTTGTCTCTTCTGTTATATCTTGTAAAAATTTCAATGCCATTATTTACCTGTAGCCTCAATAGCTGGATTTAAAACTCGTGAATGCTTACTCATTTCTATTTTCTTTGCACAATCAATACAAAACCCTTTTACAGTCACATCTATAGGATCGACTGCAAATTTGGGAGCTGCTTCTATATTTTTTTTACTTATTTCTTCTTTTGTTGCTGCTTTTTCAGTTACAATTTTTGTATCTTTTTGCATTGATTCGGTATATGATATTGGTTTATTAAATTTTATACCATATGATTCTTCAAATTTTTCTCTGTCAGAATATAACTTATTTATTTCTTTATTAAAATTTTCTTGACTTATTTTCTTCGATGATAATTTAGTACGTAATTTTCTTAATTCCTCACCTTGAATTTTATCAAAATCATCTTTGGCTTTTTTGATCGGATCTTCATCCATCATCATATTTAATGTTCTTACTGGTGATAATATAAAATTTTTAAGTCTATCGCCATAATCATGCAAAATTCTCATTTCTTTAGCGGCTTCTACTCCAGAAAAATTATCCATACCACCTTTAGATAATCCTTTGTAATATCTCTCAGTCATTTGACCGCCAGATACTTCTCCTTCTCTCATATCTCTAACAAGATCTTGTCGCATTTCTTGATTGAGATCTTTTCCATATTTAGAAATAGGAACTCCAGCTCCAGCAGATATTGTTAACTGTGTAGTCGTTAAAGTATCAATTCCTCCACGAGAAGCCTGAGAAGCCAATAAATTAGATATTCTTGTTAATTCTGTATAAGATTTCTTTTGTATCTCAACGCCTTGTTTTTGATAATCCTCTGCTACAGTTTTTGATAAAGGTTCTTCTGTAATACCTTTAAAAGCTTGGGTATCTCTTGCCTTTAAAGCCTCTAACATTCTATAAGCTTCAGCATCTGTTTTTACCATGCCGCCTAACGGTCCTTGCTTCAATATTGTCATTTGCTTTGCTAATTGTGCAGCAGCTTGGGGGCTTGTAGCTGCTTGCTCTAATGTAACAATCTCTCCAAATTGCTTTTGAATTTGTTTTCTTGTCATATCCATAACTTGATCAAGTTTTCCCTCTCTAAGCATTTTATCTATTTGAAATGCTCCCATAAGTCCACCAGGACCGCCGCTTTGACCGGATAGAAAAGCTTTTTGTGCAATTGTTAAATTTTGTACTTGTTGCGTCATTCCACTAACTAATGACATCGCCTGCTTTGCGCTTAAACCAATATCTTGAAAAGATCTAATATAATTATTTATTACTTTTGCGGAAGATTCGGCGTTATTTCCCATCATACCAAATCCTCTAGAAACATCAGATAAATAACTCTCTACGTCCTGTAATTCAACACCAAATTTATTTGATAATTCAGAAATTCTAGCAGTAAATTCTAATGCTGGCTGTCCAGATAATTTATAATTATCATAAGCTGTTTTCATATTTCTTACAACATCTGTATAATTTCTTCCTGTACCAACAGCTAATTGAATAGAAGCGGTTAATAAACTTGTCTGCATTTCAGCACCATCTGCCGAATTTGCTGACTCACGTAATGCTCCTGGAATTTTAGATAATTCTGCATAATAAGATTCTGCTTGTTGTCTGCTAATTCCTGTTGCTGTAGCAGTTGTAGATATTATTTCATTATGTGCATGTAATACATAATTCAATTTTTCTAAATTTGTACCAGCGCTATTTAGCACATTTCCAAGCTCTCCGGTTTTTGCAGCATTTGCTATAATTGCATTTTGAAATCTTAATGCAGCATCTGCAGCTTGAAATTGAGATACTACATATTTATCTACAGCCTCTGCTCCTAATTTTAAAACAGATGTTGGAATTTTTAAACCAGTTATCGCCCCCAATTGTTCTGCTATTTTAGAAAAAGGTGTCGCAGCCTTGGCTCCAGTATCTATTATATTTTTTATAAATCCGCTAACTTGATTGTATTGGGCACTAAACCCAAACATTTTATTAGCATCAAATGTTCCTACTTGAGTAAACATTTTTTGCATATCTGCAAATCGCGTTGTTAGTCTAGCAACAGCGGCAGCCTGATTATCTGTAAATGCAGTACCATCTTTAACTTGAGAATAAAGCTGTTCAATAGAGTTAGTTAAATTATCTACTCTATTTTTGGCTTCTTTTGCAGTGTTTACAAACTTTTCTTTAACTGTATTTGTTTTTGTAGTTTGCTCTTCTACTTTTTTTTGTGAATCAGCTAATCGTAAATTTGCTTCGGCAGCTTGATCAACTGCCGATGTATCTGTATTTGGATTTTCTGGGTCCATTGCTCGCCTTGGGGCTAATCCCTAAAATAATTCATTCACCTTTAGGTTTGATCCTATGACGATCTCTTTTTATTGAGTCTTTTTTATAGTTTCTAACCATATTTATAGACTCTTCATATTCTTCATCGGTAGATAGATGCTTTCCTTTATCATCTAATAAATCTTTTACTCTTTCTGGATTTATAAAAGATCCTATTAAATATCCTAAATGCTTTAGTTTTTCAGCTTCTTCTTCCTTATCAGCCAACCAATTATGATAATACCATAATTTAAGAACCGGGCTCATATTTACTATTTTTGGATCATCTGGCTGTAAGCCCCCAAATAGTTGGCATAAATAGAAAGTAAATCTGTGCTCCGGTTCTAATGTTATTTTTTTATTTCTTCAACTAAAACCTTTGCTTCTACTTCATCAGAAACGCCATAAAATTCATTAGCTTCTTTCGCTAACTCTTCATAGGTTTTATGTAATAACTTGACAACAGGCTCATCTAATGAGTCAACTAAACCTAATCTTGATTCTAATGAATCAGAATTTAAAAATACATCAACATCAGTAGAATTAACTTTAACAATTGATCTGGCTAATACTTGTCTTCTTATCTCTAAACCAAATTCCCATGTACCATCTAAAGGAGATGCTGTTTTTAATACAGTTCTTACTTCATTAGATCTTAATGTTCTTAACACAAAAGAAGTTTTACCTACAGAAACTTCTTTTGTAAGTGTTGTCATTCCTAATAAAACTTCTATTCTTTTTTTTGCAGATTCTGGCAATCTTTCTTTACCAAAAACTTTCTCTTTACGTTGTACTTCAAAATCTTCATGAACTTTTGATAAAGACTCTTCTTCATCTACTTCAAATGATCTTAATTGATTTAAACTTTTTTTACCTATTGACGATTCAAAACCTGCCATATTCCTCTTAATTTAATTATAACTTAAAATACGTTAGAAGAGAAGTCTACTATATCTAATAATCCACCAGAATCTAAAGAACCTCTTCTGCCACCTGATCCGGTATCAACAACTCTTTCAATATCAACTGCATCTTCTGTATTAAATGGTCCGGAAGTTATTAGTCCTAAATCTCTACCAGTAGCAGCAGAATTTCCAACTAATGATCCAGCTTTACTTGATGTTAATACACTATAAATTGTTTCGGCAACAAAGCTAACATTATCTTGTATTAACCAATCATCTGCTGATAATCTAGTGTCTAAGTCAGTAAACCATACATTTTTTATTACAGTAGAAATTTTATTTCCTGCTCTTCTATTTCTATCAAGAACAACTATATCAAAAGGATATACTTGGGAAGCTAAATGTAAAAATGATCTTCCAAATGCTTCTGTTATTCTTAGAGCGTCAAATCTTAATCTTTGACAAGTTCCAGAAACATCTGTTGATTTTGTAGGTACTGAGTCAATATGACCATCAGTTCCTAATTCATCTATCATCTTTACTTCTCTTCTTTCTTTAATAGAAAGCTCTTTAATTGCTCCTACAGGCACATCATTAACTAAAATTATTATATTAGTTGATAGTGAAGTGCTTGTTTTATTTTTACCATCTAAATAACCCAATGTAGAACGGGTATTTGCTGCGCTCGAAAAGTTACCATCCATTTTTTATCTCCAATTAAATTTTTTAATATTACTTATCATTAATCTAATTTGGAAATATTATCTTTAATTAAAATAAAAAAGGTTGGGTACATACCCAACCTTATAATTAATTACCTTTATTTACTAAATAATTTATACTTGCCCAACATTAATTTTTATATATACCCAATTTATTGGATATGCAGGTTGTACACGTACACTTACATTCCATTGTCTTGGTTCAGTTGAATCGCGGGCAACAACGAGATCTTTATAAGTTGTTATTAATCCTTGTGAAGCAAAAGCGTTTAATACTTGCACAGCTCTTGTTGTCATTATTGTTTGTGTATCTGGTGTTTCTGGAGTACCAATAAATCCTTGGAATGCCGCTCTCATTGTTTTAGCAATTCTATCTCTAATAAATACAATGCTAATTTCCTCTTCTTCTGGGAAACCTGATTGAGTAGTTGTTCTTCCCCAAACTACTCTACCTCCACCAGAAACTGGTTGTAACATTGAAACGCCTGCTTGAGATAATGCTTCAAGTGTTAACGCATTGTATGTTTTATTTCTTAGTATTGTTATTCCTGGAATTACCTTATTTGTTAATGGATTTTGTATATTTAAATCGGCACTAGTGTAACCAGCAGCAGCGGCAGCAATATAAAATCCGTCAATAAATGTATTACTTCCATTTATTGATACAACAACTTCATCAGGTCCGAAATAAACACAACGGTAAGTAGTTCCAAAAGCATCTGATACAGAATAGTTTGCTAAATCTTCAATATTTCCGGCTAACACTTCTGTAACACTATCGCCCTGTATACCTTCCAAAATTCCAATATCCTCTACAGCGGCATCTTCGGCACCAGTTAAATTATCTGGAGTCAATCCTCTTATTGCGCCTATGTATAATACTCTTTCTTTTTTATTTCTTATGTTACTCATTGTTTTGCAATGAACTAAAGCATTTTGAAATATTGTAGATATTGTTTGTTTAGGTAATGGAACTAAAATATCACATTCAACTGTCTCTAATGATTCCAAAGCAGCTATCCAACCAGCATCATAGAAAGGAGCATCTTTTTCGTCTACAATTGTAACTCTCAATGCATAACCATTTGGAACAACGCTTCTATTTACAACTATATAATTGCTTACGTCGGTCGAATCTAAAACTTCATATCTTAAGCCAGATTCTGAGACAAAAGCTTTTTTGATTGTTAGTGTATCTGTACCTGAATCATATGCTATGATGTCATAAACACCATTATTGCTTGATGAGCCAGTAATTCTTAATCTTTTATTTAAAAGACCAGAAATTAAGCTAAAATCAACGGCAGCGCTTGTAAATGTTGCGGTATCAGTTGCTATTATTGAAACTAATACACCATCTGTATCAGAACCTCCGCTAACTGGTAAATCTGTACTTGGATCTATTACAGCAAACGTTACTGGTGATTCATTTGTAAATGCACTAAATGAGGAAGCAGTTACGTATAAAGCTCCATCAGATACTGCCGTTACTGTAAATTCTCCATTGTTTGCTACATTTGTTGCATCAATAACTCTTAATGTTTTTCCTACAAATGTAGAATCAAAAGTTTCAGAAGAGCTAAAGATACCTTTTGTTGTAAATGATGGATCTCTTGCTAAATATCCGTCATCACCTGTTGATACTGTTGCTATTCTTTGTATTACAGAGTAAAAATATGAATAGCCGCCAGGTGCAGGTACTGTATCATTAATAAAATCTGTTAATGTTGGTCCAGTTCCATCTATAGTATAAAAAGTTAATTTATTTGGAAGTATTTGTTGTTCTACTTGTGTAGTATTATTTGTAACAAAGAAATGTATATCTGAATCAGCATTAGGAGTTACACCTAATGGTAAAGGAAAAATAAATTCTTCATCATTTGTTGATAATGAATTTATTGCATCAATTAAATCATAAGATGTTCTTCTTGGAATTGGAGGAGCAGCTTGAACTGTAACAACTGCTGGAGCACCAGCGCCGAAAGCTAATTGACAACCCAAAGATAAATTATTATCTAAACTTGGTATTCCATGTCTATTTACTACTGGACCTAATCCTTGTAATGTTACAGGATCATTTATATATGATTCTGGTATATAATTTATTGTTAATGAATCATCTACACTTAAAACTCCACTATTTACTTTAATGGTAAAGCCGTCTCCTTCTCTGAATGGAGAAATTGAAACGCTTGCTACTTGAGTTTCTTGGATAGAGAAGCTCAAAACTCCGTTATTCACAACATTGTTATTTGCTGTCCATATTACAGGATTACCATTTGCATCTAATTTTGCTCCAGAAACGGAACCAAAAGCTATGAATTTTGCAGTTTGATCAATTGGACTATTTGTATTATTTCTTTGTACAGAAACACAACGAATTGTCCATGTTTCGTTTGGGGCATTAACATCTAATAATGTTAATGAATTTATGCTTCCTTGACCTACGTTTGTTGATAATGGTTTATATGTAGATCCTCCTTGATCAACTATGTAAGCTCTTTGTAATTCTATTTTTCCAGTTGTTGGATCTAATCTATAATCATATTTTGTACTGAAAGCGTTTGAATCAATAGTTCCCTCATAACCAACTAATGTAACTCCATTCTTAAATAAAGAAGTTCTATTTGATACCAAGGGAAATAGTTGAGTCTTAAAATGTCTTCCATCAGATCCAGTTGTTGATGTATAAGATGAATTTAATCCATCTTTACCTTTACCTTGTGCCGTAGCGATTAAAATCTCATCAGTGCTGCCTTCACCTATAATTGCAGCAATCCTTACTCCACCAGGAAGAGAAACCCCTCTAGATTGGGTTATTACATCTGAATATACGCCAGGATTTGCAGTTGTTAGTCCAGGGATATTTGCCATATTATATAATCCTCATATTTATCTATTATTAATTTTATTTAATTACTTGTTTTTAATCTAACTCTAGCAATACCGTCAATAATATCTTATTTTGCTTCTAGAGGTCTTAATTACTTAATGCCTAAAATATTCTGAAATTTTTATTTTTCATAGATATATGGCAAATTAAATTGTGGTATTATATGATGAATATACAAATAACTACCATAATCATTACACAGACTATCCTATTTTTACTATCTATATATTTTAGTTTTTATTTTTAAAATATATTAGATAATGTTACAGATGTATCAATATTTAAATTTATTGCAGGTGATGGATATTTTTGGGATAGATCATCAAACTCAATTGAAAATAATACAGATTCTATTAATGTTTCAATTGGTATTTCCCTTCTATACTCATTTCTAATATCCAATGTAATTGATTGCGTAAATAATTTATCATTTCTATCTTCTGTAGTACTAACACCGCCTATATTTAATGGTTTTATAATTAAACCAGATTCAACTAACTGATCAAAGTATATTTCTGTTAATGCCATTGCCACTAATTGACAAATATCGTCACATGATCTTAATGATCTAGTTTTTACATCTATTGTTAAAGATCCTTCCCAGGCTCCAGCGGTAACAAAGTATTCTGGTCTAGAAATCTCTGTTAAGTTACCATATCCGTCATCATATAGTATTTTTTTATACTGTATAGTTCCTTGATTTCTATTTATTGAAATTGGAACATATTTTGAGCCATTAGACTTTATTAATATTGATGGGTAATAAATAATATCTTGTCTATAATTTTCACCTATAAATATTCTTGTCGTTAAATTATCATTTATTCCAGCACCTAATGGTAGATCTGTATGATCAGGAGTTTTTGCAAATCCCCACTCATCATTATTATATTTATAGTATTGGTCATGACTAAAAAAATCTTTCAATACAGCTAGTACAATTTCTTTTGGAAAAACAATCATACTATGCTGTATTATATTGTATACATATTCTAAATTACTTTTGTTAAAATTATTAGTAGCCATATTACCATCTATACTTAATTAATATAGGTGACACAAACAAAAGAAATAAAATTCCAGATGGATAGAAGTATGCCCTAAATGAAACAATTATTGGGCTTCTATCTCGTGTAACAAGTAACTCAGTTAATGATGATAGATCTACATTTAATGGAATATTGGCTACTGAAGAAGCTGCATTAAATGCACTAGATCCTATTGCATCAAACAATAGAGACGATGTTTCAACTGAAGCATCAGCCGTTGTACTTAATAATGTACCTGACATATCTATTAAATCTTCTTGTGTACTAAATGTACTATTCATTCTACCGATAGCCAATCTAAATGAAGCGGCAGGAGTTGTTTCTACAACAGTAGAACTTTTATTCATATTTAACTTAACTGACATAATTTTTACATTTGTTGGCAACCTATTATTCAAATTAAATGACCACGAATAATTTCTTTGAGCAATTCCGCCATATAATACAGTTTTTAATGACATTCCAAATGCTGTAGGAATTGTTGTCGAAGCATCATCGTTCATTTTTGCAACTAAGCCAGTATTTGCGGCAGCAATTGAAACATTATCTTGACTACTATAACCATCATTTAAATATTGAACACTACCATCAGTTAATGATATAAATTCATACCCAACTTGATTTATATTTTTTTCAACAACCCATGTATTTGGAAAATTATCTTTTACAAAATTATCCTTACCACCAGATAAGCTATAGTTATCCATAAAATTATTTGATACTATACCTTTTGATAATGAACCGTCCCATGGCGTTGACTCTGTATTCGAAAATCCAAAATATTCTCCACCAGTTGTATCATTGCTTACTCTATTATTTGTTATTACACAATCTCCTGCAGCAACTCTAACTCCAAAATCAGGAATACCTCCAGTATCTTTACAAATATTATTTGTAATTGTACAAGATGATTTGCTGTAAATATATCCAAAAGGCGTGTAAGTAGTTATACTTCCTCCAGCAGTATACCAATAGCCCTTATAAATTGTATTCCCGTCTATTATACATGCAGAGTTCTCGTCTGACTTAGGATCAGTTCCAGAAGAAGTATGTTTTAATGCGTCAACAAATATTGAGTACGATATAGTTTCATCTACAGGATATCCATTAAGTGTCATAACACTTTGGTCACAGGCTGGCATATCATTATTAATTATTTTTAATGATGAAGCGGTATTGTGAGATATACCGGCATGGATATAACTTACAACATTCCCCTCAATTAAAGTTGAAGCAGTTGGTCTTGTCGTCATATTTGTTGTAGTTCCGGTTACTAATTTGGAGATATTAAATACTGCTCCATAACCATCAGTATTACCCATCATATGACAATTGTTATTTTTAATAACTAAATTAGAACTATGTCTATTATTTGTATTTGCTGTATACGGTATTTCAGTTTTTTTAGATTCAGATAAGAAATATCCAATAAATCCACAAATATTTCCTGCGATAGTCATTCCAATTGGACATAATCTTAAATACATCTTATTATCTGAATGTTTCTTTGCAGAAATTATAAATTGTTGGTCTCTATTACATGTATTATTTAATATTTTATAATTTTCTAAATAAACTGTATTAGTTGAAGTTGTTGCTGCTGTATCAAAAACTACACCAATAGAAGCGTGCTGAAATACTGATGAAAAATTGTCAGTAAAATGACATTGGCTAATTTCAAAATCTCTCAATCTTATATCTGATAAGTTTTGATCAACTACATTAGTTATAAAATTTAATCTATGCTCAATTGATGAAGAAAATGAGCAGTTTGTTACTTTAATATCATTAATACTTGTCGTTGATCTTATATATAAAGTACCACCAACCTGATAGTTAGAAATTAATGCTGTATTATATCCAGTTATTAATGTTCCAGTCAATAGACTTGAAAATGATACATTATCAATATTAACTTTGCTACAATTATTTAAATATATTAAACTTCTATTTGCACCCAATAAACTAGAGTTTGTGATATCTATACTAGATTTACTATCAGCATATATTAAATATGGATTTGCATCCAAGCTAGCCGTAAAAGAATCAACCGCCGTTAATTTATCTATTTTTACTGAATTTCCAACAATCATTATCGCTTTATTTGTTGACAATCTACTGCTAGAATAACTTAGATTTAATGATACTGTATCTAATGTTGTGCCAGTATTTAAACTCATAAAATAACCATCAGAAGATATTGCTGATGTATATGTGCCATTTATTGTTACATTTTCTAGTCTACAATTTTGTCCAAGAACTATTGGATTAATTGTACTAGATAACATGGTTATTGTAAGATTTTTAAAAGTTACATTACTTACATTAATTTTGTTATCAATAAAAGTTAATGTACAATTATTTTCTCCGTCTATAACTAATGTTTTTCCTGTATTTAAATCTAAATCAAAGTCAACTAACTCATTAGCTCCTTTTAGAGATATATAAGTTACATTTGATGAATTATATTTTGCCCAATTTAATGCAGCGCCAACAACTCTAAAATTACCAAATTCTTTATCTGAAGAATATTTTATTAGGCTACTATCTGTACTGTAAGCGTATTTTCTAACATCGGATAATGTTAATGTTGCAGTAAATGGGGATGAGCTACCAGTTATTGCACAGTTAACTAAATACAATGGTAATAAATCTTTTCTATTTACCAATTTCGCAAATGTAGTTGATTCAATTGAATATTGAGTAAGATTTACAACATCATAAGCTGTAACTTTTCTTGATCCTGGAGTAAATACGCCAGAAGATTCAATGTCGGTTATTGGTATTGTAATATATTCATTTTTATCGTTTATACATACAGCCCATAAAATTCTGTATAATAAGCTATTAGGTACATCAAGTTCTCTTAATAGTGGTATTTCAACAGTATCTGGGTTCATTAATATAAATTTACCATTAACTGATGCTATACCGCCAGCTAAATAAATTTGATTATTAGCTGGATTTGGAGTATTTGATGATAAATCAAATCCAGAAACAATTCCATTAGAATGTAAGTATCTTTCTCCTAATCCTACAAAATCAATTGCACTTTTAGTAAAATTCTGCTCACTAACATTTCCAAATTCTCTTAAATCATTTAAATTATTTATTTCTTTTGTAGAATCATTTAATTGACATGATCCTAATAAAAAGACTTCTTGATCGTCTTCTAGCGATTTAAATAATTGTATATCTATTCTTTGATTTGAAAATGATGTTACACCAGAATCGATATCTAGAATTAATTCTACGTAATCAATATTTGATTCATCATAAAATCTTAATACTTGTCCAATAAATCCTGTGGTTACAGGTCCAATTGAGTTATATGATGTTCCATCAAAATTTGATAAATGTCCAGTTATGATGCCACTAGTAGAATCATAGCTTAAAATTCTAAGATTTATCTTATTTAAAGTGCCATATTTATATCCTGTCAATTTTGGCGATACATAGACTAAATCAAAATTAGCTAATGATGTAGAGCCATATAATGTTTGACCATTAACAGAACCATCTAAACCATTTATTAACATTCTGGCTCTTTCATGAGAGAAAGTTTTACCATCCTGATTTACATATACTTCAAAATATCTTTTGTATACATATAAAGAAGTATAATCAGTTGCTGTTTGACTGTTAAATGAGATCGTATCAAAATTAAAATATAGTTTTACTGTTGTGCCTATATTTAATGTTGTTTGTGGAGAAGTTTCTTGACCATGAACAGCATCATATACGGTAATATCTGTATAAGCAGAATATCCATCACAATTACAACTACTTGATGAAATGTAAGATATTATAAATCTTCCTGAGTCTATAAAATATCCATCATCGTTTGGTGCTTGTATAACAAGAGTTTTACCAATTTTCAATGACGTTGATGTTAAATCTAATAATACTCTATATGTTGTTTCTACTCTTCCATTTGGATCTGGGAATGTAATTTTATTTACAACAAGTGCATTCCAATATCCATCTCCATAAGAATCTATTAATTGATTTTTTTCATGTTCAAATGTTTCCTTTTCTGAACCATTGACATAATAAAAATTTCTTTTTAATGGACAATATATTTTTGTTGGTATAATTGCCTGTTCTGCACTATCAAATGTATTCAAGTATGGAGGACTTGCAACATTTGCTGCCGATGGTCCAAAACCTAATGCATCTTTTGCTTTTTGATTTTGAGCTAATGGATCTGTATAATCAAAAAGATCTATTACATTTTTTGGATAAGCTGATTGTGTAGCTGTTTGATCATATGCTCCATTAACATCAACTATTCCACTAATTATAGAAAAGCTTGTGTTATTGTAAGGATCAGATAGTGCAATACCAAATTCACCATTATATTCATATGCAACAAATCTATAGTTTTTTGCAACGCTTCTAAAAGCTTTATTTGTACTCTCAATTATTGATTTTAATGTATATTTGCCAGGTGTAGTACCAAAATTTCCAGTTATATCAATTGCTGGTAGAATAAAGCTACTTTCTGTAGGATCTCCAGTTGGATAAATTTGTAGATACAAATTATAATGACTTGAATCAATTAAATTAGGATTAAATCCAATACCTAATACCGAAGCGCTTCTTGGATGTACACATGTTAATGATGGCATATCAGAAAAATCATTAATTGCTTGTCCCAAAGCCAATACATGCTGTTTATTTGTATGATATGATTTTTTTACTATTTTTGCTGTTGCAGTAGTAGAATACATTAAGTTTGTACCATTTATTCTAACTACAAATTGTTTAATTCCACCAGATTGTTTATATTTCTTTTCTTTTATTATAAAAGACGATTCTACTGTTCCGTAATTGACAATAACAATGTCACCGACATTTACTAATGAAAATTGAGCATCAAAAACATTTGTATCTAATACTGTTTGCGCCGGAGTAAATTGAATAATATCATCACCAGCATCAATGTCATCTATTGGTGAAGATGAGGTACCATCATTTCTCAAATAAGTTTTAACTGTAGTAAATGGTACGAGTTCTTGTCCTTCATTATCTGAAGTTAATCGAGATGATCTAGAAGCTCTAGACACTCCATTAGAATAAAAATTCTGTATTCTACTACCATACAATAACAATGAAGTATTGTCTATAAATTCAACCAAGGATTGCAAATCTTGTACTATTTGTGGAATACTAACAAATCCTGATGAATTTATATATATTGACGATGCAATATGCGAATAATTATCAGGATAATTTGATCCACCAACTGTTTCTATTACAGATGTAGAAGCAGTTAATCCGTCTAATTTTTGATGAGTAACTAATTCATTATTTACATCATTGATTAATGTATACGCATTGGTATTATTTCTATTTACATTATATTTATTCTTTAAATAATCTAATGTACTTGCTGAAACTCTAATATCTGCTAAATTATGATTAAATGATGAACCAGATATATGTGAAGAGATCTTTGTTCCATTTAAATTTATCCAATTTTGTGAATTATCTGCAGCTATTTGTGCATTTTGGATTAAATTATATAAATCTGAAGTAGGATAGTCTAAACTTAATTTATATTCACTTATTTGTGCAGTATCGGAAATTTGAGAATTAGTTATTGGAAGAGTAACTAATCCTAAAGATAGTATTGCCGAAGTTTTTATTGTTCCATCTGGCTCCAAAGATTGATTTAATCTTGAAGACAATGATGATACCGAACCAGATAAACTGGTCCCAAGCTCTTCTTCAATATTTATAACTGCGTCTTTTAATGCATTAATCGCTTCGGCACCAATCTCCGTTATATTGTCATATACAGATGGCAATGTCGAATCATCATCTATTGATGTAGGATAGTTACTCATTATTCTCCAAACAACTTATTCTTTTACTATTGAATTTTTTAAATCTTCAGTTAATTGCCCCATATTTTGACTTTTTGAAGAAATTAATTCTTTAACTATTTTATATACTAATCCCGATAAAAGTCCGGCAACCAATCCAAATATTGAATGGGCTCCTAATGTACTTACTCCTTCAGGATAAGGATATGAGTTTATTTTTAATCCAAAAAATAATCCTACAAATATAGGTAATGCAGGTAAAATTACTGCAACCCACAATTTAGATTCTTTTTTATGAAAAGTTTGTAAAAGATACTCTACAACTAATCTAATTATATATACTACTGCAGAAATTCCTAAACAAAGTAGCACAAATTGCCAACTAAAAAGTATTGCTAATGACATATCCATTTTTTTCTCTATTTTTAATATAATTTTATTACAACGCAGAATATACTACGCATGTAGTATAAGCAACCCAATCTATTACGCTTCCAGAAGTATGATCACCAGAATATAGAGTTAATGTTGTTAATCCTGTACCAGATGGATTAAAGCTTGGAGGATTCCAGTCTACAGCAGTAGTGCCAAGATTTCTTTGTTCAACTATATTTATTGGATCTATTTGAGTTATTCCGCCGCCACCACCATCAAAATAATAAGCTCCATATATTTTGTATGTAGCCATACCACCAACGCCAGCGCCAATAATTGTAGATTCTACAAATGCCATCCATGGCTCTGCTGTCGCCGCTATTGCAAATACTTCAACTGGACCCATACTTGATGTTCCAACATTTGCCACTCTATTATAAACTTTTCTATATGAAGCCTCTCCAGATATCCATTCATCTGGATGATCTCCTAAAATAAAATTATCACCATTTGCATATTTTACTTTTAGCTTACCACTTCTTGAATATAAAACGGAACCATCAACAGGTGAACTTGACTGATCTGCACTGGCGTCTGCTACATAAACGGCGTTATTTATTGGTGATGGTACTTCTGTTGTTGTAACATTTTTAAATAATCCTAATACATTTACAGAAGAGGCTAAATTATTGGCTGATAGCACTACGTCAGTTGATCCTAAATATACTGCATAAGAACCATTTCTTGAGGAGCCTGATAATGTATTTCTTGCTCCAGTTTTTAATGCTAAAGCGCCACCATTTGCACTTGAAAATAAATTTACAGAAGATGTTTGCGATCTAATTTCAAGATCTGATGGAGAAGTGCTTGAAGATTTAAAACCAATAACATTTGTTCCAGAAGTTGTATGAGTAAAACTAACTGTTCTAGCATCAGATTCTAATATAGAACCAGAGTTACCAGTTACTCTTTTAACTTTCGGAGAACTACCAACATTATCTAAATCTCCCGTCATCTGAATTAATCCTAATACAGTAGTCGTTGCTTCATTAGATAAATTATTTGTTATTTCACCAAGTCTAACTAAAGCGGCTTTAACATTATCAGCTTCATAACCATCTAAAATAACTGTTGGAGAAATGGTTATAGTTGATGACTCATGCTTAAGAGTACTTCCATTTGTATGATTTTTAAAATCATTTGTATTTACAGCTAATCTTCCTGATCCAAAAAAATTTTGCATTTTACCTTATATAATAATTTCGTGTTTATGACCAAGAACTTCAGATACTTCTAGTTTTCCAGTAGCAGAATTGTATGTTATTAAATGATTGTGACCTTGACTAATACTTGTTAATTGACTCATATTACTAATAGCTCCTTCATTTATAACAAAATCATGTTTATGTAATGGAATTCCATTTGAAAAAGAAAAACTTGTAGAAATTGTTTCTGGAATTTTTGAAGTATTTTTAAATACTCGTATCTGATAAACTGGATCAGTTTTTCTTATTCTTTGTACTCTAAATTTTTGCCCACCTTCCTGCCTTAAAAATGTACGCTGTCTTGTAACAGAAAGAACTTCATATCTATATTCTTCATTATCTGCTAAATCATATCTTACAATTACGTCCCTATCCTTGATAGTAGGAACAGTTAATGTCCAACATTCTGTATTAAATTCTGATTCTAATCCAGCTTCATATACCTTAACATCATCTTCTCCAGGACTAAATCTTACCAATATTCTACCATCAGATCTTCTAGGATTAAAATATTGGTCATATCCTAGAACAAATTTGGTACCAAAACAATTATGCACTAAAATATTTTCTACGACATAACTATGATCATTTTCAATTTCTAAATTATAGACGTATCCATCATAGTCAATTTCATCAATATTTGAAATCATAGTTAACATATGCTCATTAAATTTCCATTTACCTTTATTTTTGGAAACTCTATTATCTCTTAAATAGGTATCAGGTTCATAACTAACATGATATACTGTATTTAACTTGTTACCACTTTTTGTTAATTTATTTTTGTTCTCAATAGAAACCATTGGCATCTTGCCAATTTTATGTAATAATTCAACTAATTGAATGGCTAGATATTTAGATGTTTGGGCAATGATATTATCTCTTTTACAACCATCACCACAAAAAATACCATCTATAATTGCTCTTATTTTATTTTTTGGAAGTGTTGTAAATTCATTCGGTATTTTTTTGTTGTAGCATAATTTTCCTAGTAATGCTGGAAACCATTTTGATAGCGAGGTGCTGTTTACTTCTACAACCACTCCTTTTGAATTTTTAACGGTTCTTAATTTTGGATTAAAATTTTTTGATTTAAAATAATTAATTACTCTATTTTGATATTCAATTTCATCTTTATGTAAAGCAAATTGTATTGATCTTTTACCACTGCTTCCCTCAGCAATATATAGTCCACAAATCCATAAAAATTCTTCATTAACTTCAAATACTGTATCGCCTATTCTACCTTCCCCCAATTTAGTATTTTTTTGAAATTCTTTTGGTATTTCAATTACCTTAATATCATTCTCATATGTATTCCATTTAGAGACAATCCAGTCATTCTTATTTAAATCTTTAGCGTATTCCCATTTTAATTCATGTCCAGGTTTAAAGTGATCAAAGTTATATTCTTCATATTTAGTAATTGCATCTTCAAAACAATTAAAAGTTCCTAATGACTTTCTCTTATGATTTTTTATGTTAGATCTTAAATAATATTTTCCATTCTTTAATTGTGTAATATCTGGATCTCTTAGCCCATCTCCTCTTGATATAAACGCTTTACATGATGTATTTGGTCCACATTTATGAACCATTTTATGAGATCCTCTTAATGCAACAAATTCATGATTTGGAGTAACTATTATAGGATTTACAGATGATGATGTTTTTATAGATCTTAATTTTCCACTATATGGTTGCTTTGAAATTCCTACTACCTTATTAAACTCTCCATTAGCAGATAAAACTTTATCTCCAATTTTTATATTTTGAATTTCTTCAAAGCCTTCAGAAGTCCTTATGATTGTACCTTCTCCAAAACAATATGGGCATCTATCATCATGATATTCGCTACTTGGTTGATAACATGTACATACTATTCCAGTCGTTTGTTTTCTTAATAATACAACTGGTTCTCCTGTTTGTTCAAGAAGCATTTCTTGTCTTTGATTATTGGCATCTTGCATAGAAATATTTCTTATCATTGTGCCAACATTTGCATATCCGTCAGCGCAAAATTGATATCCTCCAATATAAGAACCAATACATTCGCCGGCTATTAATTTACTTGGGTCTGTTCTGTGCCACCCAACATAACTATATGATGGAAAATCTATATTTTGTTCATCACTAATGGATAAATCTGTGTATAATAAATCTTTTGTTACCTGTTTATAACCATCTGCTTGTGTGAAAGAAAATTTTGGATATTCAAATCTAGATTGACAAATCATAACTTTGTCAAATTTAGAATCATCATCAGCTAAATAATACATAACGGTTGGATCTAACTTTAAACTTCCATCATAGCCATCTGTATTATGCATTTTAGCAATAGTATTTCTGGCGCCTCTCAATGAAACATTAAAAGTATTTGTTAAAGTATCAACACTAGAATATTCTATTAATTCATAGCCTATCTTTAATGTTCCAAATGATGGAAATCCAGTAACATCATCTACAGGAATTACTAAATCATCCGCAGTAATATTGTTTTTTAAAAATGTTTGCTGATACGCTTTTAAACCATTTCCAGCATCAACTAATAGATTATAGTCATAAATTAATGAATTATATTCTATTGGTCTTATTGCAAAATAATATAATTGACCGGGAACAAAATCTAAAAATGTTTTTTGAAATATATTATCAACACTTACATATTTTGGGGGCTCGAAAAAAACTCCATCTTCTGTTGTTGAATAATATATATTGTACGCTATTGAATTTGTTTGGGTAGTTGGAAAAGCTTCATACCATTTTAGTTTTATATTGGTTCCATCTCCTTCTGATCCAACATAATCTAACCCAAATTTTGTTTTTATTAAATAATATGGCATAAAAAAATTTAAAATTATTCTCTTAATTTATCTTCTAATTTTTCTTTATGATTTCCATCTACTTCATGATAATTCATTAAATGCTCTAAATACTTGTCTGCTTCAGATTCTCCATACTCATCATCTATATATTGAATTTGAGCCTTAAACCCTTCTTGCTCATCAGGATTATCTAAATAGTGCCCATCAAAAGATTCTGTACCATTTTCTCTACATGTTTGTTGTAAATAATGCACCATTTCATGAGCTAAATATGAATAATCTTTTTCAAAATTACCATCACATAATAATTCATAATTCAATAGAATTATTCCGTGATCTGTTTTAGCCGAAACATCTAAATTGGTAAAAATAATAGGAATATGGTCAATTTCATCTAAATTTGCTTTATATTCATCAAAAGCATCTTTAACAACTTTTGATTTTTTTATATATTCTCTGCCTTTATCTATTATTTTTTTTAATTCTATTTTTGGAATTTTTTTTACTTCTTCTAATGAATATTTATCCTTCATAAAAATATACTTAAGTATTTAATAAATATTTTATTTTATAACATTTTCTATCTAAATATATAGTGGCATCCATCAAAAAAAACTACGTTCTTTCAATAGCCTTAATCTTCTAATAGCAGGGCTTGCGTAGTTACTCATACTAAATACTCCAGCAGCTATTGGAGCCGGTCTTAAACTATTTTTAATATATTTAAGTTTTTCCCAATAATGAGTCAATAATGTATTGTATTGTGTATTTAATAATTCTGAAACTGTTGGAGGATTAAAAGATAAAGAATTATCAGTTAATTGATATTCTCTTCCGCGTTCAAGTAGCGCCATGCTTGATAAAGCATACAATGTTGCCCCTTCAACTAATATTTCACCAAATTGAGCAACAAATGCGGCGTCATCAAATTGAAAAAATGTAAAGTATGGCGTTTGATTAAAATCACTAAGAGCGGTAGCAAGAAAAGTTACTAACATATCAACAGAAAAAATATCACAATCTATATAAATAACTTCGCCTTTGTCATTTTTTGCTTTTGCTTTGCCAGCACTATTCAACCTTGCTCTCAACATTTTAATTAATTTATTAATATTTTTAATGGCATCTTGAGAATAATTAAAACCTGTATCATCTCCTAATTTTTCATACCCATCAATATTCATAGCGGCAAATTGTGTATGAGCAACTATAAAATTTAAAGTTTGTTCTATTCTTTGACCATTAACATATGCTACCCATAAATCAGTAAAAACTCCATATGGACCATTAATTGGTATGGTAAATGAATATTCATATTTACCAACATCTAATTGAGTTACCCCTTGACTAGTTGGCTGAAGTATTACTAATCCAGTTGGACTTATTAAAGATATTGTAGGAAATGAGTCAGCATTAATTGGTTGCCCAAGCTCATCTGTTAATTGTATAGTTAAATTTACTGTGTCAGTAACACTTAAATATTCGCCGCGAACTTTTGTCATACTAATATTTAAAAAAATATATATGAAAGAATTATGGATAGTAAATATAACTAAACAAGATCATCAAATTAGTGATTTGGGAATAATAGTAAGATCTATGAAGTCTATAAACTTATTGTGTAAAAATTTAAAACTTGATAGATACAAAATAATAGAATCTATAGAGAAGGGGAGTATTTGTAGTAAAAAAGGAAAATTATTTATAAGATATAAAAATAATAACATAGATAATCGGGTCAATACCAGCACTGAAAAAAATTATATTCCTAGTAGAAGTAAGTCAATTATAGATCAGGAAACAATTGAAATAAAAATAGACGATGAAGACTTAGACAAGAAAAAATCTGATGAAAAATTTATACAAGAATTAATCATGGACGAAGGAGAGTAATGTTAAACCCAGAACTAAAAATAGAGGATAGTTTAGACAGTTATGAAGTTTTGAATGAGAAGTGCGATTTAATTATAAATAAAATAAAATCAAGAAAAAGGAAAATAAAAACTACCTCAAAAAATGTGGAGCAAAATGGAAAAAAAAGATTGGGAGAAAATACTTGAAGTAAATAATAAAGCAATACAATTACAAACTGAAGTATCCGGTCAATATGAAGACATTATCTCTGGATTAGAAGAAAATGAAGAAAAAATAAACAATTTAGACAAAAACATTGAAAATACTTCATCTAAATTTGATTATTTTATAAAATCGCATGATGACAAAATCAAAATTGTCTCAGATGATGTAAAAAAAATAAAAGAAGATCTTTTTATATTAAAAGTTCTTCTTAGTTCTGGATTATTATCTTTGATAATTCAAATTGTAGAAATGTTTAAGAAGTAGCAACAATTTTAACGGCTTTTGGATCACCATTAACATTTTGCCCCACTTCAAATTCAACTTTTTGATCTTTTTTTAATGTTTTAAATCCATCTACTTGAATGTCACTGTAGTGGCAAAACATATCTTTTTGTTTTTTATTATCTAAAAACCACTCAATGAAACCATAACCTTTCTTTGCATCAAAAAAAATAACTTTACCTTTATTCTTCATTTTTCCTTTATTTATCCTTATATATTTTAATCTTCTTTATAAACTAACTCCCCATCTATACGAAGTTCCTTCCCTTTTCCTAGAAGAGAAAAAATTTCAAATATTCCTAACTTAGCTATATCCTTTCTTTCTTTTTCATCTCTACAATTTTTTTGTAGAGAATCATATTTTTTTAATATAGCTAATAATTCTTGTTCACAGCCCAACAATCTACAGTACTCTATTAATTTTCTTCTAGTTTCTTGTTCTTTTAATACTTTCATTTATTACCTAATTCATATGAATTTTTTTTAAAAACTTTCGGTATTTCTATATCAATATTTTTTATTCCATCGATTTCATAAATCAATGTTCTTTTATTTGGTAATTTTGTCGAAGGCAAAACTCCAATTATTATTATATTATTTGAATGGACTTTTTCATGACAAGAAGCGCATATTACAGTAATGTTATTTGGATCATTTGTACACTCAACTTGATTTTGTGGTATTATATGATGAAAATGTAAAGCGTTTTTATTTGTTTCGCCACAATTTAATTCACAGTAGGCTTTTATTAACTTTTTCATACTCCATTGCCTCTTTAAATCCTAAATCTATCATATTAGATATGTCCGATGAATTAAATTTCAATGAATCATTAATTAAAATATTTTTTGGTCTTATAACATTTATTTTTAAAATTTTTTTATTACAAGCATACCCATCTTTAACTAACTCATTATAAATATAGGCTTTTCTTAAATCATTTTCAATGATTGAGTCCAGTATTATATCTACGCTTCTTATTAATATCTGTATTGCATTTTTTTTAACTTTAGCAATATTTTTTTCTGGCGATGTTAATATTACATCTATTTCATCTGCCCCATAATCTATGGCTGCTTGTAATGGAGTAATTGATCTTAAACCTCCATCTATCCACAAATTATTATCTATCTCAATTGGACTAAAAATTCCTGGTATTGAACATGATGCTAATAAATGTTTAATAAAATTATTATTAAATTTATTACATACATAATATTCTCCAGAATTTAATGATACACTTCCTATGCAAACATCTATGTTTGAAAATTTTAATTTTTTTAAATCAATATTTTTTTCTATTGTATGTTTTAATGGCGATGAATCATAAAAACTATCTTTCCATAATCCATGCAATCTACCAAAAGGGAAATGTCTTTTTATTATATCTTTTTGCTGTATATTTAGCCATAATTTACATAAATCTTCAATACCTTCTTTAGAATTATGTGACGGATACATTCCTAAAAATGATGCATTTAATGCACCGGCAGAGACACCGCAATATATATCATATTTTTTATTTAATTGCTTTAATAAATAATATAATGCGCCAACTTGAAACGCTGATTTACAGCCACCGCCACTTAAGACTAATGCTCTTCTCATAATAAATATTCATTATAATGAATATTCTAGAGAAACATGTCAACATACGGTCCAATAATAAATGGTAAAGATTTTAATTTCTTTACAAAAGTAGAAGTAAACAATGCAACTTTTAACACAAATTGTGATGTTATTATCACATTTCCAACACAAGGAATATTATTTTTAATTGAAGAAAATGCTGATGCGGTTGAATATTCTTTTAATGGTAATACTGTTCATGGAGAATTAGATGCCGCTTTACCAAGCAAAGGGTTAATTTTTGATAACAGAGTTGTATCAAAAATTTGGTTTAGATTAAGATCTGGATCGGTAGGTCCATTAACAGTAAGAGTAGATGCGTGGAGCACTAGATAATGTCTGGATTTATAGGTAGCACTGGTGGCGGAGGAGGTGGCGGTGGATCACCTTCAGGACCAGCAGGCGGAGATTTAACTGGAACATATCCTAATCCACTTGTTGCTAAACTGAGAGGAGCGACTGTCCCAAGTGGAGCAGGATTAACAACTGGAAACATTTTACAGGTTTCTGGAACATCGACATTATCATACGGTCCACTTAATTTAGCTGGAGGTACTAATTATATTACCGGAACGCTTCCTTCTAGCAATTTGCCAGATGCAACAACACTTGCAAAAGGCATAATCCAATTATCAGGGGATATTGCTGGAACAGCTACATCGGTTTCAGTAACAAAAATTAATGGATCATCTGTTCCTGTAGGCGGAGCTTTAACAACCGGAAATCTTTTACAAGTTTCTGGAGCATCGGCATTGTCATATGGTCCACTCGATTTAGCCGGAGGAGTAAATTATGTTACCGGAACATTGCCAGCAACAAATTTACCAGATGCAACAAATTTAGCAAAAGGTATAATTCAATTATCTGGAGATTTAAGTGGGACAGCGGCTTCACCTACAGTATCAGATTTAACAATTTCTGGCGAAGTGCAAGGATCAATAATATATTTTAATGGATCTAATTGGGTTCAATTAAGTCCAGGAACAAATGGTCAAGCATTACTAACTGGTGGTCCTAGTGCCAATCCTTCTTGGGGAAGTGTTGCAACAAATGTTAACGAAGGTACAGCTACATTAGATTTTGGTACTATACCAGGATCAACTAATTCAAGTGTTGTTGTTAGTTCACAAACTGGAATTTTGGCTACATCTAATATTAAAGTATGGATACAAGATGATACTACGGCAACGCATAATGAAGAAGAGCATCGTATTGTTGCATTAAATTCTGTAATAACTGCTGGAACTATTGTTCCTAATACAAGTTTTACAATTTATTTATATACTACATTAAGATTAACAGGAACATTTAAAGTGCGTTGGGAATGGAGATAATTTATGGCAGGTCTTAGAATAGAAGGTAATATAAGTGGCAATGTTGCCGAAGTAACTACAAATAATGAATTAAAAGTTGCATTGCAATCGGATATAGAAACTGCCGGATATGCAACAATTTTATCAGAAATAGATGATGGTTATATAACTGGTACACCATTACGATTACAACCAGAAGCATCTGAAGATTACAGATTAAGAGTTGGAGTTGATACTTTTCTTTTTGATGAATCATTCCCAGGAACTGCTTTAAATTCAGCCTTATGGACCTCTCCTGTAACTACAATGACAGTTACTGTAGCGGATAATTTTTTAAATCTAAATGCCGGAAATTCTACTGCCTCTGGAGCAGTAGCAAGAGTATCAAGTTATAGACATTTTCCATTATATGGCGCTTCACAAACACATATAGAAATGTTAATACAATTTTCGCAAACTCCAGTCACAAATAACATTTGTGAATGGGGTTTTGGTATTGCTACTGGAACTACCACTCCAACTGATGGAGCTTTTTTTAGATTAAATTCCGCTGGTGAATTTAGAGCGGTTGTTAATGCAAATGGAACAGAGCTACAAAGCGATTCATTAAATTTTAGTACTTTAGTTGGAACAAATACGACAAAAAAATTTACAATATCTCTTGGTGGCACTTCCGCTTATTTTTGGATAAGCGACATGTTGGTTACAACGATAAATCTTTCTGCAGCCGGAAGTGCTTTGACATCCTCAAATAATTTACCAATATTATTTAGAAATTATAATACTGCTGCAACTTCTGCTGCACAAAGAATGCGTGTAAGTTACACTAACGTTTCTCTTGGCGATTGGAATACATCTAAACAATATTCGCATCAAATGGTTGGTGCTGGTAGACATTGCTCAATGGCTCAAACTGGTTCGGCTAGTTATGCTCAAAATACAGTTTGGACAAACAGTGCTAATCCTACCGCCGCGGCTCCTACTAACACAACTGCCGCTCTAGGTTCAGGTTTAGGTGGTATATTTATTGCAAATATTAACGGTTTAGCCGTTACTACAGACTATATAATCTCTTCTTATCAAGTGCCTGCCGGATCAGCCATTTTTCCAGGAAAAAGTTTGTACATTACTGGAGTAAATGTTTCGGCAGTAAATACTGGAGCAGCAAACGGTGCCGGTCCAACTACTTGGGCATTGGCATTAGCTTATAGCCATACTATGGTTTCTTTACTTACTTCTGAAAGTGGACCATCAGCTTCAAAAGCGCCAAGAAGAATTCCAATTGGCGTACAATCTTTGGCAGCCAACGCAGCTATTGGCGATAAAGCGTCGTCAGATATAAATATAACTTTTCAATCACCAGTATTAGCCCAGCAAAGAGAATTTGTTCAAATTATTATTAGATTCATAACAAATAATAGCTCTGCTTCAGAGGCATTAAATTTTTATATTGGCTTTGATGGATATTTTGAATAAAGGAAATAATATATGTCAAATATTTATATACAAGGGACTTCAAATATTTTAAATGTAAATTCGGATAATGAATTAGGCATTGCTCTTCAAAATGATAAAAATTTGGCTGGCAATATTTCTATGTTATCTGAGCAAGATGATGGAAGCATATTAAGAATATCAAGATCTAAAATAAAAAGTTCAACCGATAGAAAACTACACGTAGATAAAGAAACTATATTGGCAAATGAAATATTTAGTGGCACTTCATATAACACACATTTTTGGTATGGTCTATCAACAGCTATGGCTATAACTGCGGGTAATGGATTTTTAACATTAAATGCTAATAGTAACATTGCCAATAACTCGAGCGCTAGATTTAACAGCTATCAACATTTTCCAATCAATTCGTCATCTAATATATATCTTGAAACAAATTTATTATTTACAAGTTTTCCCCTATCTGGTAATGTATGTGAGTGGGGTTTTGGCATTGCTGCTGGAGTCACTGCCCCGACTGATGGAATTTTATTTAGAATAAGTGCTTCAGGAGATTTGAGACCATTTTTTATATATGATGGCAGCGAAATACAAGGCAATATTATTGATTTTAAAAAACATGTAGGCGTTGGTCAATTAACTAATTTTATTATTGCTATAAATAAAAAATCATGTAAATTTTGGATAAATGACGCACTTGCCTCTGAAATTATATTGCCAAGATCTGCCGCTTTCTTTACTTCGACATATGCATTGCCAATATTATTTAGAACATATAATATAGGTGTTTTAACCACACCTCAATCTATAAAAATATCATCGGTTAATGTTTCTACTGGCAATATGAATTTTGAGAAAGATTGGAAACATCAATCTAGCGGAATGCTGCGTCATAGTTCTACAATACAACCAGGGACTATTTCAAGACAAACCGCTCAATGGGCTAATTCTGCTAATCCTACCGCTGCCGCTCCTACTAATTCTAGTGCTGCTTTGGGATCTGGATTGGGCGGTATTTTTATTGCAAATGTTAGCGGTTTGGCGGCAGGCACTGATTATATAATCTCTCCTTATCAAGTACCTGTTGGCACATCTAGCTTGCCTGGAAGAACATTATATATTACTGGTTTAAATATATCGACCGTAAATGCTGGAGCAGCAAATGGTGCTGGCGGTAGTACAACTTGGGTAGTAACAGCATCTCACAATTCAACAACGCTTGCATTATCAGCAGGAGATAGTCCGGCACAAAAAGCAGGAAGAAAAATACCATTAGGCACACAATCAATACCTGCCAACGCACCAATAGGCGCAGTTGCAACTAATTCCATATATAAAAATTTTGAATCGCCATTAGTTATTTCTCAAGGAAGCTATATTGTAATATTTATTAGATTTATAGCAGTGAATACTCAAGTTGATCAAACATTAAATTTTTATATTGGATTTGATGGCTATTTTGAATAATAAATATAAATGGAGATAATTTATGGCAGGACTTAGAATAGAAGGGCATACAAGCGGCAATGTAGCTGAAGTAAATACAAGTAATGAATTAAAAGTCGCATTAACATCTAATAGATCAATAGCCGGCTATGCAACAATACTATCGGAAATTGATAGTGGATCTGTTACTGGATCTTCATTGAAAAGAGCACCAGAAGTAAGCAGCGACTTTAAAACAAGAACTGGATTAGATACATTTTTATTTGATGAAAGATTCCCAGGAACAGCATTAAATACAAATTCATGGTACTCTGCAATCTCTGGTATGACAATCGCTATTTCTGGCGGTTTTTTAGTGCTTAATAGCAATGCATCAACTATAGTAAACCATGTTGCAAGAGTTGGAACATGGAGAGGTTTTCCAGTATTTAGAACATCTCAAACATATCTAGAATGCATGGTACAATTTACACAAACTCCCATAAGTAATAATGTATGTGAATGGGGTTTTGGTATCGCCTCTGGTGTTGCCACTCCAACTGATGGAGCTTTTTTTAGAATTAACTCTTCTGGAGAATTTAGAGCAATAATGAATGCAAATGGCGTTGAAATACAAAGCGATTCATTAAATTTTGATACTCTTATTGGTATCAATACAACAAAAAATTGTATAATTTCTTTAGGAAGCGATAATGCTAGATTTTGGATAGATGATATATTAGTTGCAACTATTGCATTGCCTACTGGTGGATATTCAGCAACATCTTCAAATAATTTACCAATATTATTTAGAAATTATAATGCTGCTGCAACTTCTGCAGTCCAATCTATGAAAATTGGCGGAGTAAATGTATCTTTAGGTGATTGGCATACATCAAAAAATTATGCCCATCAAATGTCTGGTGCAGGATTTCATTCTTCTATTGTTCAAACAGGCTCAACGCCTGGGCAAACAGCACAATGGGCAAATTCTGCCAATCCTAGCGCCACTGCTCCAACAAATACTACCGCTGCTTTAGGTAGCGGTCTTGGTGGTATTTTTATAGCAAACGTAAACGGCTTAGCTGTTACCACAGACTATATAATTTCTTCTTATCAAGTACCAACTGGTACGTCTACTTTATTTGGTAAAACGTTATACATTACTGGAGTAAAAGTTTCAGCAGGTGTTGCAGGAGCAGCTAACGGCGCTGGTGGTCCTACTACATGGGCTTTAGCTTTAGCATATGGTCATACTGCTGTTTCATTGGCTACAGCAGAATCTGGAACAGCAAAGGCGCCAAGAAGAATTCCTTTGGGTTTACAATCTGTTCCAACTTCTGCGGCTATAGGAACAATAGCTAATGAATGTTCAACATCTTTTAATACTCCGATAGTTGTAAATCAAGGAGAATTTGTGCAAGTAATTATGAGATTGTTAGTAAACAATAGCTCAGCTTCTCAAACTTCAAATTTTTATATTTCTTTTGAAGGATATTTTGAATAATGGAGATAAAAATGCAATTACAATGTTCACTAGAAACTTTTAAAGAAATATCAAAATCATCGAAAGTATTTTATTTTAATAATGTATATGATGATGGCACAAATCAAAGCTTTACAATTAATTTGTTTTGTGCTGTTAATCCGAATATATATAAAAGTATATTATCTGATGGATATGATCTGGATTATTTTTATGCCCATCAATCAGAATATCATCTCTGCATTAGCGAAGCAGACGCTTTGGCATTATGTCACAATGAATTGTCTTTAAAGAGAGATGTTGATGGAAGATTAGTATCCGTGTCCGAGCCAAGAGTTGGAGATGAAATAATTTATACAACTCATAATTTTTGTGACCCATGCACATGGTTCAATGATAGTCAGAGAATAGTAGACGAAGTATTATCTACATCAGACAATCTTGTTTATACAAGCGTCAATCAAAACTGGATAGATACGGTAAGTGGAAGATTACAAAATGATGAAGAAATTGTAGAAGAGCAGCATCTATTTAATCCATCAGATCCTCATGGCTATAGAGTAGTTGTAACAGTTAATGATGTATTAAAAACAATGAGAGAGCCGTTTGAAGAGTCTGGCGGAGACTATTCAGTCTATTTTGAAGATGGATATATAAAATTTTTTACACCGTTAACTGGCTCTGATGTTGTTAAATGTTCATATTCTCATGCTACAACATCTACATTTATACTAAGACCTTTACCTGGCAAATTTTTAGATATAGAAGGCGCTGAAAGTGATTTTACACACGACGTTGTAATGACAGATGGAATTGAGTATAGTATATATGGCTATGTTGATAATTTTGCTCCGCAATATATGTACAAACTATTGAGTGGCGCAGTTACAGTGGCAAATAATGTTGTTGTTGGCGTAGGAACATCATTTCTTACAGAAGTAGCTGTAGGAGATTATGTAAAAAATATTATTGATGATCTAGACAAATATACAAAAGTACTTTCTGTAATATCAGATACTGAGCTTGAGCTTGAATCAGATTATTTGGGCGATAACTCATCATTTACATTTATTGTATCAAAATATCAAAGCGGAGTCTATCCTAGCAAATATAAAATACCATTAAAAACAAAAAAATATAAAAGATTTAGCAATTTAACACAAGAAGCTGTTGGAACTTATCCTGTTGTAACTTGTATTGGTGCTTCAGAAGCACATAAAACTTTGCCAATTAAAGATTTTAGACAAAATTCAAGAGGAATGAAGTTTAATACACAAGCTATACCATTTAAATATTCAACAATTAGACCATTATCTGATTTAGAAGGTCTAGAAGTTAGAGTCAAAACCTCCCATGATAGACCTTTAGAGGGAGAATCAGCTACATTAACTTTTTACTGCACAACAAAATAATATTTCTTCATATAAATAATGTAACATACACAAAAATAAAAAAAATTTATTGATTAGGAGACATTATCCACTTCCAATCATTTTCCCACTCATCTATTGTTTCTAAATCTCTAGAATTAGACCTTAAAAATATTGTATAAGTTTCTTTTGAATCAACATATGCCATAACCGCTTCATAATGTCCATTTAAAGATGGCATTAATATTATAATATATGCACGTTTCCAAATATCATGTCTTGGGTCAGTATTTTTCCATTCACACATAATTAATAATATAACTTATTTGGCTCATATTTTACAACTTCAGCATTTTTAATATTTAATTCGCCTTTTAATAAAATATGCGGAACATAGCTAAATATCAAAGGATCTTCATTTTTTTCTTTCATATCTGCAAAATATTTTGTAGTTTCTATTGGAATTGAATCTAATTCTTTATATGAATTAATAGTTAATTTAGAATAAGCTTCTGGTTTTTTAAAATCTTTTTCGTCATCATATAAACAAAAATCTTTTCCTTTTAATACGGAAATAGGAAATTTTAATACCTCTCTTCCAATATCATGTTCCCAATTTTTTAATTTTAATAAAAATGCTAATTCAAATATTTTGCATGGATCTAAAGTTGACAAATTAATGCAATCTTGCCATTCACAATTTAACATTTCTATTTTTGTTGTTAACTGATCTTTTCTATCATTGTATTTTTTTATAGATTCTTTATATTTTTTTAAATTTTTATTTTTTAAAGTGGATAAAGGATAAATTAAATCTCCTTCAAATTCTTTTGATTTAATATGATAAAAATATTTTTGTTTTTTGCTTATTTTATTAGCTATAGAAAATAAATTCATAATATGATAAATTATTATACCAATTTATCCTGAAATACTCTTAATGTTTCTTTTATTGCTCTTTTCCATAAATTCGGATAATATTTTTTCAATGTTTGGAAAAATGTTTTAGCATCATAAGAGCCCTCAAATCCGCTAATAAAACTTTTAAAGAACGGCATATTAAATTGACCTAAAACTTCAAATTCTTTGATTATTCCATGCAATAATGTAAAAAACTCTTCTTCAATTAAATTATATTTATAAAAATCAAAATCTTCCTCTAATCTAATTTTTCTTTTCTTATACTCACTTTTATCGCCCTGATGCTCTTTTGATAATTGTTCTATTCTCTTTTTTAAATCTTTTTGCAAATTAGAAATGGCAGCCTCTTGTTCTTTGCCTTTAAATTCTTTTGGTCTACCGCCAATATTTAAAATGCTTCCCATTCCTTTACTTTTTATAAATTTATCAAGCAATATATTATATTCTTCTTCATCAATTGTTTCTAATTTGCCTTCTCTTTCCAATAAATTATTAAATTGATTAACTAAATTGTCGTAAATTTTAGTTTTACCTTCATTTAAAAATTTGGTTGATAATCTTATTAAATCTTGTGTAAAATGAATTAACTCATGTTCTATCGTAATAATCAAATCATCTTTATCAAAATTTAAATCTTTATCTACAACTAAATTTATCTTTAGTTCATTTGTTTCTTGTAAATATAGTCCTAAAAATTTTTGCTCAAATTGGGTAATTTTTATTACTACCCCTAATATCCCATTTAAATATTTTTTTGCATAACTTTCCATTTGCTTTATTGGATAATTGTCAGGAAGATCAGACAAATTTATTGGTATATCATGATACATACTATATTCTAAATATGGATTATCTTCTTTTTTTAATTTATCTATCTCTTTTAAAATTAAATCCAATATTTCATTTGCCATAATTTTTGGAAATTTATGCATTCCAGCTATTTTTAAATATAAATGATTTACCAATGACATATCTATATTCTATTTAAATCACAAAATTAAAAATCTTCTTCTTTTTTTCCTTCCCATGGAAATTTGTCATAATCAATAAATAATTCTTCACCACTATCTATATTTTTTATCGATACTATATAAAATTCATTATTTATTATTTTAAGTTTTGTATTGGGCTTCTTTGAATGATTTAAATATTTTCCTAATATTTCTCTTTTATAATCTTTATCAAGATTTCCAGTATTTTTTATCTTTATAAATCCTAAACCTATTTCTTCATCTTTTTTCACATTATCCTTTAAAAAAATACCTTTGCCACTAATTTTTGATTTATCAACTTTCCATTTCTTTTTTATTTTTTTATTAATTTTAGAAGCAATTTTAAATATTTCCATATTTATATTCTTTTAAATACAATAATTGGCTCTAATTTTTCTTTTCCTCCATGAAAAGAATTGTTTTTATTTAATTTTATAAAATATCTATCAATTTCTTTAAAATTATTACGTTTAATAATTTCACACATATCTTCTAAAATAAAAAATCCATCTACCTCTTCTGCCATGTTTAAAAGAAATATTCCATCATCAGTTAATAAATTATTTATATTTTCACATGTTTTTTTCCACCAAATATTAATAAAATTGCAATAACTATCAGAATTTGCTTGCGATAAGTTTTCTTCATAAATTTCTAATTTATAGTACGGAGGGCTAGAAAATGCCAAATTAACTTTTCCCTTTAGCTCTTCAGGAAAATATTCTTCAGATCCACATAAAACCATATCAACTTCATTTTTTATATTAGGACATATTTCTTTCATATGATTAAACATTTCACAATTGTTTGCGATTGTTCTTTCCATAGGATCTACACCAATGTATTTAACACTAAATGGTAATGCTAGAGCAGCTAACATTCTTTGACCAAATCCCATAGAATAATCATAAATTATATCTCCATCTTTTGCGTACATTTGATAAATTGCTTTGGCTATTCCAGGATTAAATGTACTAGCTTTAAATACATTAAAACTATTTGCCAATCCTTGTCTTATCATATTCCCACAGATGGTATGATCCCCGGCGATTCTATTTCTTATAGTATTCAATAAAATTTTATCATCATTAAATCCTTCCACCATAGAAGGTTTATTATCATATCCTGATTTAACTTCAAAAAATTGTTCTGAAAAATGTCTAAATATATTTAATCCCGAATAATTTACAGGGCTAAAAATTTTGTCATTTTTAATAGTATTAATATCTAATTTTTTCAATAAATAAAAATCTTTAATCAAATCATCGTCACTATATTTTGGGTATGGAAATCCATTTGTTCTATAAAAATTAAATAAATATTCCGTCACATTATTTAAATCTAAATTTAGACTTGGATTTTTTATATTTTTGTTTGTTAATTGAATTCCATTCATCTCTGAAATATAAGTTGTACCATAATTATTAATATCCAATTCATGCGCTTTTTTCAAAAATTCTTGATACTTATCAAATTTTCTTTGTAAATAAATTGTAGAATCTTTGTATATATAATCTAAAAACTTTTTTATTTTAAATTTTCCAGTTATTTGCAAACCTTTGGATTTTTTATCTTTTCTTCCATAAATTCCGCAAATAACATTTATTGTATTTTTTACATGTTCTGATAAACCTTTTAGGAAAAATTCATTGGAGGTAATATCTACACAAGGATTTAATCCAGGTTTGCTTGGGGTATAGATACACCCATCTCCATCTAACACGCCTCTTATAAAGTGTCTATACAAATTATCAGCCAAAAATGTTGGAAAAGTTATTGTATGTGATTTTACTGGAGTACATCCTAATTTAATTAAATCTGAATGTATTTTTTCGCCCTGAAAAGATAAGGAAATATATCTGGCTTCTGTACCATCTTTTAGCTTTCTTTTTTGCTCATATAATTTTTCAAAACCATATATTATATTGGAAAATTTCTTTAAAATTTCAACATCATTATCTTTTAATGTAATTGTTACTGTGTTATCATTTGAGTGTATATGACCATCTGAATATAGAAAACCTAAAAAATAAGCTTTTTCTTCTGTATCTATTTTTTCAAAATAATCCATATTTATTTTATATTTTCTTTTATTTTCAGTCGCTGGACGAATTTTTCCACCCTGTCTTTTTATAGCTCTTGTTACAGTTGAACCAACTATATTCATTTCTTTAGCAATATCTTCAGATGATATTCCTGAATTATATTTTTCTAAAATATATTTCTCTTGCTCTTCCGTTAACCTAATTAATTGGGTTCTTTCGACGCCATTTCTTTTTAATAATCTTGTTACACTGTTACTATAAATATTAAACGCTTCACCTATTTCTTTTGGAGTTTCCCCTGATTTATATAATTTTATAATTTCTTTAATCTGCTCGTCTGATAATTTATTCATCGGTTACCTCGCACAGACTAACCTAAATGCAAAAAAAATGACGTCAAGCCTGCGGAGTAACTTAAAATAATTTGCCATGCAGAGTAACCTTGGCTAGTAATGCAAAGTAACCAAAAACAAAAAAGGTTGGAGATTTTTTCTCCAACCTTTAGGTTACCTAATTTTTAGGCTTATTTTAAGCTATTAAGCTCCAACTACTGCTGATTTTTTACCAGCGGCAACGCCTCTTGGGTTGACGATTGCTAGACCAATTATTTCTGAAATTACCCAGCCTAGGCTTAAGCGACGGGGTTCATCGGCGGGCAATACCTCAACGTCTTGCCTTACTGGCATTACACCTACGAATTCTCGATCTGCAACACCGTATACAGTTCCAGGAGGAACAATCTTTGAAACCATTATATCTGCAGCAAAGATAGATCCATATAGACCTGTTTGTAGAACTTCTCTCATTGTACAATTTTGTTACAGGCGGTCCAACCTGATTGGATTTTACCAATTCTACATATTTCTATGTAGTTCAGACTATATCACATTGAAAATATTAATCATTTTTTCAACTTTAGCATGTAGTCGTTGAGGAACAATCTAGTAGTTTATATTTCATACAATCAATAACAAATGGTTTTATTATATTATTTAATTTGATTGTATTGTTTTTATTTAGCAGCAAGTAATTATACTTTTTATCATTTCTAGAGTAATAAGATATTTTTGTTTCTATATCAAATTTATTTTTTAAAATTTTTTGTAAAATTTTATTTTCTTCTACCGAAAATCCTTCGGTAGAAAATCTAGAGCTTGATTTTTGTGAGCTGCCATCATCCATAAACCAAACAGCTATTCCAAATTCATTTAAATGATTTATAAGATCTTCTCTTATAACTTTTTTATTATTATCATAAAACAAATTATAAGTATCTATAAATTCTTTTGATGATAAACTGTTAAACGAATGCATAATAGAATTGCCTCTTTTATCATTGTAACAAGATACACTATTAACTAATTCGCCAAGTATATCTTTTTTCCAAATAAGATAATCTTTTTGCTTTTCGCAGTGAGAAACTTTAAGGTAAGGAAATTTTCTATTTTTATTTTTTATTAAACTTCCATCTCCCAATAAAGTTCCTACAATTAAACTTTTTTGATTATCATTTAACGAAATTAAATTTTTATATTCATTTTTTCTTATATTATGATTAATTTCTATTTCAAAGTGCTTTAATTTATTTGAGATAGTTGTTCTATCAACATTATAAATTTTTGCAATTTGCTTCATATTTAATTTCTGTATTTGATACAATTCTATTAATTTTTCTTTTGGAATATCTATTTTCTTCATTGATTTTTCCTGCTGATTATCTCTATAGATTAATTTTTACTAAATTTATTTTTCAAATTATCGCTATGATTAATTTATTTATTATTTAGTATAATCTATTTTTCGAGAACTTCCAGCATATAGCCAAATTTTTTCATAAATATATTATTTATGCCGCTACTTAGTTAACGGGGTCAAAATCACCACCACCAGTTCCTTGACCACCACCAGCGCCCCATTTTAGAATATCTGAGAATTCATTGATATTCATGAAGTACTTGGAGGTTACTAAGTCCCAGCGATCTACTTGAACTTTAATTTCAACCAAATCTCTCTTTAGGAGACCTGTATCGGTAACATCTTGTAGGCTATTTTCTACAACTGAAGCAGCATCAAAAGCTGAAAATACTGATGCGTCTTCTAGAGCCATTAATTCTTGACGAGCCTTTTGTACAGCACGTTCAATTACGTTAAATCTGCGTCTTTTAACTTCAGCAATTCTAACGGTTGGATTTGAGTATAGCTCAAATTCTGGAACGGTGATTCTGTCACCAAAAACTCTTGATTCTGTACCAGTACCGTTTGAAGAAACGATAGCGGCAGAGACATCAATATCTCTTTCGTAAGTGGCTAATGCGCCTTGTGGTACATATTTGTTAATCTTATATTTATAAGATGGTAAATCATTTCTGTTTACCTCTTTCTATCTCTAGAAAGATCAGACTATATCATCATCCTATTTTTTAGGATGTTTAACATGTAGTCGTTGAGGAACAATCTTTTACTAATTTATATTTCATAGAATCTATAACATATTCATTAATTAGCTTTGATAATAAAATTGAGTTTCTTTTATTGAATGATATATAATAATATTTTTTATTATTTTTAGTATATTCAAGCACTTTGGCATTTATATCAAAATTTATTTTTATCATATTTACTAATTTTTCATTTTCTTCTTTAGTAAAACTTTCAGAAGATATACGCATATTGATTCCATGATTAATCCAACCGTCATCCATAAACCATACAGCCATTGCAAATGGTGTTAAATAATTTATTATTTCATCTTTAATAATTTTTTTATTATTATCATAAAACATTGTATGAAATTGCTTTAAATCATTTAAATATATTGATGACCATTTCCAACAAATAGAATTTCTTTCTTTTTGCTCATATCTAGTAACAGTATTAACATATTCTTTCATTATATTCTTTTTCCACAATAAATAATCTAATTGTTTTTCTGAGTGACAAAAAACCAATCTGTTAGATTTTTTACTTTTATGATCTATATGACCATCGCCTAACATTGAACCAACGATAAATTCTTTTTGATTTTTTGTTAGAGGGACCGCTCTTAAATGTGAAAACTTTTTTTGATTACTATTTGTTGCTAAATTATATTCTTTAAACCATCTATCTACTGTTTGCCTTGAAGAGTTATAAAGATGACCTATTTGTTTAGTTGTCAAGTTGTCTATAAAATATAATTTCTGTAAATCTTCTTTTGAAGGTTTTTTTGATTTTGTGTATAAATCAGTTGGTATATTATATTTATTAAACCATTTGGATACTGTATTTCTATCTACAAAATAAATTTTGCTAATATCACTTATATTTTTATTCATTTTAAAATAAAGATCTTCAAGCTCTTCTTTTTTAGGTATGAAAGAAATCTCTATTTTATATTTTTTTAACAATCTAGAAATAGTAATTCTATTAATTTTAAATTTTTCACCTATTTCTTGCATTGTTATTTTTTTATTTTGATAAAGATCAATTAATTCTTCTTTTGTAGGTTGATTAACTCTTTTTCCACAAATTTTAGCCATATTATATTTTTTTAATAATCTGGACATTGTAGTTTTTGATATATTAAACTTATTAGCTATTTGATCTAAGGTTAATTTTTCTTCAGAATATAATTTTTCTATTTGTTCTTTGGTTGGATTCATTTTTTTTTAGATTTTTCCTGCTTATTTTCTACGTAGTTTTGAGATATTTATTTAATTATTTTTCGATTGGGCGCAATGCCTCAGCCATTTTTCATTAAATACTCAAAATTTTATAGAGTTTCAAGCATATAGTTAAATTTACATAATTTTTTACAAAATTATGCCGCTACAATTAACGGATCTACAACACATATGTTAACTGCATATCTCTATGCAGGTCAGACTATATCTTCATTCTATTGAATGCTTGGCGTGTAGTCGTTGAGGATTTGAATTTTTATTCATCTTTCCTGCTGATTGTCTATTGTTTAATCTATTTTACTTTAATTATTTTTTCAAACTAATTTAATATTAAGTTTATATGACATTAAAGTTGATTAAAATATTAGAGTTTCCAGCATATAGCCAAGTATTATAGAGCCCCTGTTGTTAGTTAAGGGCTCTGCGCGCAATTCCATGGTAATCTAAGTTTCTGCGAATGGGATTAGCCATTGCTTGTGCAAGAGCTATTTTTCCATCTTGAGTCATTAGAGCACGAGCAACTAGCTCATCTCTTTTCTCATCTGACATAGATGGTTGACCAGCTAATGCAAAATTTGATGGCTCGTTATCTTGTAAAATTGAAGCATATTTGACTAAATTTTGTAGAGCATCTTTAAAGCTTGAAGCGTTAAGCTCTCCACGATTATTAAACATATTCATTATGGATATCCTATTTTAGGTTAGTTGCCAAGTATATTGACAATATTGTTGCGCACTCATTTTTATGAGTACATCAAAAACATAAAATATTATTCCATACTTTTTATTTTTTTTTTTTTTATTATTTTTTTTATTTCGAGAGTGAAATAAATCCTTTTTTTTTTTAAAAAAAATAAAAATTAACAAATGATAATGTTTTATTATAAAATATTCGTAATTAAATATAAGCAACCATCGTTAACGCTTCTTCAACTCCATCAAGCTCTCTTTCTAAGAAATATAAATTTTCTAATAAATATGTCGCTGTATCCTCATCATCTAAAGATTTTATTATTGTATAGAATTTTGATTTAAATTCTTCCAATTCTGTTCTGGCTACAACTACAGAATCATAATTATAATTATTTTCTAAAAATTTATGCTCTGTGTATTTATTAATTTCTTTTAAAAAATTATTCATTAATTTAGAATAATATTCCAAATGAAATTTTTCATTTTCTAAAATACTTTTTATTTCTTTTATAGGATCTTTTTTTAATATTTTTTTTGCTATCTTATTTAAAATTTGCTGTAATGAGACCGCATTAAATTTAAAATCATAATTACCTTCTATCTCTATATTTAATGTTTTTAACAAACTATTAATTTTTGGCATAAATTCTATAACATTTTGATTTTGAAAAGCCCTGCCAATGAAAAAATTATTTTCATACATTTTCTTTACAAAAGCATCATTAATGTTTGGATTAATATCTAGGATAGTATGCTTAATATTATTAAATAATGAGCTTGAGATTATTATTTTTAAAACATCTATGTTTGATAAAAATTCTAAATCTAATTCAGCAGAAATTAAATCTATTAATTTAGTTTTATTATCTACTGACAATTTATTTAATATATCTTTATAAAATTCTGGAACAATTTGTTCTTTAAAATCTTTAATAAATTCATTTATTGAAACTTGTTCAAAAAGATTTTTTAATATTAAAATAATTTTATCTAAATAATTTTCTTCTGCTACTTTAAGTAACTGTGAAGCAATTTTCTTAAAATTAAATATATGGGCAACATTAAACATAATTAAATACAAAAAGGGAGGTATGTACCTCCCTTTTTAATTTACTTAATTATTGCCTTGTCACTAAATTAATTAAACTTCTGGATTCCAATGAATTAAAGCAAATTCTAGTGATTTTGGTAGAGCAGAAGCTCCGCTTGGACTATTTAGAGCTTGAACCATATTTATATTTGAGGTTACAAATGATTGGCTGGATTCAAAGCTGATAAATCTAGCTACAACTACTGCTTCGAAAGCTGCAGCAGCATTTGGAGTTAGTAAGCCAGCAGCAGTTGCATATAAAGCTGAACCACTGTCTAGTGTAGCATTATCTGCAACTAATCCAGTGCTAGCTGTTGTGTCTACTGCATCTAGAGTAACACCGTAAAATCCAACTTTATCCCATAGTGTTACTTTACCTGAACCTGATGTTGTATGTGGTCCAATTACTGTTCCGGCTGTATCTTGTCCAACAACTCCGCCAACTAATGAACCAAATAAAGTACCATAACCAGCTATGCCTTCATCGCATAGAAATAGTGGTCTTTTACCGGAAGTTAGTGTTTTTGTTACTGCGGGACGTTTTACAACTGAAGATGGTAATAAATACCCATCAGCATCAACTGCGTATTTGTCTGTTCCTGGTACTGCTAATGAAGTTAGTGTTACTACTTCGCCACCCTTTAGAGAGGTTAATTCTGAGTCAACACCATCTAGAGTACCCCAAGGCATTTGATTTTGAAAAACTTTTAAAGCCATTATATTTTCCTATAAAAATAAACTTTCACCTATTTAACTAAATTGATATAATCATATGCATATTTTTTAAATATTTTTTTAAAAAAATTGCGCGGGGAGCGCTTGACAGCAAATTTGTTTATGTTATTATTAGGAAATCGTCCGTCAGGAGGATTTCCCCTATTATATAATATCGTACAACTTATCAGAAGTCTAATGATGGTTCTTTAAATTTTATTTGTTTTAATAGTTCCTCTGAGCTGAGATCTTTTGGAGCTTTCTTTTGTTTTTTAATTTGTTTATGCTCTACAGGGCTCACGGATTTTTCTTTATCTAATTTTTCTGTAATAATTTCTTTCTCTTCTTTTGGAGTCTTTTCTTCTGTTAATTTTTGTTGAGCGGACAATTTCAAATTTTTAGCTTTATCAAATAAAGCGGAAACAGAGTCTAAAGATTTTTTAAATGTTTGTAATGACTCTACAATATCATCCAAATCATCTTTTATTAAACCTTTTCCGCCGGAAAGAAATTGCCATCCAGGAATAGATTCCGCCAATTCTGTTACTTTTCCTTTTTGAGAAATATTTCTTAGTTTGAAAGATTCATCTTTAAAATCTTCTATTAAACTATTAAATTCTGCAATATATTTATTTTTTAATTCTTGAAATTTTTCAAAAGCGGAATTTGCGTTCGCTGCTTCAGGGCTATTTGCCAATGTTAATAATTCTTGACCAGTTTTAGGTTTATACATTTCTGAAATAAATCCATCAACTTCTTTATAAATGCTAACTAATTCAGAAGCTTTTGATTTTAAATTATTTAAAAGCTGTTTAACTAAACTTGAATATTCTTTGCCAAATAAATATGGAGAAGAAGATCCTAAGACATCATCTATTTCGGAAACAAGACTTGAATAATCTTTTAATAAACCTTGAGAGATTTTTGGAAGATGTTGTTGCGCATAAACTAGAGCTAATATACTAGTAGCTGCTCCTATTAATAGTAATGGGCTAGCAGCTTTTTTTAACTGTGAAACACATGTCTTAGCAACTTTTTCATATTCTGGAGAAATATTTGCTATCTTCATTAGAGAAAGCATTAATTGAGTTTCAGCATATTTTTTATTTGAATGTGTTCCAGAAGGATTTTTCATTACAATATTTGTAATAATTTTTTTTCTTTCGTTCTCGTTTTCAACAAGAGAATGCATAGGGTCATAAGTATCAGCAATAAATACAGAGTCTTTATGAGCAACTTCAAGAATATTATTTTCATAATCCATATCTTTTGCTGTCTCTGGCTTTAATTTATATAATTCTTTTGTTTCAATTTTATCTTCTCTTGTTTTTAAGAGACCTTGATCTTCTGCTATTTTTGCAAAATTGTTAAAAATTTCATTTCTCATAGTTTTATTTTGAATTATTCTAGGTCTTTAATAATTAAATCTGCCATCTCTTTCTTTGACTTAAAGTTTGGTGGAACAAATACTAAATTGTATCCAGGTGTATTTATGTTATAATTTGTAATTTGTTTGATAATCGCTTTGAATGACGGAGTTTGCCTTACTTGTGATTCAATACGTTCTAAATCGGGATATACATCCTCAATAAAATCTAATACCATATTTTCTATATTATTTGGTAAATTAACTATAGGTACTGACCATATCTTGCCCTTCATATTTTCTTCTCTATAGAATTTATTTTGTTTAAATTTTGAATCTTGGTTTTTATCTACAGTTGGCAGACTCTTTGTATCAACATCTTTCTTTTGAATTGTTGAAGATTCTGGGGCAAATCTTGTTCCTTTATTTATTACATTTGCTATGGCGTCGCCTGCAACCATAAATCCAGCAGAAGCAAGAACAACTACAAAGAGCCATGATAAAACAGTTCTTAATAATTTCATAAAAATTCCAGCATTGCGTACATTATGTACACCGCTACCTTTAAGAAAATCAAGAAATTTATCAATGGCATTTTGATCATATCCTGACTTAGCAAATTTTTCAAAAGTTGATTTTAAATAAAAAATAGATTCTGATGTTAAATTTGAATCTTCATTAATACTTAATGGTATAGTAGAATCAACTATATTTTTTATTTGAGATGATGTAAATTTTTCCCCCTCTAAAATATATGGCTTAATCTTGTCACATATACTTTCTATTATAGAATTAACATCAACTTTAAATGTTGTCATTAGAATAGATACTAAGGCTCCTATCCATGGCATCCCTATACTATTTAGTGCTAAAAATATTGCTCCGGGAGCAAGAAAATTTATTATACTTTTTTGAGGATTTGATAAATCAATTTTACCTTTCAAGTATTCTTTTATTCTCTCTACAAGAGAAGGAACATAAGATGAAGATTGGGCGGTCTTTATAAAAGAACCGCTAAGTTCTTCAAGAACAATATGGTCATATAAAAAATCGGCTCTAGAATACATATTACCCTCTTTGAAATTTTACTATATTGCCATGTTGATTTAGTAATCTGCTTAATTCGCTTTTGTTTAGAGCGGCAACAGAACTTCCGCCAGCACTCCACCCAACTTGATTTCTTATTGCATAATGAACAGCTTTATTTGCTTTCATGTATTCTTCAAAATCTCTTAACAATAAGATAACTGCATTAGAAGCAGCATTTACTATTCTAACTAATGTTTCTATAAATGGAATATAATTTCTTGGACTAAATTTATCATCTTGTTTATTTGGAACAGCCAACATTCTTAATACATCGTTTGGCGAAGCGTTCAAATCAAAAACAAAGCTGTCTAAATCCATTCCTAATTGAGGAATGACCATAGATACAGCTTCATCCATTAATGGCGCTACTTGAGTATTAATGCGCAATATTGGTCCAGATTTATCTGTTGGTAAGTATTGTCTACAAATTTCGAAAAATTTAAGAATCTTATGAAAATCTATATTATGTACATTTAAAGGAAGATTGGTTGCAATTTGAGAAAAATCCATGCCCTGATAGCCTTCGGCTGGCTTGCGCTCCCTTTTGCCAGCAGAATCTTTATCTTTCTTCTCCCTATCTTCAGGTTTCTCTTCGCCCTTGCCTACTGGCTTCGCATCTAAAGAACAAGAGTAATTGCTAGAGATTGATTCTATTTGTTTTACATAATAATTTGCTAAATTTTTAGTATTAGCTTCTCCAAAACTTTGTAAATTCTTAGCTCTTCTATATACATAAGATAGAAACAAACATATATTTTCTTGATCTAGTGGAGATAATTCTCCGTTAGGAGACAATAATGTTATTTGATTTTTTCTTAACCAATCATTTAAAGATGATGGACTCTTGACATCAGTATCTAATAATTGTACTGGACCTGTTTCAGTTGGATTAGATAAATTAATTTTTTTATTAAATGTATCCAATGCTTGTGGTTTTCCAGTTCTTTCCGATGGTGGAATTTCTTCTGGATTAAAATTCTCACCAGAATTTTTATTTAAATTCCCTATAATTTTATTTAACATTACTTTTTGCAATTGATTATTTTTTTCATTTGCATTATTTAACAAAGTATTTAAAAATTCAATTACATATTTTTTATGTATCCAGTACTTAAAATTATCTTTTGCTGCATCAGTTGGTCTTGGATATTTTACATACTGATTTCTTTGATTTTGAGGAACTTCTGTTAAGAACTCAAAATCTAAACCATATTGCTTTGTTGCAGAATCTAATGATTGTCCAACTGGAGCATGAGAATAAACTAATCTTGAACCAGCATAAGTTACTTTATTTCTAAATAAAAAGTCTAAAAATCTATCTTCATTTTCTAAATCAAAAAGAAATATTTGTGAACCTTCTTTTCCAGAAAAATTTCCAGTAGGTTCTGGTGGAGCATATGTCGCCAAATTTTCTTGTAATGTATTTAATAGAGAAGCTAAAATTTGTACATTTTTAGCAGGATCTACAGTTAAATTTGATGGCGAAGCACTTTGACCGATTTTTAATAAATCATTATATAAGCTAAAATCTTCTTTTATAAAACTCATACATATATGATTAAAGATTCTTATTTTCTTCTATAATCTCTAAAAAAACCTTTATCTATGCTTCTTGGAGAAGTCCATTTTGCTTTTTCAGCTTCTTCTTGTTGTCTCTTTAATTGATCTTGCTATTGTGCCTTTTGAGATTGATCTTCATATACTCCACGACCATAGTGCATCATTTGTAAAACTTTATTAAAAAAGTTTTCTATTTCTTGCTTTGAAGGCTCACCCTCTTTTATTCCTTTATAATAATGCCTTTTGTATGCCTCTATGAAATCTTTGGCAGATGATAAATCTTGATAAGATAGGCTTATTCTTCCAGCTTGCGGATCACTAAATGATATGCCTGCCCCTTCTTGATATTTTGAATAAAATTCAGGATTTGAATAATATCTTTTAGAATAAGAGTCCGGCATCTTATCATAAGATTGCTTTCTTTGATCATTTTGCATATCTTGAACTTTCTTTAATTCATTTTGTTTTTCTCTTTCTATTTCTTCTTTTGATTTTGGAGCCTCTAGTTTAAAAAATGATTCATTTTGAGTTAATAAATTTTGAACATTTGGATTTTTCACTATTAATTTATCAAATTCTTCTACAAATCGTGCTTGAGCTTCTATATGTAGAGTAAATTGACTTGCTAATCGCACTTTTATATCTTCTTTATTGGCAATTAATTTAGGATCATCTGGTATCCACTTTTTAAAAGCGTTCAATTGAGCTTCATTGTATGAAGCTAATCCCAAATTCATATCCTTACTAAAAGTAATTAATCCTGTCATTACAGCAGCAATATTCTTTAAAGCATTATTAGTTCTAACATCCCAAATACCATCAACTTCTCTTTCCCCTTTTGTCTCAACCTTTGTATATTTCTTTTCATGTGCAGAATTTAATCTTGCTTTTAAAGCGTCTAGCTGAGATTTTAGCCTATTAATTATAGGTTTATATTGAGGATCTACTCTAATTAAAGCTATCTGTAATAATTTTTGTTTATCGGACTCGTCTTTATATTCACTTTGAAATGCTGGGGTTTTCATTAAACTTTGAGCAGATTGCAATTTCCTATCATCTATTCTTTGAATTTGCTCTCTTAAAGATTTTTCTTGAAGAGTTTCTGCTCTAGCCGGAATATCTTGTTTTGGAGTTCCAACTCTTCCTAAAGAATTTATAATTCCAGAAAATTCAACATTATCCTGACTGCCTATTTGCCCCTGCATTCTTTGAGGCTTTTGCATATCAACATCGGTAAATGTTACTCCTTTTACCTTTGATTGATCTATATAATTTGATAGAAGAAATTGTCCAAATGGACGCATTCCTTGAACCTCTTCTTCTTGTGGAAAAGTTTTTCCAGCGTTTGATGAATCACCTTCAGCCGCCCCTAAAAATGATATTCCAGATTTATCTACACCTTCAATAAATTGCCCTCTACCTTTTCTTCCAACTTCTGAAGCTCCGATATTAGTATTAGCAAGAACGTCTCTAAAATGAAGAATTGCTTTTTGCATTTCTTCTATTTTTTTATTAGATTCTGATTTTGGCTTTGATTTAATTTGTTTTTTTGTTGTAACACTTGGCTGAACTTTTGGTTCAACTTTTTTAGCAGGCTCTTCATCAACTCTTTGCGGAGTTAATTCGGTAGGTTTTCCGTCATCTATTAAAATTTCACCATCGGCGGGTGCCGCAGGTGCTTGTTGAGCAATTCTTAAAAATTTAAATTCATATTTTTTCATATTATGTCCAATTAAGTTAATTTTGTTTGAAAATAATTATGCAATTTATTAATTGCATTTTTAAATCCTTCAAATGTATTAAATTTTAATATTTGCCCACTAAATGATAAATCATCAAATTTTTCTGGCGAAGATTTTATCATATCTGAAATTGTATTTATATCCGTAGCAACTTTTTGCAATACTGATTTTAAATTATTTAGCCATACATTAGCTTGATCTATTTGTTCTTTTGTTAATTTATTTTTAATAGCCTCCGGATCATTCACATCTTTCGGAACATAATAAGAATAAACACCATCTTTATAACGTTTATATAAATTAACCAATTGATTGTGTATACTTATCCATTCTGTCTTAGCTATTGAAGGCTCAACTTTTGCATCTTCTTCTTTCTTTGGAGTCTTTTCAACTTCAGTTGAAATTGATTTTAAAATCAAAGCCATCTTACTTAGATAAACCTGTTTTAATGATTCTACTTGTTTTTCTAATCCAGGCGCTCTTGATAAAATATTTTTAAAATTATCAACTAGTCCAGCAATTTTATTACGTTGATTTAAAATTAAATCAACCATCGGTTTGCTAGCAGTTGCAGAAAAAAACTCAGTAATTCCAATATGCTCAAAAGTAATATTAGAGTGCAATATATTATAAAGCTCTTTTTTATGTTGATTAAATAATCCAGCAACAAGCTCTCCTTTAGAGTATAGATTTTGCAAGCCAGAAAAATTTTCATATATCTTTTTCAAACCATTAAAAAGAGAATTTTGTGCATCTCTTACTTGCCCAGCTATTTCTCTTCTTTCTTTTCCGCCTAAAAAACCTATCCCCGGACTAAAATCAAATAAATCAGCCTCTTTTATTAAATTAGCTTTTTTTTTTAACTTAAAATTATTTACTATTTCAAGCATTTTTTTATTTTGTTCATAAAGATCCTCTACCAACGCTAACTCACCTTTCTCAACTCCCTCTATCTTAGCGCTTTTAGGATGTGCAGCATTTAATAGTTTTTCCAAAGACTCTAAATTAACATCATAAATCTTCTCATTACTTGCTTGCTTATATAATAAATAATTTTTGGAAAGTTCTTTTGCTAATGAAACTTTTCCAGAATCATTTAAAACCGAAATTAAATTAACAATATTTAAATCAAAATCGTTAGTCGCTGCTAATTTTACACTAGCTTTTTTCTTTATTTCTTCTTTTACCCAGCCCTTATCTTTAGCAATCTTTTCCAATGATTGCATTACTTCTGACTCTTCAAATTTGATATTTTTAAAATTCATAATATTATATGTAATAATTTACATATCAGCAATTTTTCTTAAATTATAACCAAAATTAATATTTAATGAGTTATATTGATCTATTAACTCATTTTGACTAACATTTGCATTGTCTTGTCCCTTCGTACAAGCTAAAACTTCAAAAGTAAAATTTTCATTACCACACTTATCCATATCATTGTACAAATAGCTAGCCGCTAAAACTTTCTTAGACCTATTTTTAATGGCATTCCATCTTTTAGACGGATACATGCTTTGCCCAATATAAACTCTATTATCCATTATATTTGTTATCTTATATAAAAAAATAATTTCCTTCTTTACTTTTTCACCCTTTGCTTTTCTTTCAGCAATAATTTGCTTTCTTCTTTCAGACATTTTGTTTCTTGTTTCTTCAGAAACAATTCTATTTTTATTACATTCAAGAAGTATTTGCTTATGCTCTTCAGATAATTTACGTCCTTTATTAGCTGCAGCAATTTTTCTAACCTGCTCTTCTGGAAGCTTCTTGCCCTTATGAGAATCCGACATTTTTTTTCTTACTTCTTCACTTACAGGGGGATGATTTTCTTTCCAGTTATTTTTCATTTTTTGAACTACTTCTTCAGTTCTTTTTGTTCCATAAGCAGGATGTCCCTTTTCCGCTATTTGCTTTAATGTAGCTTCTCTTAATTTTTGTTTGGTTTCTTCTGAATGACCGCCATTAGAAGCTCCAGAAGTTAAATTATATCCAAATTCAGAATTTTTAGAATTATATTGAATCATTAACTGATCCTCTGTATAATCAGCGTCCTCTTGAGTTCTACATCCAGCTATTACTTCAAAATTAAAATTTTCTATACCATGTTTATTCATGGCATGATGAATATATTGTCTATATTTATTATTCCTTTTTGAATAATAAATATGATCTCTCCATCGTTTACTTGGATTTACACTTTGTCCAATATAGATTTTTCCATCTAATAAATTTGTAATTTTGTATAAATAAATTATTCTTGATTCTATTTTATTTTCAATTTCCATGTCCTTACCTCACAACATGTACTATATCACGAGTTTTCCGATTAATACCACAAAAGTTCCAAAACAGAATTGCCTATTGGTGAAGGAGGAGCAGTAACCATACCTATAGACGGATGATATTTTGAAGGTCTTCTGCTTGTTAGCAGACCTTTTTCAGATACATAAATATTTTGGTTTATAACATAGCTTTGATTGGTTTCAAAAGATGTTGTTTGAAAGATCATTCTATCATACCAAACCGTTACTTTTCCACTACCTAAAGTAGAATCATCTCCTGGCATATTAGGAATATTATATGTATAATTTACTACAGTTTTTATTGCATCTGGTGTGCCGCTTCCAGTTAAATCATAATTTAATTTAGTTCCAGCCAAAAATGTAATTACTCCATTTACTGGATTTAATATACATTTTACAGTTGACATAAAACTACTAGAATTTACATGTGGATGATCTAGTGTTGCTGTTATTTCGCTAGCAAGAACCATATTACCTAGCCCATCAGGTATCCCCTGCGCAGGAATTATTTTAACTTCATTCCATGATATAGCACTAAATACTTTAGTTCTAATGTCGTCAATTATTCCTATTGGAGCAGTACCATCTGATACTGTAGCCATCACTTGATTTCCTATTAAAACTAATTGGGCTGCCATTCCTGGCATAAATTCTACAGATGGATCTAGAGGGACGCTCCATGGTAATGCTTTTCCAAAACTTATTAATCGTAACATTTTACCTTATTAAAAAATATTAATTTTATTTCATAATAATATAAAAATATTACTTTTATTAAAATTTAAAAATAAAAAAAAGGACGCCTAAGCGTCCATAATATTAAAATTAAAAATATGTTTTATTAATCGTCTTCAAAATCATCAAACACACGTATTTCTGTCTTTGGGGATAATTCTTCAACTTTTGTGTTTAATGAATTATTTGCTTTTATATTTTTAATATTATTTAATATTTTATTACCACTTTCTTTTTCTTTTTTATTAAAGAAAGAGATTTCATTTTCATGATTTAGTACTGGTTTTACTGCTCTTGAAAATTTAGAGTTAAATAAATTTTCGAGGCTAGAAAAACTCTCTTTTTTAATCATTTTATGAATTGTTTCATTTGGAACGCCAGCTTGACTAAATAAAAATTGTAAATGATTTTGTACTTCCTCATTCATTTCTAATTTAAACTTGTCATCAAATGCGTTTACTAAATCATTAAAGGAAGCCTCTTTTCCTAAAAATTTGGTTACAATTTTTGCTTGATGAATAAGATTATTTTCTTCTAATAATAGAGCAATTGCATTAAAAGCTAGAACAGTTTTTAAATTTTTTCTCTCTTCAATTGTGTGTTGATTTTTAGCTTGCTTTTTTAAAAGACCATTCATTGAATCATATAGTTCATTTTCAAAACTGTCTATTTTAAACATATTATCCTATTATTTTTTCTTTGCCTTTGCTTTGGCTTTTTCCTTCTCTTCTTTTTCCTTTTCTTTTTTCTTCATTTCTTTCTCTTTCTCTTTCTTTTTCATCTCTTTATCTTTTGCCTCATTCTTATCTTTTTTATCTTTGGCTTTAGCTTTATCTTCTTTTTCTTTCTTTTTATCATCCATTTTTTTCTTTTTTGCTTGAGAAACTAAGCTAGCTAATTTTAGCACTGCGGTTGAAGCCTCTTCTGCTCCAATTTCATCTAATGCCGCAGAAGCTGTTAATAACCCATCGACAGCTAAATTGGTATTTAGATCATACTCACTCATTTCCTCATCTAAATCCATTTTCTCTGCTTCGTCTTCAAAAGATTCGTCAGACATTAATTCTTTATCTTCCATACTAACATCTAAGTCTTCATCTTTTGTTAACTCTTCAACTTTATCATCTAAAAGATCTGCTTTTTTAAATAGAAAATTAAATTCCGCGCTATTTAAGTAAGCATCCATGGATTGAGCAATATCATTTGACATATTTATTTTTTTCATTGGTTTCCTATAAAAAATATTATTTTGATTCGAGGGAGATTTAAACCTCCCCCCGAATCTAGAAAGTTATTAGAACAATCTTCTTGATGGATTTGATAAAGCGAATGTTAATTGTGTAGTTAAGTCATCGCTTTGTGGAGTATAATTTTCATTAGAGTCCGTAAATCCTACTGATGGAACTTTAAATGATGCAGTTTTGACGTTTGTTACTGGTTTATAATCAGCAACAATTCTTTTTAGAGTCATAAAGTTATCATCATTAAATTTCATTATTTCATCAACTTTTTCTGAAATTGCTGTTTTGCTATCTGCAATTAATTGTTTTGCAGCCATCTCATATGCTAAATCATACGCACTGGCTAATTTTACTTTCTCTTTTGCTAATTCATCTACAGAAGCTGATTTCTTTTGTTCTCTTAATAAAGCGTCAGCAAATTCTTTTCCTTCTTTACCTGCTTCGCCATAATATTTTTTATAATATTCTACAGCAGCTTTATCAACCCCCTCTGCCACTAAACCATCTAAATCTTCTTCGGTAATTGATCCTTGAGAGATTAGAGTATTTATCATTTCAGCATCTTTTCTTACTTTTGGAGAAGCTTTTGCTACTTCTTCTACTGCTTTATGAACTTCTTCTAAATCTTCAACCAAAGCTAAATCGTCTGCAACTGGAACATCTAAGTCTGTTTCAGTTCCACCTTTTGGATGGGCTTCATGTAATAATGGACTAACTTTTAGTGTATCTGCCGCTAATTTTGCTCTTAGTGCAGTTCTGCCTTCTTTTGTTGCAAATGAAGCTGAAGCTACTGTCACTTTATCTCCTGGTTTTAGTTCTAGGTTTTTCAATTCATCTTTATTTACTTTCATTTCTGCATTATTCATATCATCATCTTCATCCGAAGCACAATGATCGTCTGCATCCATTTCTTCTGATTCTTTTTCTGCATTTAGTTCGTCTAGAACTTCTTGAATAGCTGATTCAGTCTCATCAGAATCTTTGTCAGAATCCATTTTAGACATCTCATCTTCCATTGCTATTCTCTTCATTATAGCTTCAGTGCCTCTGGCATATTTTACAAAAGCTTCCATTAAGGCATAGCTATTAGCTATTGCTACATCAGCCTCTTCAAATGCTGCTTCAAAAATTGGATCTACAAAATCTTTGCTTGCTTTTTTATGAATTTTTTGATCACATAGTTTTGCAATCATTTTTAATTCTTTTTCATGATCATTTAATTCAGCAACACATTGCTTAATTGCATCTGACAATTCTTCGCTTAGTTGTTCTCTCATTGAATTTAATGATTTTAATGTAAATGAGGCTTGAGCACCTAATGTCTCTTCAATAGCTCCCATTTCTGATTTTTGACCTTCAAGACCTTTTAGTGATTCAACTAAGTCAGAAGATAAATCTCTAACTTTCTCTGCTTTGTCTAGGGCAGTCTCTTTTGAATCAGTCATATCTTCTGGCTGAGCTTCTGCTTCTGGGGCTGGTGCTGCTGGAGCCGCTGGAGCTGCTGGCATTTCTTGCATTTGTCCCATATCAGCAGTTTGGGCTGGTTGCTCTTGAACGGGGGCTGGAGCAGCTTGTGCTAATTTATACATTTGCGCCACTTTATTAATCCCTTGAACTTTTACTTGGCTTAATAATGTTTTGCCAAATTCTTTTGTTGCTATTGAATCATAAAATAATTCACCACGATCGCCAGATAATTCTTTAACAGATGCTCTTAATATTAGATTTCCATCATTATATATTTCCCATGAAGTCTTATCAAAATTTACAGATCCATCTGGATTTGCAACTTTAACAAATTTTCCTTCTAGTCCGGCACGATGTAGCATCTGTTTACGTTTTAGTTCATCAGAAACATCTGCTGAGTTTGGACTTGGGTGTAATTTATTTACATCTCCAACGCCAGGGAAAGGTTTTTGACCAACCATATGCTTATCTTCGTCTCTGAGATCCATATTCATTTTATCAGCAGGATATTTTACTTTTCCTGGTGCTGGCTCATTAACTCCGCCGCCGCCTTGAAAATATCCTTCTTTTTTACCTATAGCTTCTTGAGCTTTTTCTACATAGCTCGCTCTTTTCATGGCTCTTTCATCCGCTTCTGCTCTAGCTAGCATTTTTTTTCTTTCTAATTCAGACATGCCTACGCTTTTTACTCCAGGATGCATTCCTTCAGTGCCACCTAAATCATCAACAAGCATGTGCTTATCTTCTTTTTCTCTATCATGCTCATTTAAAGGATCTTTGTTATATTGTGGTTTACCTGGAGTTGGTTCAACTGTTCCTTGGTAATAACCTTTTTTATTCATTTCAGACATATTATCCCCATTTGATAACTTTTCAAAATTTTTAACTAAATTTTCTAATTTATTTTCTAGAGCAGAAAATACTTTCTTTAAATTGCTTACTTCGTCTTCCGCTAATTTTTGAGAAGGTGATTGTAAATTAAAATCAGTCTCTGAATCAGATTCATTTTTATCCATTTCTAAAGATGTATTTTCTAATTTAGTTTTTTGTTCAGCTATTTGCTCTAATCGTTTAATAGCCTTCTCTAAATCTTTTTTAAATTCTTCAAAAGAATTTCCATTTATTGTAAAACTAGCACTACCGCCATTAGAATAATCATCTCTTGGAGTATCATAATCAGAAAAACTAATATTTGCAGTATATCTTTTTTCAGCTAATTTATCCAATTGATTTTGCTTCTCTTCAACATAACTATTCAATGCATTTGCTGCAGCAATAATATGTTTTATTTGAGCTTTTTGATCTGCTGGATTTACAACAATAGATAATTCTATTGGATTAAGATCTATATTTATTTCACCATAACAAGTTTTTGTTCTCATATGATTACAAAAATCTTTTTCAGCCTTTGCAACAGTTCCACAATCACTACATATTGCAACGCCTACTCCAGTACCCATTGATACATTTGGAGTAATACCAGACGATACTTTATGTGCTAAATCAGGATAGTTCTTTTTATCTAATGCACATAATGCAACAATACGTTTTAAATTTCTATCATAGTAAGTATCTACTATGTATCCTCTTACAAAATCAACAGAGGATGATTTATGGTCAATACATAAAGGCTTTCCTATCCATTTCTTATGCGCTTTAATTAATTCTAATTCAGGAAAAATATCTAAATTTGCATTGCGATAAGGCTTTACACCATCATCATTTGTCTTCCACTTCCATGAGCCTTTTGCATCTACATCCCATCCTACCGCAACAGGCTCACCATTTTTTTTCATCTTTGGTGTACCATCATCATTAATTGCAGAAGCTTCCGCAGCGTGCATTACGATAGTACTAAAGTATAAAAAATCTTCTGAGGCTGGAGATAATATTTTTAATGCTTTAGCTGTTTTTTTAAATTCATCTAATATATTATCGTTAATTAATGGAGACACTGTAGCAGCGTCTTCAATTTTTAAATTAGTGGATTCACCAAATTTTGTAAACATTATACCTTAACAATATCAATTTTCTTTAGTATTTTTTAATTTTTTATTATCTTTTTCTTCCACTTCCTCTTTCTTTGAATTTTCTGATTCAGATAATAAATCTTTATCATTAAATACTTTTAAAACTTTTCCATCACCATATTTTTTAAACATTTTATCTCTTATTTTGGTAAATATTAAATATTGTTGGTATTAAAGGTTGTCTTTTCTGCGGCATTATTCTAACTTTATTATTTACAGAATCCATCCAATTTGTTCCTAAAACATTTTTATATATATAGGGCTGAATTCTTTTTTCAATCAAATTAAAAATAATATCACATTTATCTTCAATACTTTTAATATATTTTAAAATATCATCTTTAAATGTACTACTATCTAAATTATCAAATATTCCTGAAAATTTATTTACTTCATCTTCTAAATCATCAATACTACTGCTTAATCCTTTCATTAATCCCAATATTTGATTATCTGATGAAAAATATTCAAAAATTGAAAATGTATATAAAGCATATTCTTTAAATTTATTAAAGTTATCTATACATACATCTCTAAATTTTCTTAGCCAAAATCTTGAACCAATGACATCATTTGGATTAATTTCTTCGTTAGCCTTCTCACTATTAGTAAAAGGAATTTTTATTTTATTTAAAAACTCTTTTGCTTTTTTTAAAGCTTTTTTTGAATGATCTGTATAAGTTAATAAATTTTTTGCTCTTAGTTTTTCTTCGTCAGTAATAGGATATGACATTTGAGTAATAAAAGATTTTTTAATCATGTAAAAATCCTCCATAATGCTCTACTGGACCACTGCCAACAATTCCGGCGGCATTATCATATGTTCCAACTCTTGGAACTCTATCTTCATTAATATTATTCCCTTTAGACACTTCTGGAAATTTTTCATCTAGAGGATTATATACTAAATCGGCAGGATACTGTCTAGTAACACTTAACATTGGAGAAAAACTTCCAACTTGACCTTGATCTAAATATGAATCTTTATTGTCTCCTTTATATTCTCTGACATTAGAAACTATATCGGCGCTATTATTATCTTTTTTATCACAATAATGCTCATGATCATGTTTACATGCCAAACAAATAACCTTTTCATACTTTTTTACCATACTTGCATATTTCTTATTTAAAAATAATCCAAAACCCATTTTCTTGGCATCATTTATTGCTTCAGTACAAGATTTTTTTAAATATAAACATTCTAGTAGCGCAGAAATAAACCCTGTTCTATCTTTTCCTGCATAACAATGAATAAAGATTGGTCCATTTTTTACAAAAATCTCTTTAATATTATTTTGTATTATTTTTAGTATATCTCTATTATCTCCATTCATTGGAAAAATAATATGATTTATTTTATGTTTTTTACAAGCTTTTTTTATTCTTTCGCCAGACTTTGCATCTAACGATATTATCTTTTTTATATTATAGTCTGCAATTAACTTTTGAATATCTTTTGATGCAGGAGCAGATCCTCTATAAACTCCAGGCATAATTTGTTTAAATCTATATATCATAAATTCCTTGCAATACTCTCTAGTACATCTCTTACATATTTGGGATCATGATTAAAAAGAATATGCTTAATAAATGTAATAGAATTACCCATTGCTGCAGAAGCTGGCATTTTTTTATTAGCTATCTCAGATGAATCTAAATTTAATATTTTATATTTTAATTTATTAATAGATTGTTGTCTTTTCTCATCCGAGATTTTTGACATTGTAAATTTTACAATATTTGCTAAATATTTTCCAACTTCTTCTGCATTGCCAAGCTCAGTTATCGCTGCAGTTTTAATTACTTTTTTGTCTAATTTTACATCAAATTTTTTATTTAAATCAAGAAGAGTTTTATTTAAAGCAATTTTTTGTGGATTTTCAACGTCATTTAAATAAGCTTCCTCAAAATATTTTTTAAAATTTTTTTGAAAATCCAATAATTCGTTATCAGACATTTCTTTTCTAAGTTTTCTTAGAATAGATGAATAACTGTAATCATCTATTGTAGTTAAATCTATTTTAGAAGCTTTTTTATGCTTGAAAAATTCAATCTGTTTTAGCCGCTTTTTCGCCTTCTCTTTTGAATCAAAAACGCCCATATTTTTACCTTTTTCTGAATAAACTTTATATTTTCCAGAAGGTAATTTTTTTATATATGAAAGCTTTTCCACAAAATAATCAGCTACTTTTGATATCATCATTTGTCACCAAATTTGTTAACAATATCTAAAGCTTCATTGGTACTAACAAATATTGTTGAAGTCCCAGAGCCATCAATTAATTCAGTTATTAGTTTTATTGAAAAAGCATTTATATAAACTTTTTTGTTTTTATGCAAATTTTTTTTATTATTTGATAAAGCCATACAAGAAACTATTAGTACATCTCCAACGCCATCTATAATTTTTCCACAAATTACTGACGGATATTCTTTTTTTATTTGTTCTAGTTGAACTTCTTCATATTTTTCGCCCAAATAAATCTCTACCCATTTGTCTTTTAATAAAGTTGCTATGGTTTCGGCATATGTTTTTTGTTTATTCGCCATAGTTCCTCTTTAATAGAAATTTTCTCAATTGCATTACTTCATAATTAGGCGTTACTTCAGGATAATCAAAATTCATGCCGTTCACAAATTGTACACTATTTATTATATTCTTATCAAACTCTTCCTTAACTTCTTTAACAAAATTATCATCAACGTATTGTCCAATCACCTTTAAACCAACATCGCTTTTATCTGAACAAATATAGCATTCACTATCATAATTTTCTTGAATAGCGTATTTTAAAATTCTAGCAAATTCAAATGAATCATCAAAATCTTTACTATAAACATAGATATTTTGACCTTGTTTTAAAATATTAAAAAGTTCAATAAATTCTGTTGGCATTTCTATTTTACCTTCTTCTTTGCTAGGCTGTTTTGCAGCATTTAATTCATTTAATGCATTTTGATAAATCTTGGATCTAGATGCATTTTTCATTTTAGCATCTATATCACCATAAGTAATTACTCCATCTTTATCATAATCTAAACCCTTATTAGAATTATAAGCTTTTCTTTCAAAGTCCAAAGAAACAGATTTATAAATTTGTTTATCTGGATCTTTTCTTACAATGATTCCGCTTGGATTCATTTGTTTAATCTGCTGGTTAGTTAATGCTACTGGAAAAAAGTTAGCAATATATAATTGAGCAGCGGATTTAAAATTTCCTCCAACTAATTTAGATAAATTTTGAAAATGTCTCTCTATATAATCTAATTGTTCTTCTCCGCTCAATTGCTTGAACTGTTTATTATCATGATCTCTAGGATTAAATTTATACGTTTTTTCTAAAATTTTTGGCATAAATTGTACTAAGCCAGAAGCTCCGCCATCTTTATTGTAAGCCGCTGGATTTAAACCAGATTCTAATGTCATTATTAATAGCGCATCTTCTGGCTTTACTCCAGTCCTGTTACATACTTCTATTAACTTTTTATAAAATTGTGTTCCAAGGCTCATTTTACTTTCATGAAAGATAGTTTCCTAATACCTTTAATTATTTCAGAATATTCGGAAGTTGTTGTTTTATTTTTGCCATATAATTCATGAACTAATCTTGATGCAGAGCCAAATGGCACTTCGCTTTTAATTCGACTAGCAAGATCGCCAGAAACATCTTTTTGAAAACTTTTTTCTAAACCTTCCATTTGTTTTCTTTTTTCTTCCTCTACTTCTTCATTTTCTTTCTTTAAATCTTCTTGTTCAACTTTTTTTAAATCTTCTAATAATGGTTTTACGGTTTTTTCATAATACCTAACAAATAATTTATTAAATTTACTTATTTCCATTAATATTTCTCTACAGCTTTTTGCATATAATGAAAAATTTCTTTTGACCAAATCAGTTGACATGGCTTTAAGTATATTGTTAATAAATTTAACTAAATATTCTGCTGCTGATACTACTTTACTTGTATCTGCTTTTAATTCTTTTGCTTCTTGTGGATTATTTTTTTCCCAATGTTTCCACATACGTCCGCTTTCAGAAAAATGCCTATGAAACCAATCAAAAACTCCAGCTTCTTTAATTAAATTAAAGGAAAGCGATGATGTAGCCGTTAATCTTTGTTCTAATTCTAATAATTTCTTTCTCTTATCTTTTTCTGTTTTATCAACTAAAAATTGTCTAAAGTTTCCTTGAAACTGTCTATTTGTTTTTTCTAATGCAATAGAAAGAGCAGATAATCTACTATGAAAATCATCTAATAGCGACATTACATTAATATATTCTAACCTATTTAAATTTGTATTCATTTCATCTACTAAATTTAGTAGACTTTTTCCCTCGAACTGTTCTGGTAAAGAAAAATCTCCAGATCCAAGCTCTTTTCCGGAAATCAGTGATCTTAGCTCGTCATCAGACTTTCTTAATACAATAACTTTCTCTTTAACTGGTTTATTTACTATTGATTCTACTGCTTCTTTTGCAGTATCTTTTACGCGATGTAATATAGGTCTACCTTGTGATTCTTTTAACATTATTCCCTAAGAGAATTTGTTAATATTATTATTTTGGCGGAGGAGGAGCTGCTGAAAGTGGAAGATCGCTTTCCGATGGTGGTGGAGGCAATGATGGAGGCGCACCTAAATCTAATCCTGGCATTTCTCCAGGAGCCCCGCCAGCGCCCTCTGGAGACTCCCCAGGCAATAATTCTTTTTTCTCCCCATCATCTTTCTCTTGGATTTCATCCTCGTCTGTCAATGCTCTTAACTCATTTAAAGTCATTTGTGATAATACAGCAGTTTCTTTCTTCAAAATTTCGCTAGCAACTGCTTCTTTTTTAATCTTTCTCATTTGATCATTAAAATCAAAACCTAAACTTCTATGAAGTTCATGAACAGCCACTCTCTTTTGCCCACCGTCTCCTGAAGTTAATTGTAACAAATTATTAATATAATCTCCTGCATCAAATAAAGACATGTGATTCCAATCAATATCTGGCACAATTAGATTTTTTACCCCATCTTCTAATTCATAAAAATCTTGTATTTTTGAAATTGGGGCAAATATTTTTCGCTTTAGCCAATTTGCTAACATGTTTCTAAATTGCATATATCTTTGTCTCAATACATCTAAAGCTACACCACCATTAGCATATGTTGTATCCGAGCCACCATCCATTAATACCGATGGAACTTGTAATCCGGTCAATATCTCTTTAATTAATTGAGTAATATCTCCAGAAATATCATATATACCTTGACCTCTGCCAACAACTTGAACATCTACTCCTTCATGAGTAAATAGTTTAAAATCTTTATTAAACTGCATTTGCTCAAATATACTTCTCCATGCTTCTAAATCTGCTGGAGTTGGCTTATAATTTTCAGATCCAACTTTAACTAAAGTAATTGGATTTATCATTGAATCAGCTTGTGCAAATTTTGATTCGCGCAAACGATCAAATAACATTATTTGACGAAATACACAAACGGGCAATCCAGTTCCTCTTATTTCATATGGCGAAATTCTTCTCGCAATATGAGAAACTTGAAAATTATCTAGCGGTATATTTTGTCCTTTCAATATACAATCAACTATATATGGATTTAATTTCTTTCTTTGTTCAATATCAGCAGCCTTATTTGATGTTGCTATTCTTTTTAAATTGTCGTCTGGCTTTAGAAATATTAATGGTTCATTATCAACAACGGTTCTTTTGACCACCATATAATCTGGATTTTGAATAACTATCCTGCTCCATTTTCCCTTTAATTCATCATACTCTGCAAAAGGAAAAGCTTCACCTAATAAATAATATTCTTGTGCTATATTGACACATATATTCATTAAATCAATTTCTTCGCACATTTCATTAAAGAAATTTTCAACTTTTTTGTTTTTACATTTAATATTTAATTTACTTATTGGATAAGTAGAATGTAAATTAATGGCGTTATGAACAAATGGGTTTAATACATAAAACGATCTACACCATGCATTTATTGTAGCTCTATCTCTTGGTAAAGATAAATTGCTGTCTAACCAAAGAGGGGAATATATACTTGGCGCTTGTTGCGAAGCATCATTTGATCCTTTATAACCACCACTAGGAGTAGCAACTTGCGCTTCCTTCTTTATTGGATTACCAGAAGCAGTAACATAAGAATTTTCAGTTAATGAATATTCTTTTGATCCCTTGTGACTATACCTATCTGTAATTAAACCTTTTTGATACTCATCTTCTAAAGCTTCTCTTCTATATTGAGAAACACCTTTGATTATATTTGGGCTAATTACTGGAACGCCAGCCTTATTATTTAAATAATTCGATGATTTTGACATATTTAAATAATAAAATAGTAATAATTTTATTAAAATATATTAAAAATATATTAAAATCTTTTATTTATTATTCCTAATATGGCTGGAATTTGGTTTTTTGATGAGAAGTTTTTTTCACCATTATAAGAATTTTGATCTTCAAATCCATTAGATATATAAAATTTATAAGCTAAGTAAGCGTTTAGTAGAGCCATAAGACCATCATTTGGTATACTACCTTTAACATAATTTATAGAATGTTCCCCTGTTCTAGAAATTTTTGGTTTTATTTCCATTGAAGCGCAATGTTCTATTAACCACGCAATTCTTTCATAATCCTTATACGGAAATCTTATTTTACCAGCTTTCATTTTTTCAAAAATTTCAGAAATATAAAAATTTTTCTCAAATGATAGTTGTTTTGGATTAAAATCTTTTTGATATTTTACTTTTGAAGCATTATTAATTTGTCCAGAAACCATTGACGCCAAATATTTATCTCCATATTTGGCAGCCATTTCTTGAGAAAAGTCATATGAAAAACCAATGTCTCCAACAATTAAATTTGTTGAAAATTGTCTAACTAACTGTTCTATTGTTTCTTTTTTAGAAACTGGATCATTTTTTTTAAATTTTTTCGCAAACTCTATTTTTATTAATCCGGCATTTTCTACAGAAATTATTACAGCAATAGTATATGATTGACCTTGAATTTTTTTCTCAGGATTAGCTGATTGTTCCAAATCATTTCTTGCACCATAATCTATTCCCATAAACACAAGTTTATTTTCACTTGGCAAAATTCTTTCTGCCATAGATCTATTCATATCTCCACATTTTTCCATTATTTCTTGAACAGTAATTGGAGATGAATCGCCATGAAAAAATTCTCCCAAAACTTCATTTCTATAAAGACGTTCAGTGTTCATAGCATGATTTTCTGGTTTTTGAGCTATTATAAATTCTTTTGAAATTTGCGGACTAAATAATTGATTTATATGAAAACCGATATAACTACACTCTTCAAGTGGTCTAGTTTCAATCCATTTTCCCTTTTCCGCCGCATCTAATTTATTTTGTTCATACTTACAATGAGTACATCTTACTGTAAAATCTTTAATCCAAATACTTTCCCACTCTTCTGATTCTGGAGTATATAATGGAAAATATTCTCCACATTTTACGCAACCCAAATGAAAATATTGCTGATTAGATTGCGTCCATAAATTATTAAATCCAGATCCCTTTTTTTTAGGTGTTCCGAAATAAACTTGAACGCCTTGTCCAGATGTTCCATAATTAGAAGCTGTTAAAATTTTAGCAGCATTTGTTAGCGCTTCAACAGGTGTATCCTGGCAATTATGAGCAATTAACCCATCACTTCCTTTAGATTTTTTGGATGAAGTCGCGATAAAATTATGGTTATCTTCAATTTCTAAATCATATACATAATTATTTTCTTTTGTATAAGAGATTGATTTAACAATAGATATTCCATATTCAGAATAATTATTATTCCAAATATATTTTAGAGCCCCATTGTTTAAATACAATTTATAGTTTAAATTATCATTGATATATGGTTCTACTAAATTTGATAATTTTTCGTACTCTTTTGTTCTCAAATAAATATAATAATATTTTCCATATAATCTATATTCGGCATTGATTCCAAAATCTTTTAATTTTTTAACAATTCTTATTTGTGAATCTTCGTCAAATCCGCACGTACTAAAAACAAATGTATTTTTATTATTTCTAGACCCATCGTCCATAAACCATATTGCCAATCCTCTTAAATCTAATTTGTCCAATACCCACTGTGGACAATGATTTTTAATTTTTGGCAAATCTTCATTTAAATAAAATGTTTTTGTACAAAATTTAACAGCGTCTTTTTTTGAAAATCCGTTATTTTTTACAACTTTAGCATTAACTTTAAATAAATTTGCCTTCCAAGAACAATATTCTTTTTGTTTAATCCCATGTATTATCTTTAATCTAAATTTATTTTTACCTATTTTTTGTAAGTGACCGTCACCTAAAAATGAACCTAAAACAACTTGAAATTGATCTTCGTTTAAATGGTAAGAAATTTGACATGAATTAGAGTTTGTAGTCATAATGGCTTCTCCCTCACTCATATCTTCAACTTTTTTCCATCCACTTAATGTTAAAAATCTATGATTAGGTGTACATTTAATTTTTCTATTTTCGCAAACCAGTTCAACTAGCTCTCTTTTATCTCTTTTCCACGCCTTTTTTATATTTTTGTATTCAAATTTTTTTGTATGCTCATTAAAACTTAATACTTTTGGTAATTTTTTGTTTTGTGTGTACAAATTATACAATTTACCAATTGGAATTTTTCCATCTTCGGTAGCAATACATTGATTATATGGAAAACATTCATCGAAGAAGATAATATCAGCGGTCATACCTCTGATCCTTCCACCATCAACTCCCGTTGATTCAATCCATATTAAATTTCCATTTAAAAATCTTTTAAAGCTTAAAGAATTATTTGTGGTTGCTGTGCTATCCAACATGCTTTCAATATAAGATATTAGTTTCCCCTTTTTTTGCTTATCTGAAAAAACAGAGTCTTTTATCATGGGGTCCATTTTGCCCTTAGTATATCTCGTTGCGTGCTCTAATGTAGGGAATGCGTGTAAAATTCTAATAGGTGGATTTTTTTCATTTCCGAATAATCCACACGCAACAAAATACATCTCTAAAGCCAAAGCCATCGTTGTTCCGCCAACCTGACGCCCTTTAACTAAAACAATTGGCTTAGATGATTTTTCTAATGCTTTTATTCCAATATATCTATAAATATCAACAAATGGTTTGTACCCATAACCACTTAATTTAAATGGCTTACCCTCAAGCTTCAAATAAGTTTCACAAAATGTTACCGGATCAATATGTAATAATTTTTGCTTAAAATTTTTAAAAATGTCTAAATCTTCCATATTTCTATGTAAAAATATTATTTTGAGGCTGGAGTTAATGAATGAAATACATCAGTATTTGAATCATTAATATCGCTGCTATCATTTTTATATAAATTTTTACCTAAATTCATTTCTGATTTATCTTGCGGCTTTTTTGCTTTTTCTAATAAACTTAAATTTACTACATATTTTATTAAATTTTGATCATCCCAGTATTCTGGTTCAAGTACTGTTGATGAATATATAGATTTTACTTTTTCTATGACCGCAGGGATAGGCAAATATCCTCCAGTATCCTCTATATAATTTTTAAAAGTTTGTTCTATATTTGGGTACTTTTTAAATAACATTATTGTGTTATTTGCAAATTTTTCTTGCTGTTTTTTTCTAAGATAATTATTTAATCCGCTTCTTTCTTTCATTTCTTCGACAGCTTCGCTTACTGAAGAAAATTTAGGCTTTTTTGAATTAATTATATTATTAATTTTAGAAAAAAGATCTTCATCTGCTTTGGCAGCCTGGACAGCAGATTTATTTAAGTTTTGTTCTATTGATTTTAACCACTGCTCTTCTAGTTTTAATTCATCTTTTGTTCTACGTATCATAATATCATGCTGGATAATTCGCAGCAAAGTCTACGCCACTCTTAGAAGAATCAAATTCTTTTTCATCTAGATTAAATCTATCTGCTCTTATAGGATATCCCATATCTGTTAGTAACCATAGCAACTCAAATCTTTCTCTATCATTTAAGTTAAATTTTTTAGATAATTTCTCAAAAGTATCTTCTAAACTATGACCTGCTGAGACTACTGAATTAACGCACATTCTTGCTAATCCAGAAATTAATAATGGTACTTGAACATAATTACCTTTTAATGTAGGAGTAGTGGCAACTTTAACAAATGGGTTTTCATCTTCTGCTTTCTTTTTTCTATTCTTTTTTGTTTTTTTAATTTCATCTAATCTTTCTTCTAATTTAGATACACCTTCTTCAATTTTATTTCTTACTTTTTCAACACTATCGGCATCTAATTCTTCATCTACATCTAGCTTCATAGCTCTGGAAATTTCTGAATCTAATCTCTCTAAATAAGAAATTGCTCTCTCTAATCCAGCGGTATCTTTTCCAGAATGTTTAGGAACAGTTTGAAATCTTTCATTTATCCATTCTATGAAACCAGTTGATCCTTTAGATTCCCAATCCCATTTTTCACTTTTTTTCTTTTTTGTTTTAGCATCATTATCATCTTTAGCTTGATCATGAATTTCATTAGATTGATCGTCATCATCTGAAACAACTAGTTCTTTAGGTTCCATTTTTATTAATTGAACTTGATCTTGTGGTACCCCAGGAAGCTCACTATTAAAATTTACATTTATTTCAACTGATGGAGTTTCAAAATCATTTTCTGACAAACTAATAGGAACTTCAACCATATCTCCAGAATCTAATTCTTCAGATATTTCAATTGGTTCATCATCTATTACTATTTCTTTTACTTCTTGAGCAATTTTATCAAAAGACATTTATCCCTATAAATTATATGTTGTCATAGATATTTCTTCCAAAATCTTGAATACCATTATATAAATTTTTTTCGTATTCGGCTTCCATATCTTCTTGATTGAATTCACGTTTGTTTCCGTATAATTCACTTTCTCTAGGATTTAAACCCAAATCTATTTCCTCATCAGAATACCTTTCTGATGAGGTATAATCGTTATGATGGTTTAAATTGGTAATATTCTTGCCTTCAAAATCATCAAATGTTAAATATTCATCAAGAATGCCTCCAAATGGCAATGACATCTGATAAGATGATTCATCTCCAATTAGTGGGGAAATTGATTCATCTAACTTAAAATCAATAGCCAACGATAACAAAGCCATTTTTCTTATGGCAAATTTTCTTTTTTTATTTCTTTTTCTTTTTTTATTTAAAAAATCTTTAACACTTTTGTATTTATGCATATTTTCATAAAAACTTTCGCCTGGACCAGAAGATAAATCAAATCTATCATAGTTTTTAAAAAATATACCTCTAGAAACATCGCTCATTTTAAATTATTCTCCAAAAGTATTTCTGGTGGTATATAAAAATATACTTTAGTATCTCTTAGTAGCTTTATAGTTCTTTCTTTATCTATTGATGCACAAATATTTAATTTTTCTTGCATTGACTTATATGAGCTATTTTGAATGGCAATAGGGTTGTCAGTTATCCACTTTATTACTCTTGGATGAATATCAAAATCTAATTTTACTGCCAAATATATAGCTCTAAGCACTCTATTGGATTTGGTTGGCAAAGATACTTCAGGATTTAAACATGTATCTACTATCTTAGAATTGATATCCTTTATTCCTCTTTTAGTTGGATCTATTATTTTATCTAAACTAAGATCCATTAATAGTGCATTGCAAGTAAAATCTCTACTATATGTTTCTTTCTCTAGTTTTGTTTGTAATTTTACAACACTATCAATATTTGGAATAATAAAATTAGATGAAAAGTCTACCTTTAAATTTCCAAAATGGACAGTTAAGTGACCATCTTTTCCAACATTATTTTTTATATTAAATTTGTTTTTATAAAAGTTATAAAATTCTTGTCCTAATAAATTTATTGTTTGATCGCCAGTAGTAATATCTAAATCAGCAATTTTATCTAATTTATTTAAAACTTTATCCCTTGGCGTACCACCACAAATATATGGCACACTTGTATTATTATCTTCCGCAATTTTTTCTATACTTTTTAGCAAATCTTTTAAATACATTATTTAACTGCTGGAGATGTTGGAGGTGGAACTACCTGTTTTTCTTCAGTTTTTGGTTCTGTAACTACTGGAGGAACCTCTTCTTTAATTTCTATTTCTGGTTCCTTCTTTTCGGAAAGTAAGGCTTGATTTTCAATTTCTTTCCTCATTTCTTTCTTTCTTTTTTCAGCCTCTTCCTCATTCTTTAAATTCTTTTTTACATTATCTACAACAGGACCTTTGCTTTGATCTTCTTGAGTACCAAGCAAATCTATTTCCTTTGTTTTCATTGCTCCGCGCAACTTGGATAATATTTCATCAATACGTACAGAAATGTAGTTATTGCTTTCTAGTGCCCTATTTGAAGCCTCAGATAATGAAGTAAAATATGAACTCAAATTTAATGAATCTAGCATCATATCTACAATGCTTAATTGTCTTGGTATTTCACGTCTCTTAAAAATCTGTGACAATTCATCTAGTTTTGCTACGACATCTTCTATTGTAACATTTTTAAACAAATTATCTATTTGATGATCAAAATCATGGACAGTTATTTCATTCGATGTTTCTGTTGTTGGGGTAGCTGGTTTTAAATCTTTTTCAGTAATATTTAATTCATTTTGCTGCGGAGTTGCTTCTGGTGGCACTATTTGCGCAACAGATAACAATTCTCCATCATATACATATAATTCATCTTTGCCAACATCCTTTGTATCATTTCCTTTTATTTTATTTATAAAACCTTTTACGCCAGATATATTTGAAGATGGAGTAGGATTACTTGGCGGTTCATTGCCACTATCAACTTGCCCTGGAGCTTCTCCTGGCAAATTTCCAGGATTTCCAACTGGCTCTATTGGTGCCGGAGGAGGTGCTGGAGCCAATGTTTGTGCAAATTTAGTTAATAATTCATATGAAAATTGTTTGTTCTCGCTAAGACATTTTGAAGCTTTTCGTACAAATAAATCCGAATATATTTTATTTGAATCTGCAACCTTTTCTAATTTTCTTATTTTTTTCTTTAAATCATATATTACTTCAATTAAATTATCAAATTCAGGTCCAGCCAATTCTTTGGCTTCTTTTGTTGATAATTGTTTTTCAAGAGATTCTATTCTAGATAAAATCTTTTTTCTTTGCTTTTCTATTTTTTCTTCTTTTTCTTCTTGCTCTTCTTTGACTTTTAAAGAAAAATCTGCGGCAGAGTTATTGTCTTTAATATTTAAAAAATAACCTGGACTATCACCATGATACCAAAGTGAAGCATATTTGTATTTTAAATAATCTCCGCTCTCATAATATTTCATCCATTTTAAAAAATTATCTAGTTCTACTTTTTCCCATCCTTTTGTGGAAGAATATACGGCGTCAAATTTTGAAACACCTTTATTTTCCATATTTTTTATTGAAGACATTGCTTTTATCCATTTCTTTGTATCATAAGCCGCTTCAATATTTTGAAATGTATTATTTGGGTAAGCAAATGTCTCTTTTACTTCATTCTCAACCAAATTAAGAATTTTTTCTATATTCATGTTAACCATTTAATAATTTTTGAACATCTGCATTTAAAACTCGAACTTCAGCAAATTGTTTCTCTATTGTAGATTCTTTAGTATTCGCATTAATGTCTTTTAATTTACTTATTTTTGAATTCACTAATTCAATAAATTTCATTGATTGTTCAAGATTCATTTCAGCCAACACTTCTCTAACAACTTCATAAAATACAGTCATGTGCTGATCCAAAACTTGGATATTAATTTGAGTGTTATTTACCACTTGTTGAGCCTGCCTTTGATCTAATTCTTGATCTCTCTTCATATTATAATATTTTTCAATCAAATTTCCAAGCAAATCAAAATATTCTATCAGCGTTTTATCTATTTTAAAATTTATAGGATTTGTAGAGATATCATCAAATACATCAGCGGCTCTAGATTCAATAGCTATTATTGCATTTGCCAACATTTTTTCTACATCCAGTTTATTATCTGCTAATTCTAATATTTTAGATCTATATGTTTTATTTTCACTAAGAGCTAAATTTAATTTTTGTCCAGGAGATATTTTTTCAAATTTTGTTTTTAAAATATCATCTTCTATTCTTTTATAAAGATTTAAATAATTATCCTTAAAATCTTTTAGAGATCTCTCAGAAAGAATTAATTTGTTTTCACCAGGATTTGAATACTTTGAAGAAAGCCAATTATGAATATTTTTTGGAGAAGTATCAATTAATAATTTTGATATAATCTCATCTTTATCTGGATGGTCTAAAATTTTATCTACTATAGCTGTCATACAAGTAATTCATTTTCTTGCAATAAATTACTTGTTTAATTTTTGTTCTCTAGAATCAAAAATTGATGCTTGTTGGAATGTATCCATCTTTGTTTGATTTTGAACAGTTGTCCCAGGAACTTTTGATCCATCCATTAACTGAAATCCAGCTTCGTAATTATATGTCTTTTTGTCTATTGGACATTGTATTACATTATCTGTAACTCTTTTAGCCATTACACCGGGATGATCTGGACAATATCTTGTTTGTAATGAATTTTCTAATGGAACATAATCTTTAAAATATTCACTATTTTCTACAGCTTTTTCTGACTCTTTTGTTTTTATCAATTCATCAGATTGCTCTTTTGTTCCTTTATATTTTTTTTTTAATTCATTTATTCTATCGTCCTCAGCTATTTTTGAATTTATAAAATCTTTTGAAGCCGATATTGTTAATAATAATTCGTCTATAACTGAAGCTTGTTTTTGTAATTCTGGATCCCCGGATAAATCAAAAGCTGTCGCTATCTCAGCTAAACCTTTTATAGATTCTGGAGTTAAATTTGAAGCTTCTTGTGGCTCTATTAAATCTGTTTTTTCAGCAGCATTTTTTAAAATAAAAGCAGCTTGAACGCAAGATTTTGCAACAATTTCTAAACACTCATCGTTGTACTCTGATAATAATAAAGCTTCATTGTTTGGATCTTCTAACCAAGAAGCAACGGCATATAATAATTCTGATATTCTCATTTCACCTTAAATAAAATAAAAGTCGTCGTCTTCATCTTCTACTTCTTGATATTCTTTCTCCTCGCTCTTTATTTTCATCATCTTTTTCTTTTCTTCTATTAATTTATCTTTTTTATCTTTTAACTCTTTTATTGTTTTTTCAATTTCAACTAATTTGGTTTTTGTTGAGTTAGCCTTCTCGCCAACTATTTTACCAGTATTCATTAAATGATTTAGATAAACTACTTGATATTCTAATTGTTCTGTTTGTTTTATAGTTCTTGCTAATTCGACATTTATTTCGCCAATCTTATCTTCAACATGCTCTAAATATTGCTCTTCCCTTGGTCTTAAATCAATATCTGGCAATAATTTTTGCTTTAAATTAAAGAATGGTGCAGAATCAAAAGCAGAATCTTCTTTTGCTTTCATTTCTTTAAAATGTTCTAATCTTTGTCTATCTCTTTCAATCTCTTTAATATATCTTGCCTCAACAGTTAGATCTAAAACGCCAGAATCAACTTCTCTTTGCTTGTCATTAATTCTAGTTTCCATTAAATTAAAACTTGGATATGCTTTTGGTATATTATCAACTTTTATTCTTATCTGTCTAGGATAATGTTCTAGCTCTCTTTGAGCCCTTGGAGTCATAAGAAATTGTTTTATGTCTTTTCTCAAATCTTCTATTCTATTTGCATAATCTGGTAATTTTTCTTCGCTGATTCCAGAACCAAATTCACTAATTAAAGACATTAATCTAGAATATAAAGATCTCTCATATGATTCTAGAAATGGTATTATGTTATGAAAGCTCTTTTTCTCATCTAAACCTAAACATCTAGCATAATATGTTGCAAATCTATTAATTGAAGCTTCTTCTGGGGTTGTTTTAGCTTTTTCTTGTTTTCTAGTAGAAAATCTTTCATTTATAGTAATATCTAAAATATTTTCTATTTCGCTTACTATTTGATTGATAAATGCTGCTTTAAAATCAACTAACTGATTGTACGCATGAGAACTTACTTGATCTACTGCAGTTTCATCTCCATGCAATTTTGAACCAGCTACAGCTAAAGAATTTTTTCTAAAAGCTTCTTTAATGTATCCAGGTTTCAATATTTGATCCATTATAGCTATAATGAATTTGCAATCATCATATAATTTTTCATAGCTATAAGATTTACTTTCAAATCTTTTTCCTAATCTTTCTAGCGCAGAATATAATTGTTTTATTAATGGATCTTGTACAACAAATAATAAACTAATTTGATTATATTTTGATTGTAATCTAGAAACCCCTCTATCATCTTTTTTTGTTTTTACAACTATCTCTTCCCTTGATCTTACAGTCGGATCAAGGTTAGAAAGAATTGCAGAATTAAACAATTTTGACAAACTTTCTCTTTTTTGATCAGACTGACCATCTTCTGCATTCTTCTTTATTACAAATTCAAAATAATTTGCCCATTTACTAATATTTAACATATTATCCTAAAATTTTGGATGTCATAAAATATCCGCCTTCATAGCTATCATCTACATTTGATCTATATACTGGAATACAATTACCATATTCGTCATGCTTAATCTTATTCAATGGTAATCCGGTATGACCACATACATGATATTTGCTGGTGGCTAGCTTTATTATTTTAGAACATTGATGTTTTACAGAAGCTGTTTTTACAAACAATCCATTAATGATTCCTTGAGTTGCTTCTCTATATAATTTTTCATCCCTATCTTTTAATACTAATAGTCCAGCTTGAGCTTTATCCATTTCATTATTCATTACACTATTTTTAATATAATTAAATAAATCGACATCGGCTAATAAGCATAAATCATAAGCGCTTGCAAAAGCTCTTTTATCTTGTCCTTCCTGACTTAATACATTTACAAATGTTTTATCTAATTTTGATAAATTACCATTTATTAATGCAACTTCAGGCGATAGCGGTAAATTATTAGCAAATTTTACTGGAACTTGAAATGTTTTTTGATCTGTAGATACTACAGAAAACATAACACCATTCTTTATTGGCTTTCCTACTTTTATTTTTACAGCATTAATACCTAAACCATTCAAAGTATTATCAACTGCACTTGCAGCTTTTTGCAATAATTCTTCACCATATTTATTAACTGATTCATATTTGGATGAAGTAAATCTTTCTTCAAATGAAGAGGCTTCTGATAATTTAGGAATGTTTAAATCTTTTTGTTCTACTTCTTTTATTTCTTGACCAGTAATTGTTGGAGCAGCAAAAACTTCTGCGCCTTTTAATTTTAATTTAGAGGCAGCTATTTCTGCATCAGAAACTTTACTATCAGCAAATTTCTCTAATGCTCCTAAAATATTAACTGTAGAATATTTTATCTTTTTACCAGCATTAGATTTTATATATGATATAATACTATCTCTTCCTATATTAACTGGTCCATCATTTCCAACAAATACACTTGCTTCCATATTTTTACTTAATGGAATATATATTTGCGTAGATCCTTTTGGAGTCTCATAAGAAGCAGATACTATAAATGCAGAAGTACTACAATCTACACATTTTACATTTTGCGGTTTTATACCTATAGAATCTAAATAAAATGAAACAAAGCCTTCTGCTTTTTTAAAGCTTTCAGGATTTTTAATAGATTTATCGGAAGAAGCAAAAACTTTATTTAAAACAGTATCAACTATAGTTGAATCTCTATAATCATTAATATTTAATTCTTTATGTTCTTTTGTAACTTTAACTTCTGCTTTTTTTACAATCCCTAACTCATCAGAAAAATGATTTGCAAACGTAGTTAAGTATGTATAATGTTTATTATACATATCTTTAAACTCTTTGCGCGTAATTGTTGGCTTCGTATCCGCAATTTTATCAAATACAATCATCATTGCTCCGATAGTTTTATCTTCAGGATACACGGAAGCTAACTTACTTAACTTCTTAGATATTAATGAAGTAGATAGTACTTCATTATTGTTAACTGTATTTTGTATTGCATTAATTGTAGTTGCTAGTTTTTTTAAGTCCATTTCAATCCGTCTAATATTTAGATATATTTTAATTCCGGATATTTACTAAATATCTTAGATTTTGACGCATCATCGACATTTTTCAATAATAATTGAACTAAATCTTTATTGTTTGATAATTTGGATGGCAAAGTATTTTCAATTTCATTATCGCTAAATGGAAAATGTTTCTTAGCCAATTTTGTTATGTACTCATCTTTATAATAAAAATTTACATTATTTGCAGACTTATTTACAACTACTTTCCAGTCACTTAATTTTTCTATAGAGTCCTCGTCTTCTTCATACAAAGATACTATATATTTTCCATCATCCGCAGAATGCAACTGCCATAATTTGGCTTTTTCATCGTTCTTAAATTTATAAATATCAAATGCTACTTTAACTAGTTTAGGCTCAACTTCTTCAAATCTATACGCTTTTTTATAAAGCTTATTTTCTAATTTGTTGTAATCTATGTCAAATTCTTTTTTCATCTGTTCTCCAGAATATTTCATACAATATCTTAAAATATTCCAGAATAAACATTATAATTTTTCTTCTTTAAGATCTCTTAGTTCCTTTAGTATTCTTTTTATATTTTCATTTGATTCACAAACTTTTAATATACGCCTCTTCAAGCCACCATATATTTTTTTACTTTTCTTATAATCAACATTGCCATTTATTGATTTTGTAATCGATGATTGATTGACACCTAATATTTTAGCTATCTCCATCTGGGTTTTATCTTGACAGTATAACTTAATAACTTGCTTTTGCCTATCAGTTAAATGTTCATCAACTATTTTCCAAAACTCTCTTTTTAATTCCTCATTAAGTTCTTCTAATCTTTCATCATATCTAAATGGATCTATCCTAAAATATATAGATTCTTGATTTGAAAATGATTCCATCATATCATTTGAACATGTTGTCTCTAAAAGCACATATTGATATCTTTCGCTCCTATTTCTTCTTTTTTCCATTATTCTCCGCAATAATAATTATTTGTTGTATGTTTTTCTTTTTATTATATCAAACACACAATTTTGTGATATTCCATATTTTTTACCTAACTCTTTTTGAGTAATACTTCCAAAGGAATACTCTTCTCTTATTTTTTCAGCAATTTCAAAATTTAATTTTCTATTTGGAGCCACGTGCCCCTTATGAGCATCTGACATATTTTTTTTTACTTCTTCAGATATTTTTCTACCAGTTAAACTATCAGATATATTTTTTTTCCATTCATCATCAAAGATTTTACCAGTATTTGTTCCAGGCTTACCCATAGATGATTCAGATATTTTTTTCTTATGTTCTTCTGATAAGACACGCTTGGCTTTACTATTATTTTCTTGATTTTCAATTATCTGTACTTCTTCTTTATTGTCTTTCATTTTCTTTCTCCAATTATTTATTATATGTTTTATTGTTCACAATTTTAAATATAGAATCCTGAGACACTCCATATCTTTTGCCCAATTCTTTTTGTCCAATTCCACCAGCTCTATACTCTTCCCTAATTTTTTCAGCAATTTGAAATGTCATTTTTCTATTTGTAGCTATCTTACCAATATGCGCTTCTGACATTTTTTTTCTTGACTCTTCAGAATGTTTCTTTCCTAATTGAGCTTCCGACATATTTTTTCTCCACTCATCATCAAAGATTTTACCAGTATTTGTGCCCGGTTTACCCATAGATGATTCTGATATTTTTTTCTTATGTTCTTCTGAAAAAGTTTTACCTTTTGCCCATCCATCATGATCTTTATAATATTCTTGTAGTCCAGCAGAGATCCTTTCTCTAATAATAGGATCTTTAGATAGTGTATTTCCACCCATATCAATATTATATCCAATATTAGGATCTCTAGAATTGTATTGTTTTATTAATTCTATTTCTGTTTCATTAACATCTTCTAAAGTTTGGCAAGAAGCAATGTGTTCATAAGTAAAGTTTTCTATCCCATATTTAATCATTGCCCTTGAGACAACTTGATCTGTATTTTGTGTGCTATGTGCAGATTTATATTGAGCCCATCTTTGATTTAAATTATTTGTTTGACCAATATAAACTTTTCCATTAATTTTGTTAGTTATTTTGTACAAATAGTATATTTCTTTATTTTCCATTTTTTCTTATATATTTAATAATTTTTCAAAATCTTCTTTTGAATGAATCTCAAGAAATTCATCTATATCTTTATAGCCGTCAGGTATAGATATTTTTTTTACATCAATATATTTACTATATTTATCAATAAAAGCCTTTTCCCCCGATTTTCCAGCCTCATCATTATCAAAACATAAATATACTGTATCTGTATATCTTAATAATAGCGTCAATTGATTAAATGAAGTATTAGATGACCCAACACAAATTAAATTATAAATCCCCTTTTCATAACCCTTAATTACATCAAATTGACCTTCCGTCAATATTGCAAAATTATTTTTTAATATAAAATCTTTATTTTCATATAATCCAAATAAATTTTCTGATTTTGAGAATTTTGTATTTTTATATTTTGGTATACCTAAATTAGATCTCCTGGATTCAGATAATATAGTTCTACCAACTAAGCCTAAAATTTCTCCATAAATATCTTTGTATGGAAAAATTAATTCATATTTATCAAAATAGGAATAATATTCTTTTATATTTGAACTTTTTTTCTGATACACTAAAATATTTTCTTTTAAAAAAGAACTATCAAAATTGTCAAGCAATATCTTTATTTCTTTTAGTGGCGGGAAGAAACCAAATTCAAATTTTTTGATTGTATCATTATTTATTCTAGATTGTAGGTACTGTAATGTTGATGCTGCATTTGGATAATTATATAGTAATTCTGCGCATACGTTAATTAGTTGCTGGTAATTCATTTTCTAGTAAAGAAATTATGTTTTTTACATCTTTAGGATAATTAACTATAAATTCAACAATTAAAGATCCATCGTTGCCAATGCCTTTTTTTGGTATTGAATAAATATCTTTATTACTCGTCTTTTCTTTAATTGGCACTTCTATTGTCTCGTCAAAAAGTGTAACATTTGTCTTGCCGCCTTTTAATGCGGTCAACAAATCTATATTTGTTGATATAACAATATTTTTATCCAACATTTTTATGTTTTCGTCTTTATCATATTCAATTTGTAGAAAAGCATCTGTATAGTAGTAATTTGGTCCAAAAAATCTAATAAATGCGTGGGAAGCTTTTTTGCCAAAATTTCCCATTCCACCTAATGACAAAACGTTTCCAGATTCTATTCCTGGCGGAACTTTAACAGATATAGTAGTTTTTTTACTGTATGATCCAGAACCATTACATGATTTACATGATTCTATGTCAACTTTACCCTTACATGAATTACATGTAGTACTTGATATAACATTATTTCCTCTTGTAATTACAGTTCCAGTTCCATTACAAGAAAAGCATCCATTATTTTTTTTTGAAAAACCATCGCCATTACATGATTGACAACCAACATTTCTATCATATTCTAATTTTATTGTTGTTCCATATATTGCTTCTTTAAAAGATATCTTTCTTTTAAAAAAGATTGGCTGAGGTTCTTCAAAATTTTCTTCAAAATCTTCATCTTCAAAATTATTTACAAAATTAAATACAGGTTTTTTTTCATTTCGTTTTTGTAAAACTTCATATGCATTATTTATCTCTTTAAATTTTGTTTCTGCATTCGGATCTTTATTAATGTCTGGATGATAAGTTCTTGTTAATTTTTTATATTGTTTTTTTATTTCTTCATCTGTAGCTGATTTATTTAATCCGAATATTGAATATGCTTCACTTAAGTTCATTTTTCCTCAATGCATGATAAAATCCAACAGAAAATGCATCTGCCACATCATATGATTCTGTTTTTATTTTTCCCTTTTTATTATAAAGATAAGGAAATTTTATATTAAATCTTGTTTCTAATAACTGTGGCATTTCTTCTTTTGCTGGAAAAGTTTTATTAATTTTTAATCCATGTCTTATTTTTAGAACACTATATAGTTCTGGAGTTTTGCCCATTTTATGGCAAGTTAAACCAACTACTCTATTAAATAGAGCTAATGTTACTATTGTATTTGCTGTACTTTTACCCTTCATAAACATCGCAATATCTTCTATCGCAATTTCATCAGGTGAACATCTATTTACAATATTGGTAATATCTAATTCTAATAATCTTAGTTTTTCTAAAATGTTAATATTTTTCTTAGGTTTTATAAAACCATAATCTAAAACAAGTAAAGGATTTTTAGTATCTAAAAGACAATAAGCCGTTGTTGTGCTAGAAACGTCAAAGGATAGTATTCTCATACTATCCTTTATATCTCTTAATTATTGTTTTTTATGAAGCATAATCTTCAAACTCTTCGTCATCCATTTTTACAACTGGAACTTTTTTTGTAGCTGGTTTTTGAACACCTTTTTTATTATCTTTTTCAGCAAACTTTGCCGCATTTTCCATTTTTTCTTTTACTTGTTCTGGAGTTAATGGACTAGCCTTACTTCTCAAGTAATCTAAATCAGCCTTATCTTTAATTAAGTTATCTTCTGCTGATAATGGCTCTTTGCCTAATGGTTGTACTGTATAATATGCGCTTGGATTTCCTGGATCTACTGATATATTTACATCATATTTTGTAGGATCTCCCCATCTTGCATTATCTCTTAGTTTTTTGATTTGCATCATAGCTTGATAAGCTAAATCTAAAATTTGATATTTTCCAGTTTTTCTATTTATTACACCAACCAACCAGCGTACTTTTACTTTATCACCTTGTTTGCATAATGGACAATCTCCGCCATTTTCTTTTGTTGCTGAACAATTTATTCTAACTCCATATCCTTTATCATCTTCGTTTGCCTTATATCTATGCATAACATATTGATATGCTGGAGTTATAATTCTAACTTCGTTATCGCCAGGCTCTAATTTTAGATATAAATCTTTTGTATTTGCTGTTTTTTTGCCAACTTCTAACTCTGAATCCCATGAAACTTCGCCAAATGAATATGTCATATTTTTTTCCTTATTTTTTTGCAATAATGCTATTTTTTATTTTTTTTATATATTGTTAATGTTGCGATTTTATATGGTAAAATTTATCACTTTACCATATAAAAAATACTAAATTATGCAGTAAATCTAACCATTTTTTTGCTATTAGAACCTGAAGTTTGGAAAAACTTCACGCTAACACCTTTAGATCTTACTGAAGAAAGAACTTCATTCAATCTAACTCTAAAATATGATGGAGAAACAGTTCTCATATTTTTAGGTAATCTTGAATTTATAGAACGCATTAATTGCGATACAGTTCCTTCCCATGTATTTTTCTCTTCTACAAATTTAACTAATCTATCTCTTAATTCTATTTTTTCTTCTCGTGTCATGTTTTTTTCCTTTCTTATTTTGCTTTAAATCCAGCGCTTTTAATTTGATAAATTTCTGACCATGGAAAAACCATTTCCATTATTTGATCTTTATTTGTACTCTGTAAAATTGTCTGGCATAATTCATTATTTATATTTTTTAAAACTTCTATACCATCAGAAACAAAATCTTTTTCATTAAACAGTTTAACAAAAAAACCTTTTACAGTGATTCCAAAAACCGAATAGTCTGGTTTATCTATGGTAAGAAATAATGATGGTGTTTTATTATTTTTAATCAATACTAAATAATTTGGTTTAATATTTTTCATATTGATATTAATTTGCGGCAACTGCACTACATCGTCCATTACTTACCCTTATCTTTCTTTGATTTTGATAAGACTTTTTCGATATCGTCTTCTTCTATTTTAACCGCTGTGCCGCTTGGCGTCAATGTTTTTTCTTTTTTGCTGTTCCTAACCTCAATTATTTTTTCTTTCAAATCTTTTAACATTTCAGGGCTAGCTTTAACCGCCTCACAGAATTGTCCCATGCCCCTATATTTATTTTCTTTATATTCTATTGTTATAGAAGATGTCTTAACGGCGACATTATATTTTAATGCTAACTCTGCGATTTCCTCACATTCAGAGATAATACCTTCATCAAATTTTAATTTGAATTCACATTGTCTTGGATGTGGACCAAATTTTGATTTTTCTATCGTCGCCCTTATATTTTGTCCCACTCTCTCTTCTTTCTCATTAAGAATTAACCCTTCTCGACCTCCATGTGGTTCAAAATATATATTTGCAGAAAGAAAATGTGAATAGCTGTTGCCACCCATAAATGTATGAGAAGGTCCATACATTTCTAAACTATCTCTCTTGTGATTAATTACTATAAATGGAATATTTGCTTTTGCGACTTCTAAAGATAGCTTTTTAAATGTTGTTGATAAAAATCTAGCCATCAAAGCCATGTTGCTTTTACCAACGGCTGAAACATCTTCTCCTGGAGGAATTATAGATCCTAAAGAATCTAATACAATAAGATTTATATCTATTTCTTTTAAAATTATTTTATCTAAAAGACCATCTTTTGATTTGCCTTTTAAAATATGTTTTGAATCTTCTTTTGGTACTCCTAAAAGCATTTCAAAACATCTTCTACCATTTACAGCAAGATCTTCATCTACTAAAATTATTCTAGATAGATCTAGACCTAATAATTCAGCCCATACAGGCGAAAATGTTTGTTCAGCATCTATAAATACTTGCTTAGATTCTTTGCTTTTGTTTTGAGCCTCTTTGATGGCAAGCATTGTCATAGCGGTTTTACCAGAATTATGCGTAACAGTAAAGTCGTCTAAAAGATACTTATTATCTCCATCCAAACTAAATCCATAAAAATTATCTACATCTAATTTTTCTAATTTAAATTTATAGCGCAATTTATTAGAATGATTGATTATTTTTTCTTTATCAATTTTCTTTCTATTAATTTTTGTTGGTATTTTATATACTTCGCCAGAAATATATACTTCATAATATAAATCTTTATGATTTATATGAGCCGAAGAATATTTTTCAGAAACAGAAGTATAAAATCCAAGACTGCCAGCTATAAACGCGACATCATTTGCTAATTGTTGTGATTTTGAAGAAAAACTAAAATTATATTTATTAGAAACAGTTCCATCAGTATCTATTAACCCAGCTAATACTTGGAGTCTATCTTCATAGCTTGCAACTTTATAGTCATGTGGTATAAATTTATCATCACATTTTTTATTGGCTTTTAATATTTTAATTTCATTTTTTAGCCAATTATTAAATTTTTTGCCATTGGAGCGCAAACCTATTTCCTTGCATTTAATACCATCTTTCTTTTTTCTATAAGACGATGTTAAATTATTATTTTTACAATAATTTTCTACGAACTCTAAAATTTCATTATCCATTGAATGGATTGATAAATCATTTTTAATAGTTCCATCACCAAGCAATAAACCAAAAAGATATGGATCTATTTTTAAAGTGTTATTATTTGTAAAATTTAATGCATTTGCTTTATATAAATATAAAGACTTTTTTTGTGATTTACTTAATTTTAAGTAATCTTTAATACTCATTTCGACATACTCAAAATGAGGAATTAATTTACTTGATTTTGTTTTTCTTCTAAAAATACTTCTACGAGCAATTTTATTATTTTTTACAAAACACATTATATGATTTTCATTAACAATAAAATCTTTGCCTTTATTTGGCACAACTTTATACATTAAATCTTTTCCACGCTTTAACTCCAAAACATTTCTTGGTTTAGAGTCCGGACCCATTAATGTGTCTCCAACAACAATATCTTCGACATTTTTTAATGTTCCATCGAACATCAAAATTTTTTGCCCTTTTGCGTGACATCCCGGAGGACCATAATATTGTATAATTCTTCCGCATGGTAATCCACCACATCCAAGAGCATCATCTAATACCCAAGATCCAGTAGATATTACATCAACCCCAAAATTTAATTGCTCGTCAGCTAGTCTAAATCCTAATTGTGTATCTGATTCTGCATATGATTTAAAAAATTCAGTTATTGCATCTTTTTTTTCTGCCATTTTACCTTAGTAAGATTTTTTTAATCCTGAAGCTATATCTTTCCAATGATGATGACTTTTGATTAAAATATCATATTTTTTTTCTAATAATGCCTTACTACCTTTTGCTTTTGCTAATTTAATTTGCAATTCTTCTACTATAGAAGAAGATTCTCCTGCCCATTTTCTCATTTCCATTGTCACTTTAACATTTTCTGGATTATATTCAAGTGAAGCTCTATTTTTTTCTACACTTACTTTTGATTCTAAGTAAGAAACAGTTTTATAAATCTTTCCAAGATATTCAGAACATATATCTGCTCCACGTAAAGCTTTTTGCTGTAAAAGTTCTACGTGAGCAATATCTATTGGTGAAATATCTTTCAAAGTTTCTAAAATTTCTTGAATTTCTGAAAAATCAAAATCTAAAAAAGCATCCTCTAATGAAGATCCTAACAAATTTACTAATTTTATGTCTTCCATATTTTACCTATATCTAATAAATCAAGCTAATATTTTTATTATTTTTTGTCAATTTTTTCAAATTTTTCTTCAATTATTTTTTTAAAATCATCCATTTGTTTATACATTAGTCTTACATGCTGATGATTAAAAACACTAACTAAAAATAAAAATATTTCTAAACTTGTTTGTTTCTTAGATGGAGGTATTAAGTACATAATTATTCCATTTTCATCGGTTTCAAACAAATTATCAAACAATTGTTCTCCGCCATATTGTTTATATGAATCGCATATTTTTAAATAAATTTCCCATTCATGATTTGTTAAATCTATTTTTTTATTGTCTATAATTCTTATCATACTGCTCTAGAAAATGAGTTTTTCTTTTTTTCTCCAGTGTCTATAGAATCTCTTCCAGATCCAATTTTATTAAATTGTTGTTGTAATCTTATCATATCTTTCATATTTCCTTTGCCAGATTTATTTAGTACAGCAAATACATTTGAAGTATCTAAATTTTCTGCATCTTCAACTGAAACTAAATTTAATCTCTCTTCTGAAGAAGATTTGAAATTTGGTCTATGCGTAACATCTTCATCAGAATTTTCATTATCCTCTTCTTCCTCAACTTCAATTACTTCTGATTCAGTAGCGCCAGACTTTATTTGATTAGCAAAAGCTTTTAATTTTTGAAGTTTTTCCTTATCAGTCTTTATTCCAGCATTTTTCTTTATAATTTCAGCAACGGGATTATTAATTTCTTGTGAAATGGTGCCTCCAGATCCAGCAACTACAATTGGTAACAATTCTTTTGACGCTTTTTTTATTTTATCTATATAAGATTTATCTTTTTGTTCAATTTTACTATTTAAAGTATTCAAATTTATATATGAGTAATTAGCTAGCAACCAATCTTCAAAATTTTCTTTAAATAAATCAGTTACTGATTCAAATATTATTTTTGCATCATTTAATAATTCATTTAACTCGTCTGGGAAAATTTTTTCTCCGCAAAAAGGACATATATTAGATGATATTGCAAATTTAAGTTTTGCGTCTATTTCTGTTTGGCAATGCGTACATTTCATTTTACCCCTAGATCTTGCACTATAACTTCATTATCTATTCTTTTAAATGATCCTTGATTCTCTACTTCTAATAAATCAATACCTTCTAAAAATTTCTCTCCATCTTTTCTTAACTTAAAATTTTCTTTTAATTCTTTTAATTTTTTAACATTGGTTTCTGGCATTATAGAATCAACTATTTTTTTAAAGTGATCTTTAGAATTTACAAAATTCATATTGGTCGGATTTAAATTTTTTGGAACCAACTTAAAATTTTTTAATAAATAAACAAAAAATTCTATAATACTTTTATTTTGTAATGTAAATTGTGTAACCGTTGTCAGTAAATTTATCATATAATCATCGTTAAATTGCTCTTTGTCTCCAAAAGCTTTTACTTCATCTTCTACGAAAATTGCTCCCGATGAAGACTTATATGTTTTTACTGGTAACTTTCCTTCTCTATACCACCTATAGCAAGTGGCATAACTCATGTTATTTTGTTTAGCCCATTCAGATAGTTTCATAAAAATATTATAAAATATTGATATTAATAAAAAATTAATAAAAAAATATCATTTATAATATTTTTATTAACTCTTCTTCTACTTTATCTAATAGACTTTTATTTTCTTTTTTTGAGGTCTTTTTAATTTTTATATCTTTTGGTAATTCTGGTGGTGGACTTATTTCATAAACATCGTTATATATTAAACCAACTTCACCATCATATATATTTGTTGAAGCAGATATATGAAAAGCAAACTCTTTTTCTAAAGAAATACCTTTCTTAGACATTTTATCCAATAAAAGCTTATATTTATCTGGAAAAATTGTTAGTGATATTTCATCGCCATTAGAATCTTCAGCTAACGCCTTCAGCATTGGCTGCCCATAATATTTTGATGTTTCTTTCTTTACTCTTAATTCAATAAAATCTTTTAATATAAATTTAAAAGATTGTATATTTGATCTATCCTTCATATTTTTTATTTCTTTTATAGAAAGAAATTCTTTCTTAAAAAAAGATGAGTATGCTTTAGATGGCTGACAAATAAAAGCTTCTCCAATGTATTTATATTCCAATGCGTACAAATTTGGAATTGACCACTCATCATCTTTTTCAAGTTTATATATAAAATCTTCCTTTTCTAAAGAATGTTTCTTTTTCCATGAAGTAAGATTTTTTCTAAAGTCAGAACAATATTGAAATATATTTTTTCTTGTAATTTTAAAACAATCCAAAGCTCCGGCAGCAGCCAATGCTTGGATAGTATTAGCTCTTACTTTACTTGAATCGACTCTAGACATAAAATCAGTAAAATTTTTAAATGGTCTTTTTGCTATAATATCTTGAATGGCATCTTCACCGACATATTTAATTCCTTTAAAGCCGGTTAATAATTCTTTTCCATCAAGAGTATATTCAAAATTTGACCTATTTATATCTGGTGGATTTATACTTAATCCATGCAATTTTAATTCTTTTTTTATCTTTGCTATATTTTCTTTTGCTCCTTGAGCATTTGACTGCAATTCACTCATTAAATTTGAAAGTAAAAATTCTACCGGATAATTTGCTTTTAGGTAAGCAGTTACATACGAAATAAATGAATATTCGATTGCATGAGCTAAATTAAACGAATATCGACCATATGGTTCTATAACTTTTTCCCAAATTAGAGATGCTTCTGATTCACTTACACCATTGTTTATAGCTCCTGCTATAAATTCACTCTTCCATTTTTTTACCTTCTCTGGATTTTTTCCTTTTTCTTTTGTTAATTTTCTTAGCTTATCAGCTTCATTTAAATCCCATCCAGCTACGTCTTTTGCCAAAATAAGTAAACTTTCATCATATAAAGGATAACCATATGTATCTTTTAAAGCATTTTCTAATTTTGGATGCAAATATGATATTGGTTTTTTTCCAATTCTAGTCAAAATAAAATCTTCACGTATTTCTTTTGAAGCCGGTCTAGCTAATGTAGTAATTACTGCTAAATCTTCAATTGATTTGGGCTTTATTTTTTTACATAAATCAATCGTTCCGGCACTTGTTCCAAACTGGAATACACATAAAGTATTTCCTGATGAAATTAAATCGTAGGTTTTTTTATCGTACTCTTCTAAGTTTATATTTGGTTTTGGTAAACCATTTTTCTTAATTAAATCAAATGTATCGGAAATAATATCTAGCGTTGATAATCCTAACACATCCATTTTTACTAGACCTATTTCTTCTGCCAAATCTTTATCAACTTCAATTACTACAGCACCATCTTTATCTTTTCTGATTGGAACAATATCTTCAAGTTTTCTTTTAGAAATAATAATGCCTGCTGGATGGGTGCCAAAAGCTCTTGGCTTATCTGCTATTATTTTATTATTTTCTAATTCTTTATACTTTTTTGTATATTCGCCAAAAAGTGGAGACATTTTCTTAGCTTCTTCATAAGACTTACAATCTCTTGGATCTGGTATAACCTCCGATATCAAGTTTCCAAGATTAACTGCTTCTTGTCTATTTCCGCCAAGTTCAAATATTCTACAAATATCTTTGGCATATACTTTAGGACTTTCCCAAATTATACTTGATACCTGGGCAACATTCTCTCTTTTATATTTTTTTTCAATATAATCTAATACTTCGTGTCTTCTACGTTTACTAACGTCACAATCAATATCAGAATAAGCAACTTTTAATTTATTATGAAATCTTGGAAAAACTAATTTATATTTTATTGGATCTGCTTTATGAATTCCTAATAAATAAGCAATTAAAGAGCCAGCTACCGATCCGCGTCCAAAATTATAAGTTATTTCATTTTTTTCAGCCCATTCCAAATAATCTGCCACAATCAACATATAGCTAGATATACCACAATGATAAAATACATCTAGCTCTTCTTCAATTCTATCTAAATAGATTTTTTTAACATCATCACTTAAATTTGTGAATCTTTGCTTGAATTTATTTTCAGTACAATATCTTAAATATAATTTATCTTCATCTAAATCTTCTTTTCTATCATTTTTCCATTTTAAAAATTCTACATAATCCGGCTGATCTTGTACTGGAAATAAAGGCAATTCTTTCCCAGATGGATTTGAATATTTAGGAAGTATCCATTCTGGAGACTCACATTTATTCATTATTTCTATTGTATTATCTATAATTTGTTTGGAAAATTCTTCACCATAATTTCTAGAAAAGAAATTAAATATCTCTTCTCCAGATTTTAAATAAAATTCTGGAACAGTTAATTTTTCTCTAAATGAATTATGTACGCTATTTCCAGAATTAATTGCTAGCAGAGCATCATGTATAGAATTTTCTTCTTTAGAAGTGTAATGAGTATTTGATGTTGGAACTATTTTTACACCATGTTTTTTTGCATGTATTATTAATTGTCTATTAATAAATTGTTGATCTATTTCTGAATAAAATCCATTTGCAAATCTCTTCATATTATTTGCTAAGATTTCTATATAAAAATTATCTCCAAAAATATTCTTTAATTTTAAAATAGTATTGTCAACTTCTTCAAATTTTTTTAACATCAATAATTCTGATAATAAACCATTGCCACATGATGTTAGGCAGATTATTCCTTTTGAATAATTTTCCAATAATTCAAAGTTTATTACTGGTATAATTGAAGAATTTGTTTCAAATCCATTATCATACCCTCGTCTATTTAAAAGCAATAAATTTTTATATCCTTCTTGATTCATTGCTAATAGATTGATATGTCTCAACGACATTTCATTTTCAGGATTCAAAAAATAAAACTTACATCCGGGAATATATTTTATTCCAGTTTTTTTTGATAATTCTAAACATTCATATACCGAAGACAGCGTTCCAAGTTCAGTTATTGCCAATGCTTTAATATTTAAAGATTTGGCTTTATTAAATAATTCATCTGGCGCTGATAAGCCATGCAAAATAGAATAATGTGTCTGATTGTGTAGTGATGCAAAATCCATATGTACTCCAAACGATTTTCTAAAAATTTATGCCTATAATAGTCTCAAACGATCATCGTTTGTAAATTTTTAGAATTTATCTTTTATCTAAAAATAAAAAAATTCTCTTCCAAAATGTTTTTTTAGAAGAAAATTTTATTAAACAGTTTTTAATTGATTTATATGTTAAATTATTTTTTTTTAATAATAAATTAGCTATTAGTACAACATCGCGCCAATATGTTAATAGCTTTTTTTTTATTTTTTTCTTTACATTGCGTTTATAACTAAACGTTTTTTTTCCGGGCGCTGATATACTAAAATCTCTTATTAATCTAGAAGATTCTTTAAAATCATAAAACGCTCCATTTTTTATAGACCTTGGAACGCTTTTTGTTAAATGTAAATTTTCATATAAAATAGATTCTCCTATAAATCCGGCAAACTTAACCTCTATTTCTTTTTTTACTATCTTTTTTTGAATTCTTCTGCTTTTTTCTAAATATGGATCTGGTCTATCATATTCAATTTCTCCGGATTTAGGAGAATTTATTTTAGCTATACAAACTTTAAAACAATTTATTAATGAAATTACAATGTGTGCTGACTCATGATATGCTGTAGACAATATATCATAATCAGCCACTATTGTTTGAACTATTCTATTTGTTTGAACCCTTTTGTTCATTAAGACCAGCCAAAGCGTTTTCTAATATGTTCAAAGATTCATGGCACAAATTTGTCTTACATTTTACCTGTAACCTATCAGATCCAAATGGTCCTATAATTGTTAATTCTTTTGAAAATAGATATAAAATACCAGCAGAAGTAAAGTTTTTATATTCGGTAAAGCCACAGGTTTTTAAATATTCTATCCAAGATTTTTCTATCTTTAAATCTAATTTTAAAAAAATTGAGCTTCCCCTACAACAAGTCTTTGCTTCAATCCTCTCTATTTTCATTCGACTCTAATTCAACGCCCCTACTTTCTAATAAAAATAAAATATATTTTATTTTTGCTGTTTCAACAGCTTTTACATCTCTATATGCGCTTGAAAGATTTTTTACATCTTCTTTTGCAGCCAATAACGCTGTATCTTCTTCTTGTGCCTTTTCAATTGCAAAAATTCTCTCTTCACATTTTACTATTTCTTTTTTTATATCATCAGTTGATTTTGATTCAATCTCATCCAAAAATGGTAAATCTTTAATTTTTTTGTAATATTTATCTGGAAATGATCTTTTATCCATTTATTCCTCTTTCTTTAATCTACTACTCTAACGGATTTTAAAATAAAATCCAAAACATATTCATCTTTTACTTTAGCTAACAATACTTGTAGGTATGGACCCATACTTTTTATAGAATTCATAAAATCTTCATTATTCGAAAAATGTTTATTTCTGCTTAAAGTTGCTTTTAGTATATCTAAAGTTTCATTCTCTGACAACTGAGCTTCTGGAACTTCATCTCTTATTTTTTCTAAAATAAGGGATAGTTTTAGATTTTTCTCGGCTAATGATTTATAAAACTGCTTATCGTCATCTGACATTGTATTTTTATCTAATTTTGCTGATGAGATTAAATACTCAGCCTCTTTTTCTACTAACCAATCTTGAACTTTAAAATCATGATTTTCTACCAGTCTTAGCGAAACTTGATTCATCAAATCTTGCTTCATTTTACTTGCAACTGTTGCGGATGCAAGTTCATTTAAATGACTTTGTAATTCTTCTACAGAAGATTTACCATATTTTTTTGCAAGCTCATCATCTATTGGATGAGGTGATAATTTTGTTCCACTTATTACAGTAAGCACAACTTTTAAAGTTTTATTTGCTACAGATGGTAGCGCATTATGTTTTACATAATAATTAAATTCTCTGGTTTCGCCAGCTTTCATTCCTAATATATTATCAGAAAAATCTGTATCTACATTTTTTCCAACCTCTAATATTCCACCCTCTTCTGATAACTGATCTACTTTATTATCTCCGTCAAAACTTTGATAATTGACTATAATTTTATCTCCGTTTTCAACAAAATCGTCTTGCTCATACATTTTAACTTCGCCAAAAGCTTCTCTCAAATCCTGCATTTTTTTTGCAGCTATTTCAACAGCAGATGCCATTTCTGGTTTTGGAATTTCCAAATTCCTATATTGTTTTAATTCAAAATCTGGTCTTTTATCCATCACAAATGTGCAATAAAATTTATCAGACAAAACAATTGATTCAAAGCTTGGCGAACCAAGATGTTTCATGTTTTTTTCAAACAATGTATTATAAAATGCATCTTCGGTTAAGGCTTTTTTTAAAGATTCTTCTATTTGAGATTTGTAATAATGTTTGATAACATCTGCAGGAGCTTTACCTTTTCTAAAACCTTTTATTGGAGCGCTTTTAAAAATATCTAAAACATCTTCTCTTTTTTTATCAATTTCATCTTTTGATGCTATTACATTTACTCTGAATTTACAATAATCAATTTCTTCTAAATTTATATCCATTTTGCCTTCACCAATCTATTTGTTTAAACGTATTTGTTTGTAGTTTTTTTTCTTTATATTTTTCACAAAGTTCTGAACCTTCACAGAACTCACATAGTTTTGTTACACTGGCTTCAAATTGTTTCTCATTTAAAATTTTTTCCGCTATGTCTATATATTTATCACGAACTTCTAGAATTTCTTTTTTAGAAAATTCTACAGTAATTAATTCACATTTATGTCTCAACATAAGATAAGAAGCTCTAACTTTTTCTATTGTTGGATCATTTTGCAATAAAACAAACGCATAAGTAATTAATTGAAAGTAATCGTCTTTTAAATATGATTTAGATTTTGATGTCTTATAGTCCAAAACATGATAAATTCCATTTTCATCTTTTTCAACTCTATCTATAAAACCATTTAGTATAAGATTATCCTTAAGGTAAATTTCAAAACTTTGCTCGCAACTTAAAACATTTGGCAACCCACTTTTTTGAATTTTTTTTAAATAAAAATTACAAATATCCCACGCTTCTTTTTTTAACTCTGGGGTTAACTTTTCTTCATACTCAACTAAAGCATTTTTCCACGCCTTAGTCATTTCTTTGCCTATTGGTTCTACTGAACCATTTATATATGCATTATGAAAATCTTCTAAAATTTTGTGAGCAAATTTTCCAAAAGTATGAAAAATTTGTTCTTTTCTTGGAATTTTAACTATATATAAATACTCATATTTTTTTTTACATTGATCAAATGTTTTTACTTTTGATACCGATAATTTAAATTTTTCTTCTTCCATAATTCTTCTTTATCTTAATAATTTAATTTCTTCTAACTCTTCTCTATTTTTTGAGAATTTCATTATCTCTTTCTTATTTAAACAAAAATCCAAATTTGAAATATTTGTTATAATTGACGTTCTAACAAGATTATCACTGTATATATAAAAATGTACGCCAGAAACTTGGTTTATATCAAAATCTAACATTAATAAATATAAAATATCATTTGGTGTATATTTTATACATACAGCTTTAAAAAACTTCGTATTTATAATTATTTTTTCTTTAAACTCAAACTTACAGTCGTAAGCTTTAAATGTTTTCACATTTAAATATTTATTTATTAAAATAATATTTTTTTATTTTTCAATAAATCTAAATTTTCACTACAAATTATAATATCTTCAAAATTTAAATATTGCAATACAGAGCTTTCAAAGCCAGTATCCTTTGCCAAAATATATTTTTTTTTAATATCTACTCTAAACAATAAAGAAAAAATACGATAAATTCTCATATTATTTAATATTGCATACCAAGGATTTGCGGCAGTATAAAAAACACACCAATGTCCAATACAACAATCTATATCTTTATGGAATTGTATATTGCCTAGCTTGAACGAATTCATTTAACCAATAACCCTTCTCATCCATGGATACCAAGAATAAACATACTTAGCTCCAGCGCCATGACCCAAAACATATCCGCTGATATTATCAAAAGTTTGTTTTGGATTATACTGAGATTTAATTATAAGCCATCTATTTGATTTTGTATCAAAGTAGTAATTAGTCAAGGTGCCTTCTCGTTTATTATGATGCGATCTTATCCATGTTGCACTGGCATTTGGAGAATTAATTCCAACTGCATATAATTTAGCACCATCTCCAACTTCAGGAGGTTCTAAATTTAAATATTGAGAAGTAATATAAGGATCATCATCATCGTCCTGATTTCTAGTATCTACATAAACAACCATTGCTCTTGGATCAAATAATTTGTCTCCGGCTTCAGATTCTTCTGGTGGCTGTGTTTTTAATTGTACTAAAACTTCTGCCGGAAGATTACCTATTCCTTTACCAGTCTCACCTATAGCATTTGCAGTAGAATATTGTATTTGATAATTTTCTGTAGTAAATGGCTTATCTGTATAATTTCCAGGATTACCCGAGCCATCAAATCCATTAGAATAACCGTCAGAACCTAAACTTGAAATATTTCTATCACTATTTGATGGATTAGAATATATAGCTTTTGGATTATTTGAATTTGTTCCAAATGGATATAAAATAGTATTAGTATTTTTATTTGGCTCACTATCGGTCAACGAATATGGATATTTAACATTATCAGCAGATATTGGAAAATATTTTTTTTCAACTATATTTGAAGAATCAAGTCCATTTGATGCAAATACTTTTAACGTTATAGTTGGCGAACTTGCCGGCATTCTTATTTTGTCTATATAAATCATAGACATATATGTTGGGTCTGTACCGTCCAATGTATAATAAATATTAGAAATAATATCTGTTGATAATTCAACAAATTTTGGTATACCAGAGCTTATTTGCTCACTTGATTCTGTAATTGTGACGTTTATCATTTATACTAAATTCAAAAATTTTCTATGTTTTTCTACTTTTTTATTCTTAACTAAGTACCTATGCATCTTATGTGCAGCTTTTCTAAATATTATACTTATTTCTAAATAATCTTTCACTTGCTCTCTTCTATATAATCCTAAAAAATTTTCAGAATATTTTAATAATTCTAAATCTGGAAAATCTTCTCTTGATTTTAACTGTTTTGTTAATTTTTTAAAACTGTATAAAATTAATGATTTATATAATATTTGTTTATTTTTTCTATATATACCAAGAAAATATTTTTCCTTTTCCATTCTATATTGATACTATTTTAACAATTAATTTGTTTAATGGTAGATATCATATTATCATTTTGTTCAACAACAATTAAATTGTTGAATTTATCCTTAATTTTTTGATCATGAGTTATTACTAATATCTTATATGTATTTTTTAAATTATTAATTAAATTAATAAGTTCATCTGAAGAATTTTTATCTAATGATTGATCAATTTCATCAAATAATAAAAATTTTATATTTGTTCCTAATACTTTTTGAAGTATTATGGACATAGCCAATTTTAATGAAAATGTTGCACAGAATTTCATGGCTCCAGATAATTGGACAAATTCTCTTTCAATCCCATTATAAAAATATTTTATATCAAATGCATCAACTTCTTCATTGTCAGAATTTTGCTTTTTTAAAGCAAATTGAACCTCTAATCCTGGTTTTATTAGTGCTAAATAATTATTTGCTTCAAATTCTATCTCATCTAATAAATTTGTTATCATTAACAAAGGTATGCCTTTTGATGAGAACGCCTCCGTTGTCAATTGATATATTTTTAATTCATCTAAATATTCTTTTTCTAATAATTCTAATTCATTTATTTTTTCAACTTCTTTTGTTTTTTCTAAAATCAAATTTTCTTTAATAAAGATATTTTTTTCAATTTCAGAGAATTTTGACTTTTCTAACTGAAGCGAATTATTTATTTCTTTATACAAAGAAATATTTTTGTTTATTTCTTCTTGTAATTCTAAAATTTTTTCTTCATTTATTTGATTTTTTTTATTTAACAAAAGCGAAATATTTTCTTCTGTAACACTCAAATCGGATAAATATTTATCAAGCAATTTTTGCGAACTTTTAAATACCTCTTTCTTTGAAGATAAATTTATTTCTAATTCTTTTTTATCTTGTGTATATTTGCTGTACGCCTTGCTACGACTTTCAAGCTCGCTGTACTCTTTTGATAATAGAATTGTTTTTTCTTTTAATTCATTATTTTCTTGTTTTATTGCCGTAAGCTTTAGTTTATTATTTTCTATTTCTTTATTAAAAGTCTCAGAATCTTCTGAACCTACTGGTCTATAGCACTTAGGACATGAGCTTAAGGAACTTATACTTTCTAATCGAGCTATTTCCGAGACTAAAAAGTGTACTTCTCCCAGGTTGGAGCTTAGCTTGGAATTTATTTTATCAATTTCTTCTTTTTTTATTTTTAACAAATTTTCATCTATTGGTTCTTTTTTTTCTAAATTAGAAAATTTGTTATTAATATAATCAATATTATTATTTATATTATTAATATTTGATTTTTCTAAATTTATTTTATTTAAAGAATCTTTTTTTATTTTTTCTAATTGTTGAAGTTCAGCAATAATTTTTGGCAAATCATCAGATATTTGTTGCTTAAATAATTTTAAATCATTGATTTTTGTTTTTTTATCTAAAAGATCTTTTTCTAAATTTGAAATATCTTGCTGTACGATTAAATATTCATTCTTAGCATTTATTAAAAATTTTGTACTATCATCTATTGTCTGTAAAAGTAACTGTTTTGATTCTATAATACCAGAATTTTTAATTATTTTTTTATTTAAATCCGATTCTTTTGTTTTTGATATTTTTTCAAGTTTTTCAAATTTTGATAAATCAAATATTTGTTTAAAGATATTTTTTCTTTCTGTTTCTGTAGCTGTCGTAATTCCAGAAAAATCATTTTGAACAAAATGAATAGAAGACCTGAAGCTTTTTTGATTTATTTTTATAATTTTTTTTATTTGTACTTCGGTGTCTGAGTTTCTTCTACCAGAAAGCTCTTTCCATTTCAAATCTTGGTCTTTATACTTTAAAGCTGAACATTCGTATGCCTGTACCGAAGTAGATCCCGACGTAGAACGTGATCTGATTATTCTATAAATATTTTCGCCAACTTGAAAGTCAAAAACAACTTTACAAGAGTTTTTGCCATCGCGTATTATTTTATCTAATTTTAGATCTTGAAAATCATTAAATAATGCATATTCAATTGCATTAAATATAGTGCTTTTACCAGCACCATTTGATGCATCAAAATTATTTGATATTTTTCCTAAAATTAAAGCAGAATCAAATTTTGAAAAATCTAATTCTGCTTTTTCATAACACATAAAATCATTTATTTGTAAATAAATAGGAATCATTTAATCTCACTTAAAATCTCTAAACCTTTTTGTAAAAACTTATCTTTAATTTCAATTGGTAAACTCTCTGCATATTTTTTTAAATTGCTTTCAATTGATTCATCAAATGAAAAGTTTTTAGATTTTGTAGTATCTTTTAATTTTGGTTTTCTTTTTTCTACTATTTTAATAGAATTGGCTCCAGAATTTTCCAAAAATTTACTTATTTTATTCTTACCTAAAGAATTTTCACTACCATAGTTTATTTCAACTTTTACAGTTAAATCTTTTAAATCAAAATTACTTAGAGCTGATTTTACATACTCAGAATAATCTTGATCTTCAGGAACATCTATCACTATTTTTTTCAATTTAGTTGTAGGGATTTTTTTCTTTTCATATATTTTTTCATCAATATCAAAAATAATAATATATTTTGATTCATCAACCTCTCCAAAATCAGAAACATCCATGCTGCCTATGTGCCCAATAAATGGAGTATTATTTAATTCTTGATACTTGTGTACGTGTCCCATCCAAACATAATCAAAATTATTAAAATAAGTTAAAGGAACAATAATTTCATTTGTTATATCTGAGATTTCATCCCCAATAAATATTGAGTTCTCTAGAGCTAAATGACCTATGCACAATTTAGTGTAAAATTTTGGAATTAATTCTATTTCTGAATCTATTAATAATTTTACTCTATCTTTAGCTTCCTCTATGGTATCACATTTTAAATATTTTCTATCAACAAATGGCAACAGTGTAACAGACACATCGTCAAAAAAAATAGATGTATTTGAGTAATATATATGCACATTTGATAGTTCTAATGATCTAAATATGTCTAGCGGAGAATAAATATTATTATCTATTCTTAGATAATCATGATTGCCAAGAATTATATGTACATTAATTGAGTTAACTTCGCACGATTTTAAAAATTTTGCAAATTCGTTAATTATTTCGTGATCTGGTTTAGGATCTTCAAAAATATCTCCAGTTATGAAAATATTTTCAATCATATTATGAATTGCTTCATCTAATACAAAATCTAATATTTTAATTTGATCAAATAATTTAGAATTATATATTGTAGTTAAACTGTTTTTTCCAAGATTTGTTGACTTACCTAAATGGACATCGCCCAATATTAAGATTTTTTTTGACATTTTTCCATTAACTTTTCAATTAAAAAAATTATTTTATTTTCATCCATTTCATATTTCTTGTTTAACGTATCAAATGTAAGCTGAACTTCTTCTCCTAAAATCTTAGTATCATCATTTTTTAATAATTTCCTAATATAGTTGGCAAACTCTATACTTTTTTCTGTGTACAATTTATAATTATCATTACTAACTATAATAGGTTTAGCTTTATAATTGCCAGACAAATTTATGAGCTTATTTAATGCTATGTTAAATGGAATACTTTCAATATTTTTTACAAAATCTATTGGAGTAGATCCTGACTTGCATCCAAAACACCAATATGTATTAGTGCTATCATAATAAAAGAATGAACTTGTCTTTTCCCTTCCGTTTTTATGGAAGGGAAAAGGGCATGTAATTTTATTGTTAAATTTATTAATATTTAAATTATACTTTTTAAATAATTCTAATAGCGGATATCTTTTGGCAATTTCTACTTTATGATTAAAGTCGTCATCCCAATTTTCATTATTTTCCATTTTTTTGAATTAATGATAATTTATACTCTAAATCATTTATTTTATCTCTTAATAATAAATTGCACTTTAGCAATAAAATTATTAATGTCATAGATCCCATGCCTTCTTGCTCATTTTGATCATTATTTATTCTTGTGCCTAAGTCAACTAATTGTCTTAGTACGTCGGACTCTATTTCCAAATTAAGTTGGTTTTTATTTTGAACCAAAGTTTTATCTTCCAACATTTTTTTATATTTTAATGATAAAAGACTAGCTTCTTTTTTATAAAGATTTTTTGTCTCTTCCGCGTCTTTTACTTTGTCTTCAAAACTTTTTAATTTGGGTTTACTTTTTATGTTTGATGGGGTGGCAAAAGTACCTTTCTTTTTGCCATCATCTATTTCATCATACTCTTCTTTAAACGCCATTTTTTCTCGTTGCGACAACACCTAACTTAGTTATTTCAAATTCAAAATCTTTACATGCCTCTTCTAATGCTGGTAACACCGAGGCGTGCTTTAATTGTAAATATAATTTCTTCCTATCTATTTTTGACATTTTTAGATCTACGGCACAATGTTTTTCTACTGTTTGATTTGGTAAGCCGTAAATTTCTAAGCTTCTATTTTTTATCATTTCCCAAAGATCTAATTTAACGGTATCTTCACTTTTTTCCATTTTTTTCCTCTTCAACTTTTTTTAAAAAATTAATACAAAAACTATTAAATCCTTTCGATAAAGTGTTCCCAACAAATCTATCAATTTCTTTATTTTTGGAAAAAAATACAAATGTTGGAACCGATTTTATTTCTAGCGATTTAGTTATTGTTTTAAATGTATCAACATCTATAGCATAGAAAATAATATTTTTATTTTTTAATTCAAAAGAAGTAATTATTTTATTTATATTTTTATTGTATGGTAGCCAATTGGCATAAAAATATAAACAAATGTTTTTTGTATAATCAATATCTTTTAAATCTAAAACATAATTCATTTACCACAACACTTTTTATATTTTTTATTTGATCCACAATTACATAGATCATTTGGCTTTTGCTTTATTTTTATATTTTCTTTTACTTTATTATCAAAAAATAATTTATTATTAAAATGCTCAATTTCATGCTGGCAACATACTGCTACTAATCCAGTAGCAATAAAATTTTTAGGATATACAAGATTATTTTTAATAACTATTTCTTGAAATCTTTTAGTATTTTCTACTCTGCCAGGAAAAGATAAACATCCCTCATCTTTAAATATAAATGGATCATAATATTTATCTATTGAACAATTAACTAAATTTATTTTAGTATTATCTATTCTTACTATTGCTATTTTTTTTGCAATTCCTAGCTGGGGAGCAGCCAATCCTATTCCTGGTTCACCATTTAATTCGGATAACAATAACTCCCTTTCAAGCAATGAAATTAATTCTCCAACTTCAGATTCTCTTACTTCTTCACAATTTAATAAAATTGCTTCTGGATTATTTTTTATAATCATTTTCCACAACTATTACATCCTCTACCAATTGAGGAGCTTAAAGATTTTTTACAAATACTACATGACTTTGATGTATTAGAACAATAATCACAAAGAGATGCTATATTAACATAGACTTTATTAGAGCATAAAGTACATTGTTTTACTGTGTATTTTAACAATAATTTTGAACAATTACTACATATCATTTGGAGCCTTTCTTCAATATATTAAGATTTTCTAATATATTTTTAACTTCTTTGTAATCATCTTCTGGATTTGACAAATCTAAACAAGCTTGGCAAATACAAATATTAGCAAATTTTTTTGCCAATTCTACCGTAAGCTCTTCTCCGCATATATAGCAATTTGAGTTTTTCATTGTAACCTTTAATCTTGGTTTACTATCTTATATCTATCATAATACCAATTCCAATCCTCATGCCAAGATTTTATTTTATCTTCAAACACATTTCTTATATATTTTTTAGGATATTCTGGCTTCCTTAATAACTTCATGCCAGCCTCATCTAATAATAAATTATTTTTTTTATTATTGCACTCAAAACATGCAACTACACAATTATAAAAACTGTTCTCACCGCCTCTAGATTTTGGTATGATATGATCTATTGTAATTTTATTTGGTGATAAATGTTTGCCGCAAAATTGACAAATACCTTTATCGCGTTTAATTACTTCATTTTTACTAAAAATTACAGATCTGTAATTTTTTCTAATATAAGTTTTTAGCCTTAGCGTTGCAGGAAATTTACATTCTACACCATTCATATAAAAATGATCATCCCATACGGAAATTATTTCAACCTTATCTTTAGCTAAAAATCTAAATACTCTTCGCTCAGCTAAAAAAGTTAATGGATCATAATCATTATTTAATAGTAATGTACGTTTCATATTAATTTAATTGTTTCTAGTTCAACATCATTTTTATCATTCGTTAAATTTATTTCAAAATTATGTTCAAGTCTCGGTCTATTTAAAGATGTTTGTTTCTTTATAAATATTTCATATTTTCCTGGAGGCAAGGAAGCTTTCCATTTACCATTTGGTGTAGTTAATACTCTAACGATATTTTCCTTACTTCCAGGATTTCTTATTTCTACTGCAGCTAGATATATTGATTTTTGATTAGCATCAACAACTCTTTGTGAAATATTTATATTTTTTACATTAGTAACCTGCTGCTCTTCTTTTTTTTCACCAGATAAAAATTCTTCAAAATCATTTTCTTCTGCATATGATTCTTTTCTGTTATGCCTGGCTGGCAATAATGGAACTTGGTTTGGTAATTGATTATTTTCCTCAATTACTGTTACATTGCTGGAAATTGGCACTTGTACCGCAGGTTCTATTTTTATTTTTGGTTTTTTTTCTTCTAGTTTAGGTTCAGGTTTCTTATCGAACAATAAAGCTTGTAATTGTATAGATATTTCATTTAATCTATTTGCTTGAGCCTTTAAAATTAAATTTTGAGAAGAAATTTGATTATTAAGATTGTCTATCTTTTCTTTTAATTCTTCAATTATTTTGTTTTCCATTAATCCCCAACTATCATAGAATATTTAAATGGTACTTTTTTCATTATAATGATATCTTTTGATATTAAATTAGTTAAATTTTCATCAACAAATTTAGATAACTCTTCCTTAGTGCCCATAAATAAACATGCAAAATCATTGTCTATAATAATATAATTATCATCTTTTATATTAAATAGTAAATTTGAATTTTCAAATTGAAAGCCTTGCACATCATCAAATGATTCTACAGAATTATTATCTGTATTATCTTTTGGACTTGAAAATTCTTTTTCTTCTGGTTTTATATTTAATAAAATATAGTTGGGGGTGTAACTCATTTATCCTTAAAATAAGTCATAATCATTCGTAAACTCTTTTGCTACTTTTTTATCTTTCTTTCTCTTTTTTTTCTTTTGTTGTCCGGTGTCTTCACCTAACTCTCTTCTCATCTCTAATTCTTTTTGCTTACTTTCATTTACTTTTCTTCTTCTTTTTTCTGATGGTTTTTCATAAACAGTAGAACGTTTATAAAATGATAAAACTTTTTCTTTTTGAACCATCGCTCTAAAAACGCTTAAAGCTCTGTAAAATGCTTCATGTGAACTATCTGATACTGATACTTGTAATGGTTTGTATTGAATTGATTCTTCTAACATATTTAATATACCTTTCAAAATTATTTACAAAATTTATAATTAGAACAAAAGTAAGAATCTTTATCCTTCGATTTCCTTAAAGGAGATTCACACTTTGAACATAATTTTATTCCGGCTTCATTGTATGCATTGACTATTTCCTTTTTAAATAAAGGATAAAATTTACTTAACATGTCAACATAACTTAATTCACCCACTTCTACTTTTTCTAAATCTTCTTCCATTTTTTTAGTAAAATCATAATCCATAAATGAAAATTTCTTATCCAGTAATTTTATTACTTTTCTACCTAACTCAGTAGGATGATAAACATTTCCTTTTAATTCGCAAAAACCTCTTGCTTCTATTGTAGATAATACTTGAGCATAAGTACTTGGTCTTCCTATTCCTCGCGCTTCTAAAGTTTTAATCAACTCACTCAAGGTGAATCTTGGCGGTGGCTGTGTTTTCTTTTTAGTAATATCAAATGTATCTTTTACTAATTGTAAAGACTCATTCTGTACTAAATTAGGAATTTCAATCTTTGAGCCATCTTTTATTCCTAAAATATCTAAATAATTAGCTTCTATTAAGCATTTACCACTACATTTTAATTCATGACCAAATTCATTGGATTTTATTACAACTTTTCTTGTAGAATACTTTGCTGGACTTGCTTGCGAAGCAATAAAATATTTCCAAACTGTATCGTATAATTTTTCTTCATCCTTATCCTGAAAAGATAATTTTGAAGCATCGAATTCTATTGTTACTGGTCTTATACATTCATGAGCGTCTTGCACAGCACTTTTGTTTTTAAAAACATTTGGTTTATTTGGTATTTTATGACCATTTTTTGTCAATAAATCTCTAGCGTCTTGAACTGCTTCTGGCTCTATTCTAGTGCTGTCTGTTCTTAAATATGTTATGTATCCAGCCTCATAACATTTTTGAGCTAACTCCATTGTTTTCTCTGCATTAAAACCATACAATTTAGACATTGTTTGTTGTAATGTGGAAGTTATCATTGGAGGCGGTGGATTTTTATTTTCTATATTATCTTCAATATTAAAAACATTAAAAGTAGATTTTTGTAGCTCATCTAAAACTAAATCTGCTTTTGCTTTATCTTTAAATTTTAAAGGATAATTAACGTTAAACTCTTCTCCTGAAGAAGTTTGTAGTGTTCCAGAAATAGTATAAAATGTTTCAGGTACAAAATTTTCTATATCTTCTTCAGCTTCGACAATTAATTTAACCGCTACACTTTGCACTCTTCCTGCGCTTAATGCAGATCCAAAAACATTTGATACAAATGGTGAAGCTAAAAATCCTACGATTCTATCTATAGCCATTCTAGTTTTACCGAACATGGCTTCTTGTTCATCCAAATCTTTTATATTATCTAAAGATTCAATTATTTTCTTTTTGCTTATTTGATTAAATTTTAATCTTTTAAATTTTTTATCATATAAACAATCTTTTAATTTATCTGCTATTAAATAAGCAATTAAATTTCCCTCTGAATCTGGGTCTTGTGCCATATAAATTTCATCCGATTCTTTTGCCTTATTTACTATATTTTTAAATAAGTCAATTTTTCCATCAGATATAATATGTCTTTGTTCAAAATTTTTATCAATATTAATACCTAAATTAAAATATCCCTGCTTACTAAGCTCTGTCATATGTCCCTTAGTAGCAATAACAAGATAATCTTTTCCTAAATATTCTTGTATTTTTTCTTTTTTTACAGGGCTTTCACATAATACTAACTTCATATTTTCTTCCATTTTCTATCAAAATTAAATTCTCAAATTGAAATGCTATTTTTCTAATACAACTCTATCTCCAACTTTCATTCCTAAAGCAGAAAACATGCCTTTTTTCATTTCTATAACTAAATCAACCATCCCTCCTGGGATTAATTCCGTAGAATACGGCTTTCCTTCTTTTTTAGATAGAATCTGACCATTTAAACAAAAAATAATATCTAATGGAACTGGAGTATTCTTCATCCAAAAATTAACCGATCTTGCTGATGGATATGGGAAACACATAATTGGTGGATTACTATTAAACATTAATCCTTTTTCTTGATCTTCGGCGGTTTCAGCTATAACTACATTAAATGGTTTTCCATTAATTTTTAATTTGCCAGATCTCATAGTAACCTACGTAGCTGTTGCTCTTTCAATCTCTTTTCCAATTTCTTTACCAAATCTTCATCCAATCCTGTATCATAATAATATCGTTCCTTCAATAACGATTGAATATCTCCAGTATATTTAGTATTTCTGGCTATGTCAGCTAAATCTTGCATTAATTCAAAAATTTTACTTTGTAATAAAGATAAATCGCTAATTGTTTTAAACAATCTACCAAAATCTAAATCTGCTTCTAAAGAATTCATTTCATTATCAATTACTTTCATGACAAGTTCTGAAAATTTAGATATTTTTAGTCTAATTGGAGAAGTTTTGTCATAGAAGCGCAATTGATGTAGTAGTTTGTTCGTCCAATCTATTGCTTTAATTCCTTCTTTTACAAAAGTATTATTGATATGCCCCTCTTTTTTTGGCTGCTCTGAAAATATCTTATTTATTACTGTACCAGGCATGTCTCTTGGAACACCTATATGATTAAATAATTCTGCATTTTTAGTAAAATAATTTATAAATCTTTTTAACTTAGAGTCTGCTAAAAATAAAACCTCACCTTTATCTTCAACTGGAACTTCATCATTTTTCTTTAAATGATTATAAACAAATCCAAGAGATAAAAGAGCTATTCCAATTTCATTTAATTTGTTCGCTAATAATGCTTTAAATTCTGTATAAGATGTTACATCTAATTTTATTTTGTCTTTTATAAATTTTACTGCATTTGTGCTAAATGAATAATCAAGATTTTTATTCAAGTAAACATGCATCATTCTATAATATTTTGTTAAATTTTTGGCAGCATTGATTATTACTTCTACTTCAATGCCAGGAAGTTCTGAAACATACTCTTTAAAATAATCACTTGTAATAACAGCCATTAAGTTATTTTCTATTTGAGCTTTATTTATATCAACCTTTGGTAATCCTTTTTTGCCAGCTTTTTTATTTTCTTCAGCTTCTTCCAAATATTTATCATATTTAGAAACCAATAACTCATCAATTGATGGAGATTCTTTACGAATTGATTTTTGTTTTTCTTCTACTTTTGGTTCTTGTTTTTTAGGGGCTTCTGGTTCAGAAATTGTTGGTTCTTGCTGCACACTTGCCTCTGGCTCTGATTTTAATTCAGGCTCTTTTTCTTGAACACTAGGAACAATTGGTTCTTGTATACGTTGCCCAGGCTGTAATCTTTGTATTTCTTCAGTCGGTACAGAAGGTTTTTGCTGCTCAACAGCCTGTTCTTTAGGCTTATCTTCCTTTATTTTTTTGTCTTCCTTCTTGTCTTCTTTCTTTTTGTCCGAAGTAGTTTTATCTTTTTTATCCTTATCTAAACTTTCTGGTGGTTTGGCAGGCTGTTCTTGTTGCTGCTCTGGTTTATCATGCACTTCTTTTTTTGATGTTTCTAATTTTATCAATTTTATAATAGCATTTAAATTATCCGTAAATGTATTAAAATTATTTGCCGCTTCATGTATACTTTCAGCGTCTCTTTTTAAAATATTAGAATTTAATTTTTTTGTTGCATAATAAATATCTGCAAATGAGGAAAGTATAACTTTCCTCATTCTATTTAATTCAGCTTTTTCATCATCTCCAAAAAATGGACCAGATAAATAAGATCTAAATCTAGTTAGTTTATTACTGGCTTCAATATTAATACTTGATTCTTTTTGCATACGCTTCGTTGCATAATCTTGCTGCATTTTAGCTATTTCTAAATATTCATCAGCAATTTCTTTATATTCAGAAGTTAATAAGCTTAATATTTTAGATGGCTCAACTGGTAATGGTTGAGTTATTTTTCCTCGCTGCAAATAAAATTTAGATGGATACCCATTAACCATTTTCTTTAAATGGATTGTATCATCTATAAATTTTGATACACGTTTATTCCAATTTTCTTTAGAAGATCTAATAGATTCTTGCGCCTGATCTTTTGATTTTGATCTTGCATTTTTTTCCATATTAAAATAGAATCATATTAGTTAGAGAACATGATCTACTATACCATATTTTTTAGCTTCTGATGCTTGAAGAAAAAAATCTCTTTTAGAATCTTCTTTGATTTTTGATAGTGGTTGTTTTGTATGTTTCGCCACAAGTTTCAAAACATTATCATTTATTTTTATTAATTTATTTTCAAAATAATGTTGAGAAGCTTGGGCATCTTTTTCTGTAGCAAATAAGCATTGTAATCCATGTATCATAACATCTGAATGTTTAAACGCATATCTATGTCCTGGACTTCCTGCAGCCAATATAACAGCAGCAGCGGAGTATGCCTTACCAATACATATTGTATATATTGGAGAATTTATTATCTGCATTACATCATAAATATTATATAACGCCATAACATCTCCGCCATTAGAATTTATATAAATTCTAATGGGATCATTATTTATAGCGTCATAATAAAAAAGTAATGCGGACATTGTAACAGCGACATCCTTAGTTACCTCTTCACATAAAAATATGTTTCTATACTTCGAAAGCTCTACGTAAATATCTGAAAATCTATTAACTTTTTCCATGTTTTATAATATCATCTATAACACCAAATTTTTTGGCTTCTTTAGGATTTAAAAATAAAGGCTTTTCTAAATCTTTTTCTATTGTTTTTGATCTATTACAACATATGCCCAATTCTTTAGTATACATTTTATTATATTTTTTCATTTGATCTAACTCTATTTTTACATTTGTTAAATCAGAATACATAGGATTATCAAATGAAGCTTTAGTTAATCCTATTAAAGCATTTGGTGTTGAAAATCTTAATCCTTTAGTTCCTGCAGCCAAAATTAAAGCTGATTCGCCTATTGCTGACCCCATACAAATAACGCTTTTTGGAGATCTTGTAATTCTCATTGCATCATATATTGGCATAACATTTTGTATTAAGCTAAATTCAGAATTTAAAAATATAGTAATTTTATCGTCACTTTTTGAATCCATTAATAACAATGTAGCCACAATTCCAGAGGCAACTTCATCGCTGATAATATCAGAAATAAATATTGTTCTTTCCGCATACATTTTTTGAAATATATCGGAAGGCATTTCATTACTTATGACATTCTCCAAAATAATATTGTTCATCTAATTCCTTTTTGCCTATTTTCAAACTCTCTTTCTTCTGCACAAAGTACGCACGTACTAAAACATGGATTAAAGTCTAATCTTTTCTCCGAAATTTCTTCTCCGCAATCTTCACAATTACCATATCCTTCATTATCAATTTTATCTAGAGCTATTGAAATAAGATTTAATTTCTGTGTAGCTCTTTTTGATATTTGTGAATCTATACCTTGAATTTGATTCGCTTGAATTTCATCAACCTCATCTCCATCATTATCTATATTGATATTTTTTTGAGAATTAGATAACATTGTTAACAGATTTTGTTTTTCATTTATTAATTTTTGTTTAAAATATTCTAATTTTGAATAATGCATTTATCCTTAACTCTTTTTAAATTTTTTTAAATTTCTTGAAAATTCATCAGAAGCAAATATTCTAGGAGCAAATTTATATAACCTTTGATTACTTATTCTCCTATTTTTTCTTTTGTATCCTTTTATAACTCCAACTTCAAATAAAACAAATTCCTCATTTTCATTTATCGAAGCTGCCATTTCTTTAAATAGAAATTCAGATATAATACTACACTTATTATAATCAAGAATTCCTTTTGATTCTTGCGCGACTAATTCTAACATCTCTTTATTGACCATTATTACCTAGTAAAATAACAACATGTTCTATGTATTTAATTAATTCATTATATGAATAATCACTAACCTTTCTTAATTCTAAATTATAAAACTTATAATTTTTTAGCGCTTCTAATGATGATAATAAATTTGCTTGCTGCTGTACACTTGCTTCAACATATTTATTTTCAAATAAATATGATATGTTTCCACATTCGTAATCTTCTGATAAAAATAAACCAAAGCCACCATTATCTATTCCTACATACATAGCGTATTCTTTGGAATCTATCGTACAATCAGCACATAATATTTCTATCTTAAAATCATCTAAAAAATACTCTACTCCATAGATATTATTTTTCTTATCATCAAATAAAATACCTTTATCCAATTTAAAATCATCAGATATTATTGAAAATTTTTTTTCTGAAAATATTCCAAAATTCTCAAAAATATATCTACATATATTATTCGTTAAATAATTCATTATAATCTACTTTTATTTCTGCAAACTCTTTTAATTTGTTTTGAATCTCATCTTCAAAATTAAATATTTCTCCATTTAATCTTCTTGAAGATAATTCATTCATGCAGCCCTCTAAAAAAATTTTATCCATATTATATTTAGTATATAAAGCTATTATTGAACAAATTGTTTTAGAAGATATTTTTTTTATCGATTCACCAATCAAGGATTTCATATTCTTGTTCTATCTCCAAACATGACTCTGTTTTAAATTTTATTCTATTATTTTTAGTTACATGTATTTTGACTTTTTTAAATATATGCGGTATCGGAACACTTTCTCCTCTTAATAAAACCTCAACAAATTTATCAAAATAAAGCCTTATAAACAATTCTATTTCACTTTCTAATGCTGCGTCACCTAGCGACTCCTTTACCCTTTTTATTAATTCTTTTTGTTTTTTAAAACCACGTTTTCTTTTGTTTTTATTTTTAAAAAAATATAAGAACCCTTCGACATCATAATTATTTTTTAAATCCATCAAATGTTTTATATCTTGTTATGAATAAATGTCAAAAAACAGCAGCGGTATATATCGCCTCCTTAAAAGCAATATATTTTATACATCAACAAAATCATTGGGTAACAAATGGTGTCAATTTTTATGGCAACCATCAACTTTTCCAAAGATTGTACGAATCATCTTTAAAAGATTTAGATTTAGCGGCAGAAAAATTTATAGGACTATTTGGATCTGAATGCCTCGATCTATCTGTTCAAAATAAATTAGTATATGAAATTTTAGAAAAATTTAAAAACGAATCAGATCCAATACAATCAAGTTTAAAGATAGAATTAGATTTTTTAAAATTTTCAAAGTATGCCTACACATGTTTTGAACAAGAAGAAGAGTTAACATTAGGATTAGATGATATGATAATGGCTATTGCCAGCAGCAGAGAAGAATCTGTTTACTTACTAAAACAAGCATTAAACAATTAATCGTTTAACTATTGCCGATCTTAATCCAGTATAAACATTAATGTTATCGGTTTTACTTAGCTTTGCTATAGAGTATAATAACTCTCCTAAAGCTTGCTCTTTTGTCTTATCATCTAAATGTTTTATAGAATCATATAGTTCTATTTTTATTTTAATTTCTTTTATTATATTTTCTTGTGTATCTAGTGGTTCACAATTTTCTGCATCAACCCATAACTCTTGGAAATGTTTCATTAGTCTCTAAAGTCTTTGTCTACCGCTATTTGCAGCTCCTCTTTTCCAGATTCTGCAATGAAAACTAAAAATGCTGCACCTTCCCTACAATCTATCATTACCGGAGCTTCTACTTTAGCTACATAAAATGTTCTACCTTCTGAATCTTTTCTTGGATTTAATTTTAAACTAAAATTTTTAGACATATTTTTTTCCTATTCAATTTATAATCAATTAATACTAACCAAACTAATTTGCAGCACTTGTATTTACATACAAATCACCTCATCTTAAACATATTAACTTATCTATTTTGGGTTTCATTTTTTGTGTTAAATATACAATTTCTTCATAAGTATAATTATGATCTGTATCTTCTATAACATTATCAGGATTGTCATCTAATACATAATAACTATTTTTATTTTCTATGATTAGACTAAATTTATGATCCATGGTATATGGATACTTCATATTATTATAATCATCTTCCCATAGATAAAATCTATATTCAAATACATTGTCTCTACAGAACAACTTAGACTCTTCAAATAACGGCGCTTGACTCTCTTGACAAAAATGAATAAAATCGAAATGATTATAATTTATATCTATATAATCATTATAATCATCAAAATCTATTAAATATATAAATTCATTTGGCGCATAATCATCTCGATTAGCAAATTTATTATCATTTAATTTAAACAGATACCAATAATTTACATTATTGTCGATTGGATATAAACAAACATAATTATATTTTTTAAGACAGTAAGGGCACTTGTATTGTGCTGAAAGAGATTTTATTATATCTATCATAGAGGTCCTATGTTAATAAGAGTAGAAACTAAACAAACTAAATTTAGCTTGCAAGAGATGACGTATGCTTTTATAAAAGCATGGATTGCTCTTTTTGAAGAATTTCCAACCAAACAAAATATAGGCGTAATATTTGCTCAATGGTCGCTTGAAAGCGGACAAGGCAAGTACTGCTGGAACTTTAACATCGGAAATATAAAAGCAGTAGATGTTCCTGGTAAAGAAATAAAGTATATAGCATTAAATAATGTTTGGGAAATTATTAATTCAAAAAAAGTTATCCTTGATAAAGAAAATCCTGGGGCATGGTTTAGAGCATTTGATAGTCTTGAAGAAGGAGTTATTGATCATTTTAAATTTTTATCTGGCAAACGTTGGAAACTTGCGTGGTCTGCCGTTTTAACCGGAGATCCTGTAGACTTTGCTGTAAAGTTAAAACAACAAAGATACTATACTGCACCAGTAGAAGATTATATAAAAGGTTTAAGCTTTTACTTTAACCAATTCATGAAATCAGATATGTTTGAAAAAAGTATAAAACAAATACAAAATGAATATAAAAACTCAAAGCCGGAAAAACCATTGCCACATTTTCCAATAGTTATTGATCTTGATACAGCAAATAATTCAAATGATCTTGATAAACCAATTCAATTAACACTTTGGCAAAGATTAAAAACCTTAATTGCCAATATTTTTTCCAAGGATAGCAAGTAATGTATTTTTCGTTTCAGAAAAAATATCAACTTTATTATTTATTAACCATTTATATTTTAAGTGGTCTACTTGTTCTTTATTACAGGTTATCCCTCTTCTGAATTCTGAAGGATAATCTAAATAATTTTTATTGCATTTCAATAGTAATAAATTTTTCTTCTCATCTATATTAAGTCCATACAATAATTCTTTTATTTGTGTTTTATTATAGTTTTTATTTAATAATTCATATTCACATGCAAATTGTAGAGATTTTATAAAATTTTTATTTTGTTGATAAATAATATAATTACAAGCTCTGTTATATTTGGTACAGTAAAAATATGACAATTAAATACTGGATCTCCTAATATATCTAATCCAACATTATTTATATTATTAAAAAATGTATATGTAATAAGAGAAGTTATAGCTGAATTTATTTTTTGTATCTTATTATCAAACCATGGATTTGTTTCTTTATTTTGATCATTTCTAATTACAAATAAAAATTCATCATTAAATGAATAACCAAAAACACATCCCTCAATTTCATTGCAAGTTTTTTCTAATGTTAATTGGAAACAAGTTGATAATAATTGACAAAATGGCTTATTTAGCAACGAAGTTACTTTATTAAAATTTCTTCCATTTAAATGAACTATAATTGGAAGCCTTGCCAAAAGTTTATAATTTGTTTGTTCACAATAAGAATCTAATCTTTCTTTTACATCCATCATTTACTTATCTTTTTCCACGTTTGTCCAAATTCAACTTGCTCGGTTGCGAAACCATTTGCTCTAAGTATAGCATAATTTACTTGAAAGTTTTTCAATGGGACACCATTGCTAAATAAATGATGTCTTATTAAATGTTCTGGTCTAGGCAAATCTCTTCTAGTTTTAATATATTCTGCTAATTTTTCAAATATATTAAAATAAATCTTCATATTTTCATTGTTGCCTATAGCGAACTGATCATTCATTCCATTTTGAAAATATCTGCCTATTGTTGGAGAATATACATAATCTTTTTGAAAATCACAAAAATTTACTTTACTTCTAAATAAAAGATCTGATCTAGTTCTTATTATTAAATCATACTTAATGTTATTTTCATTCTCATACTTTTCAATCATTTTTTTTAAATTATACATATTGTAAAACATAGCAACGTATGTATCAACATGATGATTGTTAATATCTTTTCTAAATTTTTGTAAAAATTCTTCATATTCATAATACTGGTCTATATGAAGATCTACCGGATTTAATATTTTTTCTATCTCATACTTTTTATCAATTGTTTTTATATTTGATAAATGATCGTCACTATTACCTTTTGATCCGTGTGTTCCAATGGTTTCCCACGTACTTATAAATGTATTTAATCTTGCAACTTTTTCCTGACTTGGAATAATTACATTTGATAAAAAGCTATTGTATGTTTTATCAAATGTTCTAAGGTGACCAGAAATACATATCGCCACTTTAAGATTTTCTATATTTCCAAAAGTATCTCCAGATGTTGCCTTTTGTGGTAAGGTAATTGGAGTATGTTTCTTAACAGCATTAGTACTACTTGATTTATTTAATGCGCTTTGTGAAAAATTTACCAAACTATTCTTCTTTACACAAAACCATATTCTACGTTTATAAAAATCACATTCATTATTATTTTTTTCTTGCCAATCATATTTGTATTTATCTGCATTTAACTTTACGTTATCTATTCTAATAAAATTCATATTATTTTCTGTCAATAATCTTTCTATTAAAGCAGTTGAAGGTCTTGAGCCTATACCGTTAAAAGATAAATCAAATGCATCTTTATTTTCATTTACTTGCTGAATCTTAGAAGTATCCAGAGAATCACAAACTGTAGTCTCTAATACCAAATGACACGTTGACTTGCATATATTTCTTATATGATTTTCTACATTTAATAGATGACATAAAACTCCTAAATCAAAAATTATGTCATATGGCTTACCATTAAATATCCATTCCCCATCTAAATCTGATTTAATTATTTTAATGTTCGGATATTTTTTTACTATAAGCTTTAAATGTTCTTGTCTTGCATCAACAGAAGTTACTTCTGCTCCAAGTCTAGAAAAAAATCCGCCTATGTCACCGTGTCCAGCGCCAACGTCCAAAATTTTTTTCATATAAAAAAATTTATGTCCATAAAAATCTAAAATGGCTTTTATTTTTTTATTATTCCATTCAGAATAATTATCTCCCCACATTATACCCCTCCATGATAACTAGGAAATAATTCTAAATATTTATTTAAACTACTAGGATCTCCAATCCCCCACATTTCATTGCAATCAAAATTTATTATTTTCTTATTATCTAAAATCATTTCATTGTATACTGGAGCTAAATAATATTCATTATTAACTTTTATTTTTTTATTTATCATAGATTCGGCATATTTAACAAAATCTTTACCAAATCTAAATCCATATATACCAACTGTTGGATGATTACTTATCGGATTTTTTTCTTGAACATCTGTGACATACCCATTATCATCTAATTTGACATAACTCCATCGTTTATCTGGATTATTAATCTTAAAAGTTAAAATTTCTCCATCAACATTATTAAATATTAATTTAGAAACAAATTCGCATGAATCCCAATCAACAATTTGATCGCAATTAGCTATTATTAATGGATAATCATTATTTATTATTTCTTTTGCTAATAAAGCTGTACAAGCTGCGCCTTCAGTTAATCCATTAACTTTAATAATTTTACAGCCAGGTTTAATAGCTTTTAATATTTTATCTAAATTAAATTTTTTACAATGATCTTCTTGAATTGCAAAAATATAATTTGCATCAATATTTAAATTGTTAATAACATGTTCTATCATTGTTTTATCATGAAAATCAATTAAAGGTTTTGGCATTTCATAACCGACATTAGAAAATCTAGATCCAAGACCAGCGGCTAAAATTAAAATATTTAATTTACTATCAACCCATGGAACTTTTTTAGTGCTAAAAAATGATGGATGTGATTTTATATATTCATAAGAAAAATCTAACGGATCATTTACAGTACAAACATTAGCCATTGATCTATAGGCAGCTTCTCTTCCATGTTTAGAATCTTCTATTATTAAAGCTTCTTTTGGATCAACTCCTGCATGTAAAAAACATTCTATAAAAATATCTGGATTAGGTTTTTGCCTTTTTATATTTTCATTGCCTATAACAAAATCAAATAAGTCGAATATTCCTAATTTCTTTAACCCAACCTCTATTGTCTTATAAATTGCGTTTGAAGCACAGTGTAATTTATAGCCATCTTTTTTTAATTTCTCTAATTCAAATCTTAATCGCTTATCTTCTTTTATCGAAGATTCTAAAAATAATGATGTATATTCCTGCTTTTTTTTATTTATTAAATCTGTTAAATTTTTATCTAAATTTTTATCAGCTACCAACATTTTTAATTTTGTTTTAGTTGATAAACCATTATATGTAGATTTGTGCTCATCTTCAGAAATTACGAATTCTTTTCCAGCTACTTCTTCTAAAGCTCTGTTTAAAGCTAAATAATGTGCTTCAACACTTGATACAAGTGTGCCGTCAAAATCGCTTATAATTAATTTAATCATATTCCCTTAAGTATTATTCAAAGAAAATGATTTAATATTATAATCTCAATTTTTTTATAATTTTAAAATATCTTTATACCTAATTGGGTAATCTGTACATATTCCATAAACAGATAGCAACTGCTCTAAAGTATATTCTGATTCTTTGGGCAATTTCTCTGGCATAACTAAAACAGAACAATCTCCAATATTTAATTTTCTTGGATATGTCCATATAAACTTCTGGGATGTTAAAACAAAATCATCTTCTTGATGCCAAAAGAAATTTATTTTATCATCGTCTAATGATGCAAATAAATCTAATATTTCAAAATTTTTACAATGAATCCATAATTTTTCACAATTATCTAAAACAAAAGAATATTTTATTTCGTATTCTGGATTATCATGTCCCAAATATTCTTTTCCATTAATATGCCAAATATCTATTTCTACATCAAAACCTAAATTAATTGCTTTTAAAATATCTTCAGGATGATTTTCTCTTGAAGATTTGGCACCCATAAGATTTGCTCTATGACTTATTATTTTTAACATTTATTTTTTTCCTAATTATCCTGGCGAATGAATCGCATTGTCAAAAAACCTATCTCTTGATCTTTGTATTACATATCTTATTGGACAATGCTTAATTGCAATGTTATTATTTTTCAAATGTTGTTTTAATAATGATTCTGGTCTAAAATCTATTTGATTTACTATATTATTTAAATTTAAATACAATGAAGAATACTTTGTCATTATGTCGGAATTACCTATAGCAAATTGATCATTTTCTCCAGAAAATTTGCCATCTTTTGGTAAATTAAGACTTAATAAATCAATCTCGGGCAAATTTTCTAAAAATTTTAAATCAAATCTACATCTAATAACTAAATCATACTTAAACTTATTTTTGTTTTCATATTGTTGACGTAGTTCGTCTGCTCTATATATAGAGTAAAACATATTAGATACATTTTCAGCGCTCCTATTATCAACTAGATATTTTCTATATTCGGAGCCTCTTAATCTATTCATTCTTTCTATTAGCAGAAGTTTGGGATAAAAAATCTTATTTAGTTCTTGAGAAAATATTGGGAAAGAATTAAAATCAACTCTATCCCATGTATGTATAAAAACATCTGGTTTTAATTTATCTAACAAATTTATCTTTATAGTCGGAAAAGTTAATTTATATGTTCTTAAGTATCCTGAAAAACATATTGCCGTTTTCATATTCCCATCATTTTTTTATAAATATTTGCCGCACATAGATCTTCTTCTTCATTAGCATAAACATTTGTTTCTTCAAATAAATTTTCATGATACGCCAAATCTTTAACATCACACCTACGTCTTGTAAGCTTTATTTTTACTTCCTCTTTACTTCTCGTATAATAATGATTTATCTGAATTTTATTCTGAGAAGGTGGAGATGAAAAAGGAGAATTTGGAATTAATACATTATTTTCATTTACTGAAACTTTTCCAGGAAGTAATGGAAAATGATGCGGATCATCTGTTGCTCTATTTACAACATGTTTTGGTTTAATAATTGATTGTGTATGTGCATTTATTGGATGATCTTTTCTAGCCCGCTTTGTAAAAGCTAGCAATTGATTTTCTTTCGGCTTTTCAATATGTCCAGAGCTACCATATAAACACCAATTTGGTTGTAATGAGGAATATGCTTCATATTTTGACATAAGCTCTTTTAAATCTAAAGTTGTATGGGGAACTAAAAATTCATCGCAATCTATAAATGCTACCCATTCAGATTTTGTTTTTGTCAATTGGGCTCCTTGTTGCCAAGCAACCGCGTGTAACATATCTTTTGGAGCCTTTATTAATGTTACATAATCCCTTTTCCCCAAAACTTTATCTAATCCATCATTAGATTTGTCAAAAATATAAAAATGTTCTACACCTAAAAATTTATGAAAATTTACAAAATCTTCAACATAGTCTTCCTCATTTAACATTACACTACAAATTGATAAATAATTCATACTTTCCTATATATTTAAAATTTTAAATCTGTCGTCAAATATATTTATTAATAACGGTTTTATATCGTTATGCCAGTCTAATCCCCCAAGACCGCAACCAACTTTTGGTAAACATATATATTTTAAATTATATTTATTTACATAATTTAATAAATTTATGGCAGAGCTTTCTATTAATTTAATATTTGATTTCTCACTAAAATGATTTTTGGTTGGAAAACTAAAAATCATACATCTTTTTTTTCCAATATCTTCTTTTTTAGGAATGTAAAATGCATTGTCATTGATTGCTCCTAAAATATAAGGTTTATTTTCATTAAACTTTAATAAAAACCCTCCTAATCTTTTAGGTAAATGGAAATTTTTCAGCGGCTTGTAAAGCTATCCCAGCCCCCATAACAGCCTCTTGATTTGATTTTACAATGCCATTTGTTGTAATGCAAATAGCATCGGCAATATTAACAAAATCAAACAAATTTCCAATTACTTCAATCACTTAATGTCTACCTTCACCTTGCCAGCATTTTGTCTCTGGGTCGGAATTATTAAGTATAACATACCATTTCTTACTTCAGCAGTCATCATTGACATATTATAAATACATGTTAATTCTAATTTTTTATTATCAGCTTCAATAAGCAATAAATTACCTACATACTCAACTTTAATTCTCTGTGGATCAATCCCAGGAACCTCTACATTTAAAAATAGCTTACCGTCTTTATCTTCATAACTATATTTTAAGCTATCAATATTATCAAAAGCATCAAAAGCATTAAAAATACTAAAAGTATCAAAGATATTATTAAAATAATTGAAAGGCATATTCTTCATTTTTTATCCTCTATATTATTTGTTTGACGTTTATTATAAACAACTACTGGTTGTTTTTTTTCTTCAAAATTTTTAAATCCACAATACGTACACTTTACTTTCTTTTTTTGATCTAAATGATGACCAAAAACTTCCATCTCGCCTTCACAAACAGGGCATACTAATAATCTCATTTTTCCTTACTCTTTATCATCAAAAACTACTATGGTTGATCCACCATGACCATGAATATATTTAACGTCTTCTATAGATTGATAAATATTTGTACATGGATGATCACCAATCCAATGTAAAACAACTTGTCTAGTATCTAAAAATTCAACACCTTCGGCAACAACACCACATCCACTTATTCCAGATATATCTTTTATCCTCTCTAAATGAAATCTACGCATCATTTTTTTATCCTCATGAAAGCAATCTTACATAGTCAAGATTCTTTCTTTTAAACTTATCAATATAATAAATAATTTCATCAATAGTGCCTAAACACATAATAATTCTATCAAATTTTTTAATATTTAATTTAAATATCTTACTCCCTATACTAAATAGTTTTATCAACCATTTTACATTTTTATCTTCTATTAAAATATTTTTAATTTTATTAAATACATTTTTAGATTTACATATTTTTACCAAATTTAACAAATACTTCGGTTTTCTAGATTTTAAGATATAATTAATAAGTTTTTTGTTCTTTGGATAAATGTTTAATAACTTAGCCGCATAGTATGGCTTTTTTGTGTTCTGACTAAATAATATTTTTTTTACTTCATTAAAATATTTAGTATTTAAATTTCCAATTTAAATATATATTTTACACTTTTATTTTTAAAATTGTTTTGTAAAAATTTATCTTTATCGCAATCTATATTCTTATAATATAGATACAAAAATCTCGAATCATTCAATTTCAAAATCAAATTTTCTATTTCGTCTTTTTTATATTTGAATCTACTAGAATAAAAATAAGCAAAGTATTTATCTTTATTATTTACAATATAATCGAATATATAATCAACAGGCTTATCCTTAAATAACCTGTCCCACCTTATGTAAGATATAGCATGATAAATATCTTCTATTATATTTGGATCTATATTCATTTCTCTGAAACAAATATTGTATTATTATATTAATCCAGCGTATGCTGCGTCTTCTGGGCATTTTCTTAATATAATATGTTTAGTCCTTTTATTTTCATAAAGTTGTATTGCAATCAAATTAAATTTTATGTTCCAATAATTACAATACTTTTTGCACGCCGAGATATATTTTTCAAAAAATATATCTTCTAAATCATCATATTCAACATCGTCCATTAAATAATTTGTAGTATCTTCCAATACTTTATATGGCTCAATTTTAAACTTATTAAGTATAAACTCTGATATTTTATAGTTAAATAAAATATCAAAAGTTGTATAATTAACTGAAATTAATGTTTCATATATATGTTTTATCTCAGTGGGAGATATTAAATGCATGTAATGATCCAATATACCAGATAATATTAATTGAATAAGTTCAGCTCTATCAGAATTATAAATTATTACATTTATATCATCTTGGCACAAATCTATTTTTTTGCCAAGCATTATTATATTAAAAAGAACATCTCTGGTATATGATCGATTATCAACTTTTTTTACATCTATATATGATGCAAGCTCACCAACAATTCTTTTTTTTAAAAACTTATTACATTTTAAAATTACATCATCTAAAAAAATAGCTATTAGTTCGCCGTGATCTTTTTTTGAAATTTCTTTCAAAAAATAAAAGAAATAATTCTTATTCTTTTTATTTTTTTTCCTATCTTTTAAGGTGGAAAAATATTGCTTATGAAAAAAATCATATATTTTGTTATATAATACTAAACATTTTTCATAATTACATAAATCAATTATCTGTGATATTTTTTTTTGAAAATATTCTTCGTCTAGTGATGAAATATTATATAGTCTTTCAATAGTAGAAAAACTCAAGGTAATGTTGTTTTCAATAATACTGCCTATGATATTTTCATCGTAGCCAAAATCTCTAAATATAAATAGCTCTAGTTGTTGCTTATGATCAATGTTAACCATATCATCCAATTTTTTTAAAATCTTCTTTCTTTGTACCAAAAGATATATATTCTACTGGAACATCAACATATTTATCAACAATATTAAAAAATGATTTTAATTGTTGTATATTTGAAGCATCGTTCCATTTAGAAACTTTTTCTAAACTTAAGTCATTAACAGTTTTATTTTTTATAATATCTAAATCATCTATTCTTGATACAAATTGTTCGCCCAGCTTATAATGAGTTACAACATGTAAATCATCAAAATTGTTTAGTACGTCAAATTTAGTAAATATAAGATTAGTTATGCCACTTACTCTACATGAGTAATTTAATAAAGGAATATCCAACCATCCAACTCTTCTTGGTCTTCCAGTTGTTGCTCCATATTCTTTACCAAGCTCTCTTAGTTTTTCTCCAACATCATTCATTAGTTCACTTGGGAATGGACCATTGCCAACTCTAGTAGCATAACATTTAGCTACACCAAATACTTTATTTGGTAATAAGTGTTTATTTGCAAATCCAGAGGCTACTATAGAAGCTAAATTAGTTTGAGATGATGTTACATATGGATAAGTACCATGATCTATATCTAATAGAATTCCTTGAGATCCTTCAAATAATAACTTTGACTTCATAAAATTATCATATAAAGCAGAAAATGTTGTAAATGTTACACCAATTTCTTTTAATTTCTTTACATCATTATTATTAAATAGATCTTTTATTCTTGTGCCAGATCTATTTATTTTGTCTCTATAGCAAGGACCAATTCCTTTTCCGGTAGTTCCAATATGCTTATTGGCTTCTCTATCTTCTGTTTTATGAGATTCTGTAACTACATGGGCATTTACATCCACATATAATCTAGATCCAACGCCTTTAAATGATTTTTCTAAATCTATTATTTCATCATACATAGCCTGTAAGTCAATTACAGTATTACACGATATAAACCCTTTTGCATCAGACTCTTCAAAATTAATAGATGGTACTAAATGATGCACATATTTTTTATCCATATAGTATAACGTATGCCCACAATTATTACCGCCGGCACATTTTACCACCCAATCAAATTGAGGTGAAAATTTATGCGTCCATCCGCCCTTACCATTATCGCCCCAAAGTGGGTCTAGTATTGCTATATTATTCATATTTTAATCTTTCCATAATATTTTTAATAGTTTTATTTTTACACTCAAAACAATCACAATTATCTAAAGGATATTTTACTTTTAAAAATTTAGCTAACGGAATGACACCTTGTATAAATCCATTATAAACCAACTTATATTTTATTTGATAATTTTCCCAACCATCAAAACTGAATTTTTTCTTATTGGCTGCTTTCCATAACATCTCTTCATTTATTTTTTTCAACATTATGATTTACGAAATTTAGCGCATTCATATAATCGCAAGCCTTTTTTATAAAATCTTCATTTTCATAACGAGAGCGGAATGATTTAAATATTTCTTCAAATAAAGGATATTTTTTTATAAAATCTTCATTTAGAACTTCAACATCTATTGTTCCAATTCTATTTATAATCCTTTGTTCTTCTTCAAATATTTCCTCCTCCAAATTATTTTTTAAACATATGTTTTCAAAATTCCTATAGGAAACTAAACTATCATCATCTATTTTTAATTCTTTTGTAATTTTTTCTATAGTAGAAAAATAATCTTCATGAAAACCTAAATAATTAATAAATAATTGCTCATGACCATAAAAATATAAATCCTTGTATTTAAATTTATTTAATACATTAAATCTTGCTTGATTTAAAATATATTTTTGTTTATTTTCATTTATATATTCTTCTATAAAATCTTCTATGTTATCAAAATCTTCTAGCACATCAGCATATGATTCTTCTGATAAAAGTTCATTAACTCCATATAATGAAACTCCTATTTTATCAAGGAACAATAAATTATTTAGATATACTTTTTTATCATTAAAAATGATAGATTGCTTATCTTTTGAAAATTTACATAAAATAACTCTATTTTTGTCTTCCCTACTTACTCTATAAGCAACTCTATCAAAATAACCATTATTAAATTTAAATAATGTTATTCTCGATGTTTGTTTTTTTATTTTTGGTTTGCTTATATAACTTGATAATGGTTTAATATCAAACTCATCAAAATCTATTTTTGTCTTGGCTTCTTCAATTAGTGAGTTATCTATTATTTGAACAAGTTTAATTTTATCATTAAGCAAATTTTTAATATGTGAGGGTTTTATTATTTCTAGCTCAATATCATCAAAGTCATTGTAAGTAATTAGAGAAGAAGAATCTACTAAAATTCTTCCAGTTGTACTTGCTCTTACTTTAGAGCCATATTGAGCAAATGCCACATTGTTATATGGAAGTATAATTGAATTACTTTTAATAAATGGCTTTCCTTTATAATCTAGTGATAAATTATAAAAGCTATATTCATTATTAAAATAACTTGAAGCTATATTTGAATAAGTTTTTTGAGCATCTTTGAACGCTGCAAAAGAATTCAAATAATTATAAAAATACTCTTGAAATTGCGTTTGAAACTTGTTAATTCTATCTGTTATTGCTTTAATTGTTTTTTGATCAAAAAATAATTGCTCTCTAGTTGCAGATAATGATAATTCTCCGTTTTTAAAGTGAAAAAATACGCTATGCTTTAAATCATTTAAAAATGTAGTATATTTTATATTTGGATTTTGTACTGAATAACAAATTCCATCTATTAAAACATTAATAGTTTTAGAGTACCAATATGAATCATTTTTATCTATTGAAAAATCATCATATGTAAATAAAAAATTCTTTTTAGAAAATGTAAAATTTTTTACTATTACTGGTTCTGCCCAATACTGAATGTATGTTTGTATACCTTCATAAAACTTATTAATATCATTTTTATTTACTTCTATTATTATTTCTGTACCATTTGGTTCACTTGTATTTGTTTTTGATAATAATGAAGCTTTGCCTTTTTTTGAAGAATCTATATAGCAAACATAATGATAACAAACTCCATCTACATTGGTTACTATGTTAAATGAATCAGTATAAGAAAATGGTGTTTTCGCACCTAACCCAAATCCGCCAGTTAAATTATTATCTTGTCTTTTAGTAGACGCGCCATAATTAGTAAATACGTTTTCTATTAGGTCTGGTGAGATGCCTGGACCATAATCTTTTACTTTAAAGATAGGCAAACTGTATGTAGGACAAGTTATTTCTATAGGCTTATCACTTCCAATTTGTCTATGTGCATCACGAGCATTACAAGAAATTTCTCTACATATAGTACCAATAGGATTACTATACATCCTACTTCTTAAAATTTCAAAAATAAACGGATTATCGTCTATAGAAAAATTTTTACCATCTAAACCATCGCTAATATTTACTTTATTTATATCAAATACTTCCATTAAACCCTTTCTATGATTGGTTAAAGTGACTTTAACCAACCGTTACTTAGCTGTAGTATCACCATTTCTTAATTTAAATGTTTTACCAAATGGAGGATGAAATGATGAGTGGTCAGAGGTAATTATGAAATATACAGGAATTCCTGGATTAGTTGCAGCTTCTAGTTCTCCTGGAGAAAGCCATCCGTCTGTGATAACTATTAAGAAATCTGCATCGCCAAAATGATTTTTATATTCTGAAAAAAAGCTAGTAAAACAAGTTCCTCCGCGACCTACAACTTTTGTTTTCTTTAATGTTTCAGAATCACACTTTTTTATTTGTGTTGCTTGATCATAATAAACAGTTGCATCTGCTGGTATTACCCAACCCTCAGCTTTTGTATCTAATGATTGCAATTGCGATAATCCATATACAATATCATCATTTGACATACTTCCAGAAGTATCTAGCAAGCATACAAAATTTAAATAATACTCTCTTCTTTTTGGAATTATTGCATGATATGATAATGGTCTAGATTTAAATCTAGTCCAGTCATTTTTAGCACCGCCTTGTCTTATTCTTGCCATTTTAGCTTTAATATGATCTTGCCATCTTATTTGAGGTTTTATAAGCTCTCCAAGTTCATCCTCTAATCCTCCCGGAATGTGACCAACATTATGAGAACTCATTTGTCTTTTTGCATGATCAATTGCTTGTGCAAGTCTATGAGCCATTTCTTCTTTTGTTTCTTTTGGATCTATGTGTTGATCTAATGTATCACCAAATCCAAATATATCTATAGATTCTGCTCCTCCACAAGTAGAACAACCATGAGAACATCCTTTACTATTTCCCTGATTCTTTGAATCATCTTTATCGCCACCATCTCCAGATTGCGATTGTGATTGCGATTGCGATTGCGATTTATCTTTATCGCCATCATTATTAGATCCGCCAGAATTTCCGCCGCTTTTGTTTTTGTTTTTTTGTTTTGATTTTGGATTTACATATACACCAACTTTTCCACATTCTGGACATTTTGGCAACATAGAATATAAATATGAATATATTTTTTCAGGACTTTTCATATCTTTTTCTAAATCTGGATCTGCAAAAAAGAAACTGTTCATTTCTCTTCTTCTCTGTATTTCTTTTTTTTGCTCTTCTGTTAATTCTGCTTCTGAATATACATCTGGCAATTCTACAGATGAATGGTACTCTTTGCTATCTCCCATTATCTCTTTAACTTCTTTTGGAGGATTAAATGGATTTTTTAACAACTCGGCATAATTTTTTAATGTCATAAATTTACCAAGATGTCTTGTAAATTCATTCGATGATTTTAATCCTCTTTTTGAAAGATCTTCCATAATAAAGCCATTAACAATGTAGTCTACGGCAATATTCCATAATTTTGGAATTTTACCAGCCGCTCTTTCTGGATGCATAAAATATGCGTGGAAGGCTTCATGCGCCCCAACAAATCTTGTACCCAAATAAGTTAATTTTAATAAAAAGTCAGGATTCCAAAAATATCTTTTGCCATCCGTTGCAGCCGTTGGTATGACATTTGTTAAAACATGTTCATAAGGAATTAATAAAAGAGATACTAATGGATCTCCTCCAATTTCATTGGCGTCGTTGCCTTTTTGATCGTATCTTAAAGATAGCAATAAAAATAATTTTGACAACTTTTCTTCACATTTTTCTACAATTTTTGGGTCAATACCCTTAGATACTCTACTAAACTTCATTTTAATTCCTTATTTTTAATTATTAAATAAACGAATGTTAGGGGCGAGGGAGAAACCGAGTTCTCCCAGATACAACAATTATTCTTTAATTTGTTTTCTTACTTTTTCAATTACTTTGCTAAATTCTGGGTGCTCATCTAATCCACAAACAATTAATTTTTTAATTGTTATTTGTGTTCTAAATCCAATTAAAAATATTTCTGGAGATGTTATATCTAAAAACTTAGCAGTATTTGTCAATGCTTTGTCTAGATCTTCTGGAATCTTTACTGGAGTAACGCTCATGAATCTTTGGCGTGTTTTACCACTAGCTTCAGCATATTGATCAATTAATACACATAATCTAGCACAAGTTTGCATACAAGCAACCATTTGTTCAGTTGGCTTTAGCGCGTCATATTCTTTTTTAACATTTTCTCCTTTAAAGACTTTATTAACAAAAGGAACTATTTTTTGATAATGATCGAAGTAAGCTTTGTATTTTAGACCAATTGAATTTCCTATACACCCAGAAACCATATTGATAATTGTATGAGGTGACCAGTTATTAGCTTCACCAAATTTAATTGCATTTGATGCAAGCTCCCAAGAACGGGGAGATGGATCTGCATAACTGCTATCTGGATCTACATCACCGTAAAGATCAGGTCCATTATCATTTATATATGCTGTAATTGAACTGTGAATTTTTCCTCTGTCGGCAGACCATTTTAGCCATGAACTTACGTCCGGCTCTACCAAAAATTTTGCAGTTCTGTCTAATAGAGGTAGACATGGTTTATTTCCGCCTTCAGAAATTAAGTTGCCTGTCATTATGACACACTTTAAGTTTGGCAATTTAATACCGTTAATTGATTTAAATTGCACGAATTCTAGAAGAGGAGCCCACAAACTTGGATCTGCTTTATCAACTTCATCCAATAGAGCTACAACAGGTTTATCTCCTTCAATCATTTTTTCATAAAATGCAGGTAATCTAAAATCAACGAATTTAGAATCCTTCATCATATTTGGATAGCCGCCCATATCCACTCTTTCATAAACAGATAAGTTAGCATATTGCTCATGCTTTGCTAAATCACTGATTACTTGTTTGCTTATTTGTGTTTTTCCTGTGCCTCTTCTTCCAAAGACAGCCATAGAAATTCCGGACTCAATAGAAGCCTTGAGTGTTTCTTCTAAGGAAGATGGATTTAATTTAATTAAGTTGTAATCAGAAGTTACTAATTTATTATCTTTAGCCATTTATATCTTTCTCTTTCTCTTATATTTTAATTACTTTATTTTTAATTTGAAAACTATCAAAAAAACTATTTGATGGAATATCATGTGGAGCAACGTATATATTATTATTTTTAATAACTTTTTTTATTGCATGATGAAAAATCTTCTTGCCTATACCTTTTCTTCTCATATATGGTTCAACATATACTTGAAAAACCCAACTATTACTTAATGCTGGTTTTTTATTGAAAAACCAATCTACTTGTTCTTTGTTTATTCTTTCTTTTGAACATAAACCCCATCCAATAAGATTGCCTTTAGCATAGCAACAAATTATTTTAACCTTCGGTTTTGTTTTCTTTTTACTTATCTTATGCAATTCATATTGCATACCAGAACAATAAATACTATCAGAAAGTGTTAATTTTTTAATTTTTTTTAAAATCACCTTATCTGCAATAAAGGAATAATCAAAAGTTCTAATAATAAGTTTCACATTTGCACCTTAAAAATCTATTATATTTAATGTAGTCGCTGAATTAACAATAAGCATTTTATATCTATTGCTATATTTTATGCCATTAGCATAATGTAAATGTCCTACTAAACACAAATCCGGCAATCTTTCGACAACTGCATCTAATTTATCAGCTAATATTTTATTACCATAATCAGTGCTAGTATATTGATTTTGTCCAACATTAAATACTTCCAATGATAACTCACCTTTTATTGGACAATGAAGAACTAAAACATCAATTGTATTTTCATTTATTTTAGTTATCAGCTCATCAACTTTTGCTGACATCTCATCTTCTCTTAATTCAAAGTTGAATTTACCATTAATATAAGGAATCCATGGAAATCCATAAAAATTAATTTGATTATATGTTACCAATTTATTTTCTAGATTAAATGCCTTGATTCCATTTTTATTTAAAATCTCTTCTACTTCATTTGCTGCAACAAAATCATGATTGCCCAATATAAAAAAATATGGTCTATCATTTAATGAAGATTTAAATTTATTTATATTTGATAACAAATATTGTTTTTGATATTCAGCTTCTAATACTTTATTGTACCAATATCTTGTATTTATAAGCCAATCACCAGAATTTACAACTATATCGCAATTTGATGGAATATCAAACCATTCACCATGCAAATCGCTAATGTGACATATTCTCATTTAATCCTTATTCAGTGTCTATTAAAACAGAATTTGCATCATCTTCGTCGTTTGAGTCTGGCACAAACTCCATAGAATGCGGATAAAATATCCCCAGCCTTACTCTATTAGCACGTTCCCACTTTAAATAACCACTAGGAATTATTACTGATGCGCCCTGTGGCATTTTTTGTAATAATTCTATTAATTCTTTTACTTTCATTTTTCTCCAACTATACTCTGTATAATATATGAAACTGCGGAAGAAGCTAAACCATACATTAAGCAACAAATAACAGAAATATTTTGGTGATTAATTATCAAATATAAAAAGCAGCTTATATAAAAACTTAAACAAAAAACACAGTTAAGCATTTTATATAGCTCTGTTCCTATATTAGCAAATTCTATAGAATATAAATATTCTTTTGCTATAAAAATAAGTGAAAATGGTCCAGGCTTATACACAATGATATAAGCTATGGCGTATACGGCAAGAAAAAATATCAATTCATTCATATTCACTCACTAAATCTATCTTTCTATCTAGCTCTTCTTTTGTACTCTCAAAAAGATTTAAACAATGCAAACCCTTTAAACTTATTTTTGTTGTATGATATAAGCTATCTTTTTTTTGCATAATGTCTGAATCTGTTATCATTTCATATTTATAGTCTAAATAAATAGAACATAAATATTTATTTGTGCTAAATCTAACCATTTTAGATTTAGGATCAAATTCAAATTCAAATGGGCATTTATAATGTATTAAAAGCCTTGTATATTTCGTATCATATTGTAATAATTGTTTATCGCAAAACGGACATTTTATCATGCTTATTTAAAAGCAAATTCCAAGTTTAGAGATTTCAGATCAGAATAATAAACAGCCAATTTATTGGCTTGTTGCAACTTTTCTAATTTTGGCAATTTAAATAAATTGTTATTGTGTAATACATCTAGCGATACAATTATTTTTAAATAACCTACAAATTCCTTTAAATCCACTATACAAAAACAAACATATTGATTATCAGAAATTTTATCAAAAATTTCTTTATCATAGTTTTTATATTTTTTATTCCCAGCCTGAAATATCCAAGATTCCCCATATCTATTTGATTGTATTATATTTTGACTCTTAACATGAATATTTGCCTTGTCTCCTTTTAAATCAAAATCCCAAGATTTATTTTTTTTATCATAAATTTTAAAATCTGGGTACGTTAAATTATTTACTTTATCTTTTAAGTAATTAAAAGATAAAATCTCTCCCAATTTTCCAACTAATTGGTCATTTTTTCTTTTTTCATTATCAAATTGATTTCTTGCTGCATAAAAAGAAGTATCAATTTTTTCAGAAAATTCTCTACATTTATTTATTTCTTGTTCGTCAAATTTATATAAATACATATCTTTACTATAATTTTTTAAACTTATAAATCAACAGCCTCCAAATTCTCATAATAAAATTTAATATTTTTATGGAACATTTGTCAGAACTAAAACAAAATTTTTTAGATAAAATTTCTAAGCTACAAGCTTATGTAAATTATGATATGGCTACTTTTTCTGGTAGAAATATTGCAGTACCAGAAGACTTAGTTTTTTTTAGAAAATCTATAGAAGAGTTAACTCATCAAGTTGGCGACGTAGATCTTAATTTTTTTATCGTAACTAAAATGATGTTAAAATTAAATTTACAGCGATTAAAAGAAATCGACGATAAATTAAATAAGAAAAAATTATTTTTAAAATCTTTACCATTGGTTGTTCTAATGATAGAAGATTGTAATAAAATTATTTCAAAAATAAAAGCAATTAAAGCTCAACAACAAGATTTCTTAAAAACACAAGAAGAAGAATTAAAATCTCAAATGAGTGAAGAAGAGATAGCTCAACATGAAGCCGTAACAAATCCAGGAATACCATTAAAAGTAAATCCAGATTTATTAAAATCAAAAGATAAATTTGCTGCCATTTTAAACAAATCAATCTTCTATAAAAAATAGATTTTCTTTGCTTCTAGTAATAGCAACATACACTAAATTATTTTCTTCTTGATTTACACCTTTTCTTAAGGTAGAAGAAATTATAAATACATTATTCGCTTCAAGCCCTTTTGCTTTATGGATTGTTGATAATATCACTTTATCTTTATCATCAACATCAATAAATAGTTTTTGTATCATATTTCTTAACTCTGCTATACCATTTACTTCATGACATAATGAATCCAAACATTCATATTTATCTAGAATATGATCTATAGATTTTTTTTCCTTTGTCAATTTTTCAATTTCCGAAAGCTTCCATTTTTTCAAATACGTTCTAAAAGAATCTATATTTCTAGATTTTGATTTTTTTATAAATGACAAAAGATTAGAACCAATATCTTTTCCTTTTATAATTGACGGTATGTTATTTTTTAATAACATCATACAATATGTAATCAGCGGCGCATTAAATCTCGATAAAATAAAAGATCCGGCTTTTATATGTGATAGAAGCTGATCTTTTTTTATTGTATAAACGTTGCCATCAATAGCATTTTCTGATGCTTTAATTTCTTGGGCAAACTCTTTAGCTAAATTTACAACACTTTTGGGACATCTATATGATATAGGCAAATACAATTCTTTACAATCTAAACGTTTAATTACATGATTGACTGTATCTATATTTGAACCCATAAAATTATATATTGCTTGCAATCTATCTAAAAAGATAAATGTCCTAGTATTAGGTTTCCTAGCTATTTCAACGATATTTAATTGCGCTCTATTTAAATCTTGACAATTATGAGCAATTAGTCCATTATTTGATTCGGGGCTGCTATTAGAGCAAACTATAAAATTGTGATTTTTATCAACTTCAATATCATAAACTTCTTCATAAAAATTTGTAGGAATAACATTATTTATAGCACAGTATCCAAAATTTTGGTTATTAATGAGATCGGAGGCTGAGGTTTTAATTAAAACTCCAGGATGTAAATTTTTAGCCTCTACCCAACCAAAATTAGTTAAAAATTTATGATTTTCTGTACATTTAATTTTTATTTTACCTGCATGAACTTCAACTAATCTTTTAATTCCACGATTCCAAGCATTATTTATTTTACAATATTCAAATTGTTCAGTTAATTCATTAAAGCTTTTAACTAATGGCAACGGTTGATTATTTTTAAATTTATCATAAATTTTTCCTATTTCTTCTTCACCATTTATAGTTAAGATACGTTGATAATATGGAAAACATTCATCTACAAAAATATTATTCCATTTTCCTACATACATATTATGTACGAATGGAAACCAAACCATATCATCATAATTTATGATTGATTTTTCTTCCTTACATCTACCTAATATTTTAATTACTGATTGTATAAATAGTTCTTTTTTTAATGGATATGGATCAATATTATAAATATCCATTAAATATTCTATTTCTTCTGGACTATCTTGTAGTGAAAATTTACATAGTGAAACGGTTTTACATAAGTCCGGTATACTATCTTCATATATTGAGCTAACATATTTTTCAGCTATGTTTTGCACTTTATATTCATCTATTTCAACTTTACCAAATTTATTTTGAATTGCCCTGTACCCCAAAGCATGAAAAGTAAAACAATCAATATTTTCTATTGTTTTAGTTCTATTTCTCAATTCTTCAGCAATAGATCTATTAAATGCTATTACCAATGTTTTTGATTTTTTATTTGGAATAAATTTTAAACCCTCAACTAAGCTAGAAGTTTTACCACTGCCGGCAAAAGCTATTATAGCTGTATTGCCGGTCCCCGAATGTATATCATTAAATATAGTTTTTTGATACTCAGAATAATTCATATTAACATTTTAAAATCTTTAAAATTTACTGCAACCTCTCTATCAACATTTATTAATTTAAGTCCTATATCAATAAAATTACTTTGATAATGCTTCTTTTCACACATATTTATTATTTTTTCTTTAGAAATTATTTTTAAATTAGATACAATTTTATCTTTATCAATTTCTATATTTTTTATATATTGTGAAAATGTTAATTTAGAAAATTTATTTATTGAGTAAAATTTTACTCTTGATAACAAGTTTGACTTTGACTTGAAAAACAAATCATTAATATTATCTAAATGGGATTTATTTATTCTTAAGTGTAAATTATACTGTTTTTTTTCTAATTTTTCAAATGAAAAGTCTAAAGGCATAAATGTGTTTATTTTACCAACATAAATAAAATAATTAACACCCTTTAAATAAATATCACCTGGGACCAATTTAACTAATAGATTCTGTGAGTATTCGTTTAATTTCATCAAATCCTTGAACTGTAAATCCGGCATCAACTTCAGTATCCTTATACTGAACATAAATAGAATAATGCGGATTTAAATCCTTCATTGTTTCTTTAAACCAAGCTAAAACATCATCTCTTTTATTTGAGGCATCCATAAAAAAATTAAAATCTTTATGTTTGTTCAGGTTTTTTGTTGTTGTATCTAATGATATTTTTCTTATTTTCATGTTAACAATCTCTCTTTATCTAAATCAAACAAATCTTCTTTTTTATCTACGCCAATATTAGCAGCTATTAAGTATGAATAGCTTGGTCTATAATATTTTTTGTCTTGATTATTTACAAATTCATGTTTACATTCTTTTTTTGCTTCATGTTTTATTTGAATAATCTTTTTTTCAGGATCTATTTTTCTAACAATTATGCTAGCTTTTGGTGCGGTAACATTATATCTTATATTTGAAAATTTATTATATTTCCTCGAAGCAGAAAAAATTTCTTCATCAGAATAAGCCAAATCATCTTCATCTATTTTTATAGAAATGTGTGCATAATGCCTCACGCTTTTATCTCTATAAAAATCCCAATATTGCATTTTTCCTAGATAAATAAAATAATTATTGGCTGGCGTTTTATAAATATCACCAGGAAGCACTTTTTCTATTTTTTCTTCAGCGTCTTCATTTTTTAATGTACCTACATTAACTTCTAATAAACCATTTTTAGAATTATCATATAAAAAAAACTCATTATTCTTGATGACCATTTTATCAATATGAGTTTGCTGTAGTAAGGACACTAAGTTATTGAGTCCTAGCTTTAAAATATATTTATCATCTAATAACAAAAATGGAATAGTTTTTTTACTAATTATTCTACAACTAGAAAAACTATTTTTAATTTTAATTTCTTTTAGCTCATGATTAAAGTTAGATAATCCTATTAATTCTTGGGTAAGGTAAAAAATGTCGTCAGAAACACTTTTCTTTGTTTTTCCTATTATATATCCTATGCCAACTTTTTTTTCATTATTATCAAAATAGAAATAGTCTACTTCGTCTGAGCACATTAACTTAATTTCTTCCATTACCTACCTTAAATATAAATATTATTTATTCCAAATTTATAAATAATTAACATAAATTGCAATATAATGTCAACTATATTATCATCGGTAATATCTAATATAATTTTATCTTCAGAGTCAATACATTCATCAAATTCTGATAAAAGTGAGACTAATTTATTTTTATTTAAAATAAAGTCATTTTTATCAAAAACTGATGTTTTAATCATCTTTTCCAAGATGAAAACCTCCATCCTTACAGAAAAGGCATTGACCTTACACACTATTGTAAAGCTTTTATCAGGTTCCGCAATTGAAATATTTTTATCAACAATTTTTTTTAATTTTTCTTTTAAACTTAAAATATCTTCTTTTTCTGCGCTTTCAAAATTAAAATAATAAAACAACTAACCTCACAATAATTTTATATTCTCTATATATTTTCACTAAATTTTACCAATTTATCTATCATCTCATTACCTATATTAGTATCATATTTATCTTTCTTTTAATTTTAAGAACCACTGAATAATTCTAAATCAATATTTTTGTCATTAATTTACATCAAACATATATTTCTACAATATTTAAATATAAAATCTTCTAAATTTTTATTATATTTAATCATATCTATTGCATTGTATGAACTACTATTGTAATCAATTTTATTATTTATTGTATTAAAACATATAGAACTAAACGCTACTTCATTTTGAACAATAAACTTAATCATTTTTAATGAATCATATTTTGTAATTAAAATATCATGTTCAGTTCCACCTAAACTTATTTTAAATTCATCATGATATGTAAATTTTGGACTCCTATTAATTCCTCTAGAATTAACCATTACTCCAGGACCTATTATTGTTTTTATTACAAAATTTAATTTAACTTCTTTTGTATCAGCCGGTAATATTTTTAATTCCATTATTCTCTAACAATTGTTTTATTGGTTTATAAGATTTTCTATGTATGTCGCATGGACCAAATTTTTCTAACATTTCCTTATGTAATTTTGTTCCATAGCCAACATGGGATTCAAAACCATAGTTAGTATATATTTTAGATAATTCTTTCATTTCATTATCTCTAGTAACTTTTGCCAATATAGAAGCAGCCATAACCTGAGACACTAATCCATCAGCTTTTGGTAAAAAAATAGGATCTCCAATAATATCTTTTGTATTGTCTCCATCTATTATTATTTTTGGAGAAAATTGTAAAAAATTGTTAATTATTTCATTATATCCATTTTTTAAACATTGGGCTAATCCAATTTTATCAATATTTGAATTATCACATCTATACAAATAATAGCTTAAATCAGTTTCTTTTAAGGCTTTAGCTACACTTTCTCTTTTATTTTTTGTTAGCTTCTTTGAGTCGTTGAGACCTTGAAATGTCCAACTTTCTATTGCTAATACTCCACAAATATAAAAGCTTCCAGCCCACGCTCCTGTTCCGCACTCATCTATTCCTAAAACTAGTTTTTCTTTTTCCATAAAATCCTAAAAAAATAAGGGACCAAAACCAATTCGATCCCTACAATTGCTTAATTTTTATTTACTATTAATTTAAATTAATATTTTTATTTTTTTCAAACCTTGAAATTTGCTCAATGCAATCAACTGCTTGGGTTGCGGCATCACCAAAATAATAGTTATCTTTAATTTTTATCAAAAAATCTTTTATATGTGGTAAGCTTTCTTGTTTTACTAAACCATTCCTTAAACACATTTCGACTCCATTTTCCAATATATTTTCAATTTGATATTGAATAGAATATCCTAATGTAGCAAATTCTCTACATATATAAATTATTTCTGATATATCAATTGGAGTTGATTCATTGTCTTGGACTTCATCTCTGTTTATCGAAGAAAAGTATTTTGCATTTTTCATAAAGCCTCCTTGGGCTCACTAAAATGCTATATTAATAAGTAATTGAAAGATTTTCAAGTTCATTTATTAATCTTTCAAATTCATATCTATCTCTAAGAAAATGTATCTCAACTTCTAGATGCGGATATTTATCTAAAACAGATACAAAAACATTTTCTTTATCTTCATATTCATAAAATCCTAAAACAACATTTTTTTTACCGTAAATAGAAACTAATTGTACTAATCTTTTTCTTATTGTTGGTATTTCTAAATCAACATATTTTGTGTATATATTCTCACAAATATTTTTACTACCAGCATAATGCACTAATACTCTTACTCCATTATATACTTCAGGAATTTTATGTAATATATCTAGATTAAGTTTATCTACATATGCAACTATTTTATTATCTACGATATCGGCAAATCTAAAATATTCTTCATCTTTGAAAGCATTTCTAAATAAACTTAATATTTCTTGCATTTAATATCTCCTAAAGGAATTATGGATAAAAATAAATTAACGATAGAAATTTCTTCTGGCTCACCAGCAAATGTTGTTGTTTCAATGAATGGAACAAAGATTGGATTAATACAGAAAATTAACTTTTCTGCAAGTGCAGATGAGCCAGTGCATAATCTAGAAATAACATTTCCATACTCAGTAGATTTTTCCGATGAGCTTAAGGAAAAAATTACTTCAAATATACTGCAATTAAATGATTTAGGCTTTTTTGTAAAAATAAATGTACAAGAACTTTAATCAAAATACTTATCGCCCTTAACTGATTTATTTTTAAATACAACATTTATACAATCTTCAATACATTCAAACTCTATAGATTCATTGGGATCTACTAATATAATATCACCATCTTGATAAATAGAATTTCCCATCCTTACTTTACCTTTAATAATTACTGTTAATTCAACTGCTTCCTTATGATGGTGTTTTTTATCTTTATCGCCAGCTTTATAATATTTGACGGCAACTTCGCAATCTTGCTTTAAAACAGATGGTTCAAAATTACCAACAAACCAGCCGCCAACCATATCTTTTAAATTAAATTTTTTCATTAATCCTTAATAATATTTTTTATCTTTTGCCATCCAGATTTTGGCAAAATTCCATCTATTTGAGATTTCGATACTTCAACCATAAAAAGTTTATTTGAATTGATTTTCAGAGAATCTTCAATTTCCTGCATTAGCTCTTTTATTGAAAATTTAGTTTTTACTAAAAGACAGCCGGAATGAATTTTAACATAATCAACGCACTTTGATTCTATTTTATGTAAAATAGAATCATTTATAGTATAATAACTAATTAAAATTAAATACATTAACAATTCTCCAAGATCGTAATATAATATATGAGAAGCTTTCCTTCGTCAAGCTTCTCTCTAAAAATAACATTGAAAAATTATTTGTCAAGCCCTACGACAAAATTTTTTCTAATTCAATTTTATTTTTGATTTTATCATTCAAATCAATAGCAAATTTACTAAAATCTTTGCTATTCATATAATAATCAATTTTTATTTCTTCAGAATAATTCATCATATTTTCATGAAAATCATAAATTTCCACTGACTGGGATACACCTTTTTCATCTAATTCGTTCCACATTCTAATTCTTAAAAAATCTAGCCTAATAAATATAAAAACACAATTATTGTCTTGTATTTTTACAAAAAAAGTATCATCAAGTGTATTTGATGGTAATTTATGGCGACAGTTAGTGCAGCTATAGTATGCAGAATAAGCACCTATATATATTTCTGAATTGCAAAAAATGCATTTTTTGCATTCTGCAATATGTTCAAATATTGTTTTCATTATTTAAAATAAACTTTCTATAAATCAAAATATTATAAATTATTAATTTATTTATTTTCTGCATAATTATGCAATATTAAATTTTCATAAGTAAAATCTTCTTCCAATGAATCAATCAAATATTGATTACAAAAAGAATAAATATCTTGAATAGAAGCAATAACGTATTTTCTTTTATAATATTTACTTTTAACTTTTGGAGGCGGCTTAAATTTTGTTATCAACTTAAGTTGAATTGCTCTGGCATATTTCCCAGAACATGATCTAGAACAAAATGCTCCTCCAACTTTTTTCCTATGCTTATCTCTTACTACTCTTGGATTTCTTTCAAAAGCTTTTTTGCACCAAGAGCATTTTAAAACTACGGGAAGAACTCTTCTTGTATCATTAGCAGAATGCTCATCTCTTGGTATTAATTTTAAATTAGAAATATCATTATTATTAATATCAGAATCTACATGATCAACTGTTTCTCTGTCTGGATCTAATTTTCTACCTAAGTGCTTTTCCATTATCCATTTTGGATAACTTACAGTTCTCTTAGATCCATCAGGCTCTATTACGATAACAATTTGCCTTCCATTACTTTTTGAATAAGGTCCATAAACCTTCATCTTGTCAAAATCCATATAATGATAAATATTTATTATATAATCTGCAAGATTTAGATGTCCACTCCCAGGGACAAGTTACTAAGATGCGATCCAACATCTTTTTATTTTATTCCAAAATGTTAAGGATATTTTCGTCAATTACCTTTGCTGCCCTAATTACAAAAATATTTCCATGGGTAGATCGCTCAACAATATCCGTAATATTAGACCCAATTAATGCAAATTTTTTTATATCAGAATGATTTTTGTATTCTATTAAGTATCCTGGAGAATTATATTCACTATATAAAAAACATAATTTTGCTAAAATATCATTATTGCTAACTGCAATAATATGATTAATATCTCGTATACTTAATGCTAAGTCATCATTATTACGAATAGCTTGTCTATCATTAACAATTTTATTTAGTTTTTCTGTACACTTTAGATATAGATTATAATCTTCTGTATAAATTTTCATTCTAGAAAAATCATATTCATGTTTTATTAAAATATTATCTCTTATATTCAAAAGATGAGAAAAAATTGAATAAAAAATATTTAATTTTTTTTTAGAAGCATCAGATATTTCATACGGTAAAAGAGAAATAATATACTGTGTTTCAGTTTCAATTGAGTACGGTAAATTAATTTCAATCCAATTAAGACTTTCAATATCCATAAAAATTCCTTTGAGAATATTTTGGGAATCGAACCCAACTTTATGTCCCTTAACTAATATTCTACTTTACTATTTACGAAGATGCAGGAGCAGCGGTAGACCCTGCACTTGCAGAATTAACTACATTTGCGGAACCGCCAGCACCAGCTTTATCACCCCCTTCCACATGCTTTGATGATTCACAATTCAACATTGCTACACTTAAAAGTATACCTATAATTAACGATCTCATTTTCAATGACTCCTATAAATAGTTCAAATGAACTATAAGGTTAATAAACCTCGCAAAATCAATTGGTATTGCTCCAATATATTTATTATAAAATAAATGTTTTTCATTAAACTATGATTTTATTCTTTATCTATCTCATCCAAAAAATTTAAATATTTTTCTACTTCATCATAATTATTATTTGTTACCCTTTTACATAAATCAACAATGTAAGCATGTGACATTTTCTTTTCAAAGAACAATTCAGTTAACTTATCATTAATTTCTTGCGTACAAGGAGAAAAATAATTTACAAGTTCTAAAATTTCATTTTTTTCCGGTAGTTTAAATTTTACCAGTTTATCTATTCTGCCAGGTCTAATTAATGATTTGTCAAATACATTAATCTTATTGGCTGTAAAAACAATACTCATTTTATTTTTTCTTATTCTTTCTAGAAAAATTAAAATGTCATTAAGTTTATAATTAGATTTGTCTAATTCTTCTAGCAAAATTAAATCTGGAGCAAATGTTGTAAATAATATTTTTAATTCTATTGTTGAGAGTGCTGCAAAATCCTCCGCTAACATTTTAATACATCTTTTATCTTTTAAATGATCAGAAAAAATAAAAGTGCTTTTTCCAGTTCCAGGAGGACCAAAAAATAAATATGTTCCAGGATTCGATGTTATTTCTTTCGTTTCTTTATGAGATGAAAATGAAAGAATTTTATCTGAATGTTCTACAATGTCTAAAAAATATTCTCCAATGGAAGTTCCTTCGCCATCATCACGTCCAGTATATCCAGTTCTTTTATGTTCAATAAAAATTTTATTTCCCAATGTTTTGTAAATTAAATCGCCCAATGCCTTTAAATTAAAATTTTTACTTAAATAAATAGCAGTATGCTTATCTTTAATTTTATTAATTTTATTTACAATAAAATATATTTGACCAATATCCTTAAAATCATATACAGCTTGATGATTAGGATCTGTATCAATATACACTTTTCTAATATATTTTTTATAAAACTTTTTTAATGGATCACAATTAATTATAGAAAATAACAAATCGCTTTTTACAAAAAGCAATTGTTCTTTTTCCAATGAATGTTTAAATGACCCGAATGCACTGATTAAATTTCCAGGCAACATTGTGTATTTTATTATTTTTTGAACTTCAGAATCTCCTTCGCTTGGCAAACTGCAATATATATCATTTAGAAGGTCTAAAATAGTCTGCATATAAGTCCTTAATTATAATAATTTTATATTTTTAAATACCTTTTTAGTTTCTTCGACTGAATTACAGTCTAAAAATATTTTTCCTACGGTACAATTAAAGTCCATTAATATCTTATCGCCGTTATGAATATATTCATTGCCATAAATAAAAATTAATAATCAAGTAAATTCACATTAGCTCTATATATTTTAACAATTTATAATTTAGTGAATCAAACTCTATATCTATAAATAAATCATACATATCTTCTGTACAATATGCTTTATTTGGTGTATAAAATACAAATGATTTGGTTTTAAATCCATCATCTATAAAAATAAAATTATCTTCTGAAATATGGATATAAGAAATAATATTTTTTAAATTTTCCTTATGTAAATCTAAAACTAATAAATAATGCCAATATCTATTAGCTTTCTTACAAGATAGAGTTTTTTCTATTATTGGATTATTATCTGTTTTTTCATTTTCTTCAATTACTAAAGAAGAACCACATATATGACAAGTATTTTTATTTTTTATATCTAAAATTTTATCTATAATATTCATTTTAATTTTTCATAATAATTATAAAAATCGTCGATTAAATTTTCATAATTATTATTATCTTCTATACTAAGATCAATTTTATCTCGTTTTGAATTTGGATATTCACCAAAACCGATTAAATTTTTATCATTTAATAAATGCTTTGTTATAGAATATCTATCGCCAGAATTTCCTGATATGCATTCAAATGATCCATCATTATGATAAGAATAAACTCTCAAAATATGTCTATTCCATGATGTAGATGGATCATTTGGATTTGATCTATCAGTTATAACAATGTCGCCAACCATAGGAATAAATTTTCCTTCTTTGACCAATTTTGTTTGTCTCCATAAACCATTTTTTTGCATATCCGCTTGTATCTCAACGCAACCAACTCTATAACCATGAGGCATTGTTTCATAATCTAATATTGATGAATATAAGCTATAACTAACGGCGGCACTGCACCAATTTCCTATCGTTATACCTATAGGCACTTCTTTGTTATTCATTAATCTTGTACAAATAGAAAAGTATTCTTTTATTCTTGGGGATGTATTTGAACCAATAGGAATCTCTCTGACATTCATAGCCATTTCAGATTCCATAAATTTTACAGCACGTTCACCCAAAGATAAATTTATATTTTTCCATTCCATACAACTATTAACAAATTTTAATAGATTTGCCATTTACAGCTATCTTTAGATTTTTATCTGGAGATAGCTTAAATTGTCTAAATCTCGAAATTGGCAATGTATTAAATATCTTTTGTTCGCAAGTTAGTTGTTTTGTTTTAGATTTATTATCATTAAATTTTCTCTTATTTACTAAAATGCCAGTAATATAGAATTTTCCTCTATTCTGTTTTAACCCCTTTACAACTTTGCCGTCCTTAGTTGTAACTTGTGCAAAATTATCGGCAACGCTATTTAAAGATTTTTGCAGGCTTTTTGCAATTTTTTCTTTAGCTTGTTTTTCATCTTTGGTTTTTGGCGCAAATTTTTCTAATTTAGCAATAGATCTTTTAACTAAAGATGCATAATCGCTATTTAAAACCAAATTATAGTCACTCACTTCTCCATCTGAATTAACATAATTATGTATAGTAGCAAATGTTGAACGAGTATTCTGTGTTAATACTTTAATAAAATTATCAATATTCATTGTCTTCCTTTCAATTTAAAAATTAAAATAAATTATTTCTTTTTTTGCATTTATCTTTCCTTGAGTAATTTCTTTTGATAAATGCGACATACCGCCTTGAGTTTGCCAAGAATGGCTATTCCATCCTGGCAAATCATAATCTCCCTCATATCCACAAAGCGCTATCTTAAAATTTGGTACATTTTCATTATCTTTGCAATATTTTTCAACATTTTTAAAAATGTTATCTTCGCAATTATATATCTTTGATCTACCTTCTTGATTGTATGGAGGATCTAAAAATATCGCAGTTATTCCATTTTTTGGCAATGATGTGTTTTTATATGTTATTGATGGACTAATTAATTTAGTCCAATCGCCACATATAATTCTAACTTTTTTTAATCTTGTTGCAATGTCCTGAAAATATTCATATATATTTGTATTTTTTCTGTTTATTCCATTGCCCGCACTAGATAATAATGGTAATGCTTTTAGTCCTTTTGGCTTAAGCCAATTATTTCCAATAGAGCAAGACATTCCCCATACCCAATAACCAGCTATTTTAGTATCAAAAAAATTTATATCATTTTCAATATTATTTCTAAACTCATCATCTAATTTAGAAATAATATATTTATGCTTAGCATGCAAATCTAATTCATTTACTGGATCATCTGCATAATGCGCTACTTCTTCTGGGTTATTTTTTACCGCTCTCCAAAAATTAGTTAAGGCGCAATCCTTATCATTAACAGTTTCTATACAAGTATTTGGATTGGCAAACAAAACAGCCAATGATCCACAAAATGGTTCAATATAATTATCTACCTTACCAAACTTTTCCCAAATTATTTTTGCCACTCTTGACTTCCCTCCAGAATAAGGAAATGGCGCTTTTAATATCTCAATTTCTTTTTCCATAAATAAAATATATCCAGCTACCAATGAAACATTATTATTTTATGAGTTTACTTAAATTGATAGAAAAAGTTAGTAGATTTGCAAACAATTTTTATAAATTATCATTTATTAAAGTTGCAGCAACAGCTTCAAATATTGTGGAAGATATTGGAATGGAAGTAGAAGATGAAGTGTCGGCAGATATTTCGCCACTATTTGAAAGCTTTAATTCTGAATTTATCATAGAATGTTTAGATTTAGATTTAAAAGAGATTGCAAATGAAATAAAGAAAGATAATCCAGAATTAGATGTCAGTGATTTTATAAATAAATCCACTAACAAGATAGGTAATATAAAAAGAGATCTACAAATATTACTTTTACTATATAAAAATTTTATAAAAAATAAATCAGGATATGGTTATTTGTTAAATAACATATCTAGCTTTGAAGTAGATTATTTAGCTGGTCAAGAAGATGTTGACTTTGAAACATTAAGTTTAGATGACGATGCATTAGGCGTTCCTAATTATGACCTGTGTTTTATTCTTTATGAATTTATTGAATCATTAAAGAAAAACATTGAAAATATTAAACAATCTCAAGCAATAACATCGGAAAATGATTATAATATAAATGAAGAATTAGAAAATGTAATAGAAAATTTAAGAGACCCAACAGTACAAACTTCATTATTAGAAGAACAAGAAGCTCTTGAGGGCGAAGCTGTTCAAAATATTAAAAGAGAAGTTCAACAAGAGATAGGGCATCTGCAAGAGGGCGAATTTGAAACTAGAACTTTCTCAGGGGACGATAAAACTAATAACTTTGGACATAGCTTAAATGCCTCCGGCAAACGTTCTATAGAACGAATAAATAATCAAATAAGAGCTTTAGAAAATAAAATACCAAGTTTAAAAAGCGATATTGAAATTCAAAAACATAAAGAAATGATTGAAATTTTCAAACAAGCTTTAGCTTTAAAAGAAGTTAAAATTAAAAAAATGGATGAAAAAAGTGAATGGGTAGATATTCCAGATACAGTAGAAGAAAAAGATTTAGCTAAAAAAAGATTAATTGAAGAAAAAAATGATTGGAATGCCGCCCAAGAATTAGAAAAATATTTCCAAGCAAAATTAGTCTTAACGAAAGAAATACAAGACATAGATACTCAAATGTTTAATATCTATAAACAACTTGGATTGGTGAGAAGAGAATTAATAAAAATTGAAAAAGAAGTGCTTGATCAAAGTTCTCAAAATGTTTTAATAGATGGTAAACCATTATCTTCATTGAAAATTGAAGATTTATTAACTATGTCTGGAGATGACATAAAAACTGCGTTAGACTACGTTATTAAACAAGAATACTTTGAATTAAAAAATAATACAAAATATGTAAATAGAAATCCTTATAAAATATTAGCTAAACTTACAACATATGCTGCTTCAATAAAAGCAACAAAAGTGTTAAGTGATAAAACCGTTTCAACAATAAAATCATTAATAAATCATTTAATTAAAGCAAAGAAAGATAGAAAAATAAGCACCACAAGAATAAGTAAACACTTTGTTACATTAAAAGGAACAATACATGGTGATTTAAATAGAATCGTTCAGGACTTTAGAGACTATAAATCTCATATATTTGGAAAAGAAGCTATACAAATGCTTGCAGCAGAAATTGTAAAACAAGATATGCTCAATCCAAATTCCGAATATAATAAAAGCTTAAAAGAAATTCAATCAAAATTATTAAATGTCGCAAAAATAGAAGAAACAGAATCACAATCTCAAATTAAGGACCAAAAAGATATGGTCTTAAATAACTTTAAGACGGATTTTGGTGTTGACGCAAATCCTCGCTTAATTACTGAAATTATTGAATTCTCTAAAGGCAAAGGTTCAAAAACAGGCAAAACAGCAAAATTAATAAATTTATATGGAAAAGATGTTATTGTTCCTGCCGCTGTAGCAGTAAAACAGAAACTTGAAGAGCTTGATTATAAATTAAAACAAGTAACCAATGCAAAAACAAGAGCAAGAAATGCCAATATTAATATGGCAGTTGATGAAAAAATTGATTTACTAAAGAAAAGCAATAGAATTAACAGATTTTCTAACTTCTTAGAATATATGCATAATGCAACTTCAATTGTTCAAAGAATACTAGACACAGGATTTATCGAAGGAACAGAAAAAATTACTGATGTTTTTGAGGACACTTCAATATCTCCAGCAAAAAGAATAAATGTTACAAAAACTTTAGAGTTATTAAACAAAGATATCAAAAAAGACTTTGAACAAAAATATTTAGAGCTATATAAATCAAAGAAATTTGATGCAGCAAAATTATTAGCAAAAAAAATGTCTGAGTATAATCAAGCAATTGCAGATACAAAAAAAATTGCTACACTTTTTGTTCAAAATGTTGATTATCTTGAAGATAATTTTATTGATTTAACATCTGAAGAAATTAAGCCTTTACAACATGGCGTCAAATTAATGTTTAGAGTATATTTGACATTAAAGAAACATTTACCAGTTCTTATTGAACTTAGAAATAATGTTGCCAAAGCATACCAAGAAGCTCCAACATATAAACCACTAGATATTCCCGAGCCTGAAAAAGAAGTAAAAGAAGAGTCTAAAGAAGCTCCAGAATATGAAGATTTCATTAGTCAGTATGATGACATTGATCAATTTTTATGAATATAGTTATGAAAAATATAAAGAAAAAAGCAGATGTTGAAAAATTTATTCCAACGGTAGATTTACAGCTAGAAGAAAAGCCATTAACCGAAGAAGATGTTGCAGAACTAATGCGACAAAAATATTACAACGCATTAGTTGAGCTTTTCACAAAAGCAATTAAATAATTATATTGTTACACAATTAAATGTTTTAATAAACTTTTCCCAAGTTTTATCTTTTATTAAAGAATTAAATTCTAAATTAATAAAAGATTTTTTTATTTCTTCAGCATTAAAATTTCCAGATTCTATAATTATTTCTTCGTGCGGAACTTCAGCGAATTTTATCAATTGATGATTAATTGAGAAATTTGCTCTATTTTCCTCAACATCAAGAAAAGAAGATAATTTTTCTGGATTTAAACAAAGGTCTTCGGCTTTATTAGCGCTTACTAAAGATTTAATATTATCGCTTTTATCTCCGGCTAAACTTTTCCACACAACGTATGGGAAAGCAGGAGCTTCCATAAAACATTTTTTTATTGGATTATATATTTTTATATTTTCAATGTTTAATTGCAATAGCTGAATATAATCAGAATCATTACTTAATATTGTAAGATCTTCATCTTGCATTAGTAAGCATAATGAATAAATGATATCATCGCATTCATAATTATCTGCCTTTGCAATAGTCACAGGAAAATGTTTAGCAATTTCTAAGATTATTTTCTTGGCTTCGTAGATACTATCTACTGCTTCTTTTTTAGAGGCTGTTTTTGTTATTCTATTTGCTTTATATTCAGAATATAAATCATATCTAAATTGAGGATGTCCTTCTAAAACAAAAAAGATTTTATTTGGAGAAAACATTTCTACAATTGGTCTAAGATTTCTATAAAAATTAAACACAATAGTATTTTGTGACATTTCTGGCTGCTTACCAAATCCTATCGTCGATCTCCAAACTTGGTTTGCAAAATCAATTAATAATATTTTATCTTTCATTTAAACCTTAGATTATCTATCGCATATTTACACAGATCTTCCAGATCAATTTGATCTTTATCTGCTCCACAAGATACAGTAAATCCTTTATTATCTTTTACTCCAAAAAAATGCCAAACTTTAAGCTCATCATTTTTTGTACTTGTAAAGCAAAATTTTACATCATTTATATATGTAGATGAATAATCTTCAATTGTTATTTCTTGTCTTCTTAGAATTCTAAGATTTTGCAAAACATAGTCATCATAAGACTCTACATTGTCTTCATATGATACTACCAACAATATTTTTGTTCTATGATGCAAAGCTACAAGATCATTGTGCTCTACTGACGGAGTTAAAGACTCCCATTCATTATTTAGTTTTATATAAGAAACTTTCCCATCAATTTCAATATCCTTAGATTCTATAATCTCTATTGGATGAGTTGGTTCCACTATAACTTCTTTCTTTATATTATTATTACAAGAAGTCATAAGCATAAGAAGTAAAATTAGTCTATTCATGGTTTAAATCCATTTATGTATGTGTACACACACATACGCACATGTTAATCTAATAAATCTTCATCTGTTTCAGTTTCAGCTCCAGCGTCATGCTCAATAAAATCATCATTATCTGATGAAATTTCAATTGGTTTTTGTTGAGCCTTCATTGATTCTAGTTTTTTATCAATATTTTCTTTTACCTGCTCTTTTATTTTTGAAGATTTTGAAGACTTGTCTTCTTGTCTTAGTCTAATACCACCTTTAACGCCAACAGATATTTCATATTTATCATGTTGCGAAAGAAACATTCTTACTATTGTATCAACTTTTCTTTTATCATAAGCATTTAAATTAAAGTCTGTTTGTAACTTAGCCATAACAGTTTCTACTTTAATTGGAAAAGTAGTTTGCTCTGATAAAAATTTTTCAACCGAATCTAAATACCCTTTAATCTTATTTAAGTAATTATCTACTGACATCATTTACCTTTCTTAATTTGAACCTTTTATATTTTTTATATTAGTGAGAGGAATTGCCATCTCTTGAGTATTTTGTCCACTTGCAGACAGATGCATAATATCTTGCATAAGTAGCGAAGATTCAGAATTTATCCCTACGCATAAACCTAAAGCTTTTGAATATTGAATAACTTTATCATTATCTTTGCATGAATCTGCAAGACTCAATTGTGATTCTAATTCAGCAACCAATTTTTTTAACAATGTAAGATCTATCATTTTAACTTCCTTATCTGTATTCTATCAAAATCTATAAATTTAAAATTACCAAAATTATCTTTCATAATATTTCTCGGATGAATATCCAAATGTTTTACATTTGAATATTGCACTTCATTGATAAATTGAGTTACTTTTTGTTTATCAAAATCAAAAAAATGGCTCATCTCATTAACAATATTATTAATTCTTTTTTCATCAAAGCTTTTTATTTTATTAAAATCTTCATGAGAAATTGTTGAATGGAAAACTTTTCTCTCATCGTCCGACAATGGATTAAGTTTTTCCATCAAATAAAAATAAATTATTCTATAATCATTCTCAAAAACTTTTACTAGACCAAAATCATAAATTTTACAAAAATGTTTGATATCATTATCTATAATGTATTCTATTGCTTTTTTATTATTAAAATATTTAATATTTGCATTTTTTTTACTATCTTTTATTTCGGTAAATTTAATTACATTTTCTCCAGAAGAAAAAACTTCTCCGTCGGCATTTCCGCCAATAAAATTACCTACTGGATACTTATTAAAATCAAGTTTGTATTTGCTGTATACTTTCATTTTTTTGATAAAAATCAATAACTTCTTCTTCTGACAACTTAGTTTCGAATATTTTTTCGAATGCTTTAATTGCTAATTGTGCATCCGGAATAACGTCGCCCAAATATAAATAATGAAAATTATCTATAATAGCAACGGTATTAAATATTACTTCATATACATTTTTTTCTGACTCAATTTCAAAAAAAAATTCATCCGAACAAAATTCAACTATAATATCTTTAATAACATATTTTGAATTATTATTTTGTAAAATATTCATTGTTTTTACCTTAAAAAAAAGTTTCTACGGTAGTAGTCATAGACTACTACCGTAGAATTCGTAAATATAATTATAAAATTAAATAAACTTTTCAGTTTATTATATATTTACGCGGATCTTTTTGCCGCACTCATTCGCACTTGGACCCGAAGCTGGAGGTTTATGCTGGTCAAGCATTTTGGCTATTTTACCCTCTATAGCAACCTGGAACCACCCAGGAAAATTTAGCTTAAAATTATTAGCTTTTGTAGTTTATCTTTTATCATCTCTAAATTATTATTTATTGGAAATATTAAATCCATCCAATCATCCTGTAGAATATAATCACTGTCTCCAAGTAAATATAATATGTGTGTAGCATTGTCAGCCATGACATATACATCAATTACATTGATATGTATATGATCTTGAGATACTCTATCATTAAAGCTCAAGTAAATATGTCCACTTGGACAACTTTTTTGAGATATATGTCCTGTACGAGAATTGTAATCCCTAAAAATCTCATATTTATCATTGCATATTGGACAATTATTTAATTTAAAATAATAATTTAACCAATAATAAAATCTATCTATTTTACTCATATTTATTTATATAATCAAACATTGCTATACTTATAGCGGTACTTGCATTAAGGCTACGACAACTACCAAAACCTTTAATTTCTATAAAATCGTCGCACAAATCCAATATCTCTTTTTCTATTCCTCTAGACTCAGAACCAAATACAATAAGAGATTTTTTGTCCCATTTATATTTTGAAATATTTGTAGGATTTTTATCTATATTATTTTCTAGGGCAACAAATCTATATTCATTTTTTAGTTCTTTAATTTTATCAATAGAATCTAGATATTGAATATTACTGTAATTAAAAACTCCAACCTCGCCCCTCTTATCTCTTTTCTTCTTTCCAAAATACATTAGTTTTGAAAAATTAAAAAAATTACCGGAACGAAATGCTGTTGCGATATTAAAATCAGCTTCAAGATTTATCATAAGTATCGCAGCAGGAAATTCGTTTTTCCTCATATCTGCAATAATTTCTTCTTTTGAAAACTCTTTATATCTATCAATTACATTATAAAGAAATGAACTATGCTCCGGTTTAAATGTCTTTGTTTTTTCTTCCCAAGGCAGATCATGTTTATTCATGTTGTATTAGATTTCTAAAAGTTAAACTTATTCTTGGAATTAATTGTTTTCTGTCTGATTTTGGTATTTTATGAAAATGATCGTATTGCATAAGATTTTCTAATAAATCTTTTTGAATATAATTTTCAATATAAATAGGTTTCATTTTTTATTTTATGAATTGAGTTTTTATTTGTTTTAGGAATCCAAATTCCAAAAGTATCATTATCTATTGTATAAATTACTCTTAGAACTTCTTTTGTTTTTAGAAGAACCGAACAGTATTCGCAAGGTTTTGCAAGCCCAAAGCTTCCATCTTTTTTTACTCTTGCAAGAAATATTCTTGATTTATGATCGCATTTTCTTATAAGCCGTCCCTCACAATGACTTCTTATATCTTTAAGAAAAGAGCCATATTTTGTACTAAATGATAGACCATTACTAGCTGAAACTATTACATTATCTGATCTAATGGCAATTCCACCTATTCTAAATGTTCTACCATCATTTTTTTTTACTGCCGCCTCAGCCGCTATTTTTATAAACTCTATCATAGTTTATTAGTTCCAATAAAACTTTAAAAGACTGTAGCCACATTGTTACATGCGACGTACTTAGATGCGATCCAGCATCATTTTATTTGATCTTTGGATCATCACCCAATCGCTTAGCTACATCAGCACAATATCTAGCTAAATGTTCATTGGTATATTCAACTTCATCGACCAAAGATTCGTTAACTAATCTTTCAACAACACCAACTGGCAATATTTTACTCATTAGTACACCAATATTATTCCATCATATCTATTTTTAATTTCGTTATAATCTTCAGATACATAAAAAATATATTGGATATCATAATTAATAATACCTTCAGATTTTGAAGTCTTATATGTATCTATTTCTCCTATTTTCATATAAATAGGAATATATAAATCTTTTTTACTATCATACCCGGTATATATCTTATAAATTTGAATAAATGTTACTGCATTAGCTAAAAATGCTATTCCATACAACCCTTTAGTTTTCGGAACTATATATGAGCTGGTTGGAAAAAATGTAAATTTTATATTATTATATTCAAAAGAATATTCTTTTGGCTTAATCTCTTTTGGAAATGTTTGAAAATTAAAAATCATAAGAATATTCTGAATTACAACTAATTTATATATTTAAAACATATACCTAATTCTAGCATAAGGAGTATACTTATCAACCATACTATTAATTTTTTCTTTTAGAAACTTTTTTCTATCCTTGGTATAGGAAAAAATATTTGGCTTATTCCATTTTGGCTCAAGCCTTGCTGGACCATTACAAATCATATCAAATGCTTTTGGCATATATGATTTCATATTTTCATCAACTATTTTTTCATGAGTAACAAAGATAATTTCATATGCCATTTGTTCTTTTGCTTTATCAGACAAAGCATCATTTATTAGTTGAAATAGTTGTTCATATTCTTCTTCAAATTTATCTGTAACAACTATTGGACTCAAATTAATATGAACTTCAAATCCTAGATCAACAAGTTTATTTATAGATTTTAGCCTGTCTTCTATTTTAGAAGTATTAAGCTCAAGTATTTTTCTATGCTCCTCTGGCATAATACTTAATCTTATTCTATTTCTATCAGGATTTTTTATATATGGAGCATAATCATCAAAATCATGATCCTTGCTGGCAAAGCTTAGCATTATTTCTTTTGTATTATCATTAACTTGATTTACAATATCAACAATATGACCTGGATAATTTTCAGACTTAGATGTAAAATTTGACATTGTTATCTGATCATCACATCCAATATCAATTGTAATATATGGCTTATGTTTTTTATCTCTGTATTGTTCTAGATCTTTATTATTAACTTTATAAAAAAGTCTCCTTGCTTCTTCTTTATTATTTTCTAGATTAGAACAAAAATCAATAAATTTATAGCAATCGTCATAAAGTTTTAAATAATTAACACCATGCCTATCTAAATAACAATAACCACACAATGCTGGTCCAAAACAGCCAGATTGAATCATTTGACTTGGCAAAAAATCTGTAGACCTTCCGTTCGGATCTAATTTCCATTCTGCATTTCTGTGCAGAATGGAAATTGTATGATTTTTTTGTTTAGCCCTATTTTTCCAAGACAAAGAAATAAGACCATATTCTTCTTTTGTAACTTTCGTATTTGTAGAAATTTCTATAAATTTAGCTTTCGGATTTGCTTTTTTTACATTCAAGAATATAACAGAAGAAATACTTTTTTTATTAACATAAACAGTATCAATTTGAGGTCTAATCATAAATTATCTTTCTTTTAAGAAATTCTCATTAATCTCACAATAAACAAAGTTTTTAAATTGTGTTTCAACTATGTTAAAATTTTTAATATTAATATAATTTAACACTTGCTTAACTTTATCAATATGACCTAAAATAATTGGTTTCCCGATTAACTTAATCACGTCATCATTTTTTGTTATTATAATCTCTTCAATATTATTTTTTAAATATTTATTATATTTCAAATTAATAAAATTATCTATATCATTCATGTTACATAAAAAGATGCAATATATAGCAAATTGCCAAGCCAGCCAAGACATTTAGACAATTAGCAACTATGTCAAAAAGATTTTTATCTGCAAGTTCTCTAGAATATATTTCTTTTTGCTCTTCTGTAGATTTTTGATCTATAAGAGCCATGCTCATTTTAAATTCATTAAAATCATGTTTTATAATTTCCATAAAATACAAAAAAGATGATATTCCTATAGCTTGAATACCAGTTAGTGCAGCAATATTAAATTTTGCTACAATAAACCAATCAAAACAATATTTAATAAGTAGACTTCTTAGCAAAACATAAATAAGTTTAACGGCATAATTCATAATATTAATCCAATATAGAATGTAGTTTGCAATCTTTAACTGAGTAAAAAGCAATATTAAAAAATTTTAATAATTTTAATATTTGTTCATCTGGTAACTTGTCGAAATCTTTTTTTGATAAAAATTCTCTATCATTAATATTAATATTAAAATCTGTTTTCAATGTAATAATAGATGATTGATCCAACGAAGACAATCTGTAATATTTAAAATATTTATCATCTTTAAAAGAATCTTTTACTTTTTTTAAAGTCAATTTCATTGATTTATTTTCTGCTTCTTCTCTTTCAACAAAAGCTTCTATTATTGAATAATATGAAGATTTATCCCAAAAGGAAAACATTGTTGAGTAAGCGAATTCATTTTTTACTAAAATATAAATATCCATTCATTATTTCAATATATCTGCAAATTTTATTTTTGCTTAACCAATATCTTTTATTTTTGCTGTCTTAGATTTCAACAAATCATAATTTGAAGAATACATTTCAATATCAGAAACAGGTATTTCTTGACCAAACATAGGCATTCCTTTTTCTGGCTCTAATTTTACAGAAAATTTATTATAAAAATTATAATATCGAAATGAAACAATTCTATAAATTGAATTTTTATATAAAATAAATAGTGTCCCTTTTACTGGATAAAACCATGTAAGTTCTGAATCTTTTTTAAATCTTAAAAATTTTACTTTATCTATATGAAAACTATTCATTATTCTAATTCTTTTATTTTCTTTGCTTTATCTGTAATTAAATCTAAATTAGAAGAAATAAATTCATCGTAATCTAAATCTTTTACAACAATTTGTCCGTAACCTTGTCTATGTAATTCTGATATTGGCTCGTAAAATATTTTTAAATTTTTATGAGTATAATAAATATATTTTATTTTAAAAATACTTCCATCGAAATGAAAGTATAATATACCATCAGTTGGTACAAATAATGGAAAATTATATTTTGATTGTAGTGAACGTTTAAATGTCACGCCGTCGATACAAAATGTATTCATTTTAATTCTATTATCTTATCATATTTATCAAGTATAACAGTAAGATCTTTTGATAAATATAATATATATTTATATAATTGAATGTGAGCCGTACTGTTAATAATAAAGAGTCTGTCTTCAAACCTTGATTCTGACACAGTATGAGCATAAAACCCAATTTCTGGATTGGATATCTGAGAAACAAATTCAGAAATGTTTGTATAGTTTTTTACAACGCCAATATAATAATAAATATTACTATCGCACATATATTTAGTACCAATAAGACAATAAATATTATTATGCAAAACATGTGCAGTTGGGGTTGGAGCTATACTTCTATAATCATATATTTTTATTTGACTCATTGTAACAATTTATTCTAAATCTTTTAAAGTATTAAATTTTTTTATTATTTCAATGTCATTATCAGAAAAATATATAATATGTTCAAATTTAAAAAACAATTCATTTTCTGAAACAAAATACCATTCATTATTAAATAAGTTAAGATAAGCTTCGCGTATTTCAACAATATATGTTTCATATGTATGAATGATTGCAAAAGTTTTATCTTTTGCTCTATATTTATTTAAATATAGCCCATCTGAATAATAATAAAAATATGTACTTAGAAAAATATCTAACTCATTCTTCATTATTCAATACTTGATAATATGTATTTTTTGCTTTTATTTTAACATATTCAATGTCATCTGCAGTAAATGTTTCTGGATTTTTAATAATTGCTGCAGTTAAATGTCCACCAAAAACACATCCGGTATCAATGCCTATACATGTATTATTTTTATTTTTATCTATTCTAACTTCAAAATTTTGGTGAACATGGTGACCATATATAACATTATGTGGTAAATCATACAATTCTGTCCAAAATACAGATCCATCTGGCTGTTTTTTTGATTTTGGTAATTGAACAGGTTTACCATTTTTTGCATCAACAAATCTACATCTTATCATTAAATCAAACTTTTGTTTATCTAAACGAACAAAAGGTTGGAATCCGCCATGAACTGCATACCAATTTTCTGCAAAATTAATATGAGGAGGCAAATTAGCCAAATAATCCAATTCTTCATCGGTAAGTTTAAGATAATATTTATAATCTTCTTCTTTTACTTTTTTCATTGGATGCGGAGTTCCATCTTGCAAAAATTTTTTATGATGTTTCATCCAACGAACAGCTTTTGAGTCATGATTGCCGCAAACAATCTCCGCTCCTATTGAGCGAAGCAATCTTAGACACTCTGGACCATAAATATAACGATCTAAAATATCGCCTAGAGAAATAATTCTAAAGTCTTTATAATTAATAGTATTTAATAATTCTTCCAATTCTGTGAAACAACAATGAATGTCGCTAATTATAGCAATGGGTTTGGTTTTCATAATATATTCTATACTGTCTTATTGTGAATTTTACCAGTTAATTCAATTTTTTCTATTTTTATATATTCTTTTTTTAATAATAACTCATTTGAATATTTAGGAGCAATATCATTACAGGCAACAGTAATATGTGGTATTTTATTACTACAAATAATATTTTCAGGCAATTCGCAAACTAATGCCTGGCATTTATCATCTTCAATAAAACCAACAACATTAAATTTTACATCTTCGCCATTCTTATATAAATCTTCTTTAAATAAATTTTGTTTTGAATAATAATTTAAAGTAATATGATCTAAATATAATTTAGAATGTAGTACAAATTTAGTTTTACAAAAATTTAATAACAATTCTCTAACTTCATCAGAAAACCCTATATATGTATATAAAACTTTCATATTTTTCTTTCTAACAAAAAAGAAAACAAATCTATTTTATTTACCAAATAAAAAACTTTATCTTGGCATATATCAGCACATTTATCGCTAAATTTTAAATTATATTGAGATATGCATTTTTTATAATGATCGTATTGAATTGAAAGATAAACTTCACTATTATTCTTAGATATTAAAACTTCACAATAATCAAATATAAAATTAATGCTATCTGTAAAATCAGACAACAAATTGATTATTTTTTGTGAAGCATTGTTATTTAAATAAAGAAATAAAACTTCTTCGCTATAAAACATATCTATTTCTTGATCATATAATTCTTTTTCTATAGAAGGTTTTAATTCTTCTAAAACTTTTAGATTAGTCGAATTATACTCTTTTTCCAATCTTTCTATTTCTTCTGCAATTTTTTTTAGTTTATCTGCAACCATAATTTTACATTTTTTTAAAAATAACTTCTATATTAATTAGATTAGGTGAATGTCTACTAAATCTTAAATAGTTTTTAATTTCTTCGATTAATTTATTAGATTCTCTAACATGATCAATTTGATCTAAGCAACATGTCTGCGCTATATATGATTGATCATATATAGCGGGATTAAATATAGGTTTTATTGATATTATTGTATTTTGAATTTTAACTGCAGTTTTTATATGTTCTAAAATTTCTTTTTTTATTTTATCATTAAAAACATTAACTAATTCAAAATTTATTTCTTGCTTATTATCGGCAAATAAATTAATCATTTTTTGTCTCTACCAAATTTTCTAAAATTATGGACAGAAAATTTATTTGTTCACACATAAAAGTTATTCTTGTATGAATATCTTCTTCTAATTCTTTATTCATTATTTTTGGCTTTATTAATTTAAAAAATGTTTGCGCATCTACATAATCCATAAAACAATGTACGGTAATCGAAGGAGAATTTATATATACATTAAAATCAATATTTGATATATTTTTTTTATAACTATAATATGTAGTTTGATTAAAAGACTTAATATAATTAAATATGTGCTTATTATTGTCACTATAAATTAAAGATAGTGATAAGCCAGTATCTTTAATTATAATATTACCATCATCATCTGATGCATCATCAACATATGCGTTCCATTCTGAATTTTGAAGCAATTCAATTATATTTTCATCTAAACACGCTTGAATTTTATTTTCTTTTACTTTTTTAAGCTCTTTAAGTTTGATGAGTTTGTTCTCATATTTAACTATTTTACAATTTATTTCATGCAAATCTTCCATATAAATCCTATATTATTTGAAGAGAAAATAACTCCATGTCTTTTTTCTTTATGTAATCTATATTATATATTTGATCTATTAGATGTTGCGGGAATTTTATTTCTGAAGCGCCCAGAAAAGCTCCGAATATACTAGCGTTCGTGTCAGTATCAAAACCAGCCTTAATAAGTTCAATCATCCCATTAAATGTTGGATTTTTTATATAAGCAAAGACTACTGCTGGTGCAGTATCCCTAACATCAAATTTTGTACCAATTTCTAATAATCCATTATACAAATCTTTATCAGTTGGCAAGTTACATATTTTATGTTTTACTTTTGATTCTGGCAACTTTTCAGTTATAAATTTAATAGGATCATCTATTTTATTATAGATAGAATAAATCATACATGCTACAGAAATAGATCCAGCTATAGCTTCATTTGAATTATGAGTAATCTTAGCATCTATTGCTACTGATTCTATTAAAGCTTTTAAATCATTTCTAAAAAATACTCCAAATGGAGCTGACCTCATAGCAGTACCATTACCCCACGACCCTTCTATTCCTGATTTAGAATAATGTACACCATTTTTTATATTTTCTATGGCTTTTAATGTTGTTTTACCAGCACCAAATGGATTTCCATTATAAACCCATTCTACATATCTTTTTGACAAATCATCCGGATTAAATGATTTATTGTCAATTAATGATTGTGCGACTAAAAGACTCATTGAAGTATCATCTGTCCAATGACCTTTTTCAACTTTCATAAAATGGTCTGGATGAGAGTCTTCAAATGTCAAGCCGCTCCATTTGAGAAGTTTCTCGTATGAAGGTTTAGCTTTCTCAAATGGAGCGCCAAGGGCATCGCCTAAAGCGGTTCCTACTAAAATATTGTGATTATTTTTTGTAAATTCCACCTTTAACGCCCCTTTTTACTTCAATATCTGGATGAGTTTTCAAAAATAAATTTAAAGTGGTATAAACATCCGATGTACCATAATTAAATTTTTTTGCTATTTCTGGAATTAAATCTGTAGATTTTAATTTTTCTCCAGATTTTAACTCATCTATTTTTTTTTGACAATAAGAATACATTTCTCTTATTTTGTCTAACGTTACTTCAATATGATCTGCCATTTTATCCTGCCACTAAAGTTTTATTACCTTTATCCAAATTTTTTTGCTTTTTCATACTTTCATTTTTCCATCGACGAGCAAAATCTACTACAGCTTGAGGAAATGATTTTCTATTTTCAAGAACATAATTCATCATACTTAGTGCTGTTTCGTGTGTCGATGTTAGAACTTTTCCTTTAACTAGAAAGGGATCTTCTATTAGACGACCTAGAGCAAGCTGTCTACCAACCTTCTTATCTAGATCATCTTTTGGATTAACAGAAGAGAAATTAAATCTTACTTCATCAGAACCTTTTTCATATGAAAAAGCCAAACAACCTACTGGATTGCGTAGACGGTCACGAACATACATAAAACGAAATGGAGCTGCAACTTTTGTAGTACTCATTTTATCACCTATTTAATTAAACTTTTAGCAACAATAAACAAAATCAAAATAACTAAAGAATAAACAATTAATGTAATCATTTATATTGTCTTGAATCACCTCTTCCTGACTAAACTCAATGCTTACTTAGATGCGATCCAACATAGTTTGGTTCGGGCATTGGTTTATCTTTTATAGAATCTTTTTTCCAAAAACAACCATGTAGAAGCTCATCTGCCCTCTCACATGGATCGTAATTACGTTCTGTATTTTTGGGCTCAGATCCAAATCTTGAAACATTAGTTTCATCAATAATAGTGACAACACTATCTGAATCGTTAGAAGCGTCGTTATTATTAACGACATCATCCGTTCCTGCGTCTTTTTCATATCCAGTTGAGTCAGGTTCTGGATTTGGAATTTGCTCAACATTGACAATACAAGAAGTCAAAGAAGAAATAAAAATAAAAATAAAAATATATTTCATGCCAAATGTTCTGCTTTCTCTACTTTACTTAATAACTTTAAACCATATTCAATATAATTTGAAACATCTGTATTTGGTTTATATATTCCACCAAAATAATTATATTCATCAAAAGATTCGTATATTGCATTACTACAACTAAAAAATAAATAAGATACTTCTATCTCAAAATTTTTTTTAATATCAAAAGATATAATTAATTCTAAATTACTAATTGTTGATGAAAGAAATTTAAACTCAAATCTATATATGTATTCAAATTCAATCTGAGTAAATTCTGCATAATAAAATTTATGACAACCGCAGTATGCATTATAAATACTATTATCATCGAGTCTAATCAAATTGGACATGCATAATGGACAAGTATTTTTATTTAGATATATATTTTTCATAAAATATCTTGGTTTATTGAATATTTATCAAATAATTTTTCAAAATCATAATAAATAGAAGTGATGTTGTATGGCAATTTAATTTTGCCTAAATCTATTTCTTTATGAAATATTTTATCATTATTGGATTTATTTATTATACTTAGTCTTATCGCGACATTTTGCTCATCATATAAATATTGTTCGCAAAATTCAATTACACTTAACAGACTTTTGCTATGCCTTGATATGTACATACTATACATTGAATTAACATAAATATTATTTGTTCCGGCACTAAGCGTAGGAACGCCGAATATTGAATTGTTTGAATTAAATCCAATATTTTTAATACAAAAAATACCACATTTTGAACATTGATAAGAACCATTTACAACCATTGAATTTTTTTCAAAGTTATTTTTACATAATGGACATGTATCAAAAGATTCTATAATTATTTCATTCATTTATACTCCTCAATATCAATTAAATTTGGAATATAATTTAATAGATCAATTGGGAATTTAATATGATCATTTACATCAATTACTTCTACTTTATCATTTACATAAACATAAATTTGTTTTAACTTTATTCCAACAAATGGTCTAATTAAATAACTAAAGAACGATTCATCAAAATCTAGCCTTATTCTTGATATTGTATTGCTATATTTTTTACAATTATCAATTGTCATAACATCATTATCAGTTTCGTACAAAAAACATGGACTAGGTACCGATGTTCTTACACCAAATTGTACTTGTGAAAATGTCCTTTCACACATATAGGATGTTCTATATCCAGATGGTACTTGTACAGATGATCCGCAATATTGACAAAATTTTAATTTTCTAGGATCGAGTATTTGAAAATTCATGATATATACTTTTTTTTTAAATTATTGTAAACTTTTTTAGACCAAGATGGGAATTATACAATTTTAAAATTATTAATTACGTCGTTAACATTATAATTTCTATTAAATCCCATGCGCTATTTTATATCTGCACAACAACGAGTACCTATGGTTATTTGAGAAAAATTATTTGCATGTGAAAAAGTTGCCGGTCTGACCCGTGACCTACCGTGAAGGTAATGTCCGCCTTTCAACACATTATTAATCTTAATACCGTGAGCATAATAAGGTTTAACTTCAACGGATTCATCTTCAGATCCAATCATACTAATTATACCAAATGGAGATTTACAATTAGGAAATGAATCTACGGGTTTTCTTAGATCACAAATATGATCTCCACAAATTTTCTTTTCTCTTGTTTCAATGTGACATTCTGCTTCGTATCTATTGTATCCATGTGGATATGGAAGATTTTTTTCTCCAGAGGCTGCGAAAATCCATTCTTCTTCCGTACACAATCTACGTCCATCTTTTTCACAATGAGCTTTGGAAAGATTAAATGACATATTTCCAATTGGAAGTTTTGTATTCTCATCAAATTCTTCGTATTTGCCAATATAAAAATTCATATCTATTTTTTTACCAACACATTTTACTGGCATTTCATATACCAAGCATCTAGCATATGGCAATGAAGGATCATCCATCCAATGAATACATTTTTCTTGTACTTTTGTACAAAATTTACCAGTAATATGTACCATTTCTTGTTTTAGTTTTGATTCCTCTTCTTTTTTTACTTCAATAGGAAGTGGAGTAGAACTATTTATAGGACCAATCTCCTCCACATTAGTTTTCATTGTAGGAGAAGACTTATCGCAAGCAATAATAAAACAAATAAATGGAATTAGTTTTTTCATGGGTTTTACTCTAAAATAATTACTTCTATATTTTCTATGTTATTCTTTTTAGCTGAAGTTAATCTGTGATAACCGTCAATTAATCTTAAATTAGTGCCATTCTTCAACACTATTCCTCTTGGAAATAAATAATCTTTATACCTATCAATTCTTTTAATATCTAATTTTTTAACATAAACGTCATTTGGAAAATTTATTTCAGAAGTTTTAATTACTTCTATTTTAGCCGATGTCATTGGTTTAATAACATCTAATAGATAACCATATTCTTCTTCTAATACTTTTTTTATTTTATCAATATCTGATAATTTTTCAATTTCATCAATTTTTTGACAAATATTATTAATAATATTTCTATCTAAACTTACGCCATTAGCCTCTTCGCCATAATAACCATTACAAATATTTACTTCCCAATTTGAAAGGTTATTAATATCACCTATAGATAAAATTCTATCTATACAGTATTTTAAAATTTTATTGTTTGTAAAATCAGTTATGTCTAATATTATGTTTTCTATATTTATAGAAATTATTTTTGCATTAACTATTCTAGAGCATCTACAGTAATCGTAGCATTGGCAACCTGAACTATCTCTATCATAATCATATTCAACATCATATCTACAATCATTTAACCTATCATATATTTTTTGTGATAATGATTTTTCTACCGCAACAGGTTTTTTCATCTTAGCATTTTTTTTCATTTCTTTATCTTCTTTAGAAATTCTACATATTTTGAAACATCCTCAAAATTGTTATTTAATTTCTTAGCCAAGTCAACAACATAAGCGTGAGTAAATTGATTTTCAAACATAAGTTTCGAAAATTTTTCTTTTTCTTCAATATTTTTAGATTGTGAATAAAAATCCACCATTTGTTGAATTTCTTCAAGATTCGGAGGAGTAAATTCTAAAATATAATCTATTCTTTTAGGTCTAATTAATGAAGCATCAAAATTTAAAATTTTGTTTGCAGTAATAATAATTTTTTTATTTTCACATCTTACTTCTTCTAATTTAAGAAGAAGATCTCCAAGATGCGCATTTAAATCAATTTTATCCAATTCTTCAATTACTAATACATCTGGATTTAATATTTGTAGCATTTCTTTATATGAATCAGAAAATCCATATATAAAAAAATCTTTTGCATTGATTCTTATGCATCTTTTTGTCAAAAAATTACTTGAAAATATAAAAGCTGATTTTCCTGTGCCTGCCGCTCCATAAAACAAATATGTTCCATCAGTTTTTAATAATTCATTTGCACGCTTAGTAATTTCATTATCTAATATTTTATCTTGACTATAAAGTTCTTTAAATTTAAAGCAAGAATTTTGATATGAATATTCATATCTATCATTTGCAATCATAACTTTTTTATAATCTTTTTCAATGGCTATCTTCAATCCATATTTTTCGTAAATTAAATCTCCTAAAAAAGAATAATTAAATTTTTTATGGAACCATGGTGACTTATGCATAGAGATATCTGTTGAATTTTCTTCTGATCTTAATAAAAAATTTCCAGCGCCAACAATCTCCATCATATAATCACGAGATTTTGCATCATGAGTTCTATAAAAATATCCATTGTTTTTTATAAATGGTAAACATGCTGCATCATTTAATACAGAAAATACAAATTGACTATCATTTGCAAGATAATCACTAATAGAACTATGTTTTTTGTGGTTATCGTATAATCCATAAAGTTTTATACTGGCTTCTAGCCCTTTGGCTAAATTTCTAAAAATAGATTCATTTTTAGATGGCATACCATATGAAACTTGATTCATTACGTCGCACAATACTTTTATTTTATTCATTTTATATTTTTATCTTTCTATTTAAATTTACCACAATAATTTATAAATTAAGTAAATTGGGAGAAATAAAAAACATAAAATAATTACTGGACTTACAACTTCATTTAATTTTTCAATTATTTTCCCCAATTTCTCATTATTTGTTCTAAAATAAATTGTATGTAATATTACAAATCCGAATAACCAAATAATTATAGTTAAACATGAAATGAAAAGTAAAATACTCATATATCACCTACAATCTAAGAGTCCAACATAATGTCTGGAATCACAATTTCAAAATCTATATATATATTAGCCTCAGACATAAGCTCACAAAATAATTGAATAATTAAATCATAATCACTTGTTTCCATTGATTTAGAAAACAATTCATATGAATTTAATTTTTCTTTATCAGCTAACATTTCTAGTTCAGCTTTTATTATTTCCATTATAAAGTAATAACATTTTTGCTTATTAGAGAATAAAGTAACTTGAGTTTCACTTGAATCAGAATATACTAGTGCATACATTAGCTTAAATCTTTCATTTTTAATATTTTATCAACTATTTTGTTAAAATTAAAATCTGCTAAGTTTAGCTCAAATGGCTGAACTTTTACTGAAGTAGAATTAGGCAACCTTACGTAATATACAAAATTATCAAGCCACAACAAAATGCCATCTACTTCAATTTCTATTATATTTTCAGAAATATAAACAGAGTGCTCATATAATGAACAAGATTTGAAGCTAGGGAACTGAATAAATGGTCGTTGACATATAGGACATTTATCTATATTATTAAAGTAATCACTCATACTCAAATTACCTTACAATATGATAATGAAGTTTGCTTAATCCCTTTATAAATATCATGTGACTTAATTGTTGCTTTTATTGTATAATAAGTATCTTTTTCAAATTCATGATAAGTATTTGTTTTCCACGTAAAAATATTATTTTTATTATCTACAAAAACAAATATATTTATCATTCCAAAATTATTTGAAAATGTATATTTATTTTTAAATTTAATATTTAATTGAACTTTTTCTTTTATCGTTCCAAAATGATTTGATTCCGGGGCTGACTTCGTTGCATTGTCATATGCGGACGGTATTGAAGCAGCAAAATTAATCTCTTTATATTGTATAAATCCAGATTCAACAATTGTAAATAAATTATTTAAATAATTGTTTTTTCTGTCCTCATCAGACAATTCTTTTATCCAATTTATAATATTAATTGCTTTGTCTTTATGCTCTTTTGAATATTCAATATCATCGTAATTATTAACAACATTTAATGATGTCGGTAATTTATTTAATTCATCAGATTTTGATTTTGGAACCCATCCATTTTTTTCTATCTCACAAATAGTTTTACAAAGAAATTCCTTTAAATCAAATATTGGTTCCCCTAATTTTTGTTCTATATTTTTACTTTCCATAAATCACTTTCCTAGCAAACCATAGTCCTTACTTAGATGCGATCCATCACCATTTATTTGCCAACTAATATAAAAAACCAAATTTTACGTTATGATATTTTTTTTAGTTTATCAAACTTGTCAGTTAAAATTCTAATATCTGTATGTACTAAAAAAATATTTTTAAATATAATTTTTCTGTCTTCAAATTCAAAATAGCAGAGATTTATTTCACAATCAGTGTCTATTTCAAACTCATTAAAATTTGTAGAAAAATATTTATCTATAGAAAAATTTAATACTTCACCTATTCTATAATTATCATATTCTTTATATATTAAAAAAATATCTTTTTTAGGTCTAAATATCAACAAATAATCATGATGTATGTAGGTATACTCCATATCGGAAATATCTTCTGAACAAAATTTCTGCAACTCATCTGTTATTAGTTTAATTTTCATAATTTTCTATAAATGGTATTAATATTCTTGGAGAAGCTATTCCTGTACAAGAAATACTATGATTCTTTAAATTAAATCTTTTTAATTGATTATTGCCAAAGTAACTACAACTATGCGTTTCTAGCCATCCAAATTTTTTGGTTCTTATTTCAATGTCATATTTTACTAAATGATACCCTTCATCATCTTTTTTATCTACAATTCTATATTCTAGTCCTAGATTTTTAACAAATTCTTCCGCATTGGATAACAAGTATTTGAAGTCATATTGCCAAGATTTTTCGTCAGTTATACAATACTGTTCTACTTTTTTGAACTCTTTTACATATTTTAAATCATTCAAATTATCTTCATTTCTAAAGCAATGATTAAATGAATATATGTATTTAAATGATGGTTCAAAATGAGTTAAAAACTCTAATATACCTTGTTCTGCTGAACCACCAAGACAATGATATTTATCTATTGGGAAAGCATCTTTTGAATTTACAATTCCTTGGTTATCAATCACATATTTAGAAACTAATGACGGAATAGCTAAATATTTAAAATTTTTAGAATCTAAAAATTTACAACAATCATCCAATATCTTTTTTTCAAGATTAGAAAAATAAGGATCTAAAAAATACGCACCATTTCTTACTAAATAATTCATTTCACCTTTTCAGCTTCTGCAACTTCTGATCTTAATTTAGCAAATGAAACAAGTTGATCTAAAGAAATACCATATTTATTTGCTACACCTGCACACGCACCAACAATATCTGCAAGTTCTATTAAAAGCATTAAATCTTGATTTTGCTCTTCAGCATCTATAGCTTCATCTAATTCTTCTTTTACTTTAGAAAGCTCTCCGTATACACCTTTTTTTATTAATTTTTTATGAAACTTCATTGTAATTTATTCCTAAACAAATATACCTATTCTAATTCTCTGGCTTCAATTAACTTTAATATTTTATTTATTTCTTCTTTTGAAAGAAATTTTAGATCATTACCAATATTATTAATATCTTTTGATATTTTTTCCACTAGCCTGCGTTTTTTATCTTCTATCTCTTTATCACTTAAAGCTTGTTTGCCAGAGATATAAAATTTTGCACCATTAAAATCAACCTTAAATCTAAATTCATAGTCAAATAATTTTCCATCCCCACACAAACTTACAACTTTACTAAACATTTTTTGAATAGTCTCTGGACTAACTAAATAGTAATTGTTTCCTGTATGTTCCTCAAAAGACAACAAATCAAATTCTACATTTTTATAAAATTTTAATTTTATTTTTTCTTCATCAGTTAAATTTGTCATTCAAAATACTCTCAATGTTTATAGCAATTCCAATATCTTATCCAAAAAAGCATCCCCGAAAAAACCATTATGATCTTTAGATTTTTCTATATAATCATAAACATCGGCTGCCTTGCCACCAAAAATAGCAAAATAGGGATCTTTCCATCTCTTATTAATAACGACTTGAGCAAATAGCTTTCTATTAAGTTTTTGGTCATCAGTAAATACAATAGAAGATACTACGCTGTCATAATCTTTAATAAAGGCATCCAAAAATACACTAACCTTAGTCTTTAGATTGATTATTTTACCTCGTATATCGTCTGGCAGCAATGCCATAACATCATCTTCTTTTTTAGCAAGAATCAATCCAAGACATGCTCTATCCGATTTTGCAAAATTATCTCTTGCGCGGTTCGCCAAAATGTACTCAGGGTTCTTTATCTTTACACGATTAAAGTTAGAATCACAAACGACTACGCCTTCTTGCTCAGTTGGGTTCAATCCAGCAACAAATGTTATAATTTCATCCAACTTAGAAAGGTTGAAAGTTTTAACTTTTGGTACAATGTTTTCAATTTTATCTAGATCAATCTCTTTTAGATTAACTTTGTTTCTTGCCCCAAGCAGGGTCACTCTATAATTATCATACTTTACTACAATTCTATTTAGAGGAGTAGTTAGCTCAAACATATAAGTATAATCTTTATTCAATGTACTTGAATATTCTTCAAAAGACAAATTAACTGTATCTTTTAGCGCTCTTTCAAAAAGTTTTCTAAACGTATGAACGCCATCATCCATTACAATATCTGCTTCTGGTGTTGATCTAGTGCCAACTGACCATTGATTAATAAACGAATTAAACCACACAATTATCAAAGATCCATCGAGTTTCTCATATATTTTTAGATTTTTATCATTATAGTTTACTGAATCAGCACACCCTTGCCCCTCATTAAAAAATCTAAAAAATGGAACAGCATGAATAATTGTTTTACCAATATCTACATTTCCATCTTTAAATGATAGTATTACTCCTCTGCATTGTTGTGCAAGAACATCATCATTGGCAGATTTTATCTGATTATAATTCAAAGAGAAAAATCTTCTACATTTAGAATAAGAGATTTCTACGCCGCGCTCTTTATACAAATCAGTAATGTTTTTGGTTTCCAAAAAATCTTGAACTAGAAGTTTCATTATAATAATTCTTTTAATTTTGAGTGAATATTCAATAATTTGTTAACTAAATCCATATAATTAATATCTTTATCAATAATAAATTCATCCCTATAATAAATATCGTCTGATTTATTATTTCTATAATACACAACCTTTACATTTTTACCATCAATAGTACATTCAAATTCTGTTATTCTGTACATAGATATTGTAATTACATGTGTAACATCAGATACACTAAACACATATGCACAAGAACGATTAGCACAATAATGTGCTCCACCACAATCTTTAAGTAATTTTTTATTACAGAATGGACAATTAGTAATATTAATCATACTTCCTATCTAGTCATAGCCTTGTTTAGATGCGATCCATCATCGTTCTATTCCAAAAATGAATTTTGATATAATTTATAACAAATAATATAGAACATAAAATAATTGTCATTAAATTCATCAATGTCTATATTAATTTTTTTTCTTATATTTCCTCTGGCACACTCTGCGCTTCTAGTACCAAGTGAATATAAAATAGAAAAATTAAAACTTTTAGCTAAGATATAAATATAGTCATTGCAATATTGAAACATAAACCAACAATTATTATCTATGCAAAATCCTCCACGTAGATAATTTATACAAAATGGACATTTCTTCATTCATTTCCTAATTTTTACTGCAAATCATTTATATTATTGAAAATTTTTTCAATTGTATTTAACAAATAATTATAATCAATATCGCTATCAATACAGATTTTAATGTTGACCGAATCTATATGAGGGCGGGTAAATATTTCTACATTAGCTTCATTGTTTTCAATAATACATATAAAATTACACGAATTTTTGTTATAATTCTTTATTTTTAAAATATTTACATTTTTATAATAAACATATATAAAGTGACAAGTATTATTTTTACAATAAAGTATATTATCATAATCGCAAAGTTTTTTATTGCAAAATGGACAATTGGATGGAATTTTGTTTATATTCATTCAAGATCTCTAAGTTTTTCTATTTTATTTATAATAGAATAACAATCTTTATATTTTTTATAAGGTATTTTTATAGGCTTTGGTATATAAGGTCCAGTTAAAGATACATTTGTATATCCTAGAATTGGATCATAAAAATGTAAAATATAGACAATGGAATAGTCACCATATCTCGTATTAAATATTTTACGAAAAAATAAAATTTCCCATTGTCTACGATATGTTTTATCAATAACAAACCTATATTCTAAATCGCAACAATCATTGCACTTATAGACAAATTTTTTAGAACTTTCAAAAATAATCTCATTTGTATATTGTAATTTCTTTGAGCACCTAATACAAAATTGCATATCTAAAATAAACATTTTATAACCTTTTTAATTTATTCTAAATCCGCCAACTTTTCTAATATTTTTAAAAATTTATCAACATCATTTAATAAATATAAAAAATCTTTTCTTTCCATTTTAATAGCTTTGTCAAACTTAAGATTTGATTTATCAAAAATCGTAAATATACTTATTTTGTCAGTATACCATGCATAGTTTTTGTTTCTTATATTAAATGTTATTGGCGTTGAAATTGCCATACTAGGATGTCTAGGAGAGAAGAAATAATGTTTACAATTAGAATTTTTACATCGATCATATATTGAAAATTCATTAGCTTGCTGCAAACATTCATTACAAAAAGGACAATTGGTTATTTCCATGCACAATAAGGATTAAATGCTAATACAGCGTTATAATATTTTTGAACTTCGGTAACTTCTTGACCAATAAAATCTGGAAAGTTAAATTTTTGCTCAACTGATTTTAATTCAACTTCAGCGATTAATAAGCCTTCATTATTTCCGTGATATTTATCAATTTCCCATATTAAATCATAATCTTGAAAATAATACCTTGTTTTATGTATTTTTCCACAGGTAAGATTATCAAGCATAGATTTAGCCATATTTGGATCTATTTTTGTTTCATATTCTTTTCTTACCAAACTTCCAGGACCTTTAAAAGTTAATATACCAACTTGTTTTCCTGGATCTTCTCCAACTAAAGTTGTTGTTAGCACAACTCTAATTGCAACATTATCTGGATTTCTAAAATATCCCATCTGCACATCTTTTGATTTAAAGTAAGATGGTATATATTTACAAATATATTTTCTTTCTATTTCTAAATTATTATTACTATTCATAGTTACTACTTTCTTTTACTGCAATTCTTTCATTATTTGTAATTTATCAAGAATATGTTTTCCATCAATTATTGTTACTTTAAATAAAAATTTCCATTCTTCATTATTAAATAATAACAAAATTCCATTATTAGATAAATAATATTGATTGTTATTAAATGTAAAATTTATACCACAATCGGCATATTCAAGACCTTTTAAACAATCACAATTAGATGTATAATCATGATTATTGCTATTAGTCAAATTTTTTTCGCAAAAAATACATTTTCCGATTTCACAGAAATTTATTGAATCTTCAGGAATATATAAAATCATTAAAGCAACTCATCTAGCAATTTAATTTTGTTATAAATTATATTCTTATTAACTTCATTAATCTTGAAAACAAATTTAAATCCTTGATCAGCCCCCATTTTAGATCTATATAAATGACCAGTATTAGCAAGTATATATTCGTAATCATTAATTTCAAAATACATTTGAGTAGTATCATACATTACATTAATGCATCGAGGACATTTTTTCTCATGATCATTTTCCAAATAAGAATATGTTCCATCAACTAAACCAAAATCACAGAATATGCACTTTTCTAAATCATAGAAATTGACAGTTTCTTCTACTATTTTTAACATATTATTTCCTTATGGAAATTAAAAATTCTATATAATTTTTTACATCATCAAAATTATGATCTTTTAATTTTTTAGAAAGATCAACTATATAGGCGTGTGAAAATTCTTTATCTTTAATAAACTCAAAAAATTTATCTTTATTTTTTGAATTACAATAAAAATCAACTAAGGTTTTAATTTCTTCTTCGTTTGGTAATTCAAATTTAAGAATATAATCTATTCTTTGAGGTCTTGTTACAGCCTCATGAAAACCATCAATTGAATTCGCTGTAAATACAATTTTATATTTTTCTTTACGAATTCTTTCTAGAAAAACTAACATTCCTGCCAGATTTGTTTTAAATTTATCAATTTCTTCAACAACTAACATATCTGGTTGTAAAATTTTAAATATTCTATTTAAACTCTCAATATTTGTACTTAAGAAATGCTCTGCGCCAATTTTAATACATTTTTTGTCTTTGAAAACTTCAGAAAAAACAAAACTACTTTTTCCAGTACCAGGCTCCCCATAAAATAAATATGTTCCTGGCTCTTGTAATAATTTGTCTGCTCTTTCTATTGTTTTATTATTTAATATTTTATCATCAGTAACAATTTTTTCTATACTATATTTTTTGCCAATATCTCCAGAATTAAATTCCGAAAATAAACTATTTGATTGAATAAAAATACGATCCCCGTACTTATGATAGATCATCTTATTTAATTCTTCAAACTTAAAATCTTTAGATAAATAAAAATTATAACCAGATTCATAATCCATAGACCCAGGTTTAGCATAATATGCCACCTTACCAATTTTATTAATATTACAAACTATTAAATCTGTTCTATCTTGTGTAAATCTATGTTCTTGCTTTAGCTTTATTGGTAACATGCCATCAAAAATTAATGATTTTAGAAAATGGTTATAATATACACCATATACAACAAATCCTTCCAAGGCGTTGGAGAATTTTATTTCATTAAATGTTTGCATAACATTTAATCCTAAATTTACACTTTTAACAACTTTTTGTAAATTTGTATCATCTTTCCCAGGCACCGAATTTATTATATTACTAAACAAATTGATAAAATGTTTAAATTTATGCATGTGTCTTCCTAAATCTTCTTCGCCAAAATAATCTGCTTCTTCATTATACATGGTTTATCTCAACAATAATAAATTTTCTAATTTAATAATTAATATATTACATTCTTTATCTATTTTAAATAAGGGCTTTACTGATGATGCTTTACTAACTTCGCCATACTCATTTAAATAATATCTTATTCTTTTATAAAGAAAAGTTCCTTCCCAGCCCCACTCTTGCATTCCAGATTCATATTTATATTCACAAGAACAAGGATCATAAATTGTAATATATTTTTTTATATATAATTTGCTTCCGCAACAATAACATTTATCAAAATATAATATATTATCCAAGCTCATTAACTTTCTGAATTTTATCTATTACATTATTAAAATTATTTAATGTAAAATAATATTTTAAATTGTAATATGAAAAATCATACCAAATGCTTCGTATATTTTTATATACCTTTAAATTATTATCAATGAGCCAAATGCCAAAATATCCGCGCAAATATATGCAGTTAGTAGTAACATAGACATCTATATTGTTTTTTGCACAATGATGACATTTATAGCTACTATAATTACTATAATTTAGATATTGTAAAAGATTATTACATATAATGCAAGGCTGCTCTTTAAAATTAATATCATTCATTATTTGCTATTTTTACTAAAATATCTGCATGACAAGCAAGTGGAAAACACCAACAAGAAAGTACTAATCCTTTAAGATTTTTCTTAATATCTTCTAATAATTCTTTTTGTTCTGGCTCATATAACCATTTTTCATAAGCTTCTATTGCTTCTTCTCTGGAATTTACTTTATATTTTGCCAAAGTTCCATCTAAATGTGAAAATGGATTACCATATTGAGAAGGTCTTCCAACATATAAATCATATTTATGTTTCTTACAATGAACTACTTTTCTAGACATTATACCCACTTATTTAATTTATCAAATTTCAATTTTTCTTCTTTTGCAATCTTTTCCAAACTATACATTCTATAATTTGTATCACCATATATGAACATTTCATGTGTCAATTTTTTCATATCATCTGATTTTAGATTTTTAAGCAATTCTCTTGTACTTGGCGATAAACTTTCTATTACTTCGCCTGGTTTTTTATTCCTATCATAATAACTAGAAAATTTTGGATGTAGATGAACTGCTGATACTGCTCTAATAAAAGCATCAAAAGGTGTTTCAATTTTTTCCATATTATCCTAATTCCTCTAAATTATCTATAATTTTAATTATTCTTTTGCCATCTAAATTATGCAATCCAACTATTAACCGTAGGGATTTGTTTGTTACATCCCACCATTCAACAGAATCCTCTTCTCCAGAAAATAACTGAATTTTATCAGAAACATAAAAATCTTTGTCCTTATATCTAAATCTAATAAATAATCGCGGAACAATTTTAAGATTCATACAGTCGCAAGATAAAATCTGTTTTGCATTGACAAAATATAATGTACTTTCTAAACTAAGTCGCTCTGAGCAAAATAAACACTTATTAATAGCAAAAAAATCTAAATTATTATGTGCTGTCGGAATAATTATATTCATTTTTTTTCTATAAAATCAAAACATTTATTTTTTTCGCACACTATTTTTTTAATTTCTATTTTTGAATCTTTGGCAAATTTTGCTATACAATACTCATCAACAATTTTACTATATTCATTTCTTCTATGGTAACCACATTTACAATCAGCAAAAGATTCGTTCGTGGAATAAACTGCTTCGCATACATTATTTTTATGCTCTAGCCAGTCATTAGAATTTGTTTGACAAGAAGCACAACTCTGTATTAAAAAGCCAAGAGCAAAAATTGCTAAAATTATAAGAAAAATTGAAGTTAATATTTCAGGATTATTCATTTTTTGGGAATTATTTTCCGACATATTATTATTCTTTCAAACAAAATTTGCGCCATATACGGGTGCTGCCCCCGTTTCATTCCTGTTCGACAGACAGGCGGAATTGCTGAATTCCTAATATGGCATAAACCTCTTTAATATTTAAACTTATGTATACTATATAGTCCCCATATATTGTTTATATCAGGTTAAAATATTTAACTAAGATCTATCACACCAATATTTATATTTTTATAAATATATTTTTTTAATTCTTTATCATAATATGTACCGCTATGACTTGGCTTTTCTGCTACTAATTTTAAATTCGGATTATTTTGCAAAAATTGATCTTTTTCATCTTTACCAATCATTTTAAATTTAACTTCTTTTTCTTTATTTAGGATAGCCCAATCTAATGATGGGATTATACTGCCATCATCTAATTGATCAAACGACATAAATCCGCCAATAAATTGCATTTTTATTTCTTTACCAAAATATTCCCAAACAAAATCTACTGAAGATACTTCATTTGGAAATAAATCAGAAGTTAATGTATTTGAATACATTGAGTCATTATTGGAATTACATATAATATGATTTTTTTTATCATTTATGTAAGGAATTAAATGTGTTATCCATCCACTTATATATGGACCGCCAGATCCGCCTTCTTCTTTATATATCTTTGCCCAAAATTTTGTATTTATTTTATCATCAAATGCATTCACAAATTCATCACAAATTGGCAACAATTTATCTGTCCACCATTTTAAATTAAACTCTGAAATAGCATTTACCTTGTCTCGTAATTTCACCCAATCTTCTCTTGTGCCCATTAAACTAATTTCAGGTATGCCGCAAAGTGTTCTTACTCTATAATCAAAATAAGTTTTCATTGTATCCATTAATACTATTTGTGAAACTAATTTTGTCTTTGCGTCAGTAGTAGTAAAATCACATTCAATCAAATCTCTCTTTTTTCCAATATATTCGGATATTTTTTCTGAAAACATTGGAAAAACATCTTCCCATGGAGAAGTTTCATCATATAATCTTAGAAAATTATTATCTACAATTATTGTTTGCTTACCTTCAAAATTTACAAATTTATGTCTTAAAGTTTCGGAGTTTAGTTCTATATGCTTAGCCAAACCTTGAGCTATTATTATCCATATATGATCCGGTGACAATATTAATGGATAATGTTTGGAATAAGCGGCATTAACGGCTCTTAAAAAGCCTTGCTGACTTACATTACCCGATTTCAAAGAAGATTTTTCAACATAGTTTTTTACAATACTATAAATACTTAGATTCGCGTTTTCTAACTTATTTTTATTTTTTTCTACATCGCTTACTTTAAAAGTCTTCATATTATAATCCGTTCTTAAAAATTATTTATTTAAATTAAATGCTTTTTTTACATTGTCCGTCATTAGCTCTGGATTTATTTGTCCATATTTACAAAAATAATCATTAATTGTTTCTACATAAGACTTTTGATTAGAAATAGGAAAATCTGTGCCAAATAACAATTTTTCTGGCTTTGAACAAATCTTTAAAAAATGATTTATATCTTCATGAAAACATTTTTTCATTTCTTCAGAAAAATTGTTGTATACATAGCCAGAAATATCTGTATAAACATTGTCGTTTTTATAACAAACTTGCGCTGTATCTAGAATCCATGGATTCCCTATATGAGCAATGATAAAATTAATATTAGGAAAATCCGTTGCAGGATCATCTATATTTAATGGATGAGAATATTTTAATTTTGCAGCTTTGACAGAATTTAAGCAATCTCCGCAATGAAATATTGCTGCCACCTTATGCTCATTTATAAAGTTTAACATTTCATATATTCTACTATCATTAGGATACCAATGATCGTATCCCAAATAAAATTTAACGGCAACGAATTGCTTCTCCTCTATACATTTTTTAAGTATAGAGGTTTCCATTTCTGTATCATATGGATGAAATGCCGCAACAGCATATAATCTATCTCTATGATCTTTAATCTCTTTTAACAAATATTCATTATCCACGTCATTCAATTTGCCAGCAAAAACTAACGATTTACTAATATTTGCTCTATCCATTGAATTAAGTAAATCTTTTATAGAAGAATTAATATGCTTATTTCTTCCTATATGTGTGTGGCAATCATATATCATAATTAGTATTTCCTTTCAATTAATACTTTAAAAAATAAGATTGTAATAATACTAAAAAACAATAAAGAAAAATATAGATATTGATGGTCTTCTTTCACCAAGAATTTTGGTAATTTTTTATATTTCTCTAATAATACTTCTTTACCCTATATCAACTATTTTAGCTATCTTATGATCAAAATCATTTATTACCGGAACAATATAATTAAAATTATAATTGTTTGATGTAGTGTAGCAAAATACTACGGTTGTATTATTATCTCTCCACTGTATGCTAAATACATCAGTATTTATTTCAAACATGCCTACAGTCTTATGTATATAAAAATGATATAAATATTTTTCTATTTCTACATCACATTTTTTCATCACATTAGATTTATATGCAAATATTTTTTCATTGCATATTGGACAATTATCTAACTTAAAATAATAATCAAATAATTCTTTATACTTCATTTTTTAGTACCAATTAACAAAAATTGAAGTATGAGCAGGTATGATAACTTTATCATTGCCATAATAATATTTTTCTTTCTCATCATACTCTACATAATAACAATTAAATCCATCTTGTTTAAGTTTATTCATTATATCTTCAAGATATTGTTTTTGAAACATATAGAATTCGCAATAAGATTCTCCATCTTGAGCCGACCATTCAATTATTTCGTATAACCATTTAATACTATACTCTAACGAAAATGTATTTAAAAGACCAATATTTTTAATTTTTTGGCTATCAAACATTCTTTCTTTTTCAACAAAAGATTTTATTTGTTTTTCTTGCGCAAGCTTGGTTATTCTATGAATTGTATCAACAAACATATTATTCTAATAATTCCAGTTTTTCAATTAATTTTAATAAAAGTTTTGTATTTTGAAAATATTTTTCAATATTATATATTTCAATTTCTGAAGATGAGTACTTATTTAATCTTTCATTGCTTATAAAAACTTTGCCATTTCTATAAAATTTATAGAAAGATTTCATATTAGAAATTTGAATTGCATTTAGTTTTGGCGGAAATGAGACTGTGTATATTTCACAATAATGATATTTTTTATCACATGTAATTAAATGATTTCCATTATAATCATGAATAATTAAGGATTGATTACAATAAATACATTTACGTTTTTTGCCTATTAATTTTAATGATATTATACATAGACATTCACTGGCAATAGCTTTTATAAGATTCAACATAATAAAATATACTTTAAGTATATTTATTCTAAATCATAAATAATATCTAGCTTACTTATAATGTTTTTAAAATCATTTAATGAGAAATTTTCTTTGCTTATAGCTGTTGACATATATATGTCAGTTTCAAAGTATTCTTCATGTTTATTTTTTATACATTCTACTTTATCATAATAAAGTCTAATAACAAATTTTTCTGTACATAGTTGCAATATAATGCCATCTATAGGATTTTTATCTATAAAAAAATGTGTATATCTACTATATTTATGTTTCTTAGCCGATAAACCAGGACAATATTTTTTGTCATCGCTAAGATTAATAATGGCGCTTCCACATAATTGACATTCATTGATATCAAAGTAATAATTGATCAATTCTTCCATTATGACAGCTCTTCGATTAGTTTTGCTTTTTTATAACAAGATAATAGATCAACTACTGTAAATTGATTTACATCAATAAACTGCTCAAATATTAATTTTTCTTTTTTTAATATTTGAATATTTTCTTTTTCTATTACAAATAGATAATTATTAAAATAAATTTGCATTAATGAGTTAGATGATTTAGATTCATAATTGTCTCTAAGCCAAAAATGAGAATAGTATTCATTATTTATACTGTTATTACAACATAGTACGCCAACGTCATTATAATTTGTAAGTTCATTTTTACATCTAGGACATTTTTTTAATTTGCTAAGACACGTAATTAGTTCTTTTATTTTCATATTTAATTTAACAGCACAAGTAAATCTATTTTATCTAAAAATTTAATAATATCATCATAATCAAACATTGTATTATCATTTTCAATTATACGAGACGTTTGACACGTTTGACCACTATTTGCATCTATTAATTCAATCGTGGCTTGTGTAAATCTTATTATCATTTTATTATGGTAAATTTGAAGTAGTAATTTACCGCCTAAACTTTCCTTATCTAAATCGCCAGAATATATCCAAAAATGACATAGCGGTGTGTTGTTAAAATGACGATCGTTGGTACTATCACACATTCGGTGTGTGATTTTATCATTTAATCGTGATTTGCAAATTGGACACTGTTCAATATTTTTATATTTTCTCATGTAAGATCAATAAACGATTCTATTTTATTAAAAATAGAATCTAAGCTAATGTTATTATAATAAAATTCAATAGATCTACTTTGATCGGTTTTGTGAAACAAACCGACTTTATTTTTGTATACTCTACACAAAAAATCATTTTTAACTATTTGAAATAATAAACTATTAAAATATTTATTATTTATACAATTATCAAATTTTCTTATCCAAAAATGATAAAATGCTCCTTCGCCGTCTATATAAATAATGGTTTCACAAAATATATTATGATGCTCTTCATCCTCATGTAAAATTTTACTACATAATGGGCATTTGTCATTATAATATTTTTTATATAATTCTTTTATTATTTCCATTTTATGTTATTAACTTTAATACTAATTAAAACCAAAGAACCAACTATAATAGTTGGAACTATAAATGGGATAAAAATTTGATTAATAAAATCGTCTTTGCTAATTTGTAACATATTATCTCCAATTTAACACAAATCAAAAAATTTAAATATTTTAGAAAATAAAACATCTATATCATCAATAGCATGATTAAATAAAATAATTTCTGGCTCAGGATATACTACAACTACTCGATCATGAAGAATTTGAATTATTTTATTTTCTATTTTATATGATAAAAGTAATGGATAATCTTCGCTTACATTATTAACAAGCCAAAAATGAAATTTATCGGTATATGAATCAACATCATTTGGACAAGCTATTGCATCATTTTGATAGGAAATTTTAGTAAGTTCAGTATTACATATAGGACATTGTTTTATCGATTCAAACTTAGCTTTAATTGATTGTTCTAGCATAAAATTTTTACCTTAATCTAAATCTATAATCATATTTATTTTTTGTATTATATTATTAATAGTGTAATTTGGATTAATTGAACATAATTCAAAATTAATTATTTTTTTCTTACCAGCTTCATTTATAATTTCGCTGCTGTCTACAAATATTCTGTATAATTGACAATCATGGTAAATTTGAATAATTGGAACATTAATCATATATAAATTATCACAGTTTCTAATATCAGTTATAGCCCAAAAATGATAAAATCCTGAATTAGCATATGCTAATTTACAAAATTTATAATAAAATTGATTGGCTCCGCTATTATCCAACATATTTTTACATATAGGACATTTATTTAATGCCTTACTATAATTAATAATAGAATTTATTATTTCCATTATATTAATCCAATTCTAAAACCGTTTGCGCCTTATTTAATAAGCGGTCAATATCGCAATCTATTAAATCAAAATTTATATCTATAACAATTTTTTCATCATGGCTTTTCTTATGAACATGAATTTGATCTGTAAATATCCTATATAAATTATCTTCTTTTTTTATTTGATATAATATTTGATGTTTATCAATTTTAGTTTTAATTTTATTTATTGTCCAAAAATGGAGAAGTGATTGTTTTTTATCCCATAATGTATAACAACTAGAATAGCTAATATTAAGATTATCGTTATCATTGCGCATTATTATGCGTTCGCATACTGGACAATGAGTTATTTTTTGGCTTACTTGAATAATATAATTTACTATATCCATATTAATTTAAATCCAAAAATAGCTTAATTTTGTTAAATATAGAATCTACGCTTTTTGCATTATTTATTATATCTGCATCAATTTGTAACGTAGTATAATCATATTCAGTAATAGTATAAATAGTCACAGATTTGTGAAATATTCTAACTAACCTAGATTTTTCAAAATCATAACAAATTTCTTTTTGAAGAACCAATCCATTATAATTATTAAATTCATTTAATCCATATAATGACCAAAAATGAACAAATGCAGAATTGCTATTGCTCCATACATTTTTACAACACTTTGCTTTATCACAAGTTATTAATGGTAAATTACAAATGGGACAATTTTTTAAATTAGTAGAATATTCAAGTACAATATCAATAAAACTCATGATTTTATGCTTTACTCTAAATCGTTTAATAGTTTAATTTTCTCTAATGTATATAAAAATTCTTGCATTGATATATTAATTTTATTATCAAATCTTGTTATTTTTTGAGTTACTTGATAATAGATGTTAATTGATAAACAAATTTCTTCATAATAAAATCTAATATCTTCATTTCTATATTGAAAATGGTTAAGATTAATTCCATTATGAATAATATATTTTTGACAGTAATTTCTACCATCTCTTTCATATATTAATTTGGGTTTACATAATGGACAATTTTCTAATTTTGAAAATTGATTTATTAAATCTATAATAGTCATAATAACTTAATTAGTGAGTGTAGTAGGACTTGAACCTACAACTTCGACCGTATGAGAGTCGCATTCTGCCATTGAATTATACACTCTTTTTGGAGATGTCGGCATCCGAGAGCCGAGTCCAATATAACTTATCTATATCAATTTTTTACAAGCTTTATCTACAATTTAGTGTAGCCATAGTATTTTATTTTCTCTAAATACAGAGTCTATATTCATCTTAACTTAATAAAGATAATAGCTAACTTTATTAAGAGCAATTTTAGTGGTTCGCCCAAATAATCTACCAAAATTATCTTGATTATTTAGTATCAATTAAGCAGCTTGCGCAGCAAAATCAACTTCAACGTTATCGTTGGCATTTATGGTTTAACACTATTTTTAGGAGTAATTGTCAATCTCCGCTTGTTCAATATAAACTTATTACACTGTCGAAACCTGTCATCCCCGTACTGCTAAAATTACTTTAGCTAAACTTCATATCAAATTAATACCAAATAGAACAAATTGAACTTAATTTTATCCATCTGGTAGTAAAACCACCCATTTCTTGATTTACTATCAAGAATAATTTATCATCCGAAAAACTATCGAATGTACATACAAAATTAGCTCCACTATCTAATAATAAACAAACTTCTTTTTTATCATTTATAAGTTTCGCTATTAAGTCTTCGAATTTCATATCACCTCATTAATTTGCACTACATACCCAAGTACCACCGCCTTCAGATGGAGTTTCTTGTTCATTACAATGTGGAAGATTGTCTTGAAATTCTCTACAAACATTGCAATTTGTTGGGGGAACGACTGGAGGAGGACTAAAAGTTGTTCCATCATTATTATAACAAACATAAGTCAATGATGTGGTATGTCCACTAGCATCGCAATTATTTTTTGTATAAAAAAGTCTAGTGCATGGAACGCCGTATGTATTTGGACATGTTCCACCACCTTTTCCTTGAACTTCAATTGAAGGAGCACCTCCCTGCATAGCAAAATCATTAACGGAATTATCACTATAATCTGAACAACCAACAACTGCTGCTACTAGAGCTGATACAATAAATAGTTTCTTCATTTTTCTTTTCCTTCTATATCTATTATTTTTTTCTTACCAATTTAATAGTTTCAATTCTAAACCAAGTATCTCTAAGTTTTTCTTTTTCTACATCATCTTTTTCAATAATATATTCAGAAATTTTTTCATACTTATCTTTTACAGAAATTCTATTACCTTCTTTAAAATTTTCTGTTTTTATAAATTCATCAAATTTTGAATTAACTTCGGTATCACCAAAATCTTTACTTAGCTCTGTTGAACCATAAGATATTAGTCTCATTTTAATTTATTTCCCATCTGTATTGTTTATTACTATTGTAGAAGTATCTGTACTTCTTGTAGATCCGTGTGAGCTATGGCTTGCATCAATAGATTGAGACGAGTAAATCTTATTATCACATTCAACTACTCTTGTGGTTCTTTCTGCAATAACATCAATGAAATGTACTTTACATTTCTTTTCGCCAAGCATTACATCTATTGTAGTAACTTTTACACTGTCTTGCTTTTTCTGAATTTGTTCTTGTTCAGTTGGGGAACAGCATACTATAAATGGAATAAGATAATAAATAAATTTCATTTCTTTCCTAATAATTATTTTTATGTTATATCTAAATTAAACATTCTAATTCTTTTATTGCTTCTAATTTATATAGTAACAAGTTATCCATTTTTGTTATAGACTAATCTAGAAATATTATTAAATATATTTTCAAACAATCTAGCTTCATCTAAACTACATCTTATTGTAGTTTCTAATCCAATCATTAACCTTATTGGTAATAATAATTCTATTGGATCAAATTTTTCCATCAATAAAGAAGTTTTTTGTAGCAAAATACTATTATCTATTTCTGAAGATATATACTTATTTTGTGTATTATCATATATTTTTAATAAATGTTCTTTTATTAAAGAACATAATTGAAATATAAACCTTAAACGTTTTTCTTTGTTTTCTGGAACTACTACTTTATCATTTAATATTTCTGATACCCATGATGTATTATAGAATGATGGTACTTGCTTCAATTGCTGTAACAATTTTTCACAATTTTCTTTTACACTTTGATCAATATTATTATAAAAACGATAAAAATTTTCTTCAATGTTTTCATTGAAAAAATCTATATTGACTAATATTTTATTTTCATTTCCTATATAATCTATGGTTTTATCACTACTAACTAATTCCCAATTAGCTAAATATCCAAAAATAAAAGCGTGATTGTTTATATTCGGAAATAAATCTTCTTTTAAAGAATTCTTTAAAAGAAGATGTTGTAATATTTTATTATATTTTTCTTTTTTATTATCTTCAATATCAATATTAAATTTTAGCATAATTTATTCTTTATCTTTCATTTTATGATTTTTCTATCAATTAATTCATTCATCAATAAAGTCATTTCTTTATGATTATTTAAATAATTTTCTTTATCATTATTAATTTTATCATAGTATGGAAAAATACATATTCCAGATTCTTTTTTTGGAGAACCTTTTATCTGCAAGATAAATCCCCAATCTTCATAATAATAAGACTTGTCAATAGATTTATATTTCTCGTATAATTCAATTAATTGCGAATCATTTAATTCTTTAAACATCAAAATTTAAACCTTTTTATCCTTCAAAGTCACAATATGTTCTCGTTAGTGCAATTGGTATATTAAACATATATTCATTATTTTTATCCTCATCTTGTTTAATATACCCTTCTACATATTCTCTAATTTCTTCTTCAGAAGTTTTAAATTTATTTTATCCGATACATCTTTAAATTTATTTAAATTATCATTCATAAACAATAAATTCATAAGTTCTTGTTGCAATTTATTTAATTTCTTCATTTAAATCCTAAAACATTTATATTTTATCCATTATAAAGTTAACAACTAATCTGCTTTTAGTTAAGCAAGCTCTAAAACAATGATTTTCATCTACATTCATTACAATAGCACTTTTTAGTGAAAAAATATTTCTAAAACAATAAGCAAATTCGTATGATTCAAAAGAATGAGCAAATATAAAAGATGTATTTATTGCATTATCATACTTCATGATCTTAGACGCCTCATTTATTAAAAATTTTTTCTTTTCACTATCAGGTCGAGTATTTTCAAAGTTATTATGTATATTTGTGCAATGTTCTTTAACATATTTCATTACTGAAATTAATGTTTTTATTCTTCTTTCATTACTAAAGTTATCTATATTTAGATTTTTAACTTCATTAATATCTATACTAAATTTGTTTGTATCTTCTAATAATTTTCTATTTAATTCAATATATTTTTCTTTATTAATATTTTTTTCAAAAAATAAGTAACATTGTTCAATAAAGTTACTGACTAATTGTGGTGTTATTTCTTCATTAGATAATACATTAAATAGTTGATCAGAAAAATATATTTTTTCATTTTCAAATCTTATAGGTACATCCTGTTCTACTATTTCACAATCATTAAAACAATAGAATAAGAAGGCTAAATTATTTGCCTGAATGCCGCCAACAGTTAAAAATTCTTCCTTTAAACATGAAAAAGTTAACATATAATTAAAAAAATCTTCCACATAATAACCAAAACTTTTTTTATGCTTTTCTAATTCTTCTAAAGTCTTTTCTTTACTTCTATTTAATATTCTTTCTTTTATATTTACGATTGAATTAATAAGATCTATTGGTGCTCCTTTAGATTTTAATTCTTTAATTTTTTCTAGATTATCTTCATCGGAAGAATTCAAAATTTTTTTATCATCTCTATCTAGCATCTGTTTAGCTTTTTTATCTAAAACACTTTTACTTATTTTTATATTTTGCATATATCTTCCTATTTTTGACCTTAAATATAAATTTTTACATCTTCTCTTGAAGTTAAAATATTGCATCTTAATTTATTACAAGATCCACAACAAGAAATCACATTTTATTTTTCATACACTTTAGAATTATCTAAATTTTTCATATTGCAGATCGTTATATGGAAACGATGGGTTTTACTTGGGCTCATAGTAATATCGCTAATCAATGGCAATCCCAACTCGGCTCTTACTTCTTCCAAAAATTTAGAAGAAACTTCAAGCCACCAATAAGTTTCATCGCAATAAATATAATTAGAATAGCTAAACTCTGCATAGCATCCAGAATACTTTCTCCAATTTTTTTCATCTATATTTTCATTTCTAACAACTGAAATATGTGGATCATATTTTTGTTTATTAAATCTTATACTTTTTGGAATAAAACTTCTATAGTATCTCGAAATCTCTTTATCCACTTCAACTATAAGCTTAAATGGATTTTCACTATATACTAGCTTACCACTTGAGGCAAACATTGTCCCCTCACCAATAGCAAATGCATTGCCAATACAAATTGACAATAATTTTCTTCAAAAAGTTTTTTATTAAAAAATACTTTCTTAAAATCCAAAACCTTTTTATAACTATAAGCTTTTTCTACTTTCTCTATATAAAAAGAATCATTTATAGCCTTAGTTTGAAGGTATATGTCTTTTAGCTGATTATTAGAAAAATCTTTAAATTGCAAATAATAATTGGTACTCATATTTAATATTTTAAATCTTTTTGATTAATTGTACAAATCTTTTAGATGTTCTACTTTTCATTTTCCACTGCATTTGATTGCAACAAAAAACATATACATAATCTATCCAACTATGTTCTCCGCTAAATTCTTTTTTGGAAACACATTTTGGGGCAATTTGAGAAAAATCTTCGCCTCTATCAATATAAAATTCGCTACTTTCTAATGTTTTGCCCAACGAAGACAAATCTCCTTTACTTACTAATTCTTTAATTTTTTCTTCAGTATTATAGTTTTCAACTAAAGTTTGCCCAACTCCTGAAGGATATCCATCAAAATGACAGTATACATATGTTACTTTAGTTCTATTATTTAAATTTTTTGTATAACCTATTAAACTTCTAGTGCTCATTAATTCCTAAAACAATAACAGCGGGTAAGTGATGGGCGGGGGAAATTAATATTCTTCTTTGTCATTTAAAACTTCTTCATATCCTAGATCAGCTAGGACTACGGAATAATCTAATGTGCCTCTTTGGGAACCTTCAAGTTCTCCCCATGAAATTATTTTTCCATCGTTGTCGCATGGAAAAATATATGTTTCTGGACCAGTAAATGGTACAACTGCAGAAGATATTACGACATGTTCATATCCTTCTAAAGGAGGAGACATTTTAAATAAATAAGCTGTTCCTACAAATCCATTTAATTTTTTTTATTTTTTGTGCTTTCATTTAACATTCTCCAACTTCTATTTTTGAGAAAAAAATTTTATTTTTAAAATACATTTCACCCTCGATGGTGAGAGGAAAATATATTTTCCCATCAATAATCTTTTCTTCTACCAATCCTAAATTTTTTAATTTTTCTATAGCTTTTAAATACTCTTTATCATTTAATGGTGCTGTAAACATTGATCATCCTCGCAATCATGTTCTCCGTCACAATGATTGTGCTCATCATTAAATATTGATTTCCCATCAAGAGTCATGTTTGACTCTATCATTTGCTTTATTTTTTGCGCATTATTTCTACAATCTCTTGCCTTTTGTCTAAATTCTAAAAACCATTGTATATGAGGTGTAACCTTCGGAGGATTTTTAGGATCTTGTTTATAACATTCCTTAACATCCTGCCAAGCTTCTTTTGCTTGCCAATAATATCTAGGAACAGCGGCAGATAATTTTTCATATTCTAATACTAATAATCTTACGTCTTCAAAAATCATAACTTTCTTCTTTCAATAGCAATAATATGTTCTACATATATAACATAAAAATGTTTTATCTTGTTGATTAGGCTCAGCATAATCAAAATATTCTTTGCATTTTTTACACTTTTGTCCACCAATGGATTTTTCTATTTTACTTAAATATTTATCATATAAATGATCTATACGTTTTCCAAAAAATATTTTTGAAGATTTATCTATATTAGTATAATCTGAATTAACAAAATCATCAAATATACGCTCTGAATAAATAATTCCGCCAATATCCATCTTTATTGGTGAAGAAATTTCAGTCACTATATATTGAATTTGTGGATAATATTTTGTAGAAGTTCCTATTATTAATACTTCTACTTCATCTCCAAAAGAAACTGAATACCAACCATGATGTACTTTAGTTTTTAAAACATCGCCAATATAAAAATCCATTTCATTTAAATGTGGAATTATTTAGCAACATTTCTTTTTAAGTCAGCAAATTCTTCATCATCTAATAAATAATCAAAATTATCTTGTTTTATTTCATTTGGAAGCTCTTTTATAACATCATTTAACTTTGGGGCAGCCTTCATAAATTCATCTATTGCAGAATTTCCTAAATTAGCCAATGCTCTTATTCTTAACTCTTCAAGAATATTGCTTGGAATATTAAATTTTTCATTTAATACAAATCCAAGAATTAAACATATAAAAGATTCTCCAATAACTGAATTTATTATAGATATAATTGTTTTATTATTAGTAGCAATTAACGTTGATTTTGTAATATTAATTAACTGATTGATAATGACTCTATTTATTGATAATTTAAGTTCGGTTTTTAAATTATCAATTTGTCCCAAATTCTTTTGAACAATTGTTTTTGTTTTATTTTTACAATATAACTCTACATCACCGTATGTTAAGGTTTTTCCCTCCAAACAAATAGAATTTTCATACTCTTTATCAAAATTTTCTGTACTAAATATAATATTGTTTAAACAATTTCTTAATGTTACAACAACTTTATTTTCTTTTTCTTCATAGTAAAGATGATATTTTGATAAAATTGATTCTTTTTCTTGTTGGGAAAGTTTAGGCGCTTGATAATTTTCAGCACCAATAGTACCAGCACCATAACTAATAGTACCAGTACCATATATAGATGGTGTATAAATAATATCAAAAAGCTGTGCTGGATGACTATATATATTACTGTAATGATATGTACCAGTACTTGGTATTGTTGTAGTAGTTGTTGCCGCTGTAGTTGTAGCTGTATAATATCCGTCTGCCCACATTGTTTCCTTAAGTATTAAAAGGGTCGTTCCAATCTACATATATCGGTGTTTCCGGGCGAGACGAACAAAAATTACATTCAACATCGCTACAACCATTCTCAAGCCATATTATACATATTGGACAAGCATAGCAATCATATTTATCAATTCTTATTCCTAATGTTCCACATTTAGGACAAGGCTTCTGCCTTCTACTTTTTTTCATCAATCTCCATTATTAGTTTTCTTAGCGCATCAATAAAAAATTCATTTTTATCATTGATATTGCCATCATTTTCATATATCATTTTTTTATAAGTTTTAGCAAGCAAATACCAAGCGGTATGTGCCCCAATATTATTTCCAAGTTTTTTTTGATAAAGCAAAGTAAATTTACATTCTAGCAATTCTACCAACGTTTCTTCAACTGACAACAATTGAAGCAGATGAAGTCTTTTATTGCTATATGATTTATTAAGCTCATCTTCAGCATCTTTTATACCTTGATTAATTTCATCAAGAGATAGAGCAGAATAAGAGTATTTTACAATTTGGTCTAGATTATCTTTTTTTCTAAAGAAAAAAATTCTTGTTTTTGTTTCGTCCAACATTTTTTTACATAAATTTAGTTATTACCCACACTATAAAAAGTGACCCAGCATACATAAATGCTAATAACATATTTTGCCTAATCTTTCTTCCAAGAAACAATCATATTTATAAACTTATCACCATTATTATCAATGGAGCATTTTTTGTCTATATTAAATCCTAGAGCTTTAAAATACCCAAACATCTCTTCTTCGTTTTCAAATTTACTTTTTCTTTTACCGCTCTTTTTATCTTCATCTGTCATTTTTTCATAAACAAATTTAGATATATTAATTTTTGCTTCAAAGCGACCTTTATTTATCGCTTTGTCAATTTTTTTAAAAATTTTTTCTATAACAATATTTCTTCCTATTGCTTCGTTAGTTCTAATGCGAGCATGTTCTGCTGAATAATACATTTTATTATCTTTCAATTCTGTTGTTCATTTAAATTTAATGTTATTATTGTTGTTTTAATTTTATTAATTGAAGGATTCACAAAAATACTAACATAACAAATATCATCATCTGAATCATCTTTTTGTATGCTGAATTCCAATGTAGAATATACTTTATCGTTAGACAAAGATATTATTCTCATTGCATTAATTAATTTAGAAGCTATTAATAATTTATTATTTTCTATTTTTGAGAATTTTGCTAAATAATCTATAGCTTCATTAAATTGTTCTTCCGAATATAGTATTTTCATTCTCCCTCATCGACCAACTCCAACTGATCAATAGGAACCAACAGAACATTTGCCGGCGGTGAAGGGACATCAAATTTTACCCATACACAATTTTTATTATTACTTGGTTTATGGTCAACAACTCCAAAATTTGGACTTACTTTATCAAACCATTTTTTTGTAAATTGAACCATATTGCCAGGCTTAAACTTTTTGGTCTTACTCATTATTTTACCTTAATACTTTCTGTTATTTCTTTTCCCAGAATATAAAAACTTTCAATTATTTCAATATATCTATGTTCTTTTGGACACATATAAAGACCCAGAAGAAAACTATCTATCTCTTGCTCTGAACATGGAAATATTTTATTAAAATTTATATAATTGGCTTTTGAATTCAACAAAATATTTCCATCAACAGAATCACATACATCAATGTTATTTTGTAGAAGCACAGCTCCTAGAGGTGAACATTTATTATTTTTTTTATCTATAAACGGAATTGCATCAATTCTCCATTTATTTTCCTTTGCCCACAAAAGACCAGAAAAAATTATTTTTTGAAAATCAAGAAAATTACTCAATTTTTTTATCTCCAACGATTTTGTCTGCACAAATAACAAATAAATTTACCATCTACATTTGGCTCAGAAAATCTAGAAAATTCTCTACAATTTTCACAATAACATCCGTCCAAAAAAAATCCAACTACGCTTGACTCAGATTTCCAAAAAGCCTTTTTTCCGATGTTATCAGAAAATTTTTTAGAATATAAAATAAAATTCATTACATCATATTCTTCCATTTTTAGTGCCGAAAAATTATTGCTATCTTTGTCATTAAAAATACAATATAAATATCCTTCAGATGTCTTTGATATGCCTACAATTTCGCCTACAAATTTTTCATTATTGTGCAAAAACTTTACAATATCTCCAAGATTATATTTCATATAATATATTTATTACCTATCATAAAAATTATGTTTGTATTTTGTAAAATCAAAATATGTGGGCATTTCAGCATCTTCCGGATTATCTTTAAAAAATGAAGCATACTTTTCTTTATCAACAATTGTAAAGATAATTTCATTATCAATTTTTTTTACTGACAAAACAGTTTTTGCTTTATTCATGTAATTATCCTTCCTATAACATTATCATAAGTAGCTTACTTAGATGCGATCCAACATCAATTATTTATTTCTAATATTATCTTTTTTATCTTCTTCTAATAAAACTAACAAATCTTCATCTGAAACATCAAAATCATTTAAATCAACATTGCTTTTGGCAACCATTTCCGTTTCATCTAAAATTGTTTTTAAACTTGGAACAATATTTTCAAAAATTTCGCCAAGTAAAGCGTTACCAGCCCCAGCTAAACCACTTACTCTCATTTCAGTTGCTACCTGTCTTATAAACTTTTCAGAATCACTATATGGTAATAATAGTCCACTTTTCATTGATTCTTTATCAACATGGAATAAAATTATTCCAGTTAATAAGCTAACAAAATCTTCGCCAAATTTACTTCCAAAGAAAGTAGCAATTCTTTTGGCGGATTCTTCATCTAATAATTTAGACGATAGATTATTTAATGTGGCGCACATAGCTTTGGTTAACTGCAAAGAAATTATTGATATTAATGCTTTTTTAGATTCTTCTGCTAATTTACTTTTAAATGTTTTATCTTTTTCTAAATAAGAAAACTTTTTTTCCAATTCTTTTCTAAATTGATCTTTAAAATTAACAGTAGCAATATCGTAAATATTTGCTCCATTATTATCAATAATAACTGTTCCGGCAGAATTTCTGCTAGCTTTATTTAAAGTAATATCTCCAAATTTTTTGAAGACCCATTCATTATTAGGTTCTAAAACAGAATTAGATACTGTGTCTGGATCTATTTTACTAGCTGTATCTGCAACTTTATCTATTTTTTGTATCCTAGTTTCAAGATCTTTTATTTTTTCTAATAAAGTAGATGCTTCGTTTTTATTCTCTATAATATATTTTATTTCTTCAATTTTTGAATTTAAATCTGGATCATTATCGTATAATTCTTTTAAATTATTTAGACTGTCTATAAACATATTTTTAAGATCAAGATTTTTATAAAAACGATCTCTTAATGCAACACTTTTACCAAAAGTAGCACTTTGTTTCACAGCTTTTTTATATATATCATCAGGCTTAGCAATTTCTGAAAGTCTTCTGCCCCTAGATCTTTTATCTGATACAAAATCATCTTCATTATCATCTTGATTTAAAGCTTGTTTAATTTTTAATTCTAATAACTCAGCTTCACTGGAAGTTGAGCAACTATTATCATATGTATCACAAACATTTTCACTAGCAAATTTTTTCATACTATTTTATATAGCATGTAAAACATATTAATCAAGAACAATTATATTTTTAACTTTATTAATATAATAATCTGTATCTATTGGTATTTCTACCTCTTTTGAAACTTGCAGTTCAATTAGCTTTCTTTTATCTTCTTTGTTATATGTATTAAAATAATAATTTAGCCCTTTTGCTAAGTATATTTTAACGCCATCATTTTCAAAAAAAATGCCAGTAACTACTTCATTTTCAAATAATGTACTGTTATTGTTTTGTCTTATTAGATAAAAATGTTCAGCTATTTTTGAACAGCATACTCTACTTTTTCGTATTACTAATCCAGCTTTACATATTGGACATTCTTTTTGCCAATGCATAAATTGTTTTATAGTTGTTTCTCTAAATTGTACTTTCATATTTGTCCTGTAATTTTAAGCCATATTACAAAATAATAATAAAAAAAGAAAAAACATGTACCAAAAAACAAAGACATAAAAATAAAAATAATTTTATCAGGATCTTGTGCCACTTAAATGTTCTTTCAATTTATTAAATTCTTGCATAAAAGTTTCTAAAAGTTTACTTAATTGATCATACAATGTATGTCTGTATTCTGGCGGAATTTTGTCTTTTATATCTCTTCTATTACACCAAAATACCAATGCCTTTACAACCTCAAATATATTGTTTAGATGAGGGATTTTTTTATCTTGTTTTAAAGCGTGCATATATTTTTTATATGCTAAATATAATTTTTCATACGTTCTTTTATATTCATTCATTGTATTAGTTGGCAATCCTGCACTTTCTGTCATAAATATATTTATTTGACTAAATGTATTTTCAGTTATTTTATCAAAATGCAGAATTGCTTCATCTGTAGATTCAGATATTTTTAATAATTTTATTTCAAAATAATCAGCTATTTTAGTTACCATATAATAATACTAATCTAGTCTTTAGTTTAATTTTTCATTTCTATTTTTTTTAATAAACTCAACAACCTTTTCAATATTTTCTTTAAAATTTAAAGCGTTGGTTGCATTTGGCTCAATATTAAAATTTTTATATATTTCTATTCCGGATAAACAAAGAAAATATTTGGATGATTCGGATAAAATATAATCTAATATCTCATCGGTAAAATCTTTTGAATTTATACATCCAATTAAAAAGAATTCTGAAAAATTTGAATTATATATAATTGCAACGGCATATTTTTGCAATAACAAAATTTTATACTCTTCGTATGAAAATAATCCATTAAATAGCTCTATGTTTAGATTGGAACTATTTAGGTATAGTGAATTATTAAACCATGTCAAATGCAATGCGTTACTTAAAAATAGTTTTTGTTCTAACATAGAACAATTAATGAAATTGTTTTTGATTAAAAAATTATTTGTCACAATATTATGTTAATTTTTTAATCTATGTACAATTCTTCCTCTGGTCAAATCATAACCAGACACTTCAATAATAACTTTATCTCCAATCAAAATATTTATTTGATTTTGTCTTAACTTTCCTGCCGGAGTACATACTATTTCTCCGCCATCTTTTGTTTTTGCTTTAAAATTGCCTTTACAGCCCTCTATAATAATTCCTTCTATTTTTACAATATCGTCTTTACTCAAATCTTCTCCTAATAATTTCTACACCTATAACATTTATATTTGTTATTTGGCATATTAGCCTCAGCATACTCATTATATTCATTGCAATTGATGCATTTATGCCCGCATGAAGTAGAGCCAAATCTTTCTTCTATTACAGCTTCACCTTTAATATATAGACATTTCTTGTTCAACATAAAGCTATATATTCTCTTTGAAAGGTTAAATTCATGATAATGACCATCTTCAAAAATCCAATATATATAATTTTTATTTTCGATTTCTATAATATAATCGTTATCAACTTTAGCAAGAACTTTAAAAAATTCATGCTCCATTGCTTCGGTTTTTTGAAAAATCGTGCAAGAATCAATGATATAACCGTTAATAATACCCAACTTTATTTCATGCGGTGCTTTAATGCTCATATTTATTCTACTTTCAAATAAAAAGAATCTATTGTTAATTTTTTACTTTTTGATATCTCAGTTCTTAAAAAATCTTTTATAATATCTAATTTTGAAAAATCGAATTTAAATATTTTATGAAACAAAATAAATTCTATTTCAACAATTGCAACAACTTTGCCACTCATCGAATCAATTATTTCATTAAACGTTTTTCTTATATTTTCTTGTTCGCTTATATACTTATAAAGCTTGGTATTAAATTGTTGCTGCGTAAGCTCTTTATTAACTTCTCCGTTTTTAAAAACAAGAAAATCTTTTAACATTATTCAATATCTGCCCATCTAGCTATACCACCTTTGGCGCCAGCTTTAAATGCAAAGATTTTACCATCTTCTCTAGTCTTACCAGTATTATCTTTTACCCAAGATGACATCTTTGATTTGATCTCTTGAAACTTATTTAAATCATTATTGCAGTACTTTATTGCCAAAGCATCAATAAGAGAATTTTTTTGTACATATTTACCAATATTTGAATTAAAAAATTCATCAAATAATGCTAAGAATCCACCATTAGAAGCAGTTTTGTCACTAATATAAGCATCCAATGCTTCATTAAACTTTAATTGACTTTTTTCAATATCTACTGTACCATCTTGATTTGTTACTATAAATTCTTTAACGTTAGACATTTCTTACCTTTCTTAATCTATTTCTTTCCAATACAGAACTCTCATAATATATTTAAGTTCTAATACATCTTCTTCAAAACTTTGACAAAAAAACCAATATAAAACATTATTTTTATCTTTATCATTACTACATATTGTATATGAGGCGTATCTATTTGTAGCTGACGGAATATATAATACTTTATATTTTAAATATTCACAAAATGATCCGCCATCAAATATTTTAAATGAACATTTTTCATTACTACATTTTTTTGCTTCAATTAATTTAAAATCATCTGAATCATCTAATCCATTACCACAAAATAAACACTTATTTTCTTTAAAATAAAAATGTAAAATATTTTTCATAACTTTATTTTACTTTAACATTTATTAAATTCTTATTATTTTCTTCTAAATCATCAACGCTAGTTTTATCAGATAGTTGCTCTATTCTTACATTTTCTTTTGGAAGAGTTTGAACTACCTGCATTACTCCTGGCAAAAGCTGGCTAAAAACCTCATCTAATACCGCATTTCCAGCAGTAGCCATACCATTTATTCTAAATTCTTGTGCTAATCTTTGTGCGTTCTTATGATTATTTAGTCCGGGAGCATAGTTTAAGACTACTCCCATTAACATATTTATAAAGGCTAAACCAAAATCAGTGTCTAACGCGGCAGCAAATGCTTTTGCTGATTCAGAATCTACCTTTTTATCAATTAGAGAAACTAACGAATTTTTTAAGATTTCTGAAGATTTATTTGCTGCAACTCTATAAGCTGCATTTTCAGCATCTACTTTTAACGTATCAAAAATATTTTGTGACATAATTATCCTTAAAATGAAAACATACCTTTAATTATATATCTAGCCCTATCCGAAATAGTATCAATTTTTCCCTCTTCAATAAAAACCATTTGATGTATATTATTAGATTTACAAAAATCTATATATTTGTCATAAGTTCCCTCATGATTTCCCAACACATACATAGTCCTCATAACTATTTTTGAAGCAATTGGAATACTCGAATCTTCAAGTATAACCTTGCACGCATGAGAGTAAGCCTCGGCTTTTGTTTTAAACCTACGACAAAGAAAACTGGTTCTTACAAAAAACATTTTATTTTCCAATCTTTAAAAGATTATAGGGGCGATCCAGGAATACTACCCTGGAAATATTTATTACTTGCTAAGAACTCTAACTTTTACTCCAGTCATTGATGGCTTAACCACCTTGTCAATAAGTGCTGGTACTACTGTATCAACAGTATAATTTACTACAGCATCGCTAACTAGCGCCATACCAAATACACGCCCAGACTTAGCTAGCCCTTGTACAAAATTCAAATCTGGACCCTTTTCACCAACTGCTACGCCTACAGCGGTAACAGTAGCTCCAATCAATGTTTTGCCTTTTTCAAATGAATGAGGCTCAGGACGACGCCCCGAAATAATATCACGAGCTACCTCGGCAGATTTGCGAACAAGAACAGACGAAAACGATTGCACAAATTCATTTTTTAGATTTACCATTTTATTTACCTTTTTCCTTTATCTACATTAATTAAAATATTTTTTGCTTCTATTACAATAGCTTTAGCTATTTTATACGGAATATCTTCTCTAATATAATAATAATCTTCAGGCTTATACCCCCTCGGAATTATTTTATCTGACGCCAATTTGATCGCTTCTTCTTTTGTCATGTTAATCTAATATACTTATTAAATCTTTTTCTAAAACAAAAACAATACAAAATCCCAACTCTTCTATTATTTTGTCTAAAAGATCATTTACTTTATCTGTATCCTCTGAATTAGTCAAATAATCATAAAATTCATTTTGACAATTAACATAATTACCGTCCTCATCTTTTATATTATTTTGTATAGAGAAATTTTTCCAATCAAAATCAAATATTTTATTCCTCAAACGATATGAAATATCCCTATCATTATCAAAATATTCAAATAAATAATTACGATTTAAATCTTGTGCTTTATTATTAGCCAAATATTTTTCAGCACATATATATATTACACTATAACAGTGTTCGCTATAATAAGTTTCTTCATTGTAGGCGTCATCAATTAATGCTTTTTCTGCAACTAAATATAACATACTAAACCATTCTCATTTTAAGATAAATACTTCATTTTAAAATAAATCTCTATTACTTTTTTATAATTAGGAAATTGATTAAATTCTATAATTTCTACCCTATTTCCTTTAAAATCACTTATTTCAAGAAAAGTTGGATGAATTGTAATATAATCATCACCTATCCACATTGATAGAACCAAATTAAAACAATTCATACCTCCAAAATAAATTATATTACAAACATCATCAAAAAAATTTTTTTTACTATTATTACAGAAGTAAATTCTTTCATGATGATATTTTCCATAGCTATCATAATACTCTACAACTTCTTTATTAAGTTTAGTATGGCAAAGCATACATTTTTGATTATTATTAAAAAAATTTTTATAGTGCCTTGGATCATTATTCAATATTTTCATCTTACACCTGAGCACCTAGTACGATTAGATGCGATCCAACATCATTTAATAGCATTAATTATTAATTTTATAGTATAGAACGGCTATTTCTTCTTTTATTTTTTCTAGCAATCGCCTGCTTGAATCCCTTAAATGGTCTGGAGCAATTTTTTCAAGTTTTTCAAATAATGTAAAATATTTTTCTTTAGTTTCTTTTACTTGTTTTATTTTAAACTCTATAGTATTTTCAGGATGATCCAAGCTTCTTAAATTATCAAGCCTATCGCAAGCTTTAACTAGTAATGGTTTATAGCTATCGGTGTTAAATAATCTATCCAAATAGCCTTCTTTTGGAACCTTGGATAAAAGTTTTACTGTTCTTACAACATCGGTTCCAAAAAATTGTTCCATCATTTCTGGTGTAATATCTCTTGGATGATCCTCTAAAGAGTCATGAAGCAATGCTGATATTACAATATCGGCATCATAACATTTAGCTTCATCCATTACTATTAGTGCTGTTCGTCGTAAATGTTCAAAATATCTAATATTAAAACCGTTTTCATCTAATTCTTTTCTGGTTTGCGCCCTGTGCGCAAATTTTGCTAAAGTATAAGCAAGCTCTATCTTTCTTAACTCAGATGGAGCATGATAAGGAGAAAGTCTTTCAAAAAAAGTTTCTCTACATTCTTTTTTTTCTTCCATATTTACACCAATTCAATATTTTTTAAATATTTAACTAAATCCCACCCAATATCTAAATCATCAATATTTAATTCAAAATTTTTATTATTATAAGAGAAAAAAATCTTATTTTCTATTACTATTCTAAATGAATAAATCTTGTCTATATCTGTATAATAAATATACAACAAATTTAAATTTGTGTAATATTTAACATCAAACCAACAATAAACATTGTCACAAAAATATATAGTTGGCTCTGCCTGTAATTTTGTTTCACAAAATGGACAAAAAAATTTCATATTAAGATAATAATATATCGCTTTCTATTTTGGAAAACAATTTGTTGTATATTTCCAATTCACTTACTTTAGAAGATTGTAACTCTTTTAAACAATTGAAAAAATTCAATTTAATAGCATTATGCTTATCAATTAAGTTAAAAAAATTTTTTGCAAAACAAATAGGAATATTGTTATTAAAAAAATCATTAACTTTTTCTAAAAAAATAGAAACTTCATATACATAAAAAGAATATCCTATTTTATAGTCATCTGTTATGATTCTGTTTTCTTGGTTGGAAAGATTAAATTTAGAGTCAAGGAAATAGAATGATAGTCCATCATACGTACTTGTACTATAAATAGCAATAGCAATTTTATCTTTTCTTAATTCATTATTTAATGCTATATTTAAAATATTACTATTAAAAAATCGACTTTTTAATTTTAAGATATCTTTTGTATTAAAGTCTATTGCACCAATACCAATTTCATTATTTGGTTCCGCTTGAATCAAATAATCTCCAAAATCATAAAATTCTGCTTCATTAAAATCAGTAAATTCAAACTCATGCACGTATGGAAAATAAGCTTTAACTTTATTCATATTAAAAACTCTTTTACATTATAAAAATATAATGTAATTGAATATTCGCTACCATAATCGCAACTCTCACAACCAGGAGAGCTAGATTTTTGTCCGATATTAATTTTAGATGTTCCAAACATCTCAGATAGTTCATTTAATACTTCAAATGTTAAATCTACATAATCATATTCCTTCGATATAATGACTTCATAATCATTTTCAGAATCTTTTATTTTATAAATATCCACATTATCAACTTTTAAATAATCTTTGGCTTTTTTGCGCATCTCAATTATATTCATATTTTCCCCAAAAATTTAAATAGAGTTGTATTAAATGCATAAAATTGAGATATTTTTGGATTGCAAAGATCTTCTACTGTATACCATCCAACTTCGCCTTCATTGGAAGATTTAATTAGTCCTTCACAATGATTAACTTTGTAAACTTCTACTTCGTAGTCAACTTCGCCAAGACAGATTCCCGTCCAAACAAAATCACATTCTTTAATTGCCAATCCACATTCTTCAAAACATTCCCTAATTACACATTCTTTGCCTGTCTCATTTTCTTCTCTATTACCACCAATCATACCAATAAGACCAGTAGAAGATCTTTTTATACAAAGGATTTTATTATTATTTTCAATAATTGCAACGCTAGCTTTTTTCATTTTTAAATCCTTATCACCATACTCAAAATGGGTTAATCCATTTGACTCTATAGCCCAATAAATATTATTTGGTGAATTATTTTTAAATATAAAAATAAATGGACTGTCCTCTAAAAAAATATTATCCCAACTATAATATATTTTATTGTTTTTTATTATTCTATTTTGACTCATTTTGAGATATTTTTTTATTTCATTTTTATCTCCAAAATTGCCAGATAATAAATCTTCAATAAAATCATTTTTAATAATTAAAATTTCTTTATCATAAATATCTTGCATGGCTTCTTTCAAATTATGTTGGACCGCCATAAACCTGCGCCTCGCAAGCTAAGATGCGATCCAATATCATTTATTAACATAAATTAATTATACATTAACTTATTCTGCTCATTTTCATCAGCAAAATCTTCATCTAAATGAGTTTGATCAACTTCTACCCTAATATTTGAATTAGGAATGTCCTCTACAACTTTTTTTAACTCTGGAGCTATAGATGCAAATAATTCATCAAAAACTAAATTTCCTGTTTTAGCCATTCCATTTTGTCTTAATTTATTTGCTAACATTGCCACCCTTTCATCATTAATTTTATCGGTATATAATAAACCAGTTCCAAGCATTAATGAAAGTAATGAATGACCAAACTCAGTGTCTAATAATTTGCTTAATGCAATAGCATTATCTTCATCGCTCTTTGTTGCATTAACTAATATTTTTTGAGTTAAATTGATAGCCTGCGTAGCTGCGCTAGAATAAGCCGCATTTTTTGCATCATCTTTTAACTTTTCAGTTAATTTTGCCAATGAATATTTTTTCTTGAATTTTTCAACTTTAGTAAATCCATGAAATTTCATAAAACCAGTCATTTTATAAAATTCATCACAATAAAATTGTCTATTTTTAATTCTTTCAATGCATTCCTCTACAGAATCAAAATATGAAAAATTATTGTGATATAAATTTTCTTTTGTAAATTTTTCTCCATCAAATACTAATTCAGAGACATCTATATTTTTTAATTTAGCTTCCTCAGAATTAATTTCATCTTTTGATTGTACTGTTATTTTAAATTCTGTAAAATAATATTTTTCTATTTCTTTTAGAAAATTATCTTTGTCTTTTTTATCATTGAATGTAATAAAATTGGCATTTTTGTTAAGTTTATTGTTCAATAAGTAGTGAATGGCTGTTTCTCCTTTAATATAGCCATTATGTTGTTTCATTAATTTAAAGAGCATTTCTTGTGTAATATTTACAACTTCAGTAAAATTGTTTTGTTTATATATTTCATTTAAAACACCGTCTCTTACTCTTGAGACTTTTCTACTTTTTATTTTTTCAATTAATTCATCAGCGGTTAATGACATGTTATCATTCTTTTTTACTGAAAAATTAATTCCATCTGTTTGGATATGAGCTATATCAGATAGCCAATCTGGAGAAAGTTCCACAGAAATTTTTAATCCATTTATTGTTGGATTACCAACTTCATTTAATTTTTTTTGTACATTTTCAATTTTTGAATAATCGTCAACATAAATTGTTATTTCAGTGTTTCTTTTATCAGTATCATGTATAATTTTTTTGTCAAGTATATAAAGAATAGCCGTTGCACCGCTTATAAAAGCTCCATTATCTCTTAAAAATTTAAAAAATTGCTGCTCTGTGAATTTATCATAGGTTTGAGTAAATCCAAGCCTATTATAATATGGTGAATGCTCATTATCAACCAAACAAGAATATTTTTTATCTTTAATTTTTTTAATCAACTCATCTGTAGTTTTATTTACAGATGGATCTACAAAATATTCTTCTCCATTAAAACATAAATATGAAATATCACATATAGAATTTTTATATGAACTATATGGTCTTAGTTTTTCATCAAAAAATTTAATTGACTCTTTAGTAAATTTATTATTTACATCTTTCATAAAAGCATCATAATCTTCAGGATTTTTGAAAATAAATTTAAAATTATCAATGCTTCCAGAATGGATGTATTCTACTAAATCTAATCCGCTTACAAAACCATTATTTTTATGTAATATTTTAAATAAATCATCTTTATTAAGATCTATTTTATTTTGTACAAATCTAAATCCTAATGAATCATATTGATCAGAAGAGCAAGTGACGCTTCCTTTATGCGAACTATATTCTCCTTTTTTAATTTTTTCAATCAAGTCGTTTACATTATATTTTTCATTTTTTGAAAAATATTTTTCGCCATCAAAAGAAAAATATGAAATATCATAAAAATAATTATCTCCAGAAGATGCAACTAATGTATTAAGTCTATTTTCATAGCCATAATTATTTTTTATATAAGCAGAGAAATTATCCAAATCTGTTTTATTTTCAAATAAAATATTTGATTGCAAAACATCTTTTTGTTTTCCCAAATAAAGTTTTATTGCATCAACTCCAGCTATATATCCATTAAATTCTTTAATGGAGTTAAAAAACTCGTCATTCGTTAGTTCTTTAATTTCTTTAAATTTATTATTTTCATAAAAAGAGCTAACGCCAGTTTTTTTACCACTAATAGCTCTGGTACAATATTTTTTATTATATAGATTAGTTACAGCTTTAGAAACATCAACATCCATGCAATTAGAATGATATTTTTTACCATCAAATATCAAGGTTCCTATATCTGTTCCTTCGTCAATGCTTAGATTAGAAAATTTGGCAATAATGGAAGATATGTGATGGTTAAAATTTTTATCGTGTGAGTATCTATATAGATTTATATTTTTTTGAAAATTAGAACGGTCTATTTCATTTTCAAAATACACATTTGTATATTTTCTACTTGTACTATCAGCATTAGTTCTATCAGCTAAGTATAAAATATTTAATCTGCCATTGTGTTTATGGACTAGTTCTTCAAATATTGATCTATCTAGATATTTAATATTGCTAAAGCCTTCTTTTTCAAAGATAGGCTGAGCTGTAGAAGTTCCGCCAGTATAAGTAAATTGTTTTCTTTTTATTTTATTTACAATATCATCTGCATCTGAAGTACTTTTAGCATCTACTGAGTATTTCTCTCCATCAAAAAGTAAGAATCCAATATCTAAACTATATGAATCGGAAGGAGTATTAAATAAAGCTTTTCTAACATTAGAAATAAATTTTTGGTCATACTCATTCAACTCGTTAATAAATTCTATAGCATTTTCGCCATGAACATCAGTATGTATATTGTAATCTTCAAGGGGAGGCTTGTTTAATATAAAATTAACAATTCCATATCCGCCAAGTTTGACTTTATGTTTTTTTATCAATGCAAGAAAATCTGCTTCTGATAATTTTTTCTTATTGCAAGAAAATTGCAATCTATCGAATCTTCTAGCATAATCACAGCTAACATTTGAAGAATTTATTATCGAGCAAGATTTATTTTTTGCATTTTTAATAAGATAATCAAGCGTAGTTAAATTTTCTGTATTTTCCAATTCATCCATGGCAAAGTGGCTTTTACCATCGAAAGCTAACAACATTGTATCATATGGAACTGTTTTAGCATTAAATGGATTTTGACCAAACCATCCAACATTAAGATTTGCCGAATTAAACGCTTTTTTATCGTCATTTATTATTTTTAAAATCTCTCGCTTAATTGACCCCATTTTATCATGATCGCATTTTGTGATATAAACATCTATGCTATCAAAATCTGATCCGGTGGCGCAGGCAAATGAGTATTCGTTTATCGCATATGCATTATATTTTACTAAAACTTCATTGATTTTTTCTTTTGTCGTTTTGTTTGGTTTAAGCGCATTTAATTTTTCTTGCAACTCAGTTTTATGTACGCGAAATAAATTAAAATCTAAAATATCACCACTAAAATATAACTCTTCAGACTTTAGTAAAGTATCTCCATATTCCAAATGGAATTTAAAAGTATGTCCACAATACTTAAAAGTCATAGAATCTTTTGGAAATTCTGAAGATTTTCTGCCAGTTAAAAACGAAAAGAATTTTTTTGCATTGTTAACATCATTCATACATGACATATGTATGGTTTTCTTATCGCTTTCTCCGTACATAAATATATCTTTAATATAATCACCAAAAACAAATAATCTGCTCTCGCCTGTTGTATTATTATGTACTTTTTTAAGTGTATCAATTACTTCTTGACTAATATTTTTTTGCATATTAAACCTAAATTGAAAAAGTTTTTAATTTATTATCTTCTTCTTCGCAATTACTAATATTTTCTTTTTCGTTATCTTGTTCGACTCTGACAGGAATTGCTTGAACAACAGAATTTAATTCTGGTAAAGCTGTTTCAAAAGCTTCGGAAATAATAGAATTGCCTAATTTACTAATACCATTTTGCCTTAGTTTTTCACTTATTAATAGCAATCTATCGTCGGTTATTTTATCTGAGCAATAAAGTCCCATTCCTAAACAAAATGATATTAATGAATGACCAACATCGCTTTTAATAATTGAATTAAAATTTTCAAATTGATCTTTAGATACTTTTGAAAGACTTTGTAAAATTAACTCTTGAGTTATTTTTGTTACCTGAGTAGCGGCAACATTATATGCTGCCGTTTTTGTATCATTTTTTAAATTTCTTAATGCATGACTTAAATATGTTTTCTCATGTGTAATATTAAATGCATCTTCAAACATTTTGCGTGGTTGATTATCTGATGTTGCATATTTTTTATTCTTAAATCTTTCTAATATTTCATCTTTATTATTAAAATATGGATTTTCAAGTAATTTAAAATCTTTGCCATCAAAAACCAAATTTGAAACATCAACTGCTTCGTTGCTTATATAAATGCGAGAAGTTACTTTATAATTTACTTGTGAATACTTAGCCATTTCTTCTTTAAATGATAATAAATCTTTATCATTTGTAAAATAAATATCGTCAATATGAGATAATTTTTTATCATCTAAAATTTTTAATCCAATATTTCTATGAACAAAACCATTATGCTTCATCATTAAATCAATTAATATATCAAAGGTTAAATTTGGTTTTGTGGTAAAGCCAAGTTTATTAAGCGTGCCTGTAGCAGAATCACATTCTCTTAAATTAATTTTTGTCAATAGCTGCTTGGCTGTTAAATTATATTTTGATTCAAAAGAAGGATCTACGCTATAATCTACTCCATTAAACCTTAAATTAAAAATATCTCCATAGAAAGAAGGATTATCAAGTACCGCGTCTATACGTACACCATCAACATCTTTATTATAATAAAGATTATTTAATTCTTTTAAGAAATTATTTTTATCTTCTCTATTTAAAAAGTATGGATTTATACATTTTTCATCATTATTTAATCCATTTTTTGTCAAAAAATAAACTATATTCACACCGGATATAAATCCATTATGCTTTTTTAATAATTTAAAAAATGATTCTTCATTTAATTTTTGAAGCTGTGTAAAACCTAGGATATCAAATGCGCCAGATTTTTTATTTTTATTAGTAATATCATAATATTTTTTATTTTTAATATATTCGATTAAATTTTCTGGAGTTTCATTTGGTAAAACTCTTTTATCAACTGAATATTTTTCACCATCGAATTTAAGAAATGAAATATTGGACGACCCGCCATTGTACCATTTATTATCATGGTCGCACCAATCTTCTCTTAAAATAGAGATATCGCTATAATTTATTAACTCATTTTGAAAATCTTTAACTTTATCTTTGTCATTGAATTGAATTTTTACATTTTCTAGTTTGCCATCTAAAATATATTTAGCTAAAACTCTTCCTGAAATAAAAGCATTATATTTTTTTAATAACTTAAACAATTCATCTTGAGTTAGGACTTTCACCTCTTCAATTTCAAAGCCTTTTTCTTTAAAAAATTCCACTTTAGAAAAAAACTTCGAGGTTTTAGGGTTTTTTAAAATTTTGCATTTTTTATTTTTCAAATTATCTAAAACCTCATCCAACTTCAAATCTGGATGAGGTTTATTTGATGGATTCAGATTTTCTAAATAATAATTTTCACCATCGAAAATTAAATATTCAATATCAAAATATTTTTCAGTATTTAAATCCCATGTTGATCCATATAATATTTTCCATTCATCAATAGGCAATTCTGTTTTATCAAATGATGATAATTCGTTTATAAAATCGTTTCTTCTTGCGGAGCCACAATTTTCTCTGCGTACAACAATTTTATCATCAAAACTCTCTAATGCCTTAATAGTTTCTTGAGGAGAATTGCTTAATATATATTTGTATCCAACTCTTGCATCATATTTTTTTTATTAAACTATTTAAAATTTCTTTAGTAAGGACTTTCATGTTTAACTTTCTAATTCTGCATAAATTGAGAAGCTTGCTCTTCCTGCTCTATTTCTTCTAGATCATTTTCTAGATTTTCGTCCATAACTCTCACTCTAACGTTTGGCGTATTTTCTATTACTTGTTTTAGCTCTGGCGCCATTGCTTCAAAAACTTCTTTTGACAAAAAGTTTCCAGCTTTTACCATACCGTTTTGTCTTAGCTTTTCTGCTATTGTTGCAACCCGTTGATCTTCAATTTTATCCGAATAAAGAAGACCTGTACCTGCTGCCAATGATAGCAATGAAAATCCAATATCTGAAGCAAAAAATTTCTGCAAATTATTAGCTTCTTCTTCGGACTTCGCCATTTTAACAAGTGCCGCTTGAGTAAGTTTTACAGCTTGAGTAGCCGCACTAGAATAAGCAGCAGCCGTTGCATCTTTTTTAATAGTAGAAATAAATTTTGAATATTTTGTTGGCATTTTTACCATTTTAAATCCAAGTCCATCATAAAATGAAGATTTTTCTCCATTAAATGTTGAGTACTCTTTTCTTTTAATTTTTTCAATCAATTCTTGCGGAGTAGAAAAAACATTCTCATCATTTACAGTAAAATTTTTCCCATCAAATTTAAGACAAGAAACGTCGCTTAGTTTAGAATCAAACGTATCTTTAACAACGATTGAGAAGTTTGATTCAAACTTCTTTAGTTCATTGCTAAATTCTCGTGCTTTTGCATCATTTTCAAAATGAATGGCAATCGCCTCATTTTCACCAATTTTTCCTGAAGTTATATAATTAATAATATTGCATGCATAAACTACTCCGCCATACTTATAAATCATATCGAATAGTTTTTCTTGACTTAGACTCTGAAAATAACTAAGCCCCAGATTATCATAGCATCCAGTTCCCGTTTTTGGACAATTATCTTTATCATAACTAGAATATTTTCCATTTCTAATCTTATTTATAATATCATGATGGGAATATTTTTCATCGTCTGTAAAATATGAATACCCATTAAACTTTAGACATGTAATGTCATATTCATATTTTTTATCTTCTTTTTTGTCTACTTCAAATGATACATGCTTATAGTTATCGATATTATATTTTGAAAGTTCTTCAATAAAATTCTTTTTATAATCTTCATTACTAAATTTAATAGTAGCATCTGATGGGAATATGTTTGTTTTTGCTAGAGTAACAGCATCAATTCCACCAATATAGCAACCATATTTTGTCATGATAGAATACAATATTCTATCTGTCATAATTGCTTTCTCTTCAGAAACTTTTAGCTGCATATTATCAATCTCATACATCGTTGTTGATCTTCTAAACTTAAAAGCTTCTTTATTAGCAATTTTGGTTTTTAGAACTTCTTCTGTTTCTTCGAGAGTTCTTCCTTCCAAATTATCTATAGCAAAAACTTTTTTGCCATCAAATCCTAGAAGTTCAATATCATAACATACATTTCTCTTTTGTGGTTTAGTGTGGGAATGATAATCATCATATGAAACATCGTATGAGAAAAAATCCCCATATTTTTTATTGAGTTCCTCCAACTCTTTATATACTTGAACCCCATTTTCTGTCGTTCTTGATCTAATTCTAATTGGATATTTTTTACAATCAATGTTTGAATTTACATAAGAAAAAGCATATGCTCCGACTGCATACGAATCGTATTTTTCAAGGATATCATTAATTTTCTTTTTAACATGCTCCATTTTTTTTGCTTGGAATTTTTCCTTAGCTTTATTTAGAGCATCTTTTGATCCTGGAGAACCATGTACAGTATATTCTAGATTTTCTCCACTAAAAACAACATTGCCTTTTTCAACAGATGTATTATAATAACACATCCTAAAAGTAATACCTTTATATTTAAATTTAGTATCATAGTGCGGAGAAAAAGAATCTTTTCCTGTCAATTTTTTGTAGAACGCCAGAGCATCCTCATGCCTAGAGAATTTATCAAAATGGACATGAACAGTTTTTGTGACAGGATCTTCTCCAAAAGCCATGGAAGAAATATAATCGCCTGCTAGAAACCCTCTTGAATTATTTTTTTGATTTTGATGAACAGCTTTAAATGCATCAATAATTTCTTTTCTGATATCTTCATTAGCCATGATAATAAATCCTTAATTAGAGTCAACTTCTTTTAGCTCAAATTTCCAATATTTGGGCAACTTCAAGTTATTAATTCTCGCACGCATTGTTTTTACAGAATTAAGACCTACACCATGAAGATTTCTCTCCGCGCATTTATCAATATCGCAATTTATCATTACAAATGTTACATCATACCCATATGCTCTTGCAACTTGAAAATATGGAGCAATTTCTTCTATAGAGGTATTTGTATTATCTACAATAACATTTTGTTTATTTTGACAAGCTAGAATAAATTTTTTTAAACATTCACCATGAGCCTCGCCAAGTTTAGCAAAATTAAAATTATATTTACCATCAATCATAAAATAATCATCTGCCGAACATTTTATAAATTCAGGATAATTATTTCTTGCATAAGTAGACTTCCCTGAACCAGAAACGCCAATAAGAATAACAGCTTGCATATTTTTTCCTAATTTCTAATAAAAAATCTATAATTAATATATGAGAAGCTTTCCTTCGTCAAGCTTCTCTCTAAAAATAACATTGAAAAATTATTTGTCAATGCTTAAAAATATAAAAAAATGTGGATGATAAAAGAATCGAACTTTTCGAGGCTTAAGCCACAAGATTTACAGTCTCGCCATGCTCCATACATGATTAATCATCCTTAGTAGGGCTTGTCGCCCTATCTTTTACTTTTTAGCTGCCTACTTTGGTAGTACGAGACTCTCTATGCTCGTCCAAATCTGCAACATTCATTCCGGTCTTTTCAACCAATTGAGCAACCGCAGGTTGTTCTGGTAGAGCTTCAACAATACCATTTAGAGCAGGGAGAAGATTGCCAACTAGCTCATCGGCAACTAGATTCATACCATCGCTCATTGCTCCTTGACGAAGTTTATCTGCAACTTTTTGTGCTCTTGGATCTTGACCAACACCGGGAGCATAAGTCAATGCAAGACCAGCCAAAAGTTTAACGCAAGCTAGACCAACTTCTGTGTCTAGCATTATAGCAAAACTTTTTGCTGTATCAGAATCAACTTTCTTTTCAATTACGTTGACCAACGCTTTTTGAATAATTGTAGCAGATTGATCTGCAGCAACTTGATAACCAGCTTCTTTAGAATCGTTTTTTAGTGTTCCTAGAATGTCTTTCATGATTTTTCTCTTTCTTTTAATATAAATAAAAATAAATTAATACTCAAAAACTTCTTTTTTCCAACTTTTTCTATTTTGTCTTTTTATAGACTTTATTTTACCAGCTTTTCTTTTTTTACCTATTATAGATAATAAACTCCTCTTTTTCATGGGTAATACAATATTGGTGCTCTTACATACACTCTTTTTTTAGTTGTTATACTATCTTTTGCTTCATTTAGTGATGAATATATAGAATAATATACATCTATGTTCAATAGCCATTGTTTTATTTCTTGTATTGATTTTTTAAACGGTAAATCTATTTCTATTTCAGTTTCTGCAACAATAAATAAATCAACTTCATCTGTCTTTATATTTCTTCCTTGAAAAATATTTATCATAATACGTAATCTCTATATGTGTTTAATATAATCCTATAAACATGCATGTTTGGTTTATATACTTTAAAATAAATATTATCATCATTGTATAATATTTTTGATATTGCTGCGGCAATAGCTGGAGATCTACTTATCCCGGCATCGCAATGTATTATTAACTTTTTTACATCTTTATTTTCAATAATAAAATTTAAAATTTGTATAGCATGTTCTTTCGTAAATAAATCTAATCCTTGTGCCAAATTATATTTGGTATCAGCGTCAGCAAAATATAGCCTTAATATACTTTTTGTTGTTGATCCTATATTAAGCTTCGCTGGTAAATTTTTGTGAGTACAGATGGAAATAATTATATGCTCATCAATTTTAGAATAATCTAATGATTCTGCTGATACTCTAGAATAAACATCAATTAACATTTTTAACTATTCAATGCAATTATTTGGAGCAATTATAGCAACATTATTACAAAATTGAATTGAATACTCCTTGTTGTCAGAATCAGAGAAAACAAAACATTCTTCGCTTATCTGTTTTGAATTATTTTGATTATGAAGTTCTTTTCTAATAAATTTTACATAAGAAAGCGGTAGAACCAATGCATTTGGCGAATTTATTTTACCACCTGTATAATATTTTTTAAAATTTATTACGATATCCATATTTATCTAAATCCCTCTACAACAAAATTATTTAGCAAATGACTTGCATCAAAATTTGTTTGTAATATAAAATCAGTATTTCCGGTTTTTTTATTAAATTTTGATACAAATTTATAATCAGTGCGAGTGTACCTCGTTTTTAAACCTAAAAGAATAACCTCTACCATTTTTGGTTTTCCCATAATATCTGGTCCACAACTAAATAAAAATAATTCAAACATAATTTATTCCTTATATATTTTTCCAAGTTTTTCTATTAATTATTAAATCTATCGCAGAATTAGAAACATTATATATTTTAGATAATTCTGATTTAGAATACTGACCCAAAGCAAATTTTTCTCGTATTTCTAATACTTGAAATTCTTTCAATTTCGACATTGGGTTTTTAGATCCAGAAAATTTTCCTTTTAAAGATTCAGACATCTTAAGTTTAGTTTCCTCAGATAATGGTTTTCCTAAATGACTTTTTAACAAAAGATTTTTTCTTTCATCAGTCATCGGTATACCAAAATTAGGATTTTTATTGCCTTTTATTCTATTAGATCTATCTTTTCTCTCTTTATCAGTATTAGCAAAAACTTTATTAAAGTCTGATATTTTTTTCTTTGTTTCATCGGACATTTTTAAATATACTGTACCTTCTCCGCCACCACTAATATTATATAATTCAAAAAAATTATTTCTATAATATTCTATAGTATCTAATTCTTCTTTAATTACTTCTTCTTTTGTTTCTAAAATTTTTAGAATCTCTTTATTAAAATTTTCCCACCCATATTTTTCTATGGCTCGCTTTAAATGTTCGTTATGGCATTCTTTTTTGTGCCTATACATTCTGCGATTAAAATTGTTAGTGATTCCAATATAAATTTTATTATCAATCAAATTAGTAATTTTATATAAATAAAACATTTAGTCTCCAAAACTAAATATAACTTATTATAAAAATCTAATGCCACTTTTTTCAAATTCACGCTTAAAATCAATTACTCCATATTCAAAATCGCTAATAGTATAATAAACTCTTTGAATTTTTCTATTTTTAAGAATTGCAAAACAAGTGGAACATGGTTTTGCCAAAGCCATTTTTCCATCATTCCTAGTAATTCTTGCAACATATATTTCTGGAGCATATTTTTCCATTTTACGACAACAACGAAATTCTGCATGGGTTTGTGGACTTCTGTGTCTCTGATCTCCGGCATTAAAAGCATGAACAATAGCGCCATCCCTACGCCAACCAATTGCGCCAACAACTGCTTTACGTTTTTCATACTTATCTTCAGCCTTCAGAGCTATAGATATGGCGAATCTAAAATAATCAAAAATATCTTGTCCGCGACCAATCATATTAAACCTCATACGTGTGCGCGGACATATGCCTATGCCTACGCCTTACCTTTAGAACTAAAATGCTTTTTAAAAATATTTGAAACAGATTCAAAAGCTATAACCTGTTCTTCTAGCTCATAACTTGTTTCTAGCAATCTAGAAGCAAAATCATCTCTTACTTCATTAATTTTTTGATTCTTAAATCTTGGAAGACTATAAGAAACTTTTTTGCATAGTAAAGACAAATCTTTTTTAATTCCATTTACTGTATTTTTCATCATTTTTTACTTTCTTGGTCTTGTAGCTCAGATCTAATCTTCATAATAATTTTTCCTAGATTATTTTGCCCTTCGCCTGTTTTGAGACAAAATCCCCAAACTTTATCATTCCACAAATTTCCTTCTACTATTTCTTCATTACCAGTGGCAAGAAGTTTTTCCTTAAATGGCGATTTATTAAATTTTTGCCTACAAAGATTCTCCATTATAGAAAATTTAACTTCTTCCCAATCTTCTCTAATAGATATAGCCCTGGAATGCTTTTTGGATTGTCCTGGCGTTAGACTAACAAATACTCTTCTAACTTCAATGTCAATAGATTTTGCTGCTTGATATGCGTTTTCTACTGAATGAAATGTTAGACCTTCAAATTCAACCTGAACTGGTGTAAAATTAGAAAGCCATGCGAACTCATTTTTAAATTCTTTGATCATCGTTTATCTTCATTTCGCTTTGCAGCGTACTTAGATGCGATCCAACATGTTTCAATTATAAGCTTAAAAGTTTCGCTCAATATGACAGTTACTGGCACATTTTCCTTCTTTACTTGATAATTATTTTTATTAAATTTCTCAGCAGATCTTTTAAAAAAATATCCATCAATAATTTTGCCATTGTTTTTAACAATATAAATAGGAATCTTCATTATAACCTCAAACTACTTACACGAACAAATTAAAATATTGTTTTCAAGCTTTGGTATTGTCTTTTTGTTACATTCAATTGAAGTATGTTTACTCATATCATATACTTTTGGTTCACATGGTCCAAACATATGATCTATAAAAGAACCAAAAATAATAAAACATACTATCATCACTAATGCTAGAAAACTTAAAAGCCCAGGCTCTGCATCTTTTAAAAATGTTAAAATTTCTGACATTATATCAATCCTTTAATATCAAAAATACATTTATCTTTCAACAAATTATATTTTTTAAGAATAAGTGCTACTTCATAATTTATATTTCTATTCGATATTTTATAAGCTTTTACATTTAGTTTATGTTCAATTTCATAGGCAATTGACCAATTTATTTTCTGGCGAATAAAATTTTCATCAAAATATTTACAAATAAAAAAAGCAATTCCGGCATATGGACATTGAAAATCTTTATTATTTTTTATAGACTTATTCCACCATTCAAATATGGTATTCAAATGCTCATTAAACTCATCGTACAAAGCAAATTTATAAGTATGATCCACGTCTGTAAATGTAGTATTCATATAAAACTTTCTTATTTAGAAATAATTATAATAAATTATTAATTTTTTGCGTAATGCAATTCTTCTTGAAGAATATCTTCAAATTCTTCCACATTAAAATTATCAATTTCTTGCGGTAATTGATTAATTGCCTCAGCTAGCTCAGGAGAACTTTTATTTAATACTTCAAATAAAGAATTCCCCAATGAAGTCATCCCACTAACTCTAAATTCTTCTGCTATTTTTTGATATTTTTCATTATTACCAAATTTATTAGTAATAATCATACCCAATACAGTATGCATAAGAGCCATACCAAATTCATTATCTAATATTTTATTTAAATTTTCATTATTTATTGTATTTAATAAAACATTTTTTGTTATTTTTGATATTTGAGTGGCAGCCATTCTATAAGACGCTTCTTTTGCTTCCTTAGAAATATTTAATTTTCTATCTCTAATACTTATTAAATAATTAAAGTATCGGTAGAATCAATATACCCTTCTCCAAAATCAATTTCACCGTAGGCATCTGAACCTGCTAGCACTGAATCTATTTTTTCTTCTTTTAGATTTAATAAATTTTCATACTTTTCATCAGAAGATATATAAAATGTATTCCATCCTATATTTATAGCATAATAATCTTTATCTTTTCTATAATTGATAGAATTATCATTTAAATATTTTATTATTTGCTCCAAAGCTTTATCGTCTGTAAATGCAGCGATTGCATTTTTTGGATTTTTATGACCTCTGCCAGAAATCCAATATTTTTTCTTTTTTGAAGAGTTCATTGTTTCATATAAAATATCATATATTTTTTGTTTATGAGTAAATTTTAATTCACAATGCTTATCCAACAATGGTTTTGCTTCTCCATTATGAAAAATACAATAGTTGTTATCTATAAGAAAATTGGAATTAATAAAATCCGATGGATTTTGAAATTCTCCGGATAATAATTTAATATTAAAACCATTCTTAAAAACAAGACAGTTGTTATAACTATCATGCATTTTAATTTTTTCGTTACGTCTAAATAATGATATTAAATTATTTTTCTCTTCATTTGGACAATAAATATATTTCATATTATTATTGATATCATAGATAAAATAGCTATTTTTTGGCAACAATTTAGTAATTTCATCTATGCTAATATCATTTTTTTCTACAAAATCTGAATATTTTTCAGGTTTATCCTTTTTATCATATTTAAAGACTATTTCATGTTTATAATAATCGCTAATTGTGTTATCTTTGAAAGTATCAAATATGGAGCCCAAATTTGTAGTTGTAACGAATTTTTTATGTCTAATATAAAATGTAGTTGATCCGTTAAATGCGCCCGAAGGTGAATGTTTTATATTATATTTATTTGCTAATTCTTTTAGCTTTTGTATATCTTTGCTAGCCAATGAACACAAAATATATGCATCATCAGCATACATATCCTTTGAGCACATATAATTATTAATTTTGTCTTCTATAAAAGAATTCAATAGATATATAAATCTTTCTTCTGGAGAAGTTATGCTATCCAAATACTTTGCATAATCTAAGTCCTCTTCACCAAGATTTATATTTTTTCTTTCGTTATAAGATAATTTATCATATGCTTCTCGTGGATGCTGATATTCAGCAAATGCAATTTTCTTACTATCATTTAATTTAATGGCTTCTCCGCCATCAAAAAAACCAACATGTCCATTATCTGTAACATTGCTATGCTTTTTAATTTGTTCAAAAATTTTATTTTTAAACTCTTTTGAACAAATTACTATTGGTATATAGTTTAAGCAATCGTTATTGCCTCTTCCGGTAATATAAAATTTTTGATCTGTAGTTTTATTATATTGTTTTATTTCTTCTTTTATAAGATCAAAAACACCTACAATATTATCAAGATTTTTATTTTTATCTATATATTTTTCAGCTTCTTCTGCCGTTTCCCCAAAATTAATAAACTTTAAGTTGTTTTTTTTAATTTTACGATAATTAAGAGCATCTAATGAACATTTTTCATCAACTATATAGTTACCAATAGTTGCAGTCCCGTTAAATAATAGTTTAATTGAATTATTATCTTTTGACTCACTAAAATCAATTGATTTTATCTTGGGATTACTTCTTAGCTCTGAAAAAATATTCGCTAATAGCTCTTTATTTGAAAAGACTATAGTGTATGGCTTTGATAGATCAGGACAATTGCTAACAATAAAAGATTTTTGATTTAATTCTTTATCTTTATTATATTCTTTTATTTTTTGTAAAAGATATTTATTATATGTTTCAACATCTTTTACATCAGAGGCTTTTATGGAATTATTTTTGATAAAAAAGTCATTAAAACTTATTGTACCTTCTCCATCATTTATAAAATATTCGCGCGATTCATTATTATTTTCTTTAAAAGCATTTATTATATCATCAATAGATTTATTATTATTATTATTATCAACATAGTAAATATATCTATTTGCTCTGCGATTACCGGAGACTTCAACTTCTTTATATAAATTATACTTTATGATATTTAATGATTCGTCGGCTTTGGACTTTAAATAATCTAAAAATTTATCATTACAATAAAGCCAGGGAACATCATAATCAAAATTATCTTTAATGGTACCAGCGCCCATTAAATAGACTTTATTATCTTTATTATTATCATTAAATTCTTTTATTGAAGATGTAACAAATTCTAAAAAATCTTTTTCCGTAACAATATTTTCAAATTTCATTGTCAATCCTTAATTTTCCCAGCTTACAACAAATCCACTAGAATCTTTTTCGATAATTTTGAATTTTCTTGATTTAATATAACTAATAGCAATTTCGGTTTTTGAATGCGATGGAAAATCAGAGGAATTAAATCTAACTTTAAAAAATCCTCCAATTGCAGCCATCTTAATTTTATAGTCTACTTTTGTTTCAATCTCCAATTGATCTAGTTCAATTTTAGTAAATTTTGAATTACTAATACAAAAGGCTTCATACGAGTTCATAATTTGGCTCTAGTAAATGGTAAAAGTTACAAGATTAGGTAAGAGGTGGTCGGGGCAAAAATAAATTTTAATGTTAGTAACAAATAACATTTTGCTGCCCTATAGCAATTCCGTGCAGTCTTAGATGCGATCCAACATCGTTTAATATCCATCATCATTCGTAGCAAAAACTTGCTGCTTATCCATAAATGTTTTTATTTCATCAAAATTGAAAGGTCTATATTCTTTATTGCCAGTAATCCAACTTGAATCTACTCCAACATCAACAGATTTACCATGTGGAGGTAAGTTATTATGAGAATGACCATATAAATGCCAAGATGAATAGTGAGATTTATTCCATACTCTTTGACCAAAATGAAACAAAACTATTACCTGTTCGCCAATTTTTATTTCTTTATAATTATCTATAGAAGAAAAATATGGCGTACCTTGAAAAGCTTTCAAATTTTTTGTAATAACTTTATCATGATTCCCAAGTATCAAATGTTTATATCCATTTAGTCTTTTTAGAAGATCTAGAGTTTCTCTTAGTTGAAAAAATGAAAAATCTCCAAGAAAATATACCTCGTCTTCTATTTTTACAAGATTGTTATAATTTTCTATCATTTTTTCATTCATCTCTTCTACTGAAGAAAATGGTCTGTCACAATATTTTATAATGTTAATATGATTATAGTGGGTGTCGCTTGTTACCCATATATTTTTTGACATTTTAATTTACTTTCTTTCCATGAAGATATTTATGAATTTTTTTATTATATTCTGTTTCTTTATCTGGACCGCCGAAAAGAATTGCTGATCCATTAACTCTATGAATTTTATCTTCTACATAATAATAGCAAGTAGGATCATAGTCGGTAATTCTAGAAGCATATCTAAAAAATGCCGGTCCAAAAGTTTCTTTTCTATGAAATTTTCCATCAATAATAAAAGCTTCATATTCTTCCCCAATAAATGCGGGATAATCTGCCTGGCAACTAATTTTACCATTATTAACAGATATTTGAACTTTATCTATTTTAATTAGATAGGCAGCTTTATCGCTAAGAGAAAGTTCATATTTAGAATTAATAAATTTTATAATCTCATTTCTATTATCAAGAAATGAATAATCATAACACACTATTCTTTGTCTTTCAGTATTAGTTGAGTTATAGCCATCTTGAATACAAATATTTGTTTTATGAAAATAATCTTTTGTGTTATCTAGATGAAAATATTTTTGTTTTCTAAACTCTGTGCCATCATGATATTTAAGATATTTTGTATCCATTGCAATTAAAATGTCCTTTTGTTCAAATTTTCTTAATTTCATAATAAATTTATATTTTTTAATATTTTACTGACGTAGCGGATAAAATCCCAAAAGTCAATATCGTCAATTTCTTCTTTTAGCTCTTTTGTTAAAGAATCTTTATCAGCAAATAATACTTGATAAGAAAGTTTTGAATTTTTGAATTTTAAATTCAATAAATAAAAGTAATCATCGCCTGAAATATTTAAAATTAATTCAGGAGTTACCATAACGTGAAGATATTGTAGCCAACAAAATTGATTAGCACATATATAATAATGAAAATTAATATCATTGGCAGATCTGCCAGATAAATTTACTCCACAGCAGCAACAAACTTTCTTATCTATTGATTCTTGAAATTTCATAATAGATCTACATTTTCACAAAATTTTTTAAAGTAATTTACAATATCCCAAAAATCCATTTCTATGTTTAATGGAGAAATTATTCTTCCATCTTTTGATACTTTAACACTGTCGACCATTTCTTCGCCAATAAATAGCCAGTAATATATTGGAAATAAATCGGGCAAAACATCTATGCTAAAATTTAATGTAAAGTTATTATAATATTGATTGTGAACTTGCATTCTATTGCCCATTTTATATATTGATGCCCAGCAATCTTTATTACATTTGTAAAATTCTATACCACATAATACATTTTCACAACATGGACATAAATTTCTCTCTAACGCTTTTTTTATTATCATATTTTTAAGGACAAAAATAGAAAGCTTCTAAATTACATAATGTTTTAATAAAATTACTGGCTTCGTCTCCTGATTCTTTTGAGATATTATTTAAAAAATCATAGCATTCTTTTAATGAATGTGTTTGCGAAGAAAATTCTTTTACCTTATTTACTAATTCTGGTGATAACTGTGAATCTGGAGCTGTTTTTAAATGCTCTAGAATGACATTAATAACCTCTTCGTTTATTTGTGATTTTTGAAGTTGATTAACTTGCTTAATTTTATTAACTACTTCAAAACCATAAGGATTAAATTGTTTAAATTTAACATCAATCAATTCATTAAATTTTGGATGATTCGCTACTTGCTCTGGTCCCCATTCTGCAAATAACATTAATATATCAGTATTAGCATTAACATTTTCCAATACTGCCTGTATACATTTTACTTGTGGCAATGTTTGATCGATTTCATCGCCAGGAGCCATATCAAATAATGTCTTTAACCAATCTAAACATGCATTAGCAACTATAGCTAACTCTTGTATAGTCGAAGCACTTTTAGCTTTTTCTATCTGTTCTTCCCAATTTGTCATATTTTTTTCTTTCTTATTCTAAAATTTTATTCTCTGCTAGTTTATAGGCAAATTTCATAATAGCAAAAAAATCTGAATCAATGTCTACTATTTCTTTCAAAGAAATTTTTTTACAATTAATATAAATCTCATTTTTTAAAAGATTAATACCCACTCCATACAGTATATCTCTACTTCCTGTTGGCATAATTGTATTAATCTCTTTGCGTCCAATATCTATCCATGTATCAATCCAACATTGTTTATTGGAACATCTTTGATCTCCATTAAACATTATTAGCTTAGTTTCGCAGCATGGACATTTTAATTCATTAAAAGCTTTTATTATATTCATGCAATATCTTTGTTTTCCACCATCTTATAAATGTATTTTACAAGTTCCCAAAAAGACATTGTTTCATAACACTCACTCTCTTTATAAACTAAAGAACCTTTATTAAAAACTGTAACATTTCCGTAATAATCTATTTTAATGACATTAAAATATTTATTTCCAATTCTAAAATTAATTATGATGTATTCAGCATCTTTTTTTAAAGTTTTAGCCCAACATATTCTGTTTGCACAAACAAAATAATTTGTTATCTTATTGTACAATAAATGCTCTTCACAGCATAAACATCTATTCTCATTCATAAAGTTTTTCATTCTATTGCCTTATAATAATAATGTTTTTGCAAAAACATTATTATGCTCCAAAATTCTAAATCTTCACTAGAATAAAAACTATCTTTAATTTCTTTATTACCAATATAGTATCTAAAGCCATATTCTATGTCAATTACATTCAAGAAATCGCAATGTATATATAATTCTTTTGATTTAATTATGCTTTTTCTTGTGTATATATCTAATTCAACATATTTTGAATCAAGATAAATATGAAACCAGCAATATGTATTAATACAGCTATCATAACTTACATCTGCCCCGCTTATAGATTTTCCTACACATTTTTTTTCTAATGCAGATCCGCAAGCGGGACAGATGTTTTTTTTAAATGATTCGTATAAATACAATGTACTCTTTAGCTCTTAAAACCATAGCTTACTTCTAGATGCACGCTGCAATGAATATCGCTTGGTTCTATTGTTAGATCTGGCTCTCTACCACCCCCCGAAGCATATGCTTCCATAGACAATGATGCCATAGCTCTAACTGCTTTTGGTTGAGATCTAGTTGCTTCTCTATGAGAGAAATTATTTGACCAACTAACAACTTCAAGTTTATCAGCGTCAAGTCCCATAACTTTACATTCCATTGCCAATCTAGATTTTACTGTCTCTAGAGCAGAACCTAGCAATTCTTCCTCTAGATGAGCCACTTTAGTTAGACCGAAATTTACTGAACGAACTTGAGTATTATCAAGTTTGGATAGCTGCTCATATAGATGAGAAACCTTCTCCACGTCAGTAGACTTAAATGAAACAGTATATGAAGCTGAATATTCAACAACTTCGTATGTTTGTGTCTTTTTGTTATATGACTGTACATCTTGATAACGAGGAACTTTGCTTAGTGAACCATCAACAACTCCGGTTAGACTTGATAGTACAGGAGCAAGTTTTTCTTCTACAAAATTAACTAGAGCTTGTCTAGCTTTATCTTTTGTTGGAGCCCTGAACTCTGTAACAAATGTCATTGTATAAACATTTGGAGCCATTAGTTTTTCGGATTGAGCGCTTAGAGAAACTACAACATGTTTTTGTGTCATGATTATTATTCTTTCTTTTCTAGAATTACTCTAACAAACGTTTTTTTACCTTTTCTAATTATAATATCTTCTCCAAATTCTTGAATTGATATTAGTTTAGAAAAATCTTGAATAATGTTATTACTAATACTAATTCCTTTTCCAGAAATAAGATTTCTAGCATCAGATTTAGATTTAGCCAAATTACATGAAACCATAATATCAACTATTGATATATTATCTTGAAATTTAATTGCTTCAAGATTTGTTTTTCCTTTATTTTCAAACAAAAGTTCAACCTGCGCTTGAGTTTTTGAAGCCACTTCAGTTCCATGCACTATTTCTGTCATAAGAAATGCAAGATGTTTTTTTCTAGCATTAATATCACCAAAATCCATACTATTTATAGAATCTACAGATAGAAATGTAAACATTAGAAATAGAGATTTTACCATTTCATCTGGAACATTTCTCCAAAATTGAAAAAAATCAAAAGGGGAGGTTTTATTTGGATCTAGCCAAATAGGATTACCTTGACTTTTTCCAATTTTATTTCCATCAGAATCTAGCAACAGAGGAAAAGTTATTCCAAAAACTTCTTTGTTTTCTTTTTTATGGATAAGATCGATTCCAGAAATAATATTAAACCATTGGTCTTGAGATCCAGCCTCTATAATGCATTTTTTAGTTTTGAATAGATGGAGAAAATCAAAACTTTGCATAAGCGCATAACTAAATTCTAGGAATGTCATGCCAGTTTCCATTCTTGATTTTACAGCATCAGATTTAATCATAGAATTAATAGAAAAATGTTTTCCAATATCAGTTATAAACTCTACAAAATTTATATTAGAAAATCATTCAGAATTATCAATTATTTCACAATTTGGCAAAATTGATTTAATTTGTATCTCTATATCATTTTTATTTTTTATCAATTCTTGAATAGATAGAATTGGTCTTTCTGTTGATCTGCCGGTTGGATCTCCAACCATAGCTGTTGCTCCACCTATCAAACAAATTATTTTATTTCTAAGTCTTTTAAGCGTTATTAGAGGAATAAGATGTCCTATGTGCAAACTTTTTGTCGGATCGAATCCACAATAAATTGTACAATCTGTATCTAGCAATAGTTTAATTTTTTCATCATTTGTAGTCTGGTGAATTAGATTTCTATTTTTTAGTTCTTCAAAAATCATGATATATTTTAGGATGTGAAAAAAATTATAGTAGCAGAAAATGAATTATTACATGCAATATGGAAAAGAATTAATAATAATGCAAAAATTTCTAAATCGTTAGTTGAAGTGGATAAAAAAACATGTTATGATTTACTAGTAAAGCAAAATTTTAAATGTGCATTAAGTGGTCTTGATATTATTGTAGCAAAAACGTATAAAGATTTTATGTTAAATAAAACGACTGCATCATTGGATAGGATTGACAGCAATGGCAATTATGCCATAGATAATATACAGTGGGTACACAAGGATATTAATTTTATTAAACAAAATTTTAATCAAAAATATTTTATAGAGTTATGCAAAAAAATAAGTGATTATAATGAATAACATAAATATTAATTCAAAAATACGAAATTGGACTATAATATCGCAAATAAATAAATCCAAAAACCTTTTGCAAAAAAAATGGATATGTATATGTGATTGTGGCTATAAAAAAATAGTTACTACTCATTCATTAATTTATGCTAAAAGCAAAAAATGTATTAAATGCAGAGATACCCATTTTAAATCCTATGATTCTATTCCACACAGATATTGGAAAAAATTTATAAGATCAGCAAAATTAAGAAAAATAAAAGTAGAAATAACATCTGGCGAAGCATTTAATATATTAAAAAATCAAAATTTTAAATGTTCTTTAAGTGGAATTGATATATACATGTCAAAAACCGGCAAAGAACAAGAAAAGGGCTATACTACAGCTTCAATAGATAGAATTGATTCATCTAAATCATATACTATAGAAAATATTCAATGGATTCATAAAAACATAAATAGAATGAAATTAGATTTTGACCAAAAATATTTTATATACTTATGTAAAAAGGTTGCAATATATCAAAATAATCAAATATAGCAACATATTTAAGTATTTTAACATTATCTTTTTCCAGTTGGGGCTCCAATTTTAGCTGTAGCTCCTCCAACTAGAATAATAGGTTTATGACCATGGGCTGCCAATCTTCTTGCAAAAATCAATGGCAATATATGTCCAATATGAAGAGAATTAGCAGTAGGGTCTATTCCTATGTAGAAAGTAACCTCAGTATCAAGAAGTTTCTTTACTTCTGTTTCATTTGTTACTTGTTTAATCAAGCCACGACTCTTCAAATCATCAAAAATATTCATATTAATCTATAAATTCCATAAATAATTAAAATAAAAATAGATAACATTAATATTGAGCCTATAATAGCATAAGCCATTATAAATCTAGCCCAATCATCTATATAACTCATTTTTCAAATCTCTTTTTTAAACTTTCATATAATTTTCTATCTTCATTTTCTTTCATTTTTTGATTATGTAGCATTTCTGCTTCTTTAAATTCTTTACTCATTTCATCTAAATCTAGATCTAATGTATTTGTACATTCAAGTATTTTAACATTATCTAATGATGTTTCATTATAATTGGAATAATTTAAATAATATGGATCAGATATATTTTCATCAAAATTATAATAGAAGCCTTCCATATTTTTTAATTTAACAACTGCTTCATCTATAGAATTAAATTTACCTAAGCGTATTAATTTTTTCCCACAGTCAATTGTATAATCGCAGCCGCTTCCCTGATCTAGTAATGCATAATACTCTTTCATATTTCCTTACTCTAAATCTTTTATCATTTTTAATTTATTAAATAATTCTTTTGGATGTATAAATTTTGGATAAAGTACTTTTTTTCAGAATCAGGTTTTACTCTAGCAAAAGTATTGCTTCTTACTTTAACATTAGGAATAACTACACCATTTTCTGAAACTTCAAAACCTATTGCATTTGGCGATCTATCTTTAGACATTTTTCGTATTACTACACTATAATAATCGATATTAATGTTTGGTTTTGATTTCTCATCAAATCTAAAATAAATTACAGTAGAACATTTTGCGCACTCCATTTTCATTGATAAAAAATAAAAAAAGAATTTGAATAGCTCTATTGGTTTTACATTATTTAATGTATCACAAATAGTTAAGTATTCATTATTTAAATCAAGTAAAGTTACCCCAGGACCAACAAATCTAACTTGCTCTGAATTACAATCAAAACAATTTTTACTAAATAAATCATAAATACTTATCATTCTAATTTTTCCAACAATTCTAGTTTTTTAAATAGTGCATTTGGAGCAAAATATTTTATTAAATACAATACTAATAAACCCTTCTTGCAAAATTCCTTCTAATTTAATTTCTATATTTGTAGGGATAGAGGGACTTGCACCCCCACGCCATTCCTGGCGATTCATTTTAAGTGAATTTTGTCTGCTATTTCCAACATATCCCCATAAAAAAATACATATAAGTAATTAATATACGTCCTAAATGCTTAGATATTATTGCTAAATATTGATTTCTTATAGCTAATTGCTCATATGAATTTAAGCACTAACCTCTAAAATCGGTATCAATATCTTTTGCCGTATGTTTTGTATATTAATATTATACATGTACTTTTCTTAAACACTAGGAATCATTATAAGGTAGAATCAACTACACAAATAAATCAGCCGCATGTTTAAATCTTTTTAATCAACTAGAGAAGTTGAATGATTAGCTTTTTCTACAGCATTATTTAGAGCCTCAAATTTTGTCTCTAGATTATTTACAGCTTCTTCTCTCTCTCTTTCAGAGATGGCAGAAACCCATTTTTGGGTAACAGTGGTATAGACATACTTCTCTTTATCTTCATCATATGAAGATTCCTTTGTCTTTTCTACACTATTTCTTAATACAAGTTCCTTAAAGAGAGTAATATCTCCCCTTAACTCTTGCAATTGTCTTATTGCTTCCGCAAGGCTAACTTTTTTACCACCAAAATCAATTGTAGTAACTCCATTAGTTTTTGCAAGTCTTCCTTCCAATGAAACAAGCTCACTTTTTGCTTTTTCATAGGCAAGAAGACTTTCCTTAAAATCAAAAGCTGGCGGCTCATTCTCTAAATGAGAAACGCTTGTTTTCATTCTGCCGGATTCTTGGGCTACCACACCTTTTAATTTTTTAATTCTTCTTAATGCTTCTGAAATATTCATTATAGTCTACCTTTCAAATCTTTTCTAAGATCCTCGTCAACCAAAAGAATCTTTGATGCTTCTTGCATATTTTCTGATATGCGAATTTTAGCTTTATTGTTGTCAGCATTCATTTTTACTTTAGCAATAATCTCTGTAATTTTTGGAATAGCATAGAAAATCATTCCAAGTATAAATACTACAAAGGCTAGTTCAAGTATATATCGCATTATTTTTTACCATTTTGCTGCAAAAGCTTCATAAAAAATCCAGCGCCTTGATCTGGATCAATTACAACTAGATTACCATTTGCTCCGAGAGCTTTATATATTTCTGGCATCTTTTGTTGCAAATCATATTTCAAATATTCTGGATTTTCTCTAATTGTTTTAGCTATATATTTCATATTCACAGATTGAGCTTCAGAATATGCCTCCTCTAGCTTAATCTTAAGCTTTTCTGTTTCTGTCTGTGCTTGAATTTTTGCCTGCTCTGTCTTTGTCTCTTGTTCAATTTTTTCTCTATTTGCGATAGCCAACTTTGTTAGTGTAGCCTGCAAAGCCAATTGAGTATTGGCTTCCTTCATTTCCTTTGGAAAATCAAAATTAGAAATAGATACTTCACTTACTGTTATTACTGCCGGTTTAGTTCCATCGCCATTTATAAGAGATTTAAATTTTTCTTCAAAATGCTTTGAAACCTCTTCTCTATTAGTATTCATATCAGAAGCCGTCTGCCTTGATACAGTTTCTCTCATCGCAGAATGTAGAGCAGGACTAATATATGTCAAATATAGCTGTTCACTTGTAACCACTCCCTCTTTCTTAGAGGGCGAAATATTGTTAAGAACCCATTCAACAGATTTATCGCTACAATTTGGCTGCGACCTAACATAAGTATCTACCGTGAACTGTATAGAATCTTTTGTGAGAGAGTTCAATGATTCTTTTCTCGTTACCTCAGAGCATTCAACCATCTTGACTTCATCATAAACACCAGTAAATACAGTCCCAGAAGTCAATATTGGACCAGTAAATCCATCCCCACCAGTATAAAATGCAAGTATACCAGTCTTATCAAACATTCTCCCCTTATGTAC
>JAIXLO010000099.1 GCA_026931325.1 Chitinophagales bacterium | reverse complement strand
TAGAAATCTTATGTATTGCTTGTTTGGACGAGGGTTCGAATCCCTCCAACTCCACAAAAAACCCTGTAATCGTTTGATTTACAGGGTTTTTTATTTATGGGTGCTAATTTAGGTGCTAAATGTTTAAGTTTTAATTACGACATGCGTAAGTATTCTTTTTAAATTGTCATTTAATAATCTCAACATATCTTCATAATTTTTGTTTCTCAACTTTGCTAATTGTATAACAATTTCTTCAACTTGCATCACTCTAAATATTGACTTGTCCTTATTAAAAACAAAAGGGAAATCAGACTCCAAAAGAATTCTTTCGTCAGGAATACGGCTTAATATTTTTAGGCCTGTGTTGGAATTTAACATCGCAAAATTAATTGAGAAATAAGCCCCTCTACTAATTGCAATATCTATATTTTTCAGGCTACCTGAATACCAGTGTAAAATAAACTCACTATTAAAGTTTTCTCCAATAATAGATAAAATATCATCTACGCTATTCCTGCTATGAATAGTTAGTATTTTCCCTCCAATTTCATTACAATTTTCAATAAGAGATTCAAAAAATTCTTTTTGGATTGATTTCGAATGTAGTGCAACGCTATAATCTAAACCAACTTCACCAATATATTTTGCATCTTTTAATAAAGTCCACATTTGAGGTATGTACTTTTGATACTTTTCAATAAGCTCCGGATGAAACCCTAATGCAGGCTTTATATATTTAGATTCAATCCTATTTTTAAATTTTAAATAAAGAGGAGGAAGATTTGTGACAGCTATTGTATAAATTTTTAGTCTCTCAATACTACTAATTTCCTTATCAAAATCAGAGGATAAATCTAAATGAGCATGAGTGTCAAATAAAAAATTATCCATTTTTCGAATTTATAAAAGTAGCAAGCTCAACCATACCTCGTTTATATAGGTCTGTGTAACTCTCTAAATCTTCGTCAATTTTTCCAGACATTTGAATTGTAAATGGATTTTCTGCACTAGAAAAGTAATCTAAAAGTCCAATCTTATAAGATCTTAATTCTATTTTAGCTTTACGATTTATATAATCAACATCTCTGTATTGTGTAAAATCACTGTCACAACCTTTTAAAATAGAAGCTCTTCTAATTGTACAAGGTAAACAAGTTCCACAATGTTTGGGCTCAACACTACCTTTTATCCATCTTACTTGATCTGGATGTGAACAGGACATTGTTTCCTGATAGTGTTTTTTAATAAAATCTGGTTTTTCACAATTTAATAACATTTCCCCCTTTGTAGAAAACTGATATGGATTTTTTAATGTGACCTGTATGCCAAGTTTAACTAATAACTCTTGAAACAATTTTAAATAATAAGGATGTGTAGTTCTAGTACTACTGCTACCTAATCTAGAATTAGTAAGAGGAATATTAAGAGATATTAATCCATTTTCGGGAATATATAAATCAACTTCTTTATTAATGCAAGATGCTAAAATAATAGCATGCATAAAAAACATAAATGAGCGAGTTCGGGTTGTATCTTCCACCCCTCCAATTGGCGCTGCGTGAAAATTAAAAAATTGCTCATCTTTTAATTCAAATTCATCTTTTAAAAGAGAAATAACTTTATCTTGGAAAGGCTTTACTCCTTTTCCTCCGCCATAGTGTCCAATAAATGCGATATTTCTATTCACTTTTAATAAGTCTATAGCACCAATAAATGAGTCGAGACCTCCCGAAAGCATACAAAAGCTATCCGGAATATACTTATTAGAAACATATCTTTGAGGAATATTTTTAGATATTTTAGTTTCTATTGGATTTAATTCCCTTTTTCTAAATTCAAAATCCCAAGCGTCACCACTGAGGTATGAAATCATTTTTATAAGCAAATTCTTATTTTCATTCCATTTATCAACTTCTAGTACGGGAATATAAAGCTTTACTTCTCTAGTCCAATTGTCAAATGTTCCGTTTCTTAAAACCTTTCTGTCAACATAATACACCATTAAGGATATATACCATAAATCCAAAGCTTCATTTTGAAAAAAACTTGGCATTCGATACAAAGGTCTTAATAAATTAAAAAAGGTGTGATTGTAGTTTCCTTTTGAGGTTAAATCCACTTCACTTGCTGATGGCTTCGTAAATACATCATCATCATCTAGTTTAAAAACAAATTCTGTCATAATAAACCTTCTATTACTGTATAACATTGATTATAAAGCCTTAATATCTCTTTTGTTGAGAAATTATAATCTTTAATTTCTTTTCCTGTAAAGACAATCTCAATCTTAGAATGGATATATTCTTTTATATCACCTTCTAATGCTACAGCTTCTGCAGCACTCTTTGAATTACTTTCAATTCTTGAACCTAAATCATTTATTAATTTTTGATAAATGTAAGCCTCAACATAAGTCGGAATTATAATATTTAGATCTAGGTTTTCAATAGATTCAATCTCTAAATCTTCTTTTTCTATAATCTCATATAGGACCTCCATTGTAAGAATCAAAGCCTTTCTTGCAATAGCATCATCTTTCGTATCACCAGCAGGAGCCAAAATATTAATAAGTTCACTTAAAATTTCTTTTGTGCTTTTATCCGTGTAATCAATTTTAAACGTATCAAGAGTTTCTTTAAATCCTTGATCTGAAACTCCTTTTACGAAATTTCCAAGTCGAATAGTTGTTCTAATTCCTCCTACAGCATTTTTAGAAGCTGACTTAGATCCTCCATAAGCTTTTACATACCTAGAAACTGCTTCTTTAAAATTTGTGGAACTTCCTGATGCTACTTTTGACATGTACGTCTTAGCATTACTC
>JAIXLO010000021.1 GCA_026931325.1 Chitinophagales bacterium | reverse complement strand
GAATTATGGAAAATGGATAGGGAATAATTTAATTATTGATAGTAATTATAAAAAAGATTCTGTAATAATAACTGCTACTTTAAGACATAATAAAAGTTTGACAAAATCTATATCAATCTATATTAAAAAAATAAATACCCCAACAATTTTAAAATCGGAAAAAGAAATTTTAGAAGGTATTGATAGCCGTAAGAAGAAAAAAACTTTATAGCATATAAAAAAGAGAGATAATTTCTAAAACTATCTCTCTTTTATTTTAAAAATTGAATTATTTATTCAGCGTCTTTTATATTTAATTTATTAGTGATTTCTATTTCAATTGGCATTTCTTGCTCCATTACACTTACATTTCCTCTCATTTTTGTTTTGCTTTGTAAGTTTTGAACAACTCCAGTTTTAATATTTACAGTACATTCACCACTAATATTACCACTTGTATTTGTACGAACTTCCATTCCTTGTCTTTCAGAAACTCCATCAGATTTAATTTTTCCAGTAAAAGTAAATCTTGCAAAATCGCCATCAATACTTCTAACTGTGTATTTTACAGAACTGGATGTATTTGATTCTTTTTCAATATCACTTATTTCAAATTTATCTCCAACTTTAATATTTTCTGGTATTGGAACAAATGCATTTCTAATATCTATTTCTTTTTCATCATCTTCTGAATCTTTTTTTGCATTATCATCTTTATTCGGAATCTTTTTTCCTTGATTATCTATCATCAATGTTTGTGTTTCATTTAAGCTTTCATCTAATTTTTTAGAAAGTTCACTTGTTGCATTTGGCTTTTCAGAATCATATTCCATTGTTTCACCCATTGCCTCAATAGTCATTTTTATTTTTTTAAGAGTATTGGCTATTTTATATGTATCACCAATTACATCTTCAACTACAATTAAATTAGTTGATTTTGTATTTGATTTATTTTCAATAGATTGTCCCATCATACTCATTAAAGTAGAAGTTACGACCTCGCCTTCCATCACAAACTTTTTACCTTTTTCAAGTTTTATTTTACCATTTGTTTGTGCAAAGCCAAAAGTTGTTGTAAATAAAGCAGCAACGATTAGAGCAATTTTTTTCATGATTGTTTTTATTTTTTGTTTAATAAAATTTGATGCAAAATAAGTGTTTAAAGATTATAAATATTAAATTAAATATTTTTATAACTTTTTATTATTGACTTTTAGATTTATTTGGTTTTCAGATGTTATTATTGTACTTTGATTTTTGAAATTTTTTTTTGTTGAGCATTTAATTGAACTCTATAAACAAACCCTGTTTTATTGTTTAACAAAACATAACCCATTCCATTAAATGATTCATCGTTATGATTTTTCCCTTTATTATCATCATTTCCATTTGATGAACAACTTAAAGAAATTTTTGAGCTATCTTCAATATTATCTTCAACTGTATAAAAGCAATCTTTATCTACAAAATAATTAAATCCCATATCAATAGGATAGTTGTTGTTAAACTTATCATTAATAGACGTCATATACAAAAAGGAATTTGATACATTTAACATTTCAAGTGTATTATTTATATAAAATGATTTATTTTGCTCAATATTATTTGTATTAATTGGCTTTAAGAAGCCATCATTATTTAATATATATGGTTCTGGCTCTAATAGAATTTCATCCATACTTTTAGATAAGTCATTTGTAAGATTAGGTATATCAGAGTTATATTTTAATTCAACATTGTTTGCAATGTCCTTTATATTTACAGTAGCTTTAGTTAAAATTTTAGTTAGATAATATTTATCATCTTCTATTTTATTTACAGAATACTGAAATACAAAAAAATACTCCATGCTTATTTCATTTTTACTTCCCGTATTTTTTGGAGTATATGTTGTTCTGTTTTCTATAAATACTCCTTGTAAAAATTTATCTCCAACAGTAAGTACAATTTCCCTAGTATCTTGAGAAAAACAAAATACAGAAAGTGTAATTGCAATAAGAAAAGATAAGAGTTTCATTTTACTTTATTTAAAGTTTAATCATTCTATTCTTTCTTCTATTAAATAACTATTTCTTTCTGTAGCATTTCTGCTAATCATTTCTGCTACAAAACCTGCAAGAAAAAGTTGCATACCAATAATCATTACAGTAAGAGCAATATAAAAAGCTGGACGATTGGTTAATGCAAAATTATCAACAGTAAACTTTGCAACTATTAAGTAAATACTCATTAAAAAACCACATAAAAAAAATAGTGTTCCATACAATCCAAAAAAGTGCATTGGCTTTTTTGCAAATCTGCTTACGAAACTAATGGTTGCTAAATCTAAAAATCCATTAATAAATCTTTCAATGCCAAATTTTGTTTTTCCATATTTTCTGGCTCTGTGTTCAACTACTTTTTCACCAATTTTTCTAAAGCCTGCCCATTTAGCAATTACAGGAATATATCTGTGCATTTCGCCATAAACTTCAATACTTTTTACAACTTTATTTTTATAAGCTTTTAAGCCGCAATTAAAATCATGTAGTTTTATGCCACTGCTCCAACGTGCAGCAGCATTGAAAACTTTTGAAGGAATATTTTTTGTAAAAGTATTATCGTGCCGCTTTTTTTTCCAACCACTAACAATATCAAAATTATCTTCCATAATCATTTTGTATAATTCTGGAATTTCATCAGGACTGTCTTGCATATCTGCATCCATTGTAATAACTACATTGCCTTTTGCTGCCCTAAAGCCTTCATTTAATGCAGCACTTTTACCATAATTTCTTTGAAATTTTATGCCTTTTAAATGTGTATTTTTTGTATGAAGTTTTTCAATTACTTGCCAACTATTATCAGTACTTCCATCATCAATAAAAATTACTTCATAACTAAAATTATGTTTAGTAACTACACTAACTATCCATTCACTTAATTCAGTTAGTGATTCTTCTTCGTTAAATAATGGTATTACTATTGATATATCCATACTGTTTATTACTGATTCTGAAGTGGGTTATAATTTGGATTTTTCTTTGCAACTGCTGCACCTATTAAAGAAAAAATAACACCAAAAATTAAGAATGCAACAATAACACCAGCAATAGCAAAAGGAATAAAAAATTTCTTTGTCATTTCAAGTGCTTGGTCAATTTGCTCTGCATTCATCTGCTTATTTTCAGCCATTCCTTTTCTTGCTTGCTCTAAAGTATAATCTAACATTTCGGGCATAATAAATTTTAAAGCAATAAAAGTATAAACTGCAATAATAGCTGTAATGGCTGCAGTAACTTTAAAGCCATGAGCAAATGTGTTTCCAAAAGTTACATTTCCCTCTAATTTTTTTGCATAATCAATACAAGCCCAAATAATTCCTCCTCCCAAAATTACATATTGTAAAAATTGAACTCCCTGTTGTTTACCTAAGCCAGTAAAATATAATACTAATCCAAATACAATTAGTACTAAAGAAATAAGTAATCCTTTAATAGCTGGCGAAGTTGGTTTTGTTTCCATTTTGTGTATTTTAATTTGTATAAAATTTATTTTTAGTTACTACACCTATTACTTTTCCATTAAGTTCTTTATCAGCAAATGGTGTATTGAATGATTTACTTTTATTATTTTCTTTGGTAAGAATAGTTTTATCTGTTCTGGTAAATAAAGTTAAATTAGCTATTGCACCTTCTTGAATATTAATTTTAGGCAAACCGAAAATAGTTGATGCATTACAACTAAACAAATTTGCTATTGCATCGTTACTTAATGTTGACAAAATATGATTAATGCTTGAATAAGCAGTTTGCAAACTAATCATTCCATTTTTTGCGTTTTCAAACTCACAATTTTTTTCATCATTATTATAAGGTAAATGATGAGATGCAATACAATCAATATCTCCATTCAATACAGCTTGTTGTAGTGCAAGCATATCAGCCCTGCTTCTTAATGGAGGATTAACTTTTAAATTAGTATCATATTGCTTAACATCTTCATCACAAAAAAATAAATGATAAGGTGTAACACTACAACTAATTTGTAAACCTTCTGCTTTAGCTGATTTAATTAATTCGATACTTTTAGCTGTGGTAATTCCTGTAAAATGCAATTTGCTTTCAGTATATCTTAGCAAATCAATATCTCTTTTTATAATAATTTCTTCTGCAATAGAAGGTATGCCAGGTAAACCTAATTGAGTAGAAACAATTCCTTCATTTATCAATCCATTATAGCTAATAGTTTTATCAATAGGCATTTGAATAACAGTACCATTAAATGCTTTTACATATTGCAAAGCTTTCAATAAAAAGCCTGATGTTTGTACAGGTTGTAAACCATCTGAAAAAGCTATTGCACCACTGTTGTACATATCATACATTTCTGCAAGTTCTTTTCCTTCTATATTTTTTGAAAGAGCACCAATAGGAGAGATGTTGATTGGTAATTGTTTTGATTTTTGAATAATGTATTCTACCTGAGATTTATTTTGAATAACAGGAAATGTATTTGGCAATACAAAAACATTGGTAAAACCACCAGCTAAAGCAGCTTTACTACCAGTTTCTAAAGTTTCTCTATACTCAAAACCAGGGTCACAAAAATGGCTAAAACAATCAACCCAACCGGGAGAAACAATTATATTTTCTTCTTCAAAAACTGTATCAACTTCTGCTGTAATATTATCTTGAATTGTTTGTATTACTCCATTATCAATAAAAATATCTTTAACTGTATTATTTATAACACTTGATGGTTGAGCAATCAAAACTTTTTTAAGAAGAATTTTCATATTGTTGGTTGCTGAAAATTTTGTGCAATATAGTTTTAAAATTTATTTTATAGTGTTTATTACATTAAAATAAAAAAAGTTATCCTTAAAACTAAGATAACTTTTAGTAAGTCGAGTGGACTGGATTCGAACCAGCGACCCCTTGCACCCCATAGAAGTACGCTACCTGACTGCGCCACCACTCGAACCAAATCAATTTTTTAGCAGATGCAAATATAAGTTTTGAGAAATATTTTTTGATGTAACTAAATTTATTGAGTACGCTTATTTAACATCAAACCAAATAGGTGTTTTATCATTGTATGTTGCATTGTAATTTATAAATAATTCTTCACCAGCCTCAATGTTTCTAATAGTTTTAATACTTATTGTTTCATTTTCATAATCCATATCATATTCACAATTTGCTTGATAGTTGTGGTTATACATTGAAATATAACCCATACCTAAAGCTGCTTGAAGTTTATCTTCTCCCCATTCAAAAATATAGTTGTATAACTTTGTCTTTTCTATCATTTTTCTTTCTTCTGCATTAAATAAAATAATTGGAGAAATTTCTATAGTTGTATTAATTGATATTGGTTCTGCTGTAAAAACTCCTTTTCCTTTATTTTCACTTTCTGCTATAAATAAAATTGGTAAAATCATAAAAAAATTTAATTATAACGAAAGTAATATGAAAAAAAATATTACAACATTGTAAATTGCACCCATGAGCATGGAAATAGAAATAAAAGATTTACAAGAGCAGTTTATGGAAATTGCTTCCACTCAAGATAGAATTGCTATTAAAGAATTTTTAGACAATCAAAATATAAGTGATGTTGCAGACTTGCTGAATCAAAACCCTTCAGAAGAGGTAAACATCATTTCAAACATGTCTATTAAACGTGCAGCAAGGGTTTTTAAAATTTTAGACTTATCTACACAAAAACAAATTATTAAAGAATTACCCAGTAATAAAACTGCTGAATTATTAAATGAATTACCCGCTGATGACAGAACAGATTTTTTTGAAGAACTTCCTAAAACTGCTTTACGAGATTTAATAAAACTATTGGATATAGAAGAAAGAAAAGTTACACTTTCATTATTAGGTTATCCTGAAGATAGTGTTGGAAGACTTATGACACCAGATTATGTATATGTATATGCACATAATACTGTTGCAGAAGTATTAAATACTATTAGAAAATTTGGTAAAAACAGTGAAACGATTGATGTTATTTATGTAATTGATGAACAAGGAGAATTTATTGATGACATTAGAATACGTGATATTATTTTGGCTGCTCCAGATAAAAAGGTTGATGAACTTATAGATAGACGTATTGTAGCACTAAATGTACATGATGATCAAGAACATGCAAGCCAAGTTTTTAAGATGAATAATAGAGTTGCCCTGCCTGTTACAGATGATAATAACAAGCTTTTAGGCATTGTAACTATTGATGATATTTTATGGGTAGCCAATGAAGAGTTTAGTGAGGATATGCAAAAAATGGGTGGTACTGAAGCATTAAATGAGCCTTATTTAGATATTCCTATTTTAAAACTTTTTAGGAAAAGAATTTTATGGCTTACTGTTTTATTTTTAGGAGAATTATTAACTGCTTCTGTAATGGTTTATTTTGAAGAAGAAATTGCAAAAGCAGTTTTCTTAGCAACATTTATTCCTTTAATTATTAGTAGTGGTGGTAATAGCGGTTCACAAGCATCAACTTTAATTATTCAAGCAATGGCAATAGGAGAAATTACTATTAAAGATTGGTGGAGAGTTATGCGTAGAGAAATTATTAGTGGTTTATTATTAGGCTCAGTTTTGGGTGTTATTGGATTTTGTAGAATTATGGCTTGGCATTTTATTTTTCCTGATGTATATGGGCAACATTATATTTTAGTAGGCTTTGCAGTTGGTTTTAGTTTAATTGGTGTTGTTTTGTGGGGCACTTTAAGTGGTAGTATGTTGCCAATAGCATTAAAAAAATTAGGAGCAGACCCTGCAGTTTCTTCAGCTCCATTTGTTGCAACATTAGTTGATGTTACTGGATTAATTATTTATTTTGGATTTGCATATTTGTTTTTACAAGGATTAATTCTTTAATAATTTTTTACTAAATTTTTATAATTACTAAACCATTTTTACATGTGTGCCATTGCAGGCATTGTTTCTTTAAATACACAATTAGTTGAAAAAAATAATTTACAACTAATGGCTAATGCTATGCAACATCGTGGTATTGATGGTGAAGGCTTTTGGATAAACAATTCTAAAACTGTTGGCTTTGCACATAAAAGATTATCTGTTATAGATTTAAGTGAAAATGCAGCACAGCCAATGCACTATTCATTTAACAGTAATCAATATACTATTATTTTTAATGGAGAAATTTATAACTACATTGAGTTAAAAGAAGATTTACAAAAAAAAGGATATGCTTTTAAAACCAATAGTGATACAGAAGTTTTACTTGCATTATACGATTGTTATAAAGAAAAATTTTTACAGTATTTAGATGGAATGTTTGCCTTTGCTATTTGGAATAAACAAGAACAAAAATTATTTATTGCAAGAGATAGATTTGGCGAAAAACCTCTTTACTATTTTCAAGATAAGGAACAATTAATTTTTGCAAGTGAAATGAAAGCCTTATGGAATATTGGTATAGAAAAACAAATGAATCATCATTTATTGTTGGCGTATTTATCAGTAGGCTTTGTAAGCAATCCTTCCAATGCTTCTGAAACATTTTACACGAATATTAAAAAATTACCAGCTGCTCATGCAATAATTTTTGGTGTACAGAAAAATGATTTATTTATTTATAAATATTGGGAACCTGAAATAAATTATTCAAAATATGCTTCTTGGAGTGAAGAAAAAATTATTGAATATTTTCATTCATTATTTAAACAATCTGTACAAAGAAGATTAAGAAGTGATGTTGCTGTTGGTACTTGTTTAAGTGGAGGCTTAGATAGTTCATCTATAGTAGCAATTATTAATGAATTATCTGTAAAAAATAATTTTCAACAGCCTAAAACTTTTTCAGCAGTTTTTCCTGGTTTTGAAAAAGATGAAACAAAATTTATCAACCTTGTATTAAAGAATTTTAATGTAGGAAGCTTTACTGAAACACCCACTGCACAAGACTTTATAGATGATTTTGAAAAATTAATTTATTATCAAGAAGAGCCATTTCAGAGCAGCAGTATTTATGTGCAATACAAAATTTATGAGTTAGCTAAAAAACATAATGTTACAGTTTTATTAGATGGGCAAGGAGCGGATGAAATACTTGCTGGTTACATAAAATACTATCATTGGTACTGGCAGGAATTATTAAGAAAATTTCAGCTTACTACTTTAAGAAATGAAATAGATGCAACTAAGAAAAATTATCATCAAATAGAATGGAATTATAAAAATTATTTAGCTGCATTTTTACCAAATTTAGCCTCTAAAAAATTATCATCTTCACTTAAAAATCAAATCAATAATCATTCTTTCTTAACTAATGATTTTATTCATTCATCATTTGATAGAAATATAATAGAAAAACCTGTGATTAAGTATTTAAATGATATTTTGTATTACAATACTTTTCAATTTGGATTAGAAGATTTATTAAGATATGCAGATAGAAATTCAATGGCTCATGGAAGAGAAGTGAGGTTGCCATTTTTGCAACATGAGTTGGTTGAATTTATTTTTAGTCTACCATCAAACTATAAAATTAAAGATGGATTTACCAAACATATCTTAAGAAAAATAATGGTTGATGAACTTCCCCCTAAAATAGTTTGGAGAAAAGACAAAATTGGTTATGAACCACCACAACATCAATGGATGCAACAAAATGCTGTTAAGGATTTAATGCAAGAAGCTAAACAAAAATTAATTACAAATGGTATAGCTAAAAAAGAATTATTGAATATGCAGTTTAATCCATCAGCAGCACATGAATCAAATAATTATAGTTGGTGGTTACTATGTGGCGGAAATTTTTTATAAACTGAAAAATTATTTTTCTGTCAGTTTTTCCATCACATAAAAAACAGCAGGGCAAAAACTGACATTTTTTAAAGTTATTTGTGGTCTCTTTAATAAAACATCTTCATTAGTATAAGGAAATCTTTTACAATCACTTGGACGATGTTCGTAAATAGTGCAATAATTATCTTTTCCTAAAAATGGGCAAGGGGTTGATTTTACTACATAATCTCCATCTTTATCTAAGTTTAAATAAGTGTCAATAAATACACTTTCTTTCATTTTTAGATGCTTACTTATTCGTTTAATGTCTGGTGTTTTAAAACGAGGAGAATAATTTTTACAGCAAGCAGCACAATCCAAACAATTTATTTTACTAAAAGCTTCTTCGTGCAGATGAGTTAATTGCTTCAGCACTTTATTTTTATCTGCACGTTGCAAAAAAACTTTGTATTGTTTTTGCTTTTCAGTACTTTTCTTTTGCCAATTATCTGAAAGATTTACCTCCATAAGTCAAAGATAGTAGAATGATGATTTCTAAAGGGTTTAATTTTTTTAAATGCTTTCCTCACACATTATCAACTTTAAAAAACAAGCCCTTATTAGTATTTCATTACAACTTACCTTTGCGGCAATTTTTTAAATATTCTTTCATTATGAATTTATTCCAACAACAATACACAGAGTTTCAAAGAAGACATATAGGCACTACAAAAGCTAATGAAGTAAAAGAAATGTTACAAACTATTGGTATAAATAGTTTAGATGAATTAATTGATAAAACTGTGCCTCAGGGCATTAGAATGCAAGATGATTTGGCTACTCCACCTGCAATAAGTGAATATGAATATTTGAATGAAATAAAACATATAGCATCAAAAAATAAAATTTATAAAACCTATATTGGGCAAGGATATTACAACACTATTACGCCTAACGTAATTCTTAGAAATGTTTTTGAAAACCCAGGATGGTACACTCAATACACGCCATATCAAGCAGAAATTAGTCAAGGTCGTTTAGAAAGTTTACTCAACTTTCAAACAATGGTATCTGATTTAACAGGTCTTCCTTTAGCCAATGCTTCTTTATTAGATGAAGCTACTGCTGCTGCTGAAGCAATGAGCATGTTTTACCATAATGGTGATACAGAAAAAAAGAAAAAATTTTTTGTTGATGAGCATATTTTTTCTCAAACAAAAGATGTTTTAAAAACAAGAGCAACTCCTTTAAACATTGAACTTGTTTATGGCAATTATAAAAATACTTTTTTAGATGAAAGTTATTTTGGTGCAATTATTCAATACCCAAACAGCAATGGTTCAATAGAAGATTATAGAGATTTTATAAATAGTGTACATGCTATAAATGGCTATGTTGTAATGGCTACAGATTTATTGGCATTAACACTATTAACTTCTCCTGCTGAGTTAGGTGCAGATGCTGCTGTTGGTAACTCTCAACGCTTTGGTGTACCTCTTGGTTTTGGTGGACCTCATGCTGCATTCTTTGCTACAAAAGATGAATTTAAAAGAGGCATACCAGGGAGAATTATTGGCATAAGTATAGATGCTCAAGGAAATAGAGCCTTACGAATGGCTTTACAAACAAGAGAGCAACATATTAAACGTGAAAAAGCAACCAGTAATATTTGTACAGCTCAAGCTTTGTTGGCAAATATGGCTGCCATGTATGCTGTATATCATGGAGCTGATGGATTAAAAAACATTGCTTCAAGAGTTGCCTTATTAACACAAGTATTAAGCAATAGTTTACAAGAATTAGGATTTAAAAATAGTAACTCTGCTTATTTTGATACAATTGCAGTAGAAGCAAATTCTTCAACAATAAAGAGCATTGCAGAAAAACATCAAATCAACTTCCACTATATTAATGAAAATTTAATAGGCATAAGTTTAGATGAAACTACCACACAAAAAGATGTTTTAGATATTGTATATGTGTTTGCAGAAAGTTTAGGAAAAGATGAAGCTGAAATTGAATTTGTTAGTGATAGTATGCTTATATCAATTCCTTCTTATGCTACAAGAACATCTGAATATTTAACACACCCTGTATTTAATACATACAGAAGTGAAAGCCAAATGATGCGTTATTTAAAGCAATTAGAAAATAAAGATCTTTCTTTAAATACAAGTATGATTTCTTTGGGTAGCTGTACCATGAAATTAAATGCAGCAACAGAAATGATTCCTGTTAGTTGGGCAGAATTTGGTCAGTTACATCCATTTATTCCTACCAATCAAGCAGAAGGAATAAAACAAGTTATACAAGAACTATCAGATTTCTTATGCAAGATAACAGGCTTCGATGCTTGTAGCTTACAACCTAATAGTGGAGCTCAAGGAGAATATGCAGGATTATTAACTATTATGCAATATCATAAAGCAAATAATAATGCTCATAGAAATGTTGTGTTAATTCCAATTTCTGCACATGGAACCAATCCAGCAAGTGCTGTGATGGCAGGGATGAAGGTAGTTGTAGTAAAAAGCAATGAAGATGGAACTATTGATATTGCAGATTTAAAAGCTAAAGCAGAACAATATAAAGAAAACTTAGGAGCATTAATGGTTACTTATCCAAGTACTTATGGTGTATTTGAAGAAGGTATCAAAGAAATTTGCAAAATTGTACACGATAATGGTGGGCAAGTTTATATGGATGGTGCAAATATGAATGCACAAGTTGGTTTAACATGTCCAGGAATTATTGGTGCAGATGTTTGTCATTTAAACTTACATAAAACATTTGCAATTCCTCATGGAGGAGGAGGACCAGGTGTTGGACCAATTTGTGTTAAACAACATTTAGCACAATTTTTACCAGGGCATGTTACATTTGAAAATTCAAATATTGGTGCAGTTTCAGCATCTCCTTATGGTAGTGCTTCTATTTTATTAATTAGTTATGCTTATATAAAAATGTTAGGCTACGATGGTCTTAAAATGGCAACAGAATATGCTATTTTAAATGCTAATTATATGAAAGCAAGATTAAAAGATTATTACAGTATTTTATATACTGGTGCAAATGGTACTTGTGCTCATGAGTTTATTGTAGATTTAAGACCATTTAAACAAACAGCAGGTATAGAAGCAGAAGATGTAGCAAAACGTTTAATGGATTATGGTTTTCATGCACCAACAATGAGTTTTCCTGTTGCAGGAACAATTATGATTGAGCCTACAGAAAGTGAAGATAAAGCAGAGCTTGACAGATTTTGTGATGCTCTTATTTCTATAAGAAATGAAATTGCTGCAATAGAAAATGGAACTGCTGATAAAGCAGATAATCCTTTAAAAAATGCACCACATACACAAGCTGTCATTTGTGCAAATGAATGGAATCATAAATATTCAAGAGAGCAAGCTGCATTTCCTTTACACTATGTAATGCAAAATAAATTTTGGGCAAGTGTATCAAGAGTTAATAATACACATGGCGATAGAAATTTAATTTGTACTTGTGAACCTGTAGAAAGTTATGTAGAAGGGTAGAAGTATTAATTTATTTAATAGTTTACTGATTATTTTTTTATGATTGTTTAGAAGTATTCTTAACAAAACTCTAAACGCAAACTTGTATTATAGTTTCTAAACTTTTGAGTAATTTTATTTTTTTATAAAAAAGTAAAATGTCTAAAAAAAAATATTCTTCTAAATCAAGTAATAAAAAATTATCTCAACAAAATATTGTAGCTAATAATAATGTTGTTCATTCAAGTGAACAAATATCAAAGCTCAAATACGAAGAACAATTTTTTGTTAATACAAATCGTCCTGTTTGGAATTACTCTTTATTTACAGAAGAGGACATCAAAAATTTTAAAAATGGTACTCATTACAGTTTGTACAAATTATTTGGTAATAAACAAATAGAAGTATTAAATAAGCAAGGAACTTATTTTGCTGTATGGGCTCCAAATGCAAGCTATGTTTCAGTTATAGGAGAATTTAATGATTGGGATACTGCTGCTCATCTTTTATTAGCACGAACTGATGGAAGTGGAATTTGGGAAGGTTTTATTCCAAATATTTTATGTGGAGAATCTTATAAATATCACATCATAGGCTATAAAGGTTTGAAATTAGATAAAGGAGATCCTTTTGCAAATTATTGGGAGAAAAGACCAGATACTGCAAGTATTACATACAAAATAAATTATGATTGGAACGATACTAAATGGATGAATGAAAGAGGAAAACACAATTCATTAAATGCTCCTTGGAGTGTGTATGAAGTGCATTTAGCCAGTTGGATGAAGCCTAAAAAAAACAATGAAGAATCCTACAATTCATATCAACAAATTAAAGAACGTTTAGTGCCTTATGTGCAACTAATGGGTTTTACACATGTTGAGCTTATGCCTGTGATGGAATATCCTTTTGATGGAAGTTGGGGTTATCAAGGTATTGGATATTTTGCACCAACAAGTAGGTTTGGTACACCAGAAGAATTTGCTTCTTTGATTGATGCTTTTCATCAAGCAGGTATTGGTGTAATATTAGATTGGGTGCCTTCTCATTTTCCTTATGATGCTCATGGATTGTTTATGTTTGATGGTTCTCATGTTTATGAATATACAGATATGAGAAAAGGCTATCACCCCGATTGGAATAGTTATGTTTTTGATTATAAAAAAGGAGAAGTAAAAAGTTTTCTTATCAGTAGTGCAAGATTTTGGTGCGAAACATTTCATGTTGATGGATTACGTGTTGATGCAGTTTCTTCAATGTTAAGATTAGATTATAGCAGAAAAACAGGACAATGGGAGCCTAACAAATATGGAGGCAATGGAAATTTAGAAGCTATTGCTTTTGTAAAGGAATTAAATGAAACTTTATACAGAGATTTTCCAGACATCCAAACAATTGCAGAGGAAGCAACAGATTGGCCAAAAATAAGCAAACCAATTTATGATGGTGGCTTAGGTTTTGGTATGAAATGGATGATGGGTTGGATGCATGACACTCTAAGGTATTTTAAAATTGATCCTATTTACAGGCAATTTCATCAAGATGAATTTACATTTAGCATGATGTATTTTTATGATGAAAATTTTATGTTACCTTTTAGTCATGATGAAGTAGTCCATGGCAAAAGCCCTATGATTTATAAAATGCCTGGTGACACTTGGCAAAAATTTGCTAACCTGAGATTGTTATATACTTATATGTTTACTCATCCAGGTGCTAAACTTTTATTTATGGGTAATGAGTTTGCACAAACAACCGAATGGAATTATAAAACAGAACTTGATTGGGAATTAACAGATTTAGTTAGTCATGGTGGTATGCGATACTGCGTTCAAAAATTAAATGAATTATATAGAAGTCATCCTGCATTATATGAAAAACAATTTAATCCTGAGGGCTTTGAATGGATTGACTTAGAACATAAAGCAGAAGCAGTTTTATCATACAAAAGAAAGGGTAATAATAGCAATGACGATGTAATTGTAATTTTAAATATGACACCAACAGTAAGATATAATTGGCAAATAATGGTAAAAGGAAAAAATAAATGGAAAGAAATTTTTAATAGTAATGATAAAGAATATTGGGGAACTGGTGATGTATTTAATCCTGAAATTAAAGTTATTACTAAAAATAAAAAAGAGAAAAAACATCTCTTAACCCTTAATCTGCCAGCATTAGGGGCAGTTGTATTAGGTTAATAATATAGTTTACCAATTCAATAACAAACTTCTAAAAAAAATTATTTACTTTTGCAATTAATGAAAAAGTGTTTACTCATATTAATTCTTTTCAGCTATAGCATTGCTTCTTTTGGAGTAAGCCTAAATTATTTCTATTGCTGTGGAAAATTAAAAACAGTAACCATTCACGTAACAGCAGAAGCTTCAAAATGCACTGGCGATAAAAAGAAAGATTGTTGTAAAAACAAAAAAATACACTTTCAATTAAAAACAGATCAGCAACAAACTCCTTCAAATGATTTTAATTGCACTGCACCATTAGCATTATCTACAGCTTTTGATAATGTTCTAATTTCATGCAATAACTTTCAACAGGCTGAAAAGGTTATTGTAAATAATAAACCTCCTTCAATTAGTTCGGTAGCAACTAATATTCTTTTCTGCACATTTAGAATTTGATTTTTACTTTAAATGAATTCAACCAATTCATTTACCTCATTATTTTATTATTCCAGTAAAAAATCAAATTAAATACAATGAAAAATTATTTATTCTTATTAGTAGCTCTCATTATTTCTGTTGCCTCATTTGCCCAAAAGAAAAATGCAAAAACAGAAACATTTAAAGTTTGGGGAAATTGTGAAATGTGTAAAGAACGTATAGAAAAAACTGCACTAAAAAATGGAGCTTCAAAAGCAACTTGGGATGTAAATACAAAAATGCTTACTATACGTTTTGATTCTTTAAAAACTTCTGTAACAAAAATAAAACAAAGTCTTGCAGTTGTTGGGCATGATACAAAAGAATTTAAAGCAAATGATGATGTTTATAACAAGCTACCTTCTTGTTGCCACTATAAAAGAGAAACTTTAAATCAAACAGCAGAAATATCAACAGAAACAACTAACACACAAGAAAATAATGATGATAATATAATTGTTGGTGTTGTTCTTGAAGAATCAAAAAAAGGAAAAATTAATCCAATTGTAGGTGCTACAGTTCGTTGTTTAACAAATAATAATTTTACTGTTACTTCAGATGAATCAGGAGTTTTTAAATTAGCTTGTGAAGTGCCAGCAACTATTGTTGTAAGCTATGTTGGTTTTAAGTCTGATACAATTCATGTAAATAATTATGATGAATTGAAAATTATTTTAAAAAATGCTTCTGGTACAAATCTTACAGAAGTTGTTGTAACTTCTAAAAGAGCATCAACTTATATCTCTTCTATCAGCACTTTAAATACTTTAAACATTAGCTCTAAAGAATTAACTAAGGCTGCATGTTGTAATTTAAGTGAAAGTTTTGAAACAAGCCCTTCTGTAGATGTAAGCTATGCAGATGCTGTTACAGGTATGAAACAAATTCAACTTTTAGGATTATCTGGCAACTATACACAAATGTTAGTTGAAAATATTCCATCATTAAGAGGATTAGCAGGAAGTTTTGGTTTAACATTTATACCAGGTTCTTGGATTGAAAGTATTCAAGTTACAAAAGGTACAGGCTCTGTAGCTAATGGTTATGAAAGTATTGCAGGGCAAATAAATGTAGAAGAAAAAAAGCCTGATGCTGCTGAAAAATTATTACTTAATGCTTACTTAAACGATATGGGCAGAATAGAAGCTAATGTAAACCTAGCTCATAAACTTAATAACAAATGGAGTACTGCTTTGTTATTACATGGCAATCTTTCTTCTATGAAAGTGGATAATAATAAAGATGGTTTTCTTGATTTGCCATTAGGGCAACAAATAAATATTATCAATCGTTGGAAATATGTTGATAATAAAGGAATCATTTTTCAAGCTGCTATTAAAGCATTACAAGATGATAGACAAGCTGGTCAAGTACGTTTTAATCCTTCAAAAGATAAATTTACAAATAATGCTTATGGTGTAGGCTTAAAAGCAGAGCAATATGAAATTCAAACAAAACTTGGTTATGTATTTCCACAACAGAAGTATAAGAGCATAGGCTTAATGCTTAGTGCTACACAATATAAAAATAGTTCTTATTATGGCTTAACTCCTTATAATGGAAATCAAAAAAGCATTTATGCCAATTTAATTTATCAATCAATTATAGGCAATACAAATCATAAATACAGAGCAGGAATTAGTTGGCAATTTGATGAGTATAAAGAAGAATATAAATTAAACAATTATAACAGAACAGAAAATGTTCCAGGGTTATTTTTTGAATATACTTTTAGTGGGATTGAAAGATTAAATGTTGTTGCAGGATTACGTTCAGATTTTCATAATAATTATGGCACACAAATTACACCAAGATTGCATGTTAAATATGCTGCAACTAATAATACAGATGTAAGATTATCAGTTGGTTCAGGTTTTAGAACAGCAAATATTTTTGCTGAAAACACAGGCTTAATGGCAAGTGCAAGAAGTTTTGTTATTCAAGGAAATAATAATTATGCTTATGGATTAAATCCTGAAAAAGCATGGAATTACGGTTTAGGTATTGTACAAAATTTTAAACAAGGAAATAGAAAAGGTTCTATAAGTGTAGATGCTTATTATACTAATTTCACAAATCAAATTGTTACAGATGTTGATGCAAATGCACAAAAAGTATTTTTCTATAATCTTGATGGAAAGTCATATTCTACAAGTGTTCAGGTAGAAGTGAATTATCCTTTATTTGCTGGTTTTGATATTCGTGCAGCATACAGATTTTTAGATGTTAAAACTACTTATCAAGGAACATTAATGCAAAAACCTTTAACAGCAGCACATAGAGCATTCATTAATCTTGCTTATGAAACCAACAATCATTGGAAGTTTGATTATACCATGCAATGGCTTTCTTCAAAAAGATTACCTAATACTTCTACCAATCCAATAGATAAACAAATGGGAAATAAATCTCCATCTTTTGTTTTAGCAAATGCACAAATAGCAAAGCAGTGGAATAATGGATTAGAAGTTTATGTAGGAGCAGAAAATATTGGAAATTTTATGCAATCAAATGCAATTATTGATGCTGCAAATCCTTTCAGTAATTATTTTGATGCTTCAATTATTTGGGGACCAATTTATGGAAGAATGATATATACTGGAATAAGATTTAAGCTATCTAAAAAATAATCCCTAAAAAATACATTTAATATCTAACAGTAATTAGTTGTATAAAGCAGCTTTTAATTGTTAGATATTTTTTAGGATAAATACATTTAATGCAAATTCAATGAACAAATTATAGAAGAAAATATATATTTTAAGTTGTAAAAATGTATTATTGTAATAATGTATTAATAACTTTTAGTTATTAAGGTAAACCTAAAAATTTTAAATTATTGATGTATTTTATTTTCTCTAAGCCTATGAAACTTAAATACTTTTTAATTTTTACTTTCATAATTCTGCAAGGAGTTTTTAACTCTTTGCTTTCGCAGGCAACAGATTCATTGCTTAGCTTAGATGATAATATTACAAAACTTAATTTACTCAAAAATGCCGCAATTAAATTTTCTGAAGATGACCCTGATAAAAGTATAATGTATGCAAATGAAGGAATCAGATTAGGAACTAAATTATCAAACACAATTGTTACTGGTGAATTTTATAAAGTTGCTGGTATTGCTTATGATATCAAGGGGAATCTTGATAGTGCACTTTTTTATTTGAATCATGCAAAAAGAATATTTTTAAATGAAGGACAAACTGCTTTATTAAGTAACACAATTAGTGATATTGCATTGGCTTATTATTTACGAGGAATTTATGAATTAAGTCTTACAAATAATTTTGAAGCTTTAAGTTATAGAGAAAAACTTGGAGACAAATTACTAATATCAAAATCGTTTAATAATATTGGATTAGTTTATAGAGTAATAAAAGATTACCCAAAAGCTGTTGAATATTATAAAAAATCATTTTTAATTAAAGAAGAACTCAAAGATACTTTAGGTATATTAAATACTTTAATGAATATTGGAAGTGCTTATCAGTTTCAGCTAAAATATGATAGTGCATTATTATATAGTCAGAAAACTCTAGTATTATCGAAAATTCGAAATAACCCTAAAGACATAGTTAGTAGTCTTGCAAATATTGGGTTAGCTCAAATAGGGCTTGCTGACTGGGATAATGCGGAAAAAAACCTAAATCAAGCTTTAATAAAAGCTAATGAAATTGAATATATAGAACCACTTTATAGTATTTATGAA
>JAIXLO010000139.1 GCA_026931325.1 Chitinophagales bacterium | reverse complement strand
GTTTAATGTAGGATTGAAATAAAATTAAAATTAGAATGGAAGTCATAATTACAGTTTTTATTCTTATATTTCTTACGATTGTATTCTTTTATTTTAAATTACCTAAAACAAAAGGAGTAGTAGGCGAGTATTTAGTTAAATTAAGTTTGGGTAAAGACATCCCAAACGAAAAATATGTTATAAATGATTTGTTGTTAAATATTGACACTAAATCATACCAAATAGACCATATAGTTATCTGTAGAACTGGTATTTTCGTTATAGAAACAAAAAATTATTCAGGACAAATTTATGGTCAAGACAATCAAAAGGAATGGACACAAGTTTTGTCATACGGACGAGAAAAATATCGGTTTTACAATCCAATACTCCAAAATAAAAGTCATATATATGCATTGAGTAAAATTTTAGGTAGAAAGGATTGTTTTATTTCTATAATTGTTTTTCCAACTGCAAATATTATGACATATTTTGACGCTAATGTAGGTTCTATTTCTGACATGAAACACTGGCTTAAACAAGATAGAGAAGAAATCTTTTCAGAGATAGAGATTAAACAAATTTATACACAACTAATTGAATATAAAAACAACCCACAATTGACGAACGAACAACATATTGATAACATTCATAAATTGCTACATAAAATTGAGAATAATATATGCCCAAGATGTGGTAATAATCTTGTAATGCGAAAAGGAAAATACAGTTTATTTTATGGTTGTAGTAATTACCCATACTGTAAATTCACAAAAAAAATAGAATAGACAAGAAATAAAAATTGTAACCTATAACACAGAACTTTTGTCAAATAAATTGAAGTTGTAAATTTATCGTTATACTTTTTATTAATTTTGTTAGAGGATGAAAATTTGCGATCTCAAATATGCCTAAACCTAAAGAATTAAAACATTAGCAATAAACTTTATCATACAACTAAAAATTACTAGAATTATTTACCACTATTTATAGTAAAGAATTATTTTATTAAAAATGAAATGTCAGCTTGAGACTGTCGAAAGCTATTTAGTAGAACGTTTAATTTATCAGTCTTCGATAAACTCAGACTGACAACTTTTTCCTAATCAACTCAATTACCTCAATCAACTAAATTAACTAAAATCTAAGCCTAATCTTATAATTTCTTTGAATTTATAAACAATTCAACTCTTATATTTGCACCTCATTAAAAAAATAAATTTCATGTCTTACTTATTTACTTCTGAAAGCGTTTCTGAAGGACATCCTGATAAGGTTGCAGATCAAATATCAGACGCATTAATTGATAACTTTTTAGCATTTGACCCAAATAGTAAAGTAGCTTGTGAAACATTAGTAACTACAGGTCAAGTAGTACTTGCAGGTGAAGTAAAATCTAAAGCCTATTTAGATGTTCAAGATATTGCTCGTGGTGTAATTAAAAAAATTGGCTACACTAAAAGTGAATATATGTTTGAAGCACATTCTTGTGGTGTTTTATCTGCCATTCATGAACAAAGTGCAGACATTAATCAAGGCGTTGATAGAAAAAAGAAAGAAGAACAAGGTGCTGGCGACCAAGGTATGATGTTTGGTTATGCAAATAATGAAACAGAAAGTTATATGCCTTTGGCTTTAGATTTAGCTCATAAAATTTTAATTGAATTAGCAGCATTAAGAAGAGAAAATAAACAAATAAAATATTTACGTCCTGATGCAAAAAGCCAAGTTACATTAGAGTATGATGATAATAATAAACCAGTTCGTATTGATGCAATTGTTGTTTCTACTCAACATGATGATTTTGATACTGAAGAAAAAATGTTGGCTAAAATTAAAAAGGATATTATTGAAATTTTAATCCCTCGTGTAAAAGCTAAATATAAAAAGTATGCAAAGCTTTTTAATAATAATATCAAATATCATATCAATCCAACTGGTAAGTTTGTAATTGGTGGCCCTCATGGTGATACAGGCTTAACAGGTAGAAAAATTATTGTAGATACTTATGGAGGGAAAGGAGCTCATGGAGGAGGTGCATTTAGTGGTAAAGATCCAAGTAAAGTAGATAGAAGTGCTGCTTATGCTACAAGACATATAGCTAAAAACTTAGTTGCTGCTGGTGTAGCTGATGAAGTTTTAGTACAAGTTTCTTATGCTATTGGTGTAGCAAAGCCAACTTCAATTAATGTAAATACTTATGGCACTGCTAAAGTAAATATGACTGATGGACAAATTGCAAAAATTGTTGAAGGTTTGTTTGATATGCGTCCTTACTTTATTGAACAACGTTTAAAACTTCGTACTCCTATGTATAGCGAAACTGCAGCTTATGGACACATGGGACGTAATAATGAAGTTGTAGAAAAAACTTTTGTTACGCCTGATGGAAAAGTTAAAAAAATGAAAGTTGAATTATTTACTTGGGAAAAATTAGATTATGTTCCTAAAGTAAAAAAAGCTTTCGGTTTAAAATAAATTAATAAAAAGCCCTGCATTTTGTGGGGCTTTTTTCTTTTGATAAAAATTTCTTTCGTTTATTTGTTGTATGTCTGTTATTATTCATCAAACATCTTGTCCCTGTTGTAATGGTTTTGATATACAGGAAGTTTTATTAGTACAAGATTATACAGTAAGCAAAGAAACATTTCCTGTTTGGCAGTGCAACTCTTGTAGTATAAGGTTTACGCAAGATATACCTGATGAAAATTCAATTAGCCCTTATTACAAATCTGTTGATTATATTTCTCATTCAGACACTAATGAAGGAATTATTAATAAACTGTATCATACTATAAGAAAATTTACTTTAAAATCTAAAAGAGCATTAATAGAGCAACAAACAAAAATTAAAAAAGGAAATTTATTAGATATTGGTGCAGGTACTGGAGCATTTGTAAATGTTATGCAAGATGCAGGTTGGCAAGTAAAAGGCCTTGAATCAGATGAGACTGCAAGAAAAATTGCTTTTCAAAAATTTAATTATAATTTTCAATTAGCAAACACTCTTTACAACTTAGAAAAAGAACAATATGATGCAATTACTTTGTGGCATGTATTAGAGCATGTACATGATTTACATGGTTATATGCAAAAATTTTATGAGCTACTAAAACCGAATGGAAAATTATTTATAGCTGTACCAAATTATACAAGTGCAGATGCTATCATGTATAAAAAATACTGGGCTGCTTATGATGTACCACGCCACCTATATCATTTTTCTCCAAATAGCATTGATTTTTTAGCTAAGAAATATAATTTTTTAATTACTGCTTATAAAGCTATGTGGTTTGATAGTTTTTATATAAGTATGTTAAGTGAAAAATATCAAACAGGACAAGAAAATTTTTTAATGGCTGTTATTAATGGATGCATCTCTAATTTTAAAACATTATTTGATGTTAAAAGATGCAGTTCTATCATTTATGTTTTACAGAAAATTTAGTTGAGTTGTATTTCAAAAACTTTAGACCAATATTTTCCTGTTATAAAAAATCGATTGCCAACACTATCATAAGCAATACCATTCATTACATCTATTTTTCTGCTTAAATCTTCTGGTGCATACTTATTGAGTAAATCTTCTAAATTGGCTTCTGCTACAACTTTGCCTGAGCTTGTATCTATTTTTACAATTTTATAAGTAGTCCACACATTAGCATAAATAAATCCTTTTACAAATTCTAATTCATTAATACTTCCTAATGGTCCATAATTATTACTAACACTTAGTGTTTTGGTGATATTAAATGTTTCAGGATCTCTATAATATAATTTATTACTCCCATCGCCCATAATTATGTGTTGCCCATCATTTGTCATTCCCCAACCTTCACCTTCATAATTAAATTCTTTTAACAACTTAAAAGTTTTTTCATCATACACAAAACACTTTTGCTCCTTATATGTTAGCTGATAAATTTTTCCATTAAGTATTGTTATTCCTTCACCAAAATATTGTTTTGATAACTGAATTTTTTGTACATCTTTCCCTGTAGCTAAATCTATTTTAGCTAATTTACTATTACCTTGATATTCTGTATCTCCAGTACCTTCATATAAAAAACCATTTCTCCATTCTAATCCTTCTGTAAAAGAGCTTTCATTATGTGGATAGATGTTGATTAAATTATAATGCAATTGTTGAACATCATAATTACTATTTGTCTTCTCTTTATTATCATTGTTATTACACGCTAATAAAATAAATAAAGTAAAATAGAGAAAATATTTCTTTGTTTGTTGTAACATAATTTATCTTCTATATCAAAACAATAGATTGAATTATATTTTCTTTAGAAAAACTAAATAAGTAGGGAAGTGGTCACTATAGCCTCCTCTGTAAGTATTACCATCCCAAGTTCTCATTGGGTAACCTTTATAACGACCTTTATTTTCAGTTAAAAATTCTCTATTAAAAATAGCTTGTTTGAAAAAATAAAATCCTGTTTGTTCTTTATCCAGCCAAGGATAAGAAATAATAATTTGGTCAAATAAACCCCAAGCATCTTGATAAGCTAAAGTACCATAACCTTTTTTATACATTTCTGTCCAGGGATTATACAAACCACCCTTTCTTACATCTCTTATTTTTCCTTTAGCTCTTAAAACTTCTGTCACACTTGCATTAATTGGGTCATCATTTAAGTCGCCCATAATAATCACTTTTTGTTCTCCATCAGCAGCAGCAATACTATCAATATGTTTTTTACAAACCAATGCAGCAGCTTCACGTGCTGGGGCACTACGTTCTTCTCCACCATATCTACTTGGCCAGTGATTGATATATAAATGAATTGTTTCTCCATCAAGTTTTCCTTTCACCCAAAGAACATCTCTTGTATAATAGGCATCTTTAGAACCACCAGGTAGTTTTACAAATAATGGTTTACTTTCCTCAACTTTAAAATATTTTGGATTGTATAACATTGCAACATCAACACCACGAGCATCTTTACTATCATAATGTACTATTTGATAATTTCTTTTTTTAATTAATGGATGATTTACCAAATCTGTTAATACGGTGTCATTTTCAACTTCTGCAACACCTAAAATTGCAACACCATCTGGACTTAAACTTTCTGGTTTATCATCTGTGCCAATTTTAGAAATAACTGTTGCTAATTTTCCAACTTTATCCCAATAAATACTGCTATTATAATTTCTTGGACCAGAAGGTAAAAACTCTTCATCGTTTACACGAGGATTATCAACAGTATCATAAAAATTTTCTAAATTATAAAAACCAATGATAGCTATTTTATAAGACTTTTGTTGTGCATTACTAAATATTCCTACAAACAATACAGCTATTAGCAACAAATTTTTTTTCATACATTAATTTTATAGGTTACAAACATACACAAGAATAAGAAGTTTTTGATTAAGAAATTATTTTTAACAGATGTTATATCTAATCAATTCTTTATTGATATAATAAAAAGTTTGAAATTTCTTTTCTCCATTCTGGTACAGCAGCTATTTGTTCTATTCTTTGTAGAAATATTTGCATTGGTAAATCAAAAATTTTTTCACTATCAGAAACACCTAACAATTTATCCAAATGATTTTCTCCAGTTGGGTTTACAAGAGTTGGATAATTGCTCCAAGAAAAATTTTGCTGATGTATTTCTTTAATTAGCTTTATAAAAAGTATAGAAGTATAAACAGGATGATAAGTTGCATAATCTTTAATAGTAAATGCTACTCCAAAACAATTTTCATTTTTATATTTACTAAAGTTTGGCTTAAACTCAATAGGTTTCAGTTCCACCTCGTTTTGAATTGAATTAAAAATTTTTAAAATATCATTATTGTTCATCCAAGTTGCACCAGCTATTTTAAAAGGTTTCTCAGTTCCTCTACCTTCACTAATATTTGTTGCTTCTAACAAACCAAGTCCAGCATATAATAAAGCAGTATTAAAATTTTTTATTGCAGGAGATGTTGCTACAAAATCTATATTCCATGATGGATGAAATGTATTTCTTTCCCAATTTTTACACTTAATAATATCAATATTTGCATGAATATTTTTTTTATCATTAAAGTATAAAGCTAATTCACCCAAAGTGCAACTATGCCTTAAAGGAATACTCCAACGACCAATGAAAGAAGAACAATTTTCTTCGTCTAACATTTTTCCTTCTGCTAAAAATAAATTACCAGAAATAGGATTTGGTCTATCTAAAATAATAATTGGCTTTTGATAAACTGCACAAGCTTCTAATACATAAGTCATTGTCCACAAATAAGTATAATATCTACAACCAATATCGGGTATATCAAACAAAACCAAATCAATATTTTTTAAATCTTCTTCTGTTGGTTTTAGTTTTTGATTATACAAACTAATGATTGGTAAATTGGTTAATTCATCAACACTATTATTTATGCTTACTCCATCTGCACCTTTCATGTTTAAGCCATGTTCAGGCGAAAAAAGTTTTGTGATATTAAAACCATTTTGTAGTAAAATTTTTCTTGTTGGTATTAAGCAATTATTAGTAGCTGCATGATTTGTTACTAAAGCAATTCTTTGTTTTTTCCACAAAGGGTTTTGTATAAGCAAGTTATCTATCCCAAATAAAAGCATAATATTATTAAACTAATTAGCTAAAATAAAACTATTTAATCTATTGAATTATATCTTTATGGCGTATTGTAATATTGCTTAAAATAAACTTTATGAGTTATAGAATTTTTAAACTGAAAACAATTTTTATTGTTGCAACATTTTTTTTATTTACAGGTTGTGTAAGTACAAAATATTCTGTTGAAGGTTTTGAGAAAATTATTTTTAATTCTACTTTATGCTTTGGCACTTGCCCGAGTTTGTACCTTGAAGTTACTGCTGATAAAAATACTAAAGTTCAACGACAATTTTTTGAATCAAGAGGCAAGGAGAATGCTGAAAACTCTGGTGCATTTGAAGGAAAAATGAGTAACTATGATTTTAAAAATTTAATGAAAACAATTAAAGAAAGTAATTACGAAAAATTAGTTTTTCCAAATGTTGATTGTTGTGATGCTCCTATTATAACAATCATTATTTATGCTAATGGCAAAAAAACATATTTAAAATCTATGATGCCACCACAAGAAGCAACTAATTTAATTCAGTATTTAACTAAGCTAACAAGTGAAATAGATTTACCAACTTCTACGAAAAAGTTTGAGTTGGTACAATAAAACTATTGAAATAAGTTTTTAATTTTTTAATTAGTTATAAATTTTATTGGTGTATTACTTGTTATTCATATTTTATCTTGCTTTATTTAGTTTTATTATTACCAAAATAAAATTCTTTATTTCTTCAGGTATTAGTAAAACTTTGTTGATAACACTTTTTATTGTAAAAATTTTAGCAGGCTTGATTTATGCAATGTTTTATATGCAACCTTCTTATCATGCAGATAGTGATAGCTTCAGATACTTTGAATATAGCATTGCAGAAACTGATATGTTACTTAAACAACCAATTTATTTTTTGAAAGATTTATTTTCTTTTGGCTATAATCAAATAGGAAATGTATTTATTGGCAATGATTCTTATTGGAACGATTTAAAAAGTAATATTGTTATAAAACTATTAGCTGTATGTAATGTTTTTTCATTTAAAAATTATTACGTCAATATTATCTTTTTTAATTTCTTTTTCTTCTTTGGTTTAATTGGATTTTACAGAGTAATGAAATCCATTTTCCCTGATAAGGGCTTATGGCTTTTAATTCCTATTTTTTTTATTCCATCATTTTTATTTTGGAGTAGTGGTATTCATAGAGATGGGTTAATATTTTCTATTACAGGAATGACTATTTATTTCTTTTATAATGGTATTACAAATAAATTCTCATTTACTAAAAGTATTTCAATTATTGTATTGTTAGTATTACTTTTTAGCTTAAGAAATTATGTTTGTTTAGCATTAATTCTAGCTCTGATAACTTGGTTTATTTCAACTAAATTTAATAATTCACTACTGACTTTTATTATTGTATATGATTTAGCAATTCTTATTTTCTTTCTTTCAGGTTACATAAGTTCATCAATTAATTTTCCTGCATACATAGCTAACAAACAACATGAGTTTATACAACTTAGTGGAGGAAGTGAAATTAATTTACCTCAATTACAACCAAATTTTTTTAGTTTTATTTCTTATTTGCCAACAGCTTTTGATATGTCTTTTTTAAGACCACATATTAACGATCTTAAAAATATTAGTTATTTACCTGCTGCATTTGAAACATTTAGTTTATTCTTATTAATTGTTTTTTTGTTTTCTTATAGAAATAAAAATATGAAGGTTCATCCTGCAACTTATGCATGTATATTTTTTGGAATTTCTTTGCTATTAATAGCAGGTTATACAGTTACTTTTTCTGGAGCAATAGTTCGTTATAGAAGTTTTGCTTTGCCTTTTATAATTACTCCTTTATTTGGTTTATTAAACTTAAAATTTTTCAGAAAAAAGCAAATTATTAGTTGAATAAAGGCATATTTGATAATTAATTTTTAGTACAGTTTTTAGTATTTTTAGAATATATTACAAATAAATATATGTACAATAATTTTTAACATCTATCGTTAATTTTACTATAAACTGAAAAAATATTTCATTATTTTATTAAAAATAGTCAATATTTGCACTTTAAACATTAAAAAATATGTCAATTAGGAGAACAGTTGTTAATTCGTTAATTAATGCTGAAGATATTAAACCCATAGAAATTCCCAAAGTTACAGCCATTTTTGAAGAGAATGTTTTTACACTAAAAAAGGCACGAAAATATTTAAGTGAAGATGTATATAAAAGCCTTTGTTATAGCATAAAGGGAGGTAAAAAAATAGATAGATATACAGCCAATCAAATTGCTATTGGTTTAAAAGCTTGGGCAGAAAGTAAAGGTGTTACACATTATACTCATTGGTTTCAGCCATTGAGTGGTACAACAGCAGAAAAGCATGATTCTTTTTTTACTTTAAAAGGAGATGGAACACCTATTGAAGAATTTGATGGTAGTACTTTGGTACAACAAGAGCCTGATGCTTCTTCATTTCCAAGTGGTGGTTTAAGAACTACTTTTGAGGCAAGAGGTTATAGTGCCTGGGACCCTTCATCTCCTGCATTTATTATGGAAGTTGGTTATAGCAAAACCCTATGTATTCCTACTATATTTATTTCTTATACAGGAGAGTCTTTAGATTATAAAGCTCCTTTACTAAAAGCATTAGAGGTACTTAATAAAAGTGCTTTAGATGTATGTAATTATTTTGATAAAAATATTACTAAAGTAACAGCAACATTAGGCTGGGAGCAAGAATATTTTATTATTGATGAAGCTTTATCAAATGCAAGACCAGATATAGTACAATGTGGAAGAACAGTTTTTGGTGCTTTGCCAGCAAAAGGTCAGCAATTAGAAGATCATTATTTTGGTTCTATTCACGAAAGAGTACTTTCTTTTATGAGAGATTTTGAAGCAGAAGCTTATAAATTAGGTATTCCTTTAAGAACAAGACATAATGAAGTTGCCCCATCACAATTTGAGTGTGCTCCTATATATGAAGAAGTAAGTATTGCAGTAGATCATAACACACTTTTAATGGATGTAATGGAAAGAGTTTCTCATAAACATAAACTAAGAGTTTTATTACATGAAAAGCCTTTTGCAGGAATTAATGGAAGTGGCAAACACAATAATTGGAGCATGAGTACAGATACTGGAGTAAATTTATTAGCACCAGGAAAAACTCCTAAAACCAATTTAATGTTTCTTACCTTTTTTATTAATGCTATTAAAGCTGTACATGATTATGCCGATTTATTAGGAGCATCAATAGCAAGTGCAGGAAATGAATATAGATTAGGAGCTAATGAAGCACCTCCAGCAATTATCTCTGTTTTTGTAGGAGAATATTTATCAAAAGTTTTAGATGAAGTAGAGCAAAGAGTTGGTGATAAATTTGATGAGCAAGATGAAGCTATTTTAAAATTAGACATTCATAAAAGTATTCCTGAATTATTATTAGATAATACTGATAGAAATAGAACATCTCCTTTTGCATTTACAGGAAATAAATTTGAATTTAGAGCTGTTGGTTCAAGTGCAAATTGTGCTAATGCAATGACTGTATTAAATACAATTATGGCAGAAACTTTGAAAAATTTTAAAATAGATGTTGATAAATTAATTGAAAAAGGAGAGAAGAAAGAAATTGCTATTTTACAAACTTTACAGAAGTATATTAAAGAAAGTAAAAAAATATTATTTGAAGGAGATGGTTATAGTGAAGCATGGCATCATGAGGCAGAAAGAAGAGGTTTATCTTTTATTGCTACAGCACCTTTGGCTTTAGATGCAATGATTTCTGATAAAGCAAAAAAACTATTTAGCAATAATAAAGTTTTCACTTATCAAGAATTAGAAGCAAGACACGAAATAGAATTAGAAAAATATATTAAAAAGGTTCAAATAGAAGCAAGAGTAATGGGAGATTTAGCTTTAAACCATATTATTCCAGCTGCTATAAATTATCAAAACAAATTACTAACCAATATTAATGGGCACAAAGCTGCTGGTTTTTCAGAAGAAACCTATGCTGGACAATTAGCTATTTTACAAAAAATAAGTACACACATACAAGCAGTTCATCAAAAAACAAAAGCTTTGGTTGATGCAAGAAAAGAGGTAAACAAAATTGAAAATACACGTACAAAAGCCATTGCTTACAGTAGCCAAGTAAAAGCAGCTTTCTTTAATGATTTACGATATCATGTAGATAAATTAGAACGTTTTGTAAATGATGATGATTGGACTTTACCAAAGTATAGAGAGTTGTTGTTTTTAAAATAAGAAATTATTTTACTGTCTTTCAAAAACATATCTTCGTTAAATGACAGAAAAAATACTCATTTTAGATTTTGGTAGTCAGTTTACACAACTAATTGCACGTAGTGTTAGAGAAGCAAATATTTATTGTGAAATTATACCTTACAACAAACCATTTGCAATAGATAATTCTTTAAAAGGAATTATTTTAAGTGGTAGCCCATTTAGTGTAAATGATGCAAATAATCCTGTAGTAAATATACCTTTATTGGTAGAGCAGTTGCCTGTTTTAGGCATTTGTTATGGAGCACAATTAATTGCAAAAGAATTTGGTGGTAGTGTAGATAAAAGCAATAAAAGAGAATATGGACGTGCAGCATTACAAATTAATCAGCAAGATGTGTTATTCAAAAATGTAAATAATCATTCTCAAGTTTGGATGAGTCATAGCGATAGCATTTCATATCTTCCAGAAAATTTTGAAAAATTAGCAACAACAGAAAATATTCCTATTGCAGCATTTAAAAAAAATACTTTTAATACAAATCCATTGTATGGTTTACAGTTTCATCCAGAAGTATATCATTCAACAGAAGGAAAAATAATTATCAAAAACTTTTTAATTGAAATATGTGGTTGTAAACAAAATTGGACGCCAGCATCATTTGTGCAAGAAACTATTGAAGCTTTGAAGCAACAAATAGGAGATGCTCATGTAATTATGGCTTTGAGTGGAGGTGTTGATAGTACTGTTGCTGCAATGCTAATAAGTAAAGCAATTGGCAACAAACTACATGGTATTTTTGTAGATAATGGCTTACTCAGAAAAAATGAATTTGAGCAAGTACTAAGAACCTATCAGCAGTTGCAGTTGAATGTTAAAGGTATAGATGCTAAACAATTATTCTATGAACAATTAAAAGACAAAACAGACCCTGAACAAAAACGAAAAACTATTGGAAAACTTTTTATAGATGTTTTTCAAAAGGAAGCTCAAAAAATGAGTGAAGCAAAATTTTTAGGTCAGGGAACTATTTATCCTGATGTTATTGAAAGTATAAGTGTACATGGTCCAAGTGCTACTATAAAAAGCCATCATAATGTTGGAGGGCTACCAGATATTTTACACTTAAATTTAGTAGAGCCATTACGTTTTTTATTTAAAGATGAAGTAAGAAAAGTTGGTTTAGAATTAGGTATTCCTGCTGAAATGATTAATAGACATCCATTTCCAGGGCCAGGTCTTGCTATTAGAATTTTAGGAGAAGTAACAGAAGAAAAAGTAAAACTTTTGCAAGAGGCAGATGCCATTTATATTCAACAATTAAGAGAAGCAAATTTGTATAAAGAAGTTTGGCAAGCAGCTACTATTTTATTACCTGTAAAAAGCGTTGGAGTAATGGGAGATGAAAGAACTTATGAATACACAATTGCATTAAGAGCTGTAACAAGTGTTGATGGAATGACTGCTGATTGGGCACATTTGCCTTATACATTTTTAGCACAAGTTTCTAATGAAATAATTAATAACGTTCGAGGTATAAATAGAGTTGTATATGATATAAGTAGTAAACCTCCTGCAACAATTGAATGGGAATAATCTTTTAATTTTTCATTTTTTGGCATTATATTTATACTATCTTAAAACATTATTAGTATGCTATGAAATATATTTTTCTATTTACAATATTATTACAATTAACATTTTCGAGCAAGGCACAAACAAACGATACAACTTCAAAAACTGTATATAAAGTTGCTGTATTAGCACCTATTTATATTGACTCAGCATTTTCAGGAAATGTTTTTAAAATTACTGGTAATACTTTACCAAGAAATATTTTGCCTGGCCTTGATTTTTATAATGGTGTAATGATGGCAATTGATACTTTACAAAAAGAACAAATACCTTTAGAAATAATTTTTTATGATACTAAGAGTAGCACATTTCCACTTAAAAAAATATTAGCTCAAAAAGTTTGGGATAGCGTTTCATTAATAATAGTTTCTTTTAAAGATAGATTTGAAATAAAACCTTTAGCAGATTTTGCTAAACAAAAAAATATTCCAATTATCTCTGCAACATATCCTAACAATGGTGGAGTAGAAGATAACCCATATTTTGTTATTCTAAATTCAACATTGCAAACACACGTTGAAGGATTATATAAATATGTTCAAAAAAAATATGGTGATAAAAACATTGTTTACATAAAACGTAAAGGAAAATTAGAAAATGAAATTGCTAATATTTTTTCTGCAATGAAAAATGCTACAGATGCAACTCCATTAAAATACAAGATAGTTGAATTGTCTGATACTTTTACTATACAACAATTAAGAAATTCTTTAGATAGCCTTAAACAAAATGTTGTAATATGTGGTAGTGTAAATGAAAATTTTGGAATAAGATTAGTAAACAATCTTACAGAACTTAAAAAAATAAATACTATTGCAGTAGGAATGCCAACATGGGATGCAATAAAAGATTTTAATAAACCATCATTGGATGAAGTAACAAAAGGAATAGAAATTGTTTATTCAACTCCTTACTATTTTAAAAGAGAAGAAGGCTTTGGAAAATATTTGACAGATATATATAGGGATAAATTTTTTGCACGTGCCAGCGATTGGTTTTTAAAAGGCTATGAAGCAACTTACTTTTTCTGTCATTTATTAATTAAATATCCTACAGACTTTATGAATTATTTATCAGTGGAAAATAATTTTAAGGCCTTTACAGACTTCAATATCCAACCTGTACTTGATAATAATGAAATACCAAGTATTGATTATTTTGAAAATAAAAAATTATATTTCATAACAAAACAAGATGGTGTTATAAAATCGGTAGATTAATATTTTCTCTTCCACAACAATAATTTATCTTTACCCATTACATTTTAGATAAACTAAAAAATTTATTTATGAATAGAATAGAAGAATCTGAATTAATCATTAACAACCGTGGTGCTATTTATCATATTGATTTAGCACCAGAAGAATTGGCTGATACTGTTATAACTGTTGGAGACCCAGATAGAGTAGCAGTTGTAAGTAAATATTTTGATAAGATAGAAGTAAAAAGACAACACAGAGAATTTATTTCTCACACAGGTTATGTAGGGAAAAAAAGAATTACAGTTATCTCAACTGGTATTGGACCAGATAATATTGATATTGCATTAAACGAATTAGATGCTGTAAAAAATATTGACTTTACAACACGTACTATAAAACCTATACACACACCTTTAACCATTATTCGTTTAGGCACTTCTGGCTCGTTACAAGCAGATATTCCTGTTGATAGTTTAGTAACAGGTACTCATGGCTTAGGATTAGATAATCTTCTAAACTTTTATAGACTTGAAATGAATATGGAAGAACAACAACTTCTTCAACATTTTGTTGCACACACACAACTTACAGGGAATATTCAACCTTATATTTCTTCTTGTAGTGCTAATGTTATCAAGCATTTTGTAGAAGGTTTTCATAGAGGTATTACAGTTACCTGCCCTGGTTTTTATGGTCCTCAAGGAAGAATTTTAAGATTAGGAATTTCAAATCCAACTTTAGTAGATAACCTTACAAGTTTTTCTTTTGGCAATCATCGTATCAGCAATTTTGAAATGGAAACAAGTGCTATATATGGTCTAGGAAAATTATTAGGTCATCAATGTTTAAGTATTAATGTTATAATTGCTAATAGAGTAAGAAAAGAATTTAGTAAAGACAGTGCTGCTGCTGTAGAAAAATTAATTAAAACTTGTTTAGCTATTATAGAAAATATTTAAAAAAGTTTTTGCCTTATGCGTAAATTAAGTATGGCTGAATTAGGCAGAAAATCTGTTGAAGAATTTAAGCAGGCAAAAAAAAATTCTATCATTGTTGTAATTGATAACATAAGAAGTGTATATAATGTTGGTAGCATTTTTCGTACAGCAGATGCTTTTTTAATTGAAGCTATATGTATTTGTGGTTATTCGCCAACACCAGAACACAAACAAATGGCAAAAACTGCTTTAGGTGCAACTGATACAGTTTCTTGGATACATTATAATAATTGTGTAGATGCTGTACAAGAACTAAAAATAAATGGCTATTCTGTTTTTGCAATTGAACAAACTGATGAAAGTATTTCTTTGGAAAAATTCAATGCTACAGAATATCGTAAAATTGCTGTAGTCTTTGGTAATGAAGTAGAAGGCGTACAACAAGCAGTTATAGAAGTTTGTGATGGTTGTATAGAAATTCCTCAACTTGGTATGAAACACTCGTTAAATGTAGCAACTGCTGCTGGAGTTATTTTATGGAAATTGGTTGAACATAATTTTGGTAATAAAAATAATTAGTTAAAAATCTTTGTAGCTTATTATCTTTTTGATTACATTCAAATACATTACTTTTGGCACTACAGTTTTAAAATAATTATTTATGAAAAAAATATTTTTATATGCTTCGTTGTTATTAGTAGTTGCTTGCGGTAGTAGTAATGATAAACCAGTTATAGAAGAACCTACACCAGCAGCACCATTAAGCAAAAGTAAAAATTCTGATGCATTTAACGCTTCTTTTAAAAATGTAATGGACGCTTATTTTCATTTAAAAGATAATTTTATAACTGAAAGTAATGAAATGATTGAAAGCTATGCAAAGCAATTAATAGCTGCTATCGATAGCCTTAAAATAGATGAATTACAAGGAGATACTGGTATTGCAGAAAATGCAAAATCTACTGCACAAAGTATAAGTTCTGAAGCTAAAAGTTTATTAGCACAAAAAGATTTATTAACTAAAAGAAAATCTTTTAATATGCTAACAGAACATGTATATAATTTAGCAAGAATTGTACAGTACGATAGAGAAATAGTATATCATCAACATTGCCCAATGGCTTTTGAAGATGGAGACCCGAATGGTTATTGGTTAAGTCGTAGTTCTGATATTAAAAACCCATACTTACCAAAGCACATGCTTACTTGTGGCGATGTTGCAGATTCTTTAAACTATATTAAATAGCTTTTTAGTTAATTAAGGAATAATTTGTCAGTCTGAGTTTATCGAAGACTGAATAATTTAATCGTTCTACTCAATTGCATTCGACAGGCTCAAGTTGACATTTTATTTTTTTTAAGTTGATTGGTTATTTAAGTAATGAGTTGTCAGTCTGAGTTTATCGAAGACTGAACAATTTAATCGTTCTATTCAATTGCTTTCGACAAGCTCAAGCTGACATTTTTTTTAAAAAAAGAAAGTATTATTAGTATGAGCAATGAAATTTTATTTAAAGAAATACAAAAGTTTAGGCAATGGTGGCTGTGGATAATAATACTTATAGTTGATGGAATATTTTTATTAGGATTTTTTATACAAGTTATTTTAGGAAAACAATTTGGTGATAAGCCAATGACTAATCAAGGATTAATAATAGCTGTTGGACTACTTTTATTAATAAATATAATCTTTGCTAATGTAAATCTTGAAACTTTCATTAAGAATGATGGAATTTATTTTCGGTTTTTCCCTTTTCATCTAAAGTTTAAACACTATGCTTGGAATGAATTATCCAAAATTTATATAAGACAATATGAACCATTAAAAGAATATGGAGGATGGGGTATAAGATTTAGCTTATCTGGAAAAGGTAAAGCTTTTAATGTTTATGGTAATATTGGCTTGCAACTTGAGTTTAATAACAAAAAGAAAGTTTTAATAGGAACTAATAAACCTAATGAACTAACAAAAGCTTTAGAAAAACTTAATCAGCTAAAAAAATAATTTTTACCTATTCATTTATTAGTTAGCAAGTAATTGTCTTACTCCTCTACCTTTGCTACTCAAAATTTTACACCAATAAAGTGAAAAGAACAATAAAATATTACAGATTAATTTGGCTTAAATATGATTTACCTGCTGGGCTTTCTGTTTTTCTTGTTGCTTTACCACTTTGTTTAGGTATTGCTTTAGCTTCTGGTGCCCCACTTTATTCAGGATTATTATCAGGTATTATTGGAGGTTTAGTTGTTGCACTTATTAGTGGTTCACAACTTGCAGTTTCTGGTCCTGCTGCAGGGTTAACAACTGTTGTTGCAACTTCTATTATTTCACTTGGTAGTTATCAAGTATTTCTTCTTGCAGTTATTATTGCTGGATTATTTCAAATTATTTTGGGTATTTTAAAATTAGGAACTATAGCAAATTATTTTCCTTCTTCTGTTATTAAAGGAATGTTGGCTGCTATTGGTATCATGCTTATTTCAAAACAAATTCCTATTGCACTAGGTTATAATCTACCTGATTTTTGGACAAGTGGATTTCTTGAAATATTTACTATTAGAGGATTTCAACATAATATTATCAACTTCAATAATCATATTTCAAGTGGCGTTATTATTGTTACATTAATATCCATTATACCATATATTTTATTACAAGTTCCAGCTACTAAAAAGTTTAAATTAATACCAATTCCACTTTTAGTAGTTTTATTTGGTGTTGCTACAAACTTGTTTTTTATAAATATAAATTCAAACCTTGCTCTCGATAAAACACAGTTAGTAAATATTCCTTCTGATATTTTTTCTAATATTTCTTTTCCAAATTTCTCCAACCTTTTTTCTCATCCTCTAATTTTAAAAGATGGATTAATTATTGGATTACTTGCATCACTTGAAACACTCCTTTGTATTGAAGCAATTGATAAATTAGATAGAAGAAATAGAATTACTCCAATAAACAGAGAGCTTGTAGCACAAGGAATTGGTAATACTGTTTGTGGATTGTTAGGGGCAATTCCAATAACTGCAGTGGTTGTAAGAGGTTCTGCAAATGTTGATGCAGGAGCTAGAACAAAGCTTTCAGCTTTTACACATGGGCTTTTTCTTTTATTAGCAGTTTTATTAATTCCTTTCTTATTAAATAAAATACCTTATGCTTCACTATCTGTAATACTTATAGCTACTGGTTATAATCTTGCAAAACCAAAACTCTTTAGAAATATGTGGAGTTTAGGATGGAAACAATTTTTACCTTTTATTGTTACAATTTTTGTTATTCTTTTTACAGATTTATTAATTGGTGTAAGTATAGGCCTTTTATTTTCATTTTATTTTATTGTTCGTAATAATTTTAAAGAAGAATATAAAATAACCGAAACTATTGAAAATAATATAGACACTTACTTAATAAAGCTCAATAGCAATGTTACATTTCTGAATAAAGTTAATTTACGAAAAATATTAGATGAAATTCCTGAAAACAGCAAATTAACTATTGATGGTAGTGAGTGTAATTTTATTGACTATGATATTTTAGAAATTATTAGTGAATATGATAATAAAGCAAGAGACAGAAATATAAAACTAACTCTTAAGGGAATTGAAAAGGTTAATGTAACTGCTATACATTAATAATTAAAAAGTCAATTGAGATCTAAAAATCAAACTCTCTAATTTTATCAGAAGAAAATATTGATGCAACTTGTCTTACATTATAAACATTTCTATTATACTTATTGCCTAAAGCAATAATAGTTGCAGTATCTTGTATAAGTCTTGTAAGTAAACTATTATTACCATGCCACCAACCTCCATGATAAACAACAGTATCTTTTCCATCAATATACAAACGCCAGCCCATACCATAATTTCTATAACTAAATCTTTCATTACTATATGGTGTAAAAGCTTTTGCAATAGTTGTTGATTTTATAAACTTATTATTATATAATGCTTGATCCCATAAAAATAAATCTCTTACTGTGCTATAAACATTTTTATCTCCATATATACAATCAAAACATTCCAAAGGGTAAGGGTTATTATTGTATTGATAGGAAGGTGTATAATGT